>NZ_MQTQ01000099.1 GCF_020532805.1 Arthrobacter sp. SO5 | reverse complement strand
TCCTGCAGCCGGGCGACCCAGCCGGTCGCGGAGTCGAAGAGGACCCTGTGCCCGGCCTTGGCTGCCTTGATGCCGATTCCGACCGCGAGATGGGTTTTGCCGGTGCCGGGAGGCCCGAGCAGGACCACGTTCTTGGCCTCGGCAAGGAAGACGCCGGTGCCCAGATGCGCGATAAGGGTCCGGTCCGCGGAGGGCTGGTGGTCGAAGTTGAACTCCTCGAGGTCCTTGTGCGCCGGGAACCTCGCGGCTTTGATCCGGGTCGCCGCTCCGGAGGCTTCGCGTTCGGAGACTTCACGGGAGAGCACGGCGGCCAGGTACTCCTCGTGCGACCAGCCGG
>NZ_MQTQ01000098.1 GCF_020532805.1 Arthrobacter sp. SO5 | reverse complement strand
TCGTGTTCGAGGAGATCGAGCTCCCGCCCGAAGAGACCGACTGGCAGTCGGCGATACGACGGCGGGCGGTATCCGCCCGACAGGTTCTCGCACGCCACCCGTGGGCGAACGGCCTAATGGAGTCGCGGACATCGCCGGGGCCTGCGAACCTTCGCCACCACGAAGCGGTCACCGCCTGCCTGCGGAGGGCTGGCTTCACGGTCTTGATGGCGACGCACGCCAACTGGTTGCTCGACAGCTATGTTTACGGTTTCGCCCTGCAGGAAGCCAGCCTGCCGTTCGACACGGCGGATGAGTTCGCGGACATGGGCGAGGACGTCTACTTGCCCCAGCTTCCTCCTGACGAGTTCCCCTACCTCAATGAGTCCGCCGCGGCGCTCGTCGCTGCCGGCTACGACCCGGCGGAGGAGTTCAACTTCGGCCTCGACCTCGTCCTAGCCGCCCTCGAGCC
>NZ_MQTQ01000097.1:1064-12437 GCF_020532805.1 Arthrobacter sp. SO5 | reverse complement strand
GGCGGGAAGGGCCGTGCCGCCCGCCGGTCCCGGGTTGACTGCCAGCCGGAGCGTGGCCGTCGCTACCGCCGGCGACCGGGGTGGCTGCGCTTCGCAGGAGGGCGCCGGCAGCTGTGCCGGGAGGATCTTGGCCTGGCCGGGCGGCAGTTCGATGCCCCCGGCCGGTGGCTGCCAGGGAATCGTGGCGGCAAACAGCTCACTGCCGAGCTCCGCCGTCAGGACTGTCAGCGGGCCGGCGGTGTTGTTGGTGAGCTGGATCGCGATGATCTGCTTGCTGTAGTTGTCCCGGAGCTGATTGATCTCGGCACTGACGGGCGGGCCGGCTGCCGGCGGGGTTGCGCCGGGGCTGGCCCCGCCCTTACCGGGTCCGGTGCTGGGTCCCGATCCGGCGGTACCAGGGCTGCAGGACGTCGCAGCGGCCAACAGAACCAGCGCTGCGACACGCTTGAGCGCTGTGCTCCCGGGTGCTGCCGGGTGGCCGGCCGGGGGTCGGTCCGCATGCCCCGGGGGCCGCTGGAAGGGGCTTCCCATGGTGCCAGTGTATTCCCGCTGCCGCCGCGCGCGCGGAGCAGGACGGGAGCCGTTCATTGCATCGTGAAGCGGCGGGCCACGAGGCGGTTCACTGCGGGAATGCCCCCCGCCGCGGCAACTGTGCGGCTCCGCGCAGCCAGTAGACGTCCCGCCAGGGGCCGGCCCAGCGCCATGTTGATCTCGGACTGGCGTGCGGCTGTGACGGCTGCCCGCATCCGGCTCCGTTGAAAGGCACGCAGTTCCGCGCCCACAGCAGCACCGTTCAGGGACGCGCCCACGATCGGTGCCAGCGCCACGGCGTCGAGCCAGCCCAGGTTCATGCCCTGGCCGCCGATGGGACTGACCTCGTGCGCTGCGTCGCCGATCAGGACGGTCCGGCCGGCCACCATGTTCCGGACCAGCCGGCACCTCACGCCAAAGCGACTCAGCATGCTGTTGCTCCCGGGATCGACGTCGATCCCGGTCCGTTCCCGTATGCGCGCGGCGAGCCAGCGCGCCTCGGAACCGGCAATTGCGGGGGCGCCCGGCAGTTCCGCAGCCCCGGACCGTGGATTGTCCAGGCGGACCACCCACCGGCGCAGCTTTCCGGGCAGCGGAAAGGACTCCACGATGCCGCCTGATTCCAGGAACAGCGCCGCGTCCTGGCCCAACCCGGTGCTGTCGGCGAAATCGCCCATGAGGTAGCTGTCCGGATAGTCCTTGGCCCAAACGGCTGTGCCTTGCAGGGCGCGAACGTCCGAGTGGACCCCGTCGGCGGCAATCACCAGCCGCGACGAATACCGGACCGGACCGGCGGGGGAGCAAGCGTCCACCGTGACCCGTCCGCCGTCGTCGTGCAGGCCGGTGAGCCTGACGCCACGGAGCAAGGCGCCGGGATCCAGCTCCCGGACCCTGCCTTCGAGGACCGCCGCGGTGGTGGCCTGGGGGAGGGCCAGGACGAACGGGAAGCTGCCGGAAACGCCCGCGAAGTTCATGGCCGCGAGCCGCACTCCGCCGGCGACGGCGATGCCGCTCCGGATGGGGATACCCCGGGCAACCAGTTCCTGGGCGACGCCGGCCTGCTGCAGCGCATCCAGTGCCGGGGGATGGATTCCGATGGCCCGGGAGTGGGGCTCGCGGCAGGTGCGCTGTTCCAGGATCCGGACGCTCACGCCACTTTGCAGCAGGAGGGCCCCCATGAACAATCCAACGGGTCCGCCGCCGATAACCAGCACCTCAGGCACCGGCGGACCCTTTGTCCGCACTCTGGTGAGCCGCCTTGTCCAGGATCAGCAGGTTCCGGAAGGGCCAATGGCGGGACACGCTCCAACCGGAGGGAGCGGCTGCCCGGAGTTCGGCAGCGGTGTAGCTGCGCCGGATGGAGGTCAGCCCGTCCGGACGGATATACGAGCCGGTGAGCGGCCAGGAAACCGCGTAGAAGAACGCGTAGGCGGCAGGACTGCGCCGGATGTCGTTGTGGATGACCCTGCCGCGGCACAGCGCTGCCGACTCTGCGAGAAATCCCGGCAGCCCGTCCGCGGACAGGTGATGGAGCACATGGTTGGACATCACGACGTCGTAGCTGCGGCCCTCATTGACCAGCTCGGAGGATTCCGCCTGGCGGAACACCAGGCCCGGGCCGGCATTCCGTCCCGCGGCGAACCGGCTGGCGCGCGGGTCAGGGTCGATGGCGGTGATCTCGAGCCGGAGTCCGTCCCGGACGGCCCAGCGGGACAGCAAAGCCGGCACATCGCCGCCGCCGCAGCCGATGTCCAGCAGGGTCGTGGCGGGGCCGGCGATGCTCTCGAGCAGCCGTGGCCGGATTTGTCTCACGTAGATACCGCGCCAGCCCGCGATGGCGCGGTTGACCAGGGCAAACTGCGCATACGTGCGCTCCAGCCGTTTGGGGTCACAGCCGGGCCCGTCCATTTCCTCGACGGCGTCAGCAGCGCGCTCCCGCAGAAGATCCACGCTGCCAGCCTCAGGCCAGGGCCGATTCCGGCAGGGCCGATTCCGGCTGCGCCGATTCGTGGGGCGCCGCCGACGGGCCGGCGGGCCTTTGCGTGCTGCTGATCTTGGTGAACAGTGCCGTTTCCACGGTCAGCCCGGGGCCGAAGGCCATGGAGCAGATCCGCTCGTCACCGCGGGCGTCACCATCCGCGTCACCGTCCGCAGGCGGGAGGCCCAGGATGTGCCGGAGCACGAACAGGACAGTCGCGCTGCTCATGTTCCCGTAGTTGCGCAGCGTCTCCCGGGCCGGCACCAGCTGCTCGTCGCTGAGTTGCAGCCGGGACTGGACCTTGTCCAGGATGCTGCGCCCGCCGGGGTGGATGGCCCAGTGCCGGATGTCGCGGTAGGGGAGTCCGGCCAGGGAGCTCTCCCGGGACAGAAGCGGCTCCAGGGCTCCGATGATGTGATCGTCAATAATGTGCGGCACGTAGTTGCCGAGCACCATCTCGAACCCGTGGTCGCCGATATTCCATGCCATCGAATCCTCGCCGACAGGGGTCAGGACGGTTTCGAAGTGGTCCAGCTGCATGAGCGCCGGCTCGCCGGGGACCTCACGCGCCGTCACGACGGCGGCGGCGGCGCCGTCGGCAAACAGCGCCGATCCCATGATCGTGTCCGGGTCATTGGAGGTCCGGACGTGGAGGGAGCAGAGCTCCGCACAGACCACCAGCACCACCGCATCCGGGTCCGCCTCGCAAAACGACTTCGCGGCCCGCAGCGCGGGGAAGGCCGCGTAGCAGCCCATGAAACCCAGGTGGTACCGCTGCACGGCGGGGTTCAGACCCAGTGCCCGGACGATCTTGTAGTCCGGTCCCGGATTGAAGAATCCTGTGCAGGAGACCGTCACGAGGTGAGTGATGTCACGTACATCAATGCCCGCGCAGACCTCGATGGCCTTCCGGGCGGCTTCGATGAAGAGTTTGGTGGCTTCCGTGGCGAAAATGTCGTTGCGGACCTTCGTGCTGGGACTGAGCAGCAGGCCCGTGCCCTGCTCGAAGAACTGGGGGTCCTGCGCCCGGCGGTCCATGGTGAGCTCCGCCACGGCGGTGTACCGGGTGTCGATCGCCGCCGAGTCAAAGCAGGTGCCCACCAGGCGCGTACCCAGCCTCGTGAGGCCCGGCTGGGCAGCAAAGACGTCCCGGGCCTCGCTTTGGATCAGGACAGTTGGCGGAACAGCAGTTTCCAAGGACCTCAGGTAGACCGTCATGGTTCATTCTCAGTGAGGGTGGCGGTTAAGACAATGGACACCAGGGCACTGGACAACAACTGCGCGGGACCGGCCGCCGAATCCCGCCACAGTGTGCGGAGCTGCTCCGGCGAATCGTCGGCCGCCGAGCGCCATCGTTGACGAGCCGACGGTCGCACTTAATCCGCCGCGGGCCTTGACCCCGACGGCAACGTCCTGGGGCTACTTCAGGATCCCTGAGCGCCAGCCGCAGATGCTGGTTAGATAGAGCCAGACGGCGCCGGCGGAAACCGCGACCGGCGCCCCGCCCAAGAATGCCCCGCCCATGAGGGCGGCTTCCAAGAGATGGAGACACGATGAGCATTCCCACCGGGATGGATGCACAGACGGATGCGCGGCAGGACACGCAGCCGGCTGCACTGCCTGTTGCCGACAGCCACGATCTGATCCGCGTGGTCGGTGCCCGCGAGAACAACCTCAAGGACATCTCCCTGGAAATCCCGAAGCGCCGGCTGACGGTGTTCACCGGTGTCTCCGGCTCGGGTAAGAGCTCTCTGGTGTTCGCCACGATCGCCGCGGAGTCGCAGCGGATGATCAACGAGACCTACAGCGCCTTCGTGCAGGGCTTCATGCCGACGCTGTCGCGGCCCGACGTCGACGTCCTCGAGGGCCTGACGACCGCGATCATCGTCGACCAGGAGCGGATGGGGGCGAATCCCCGGTCCACAGTCGGAACCGCCACCGACGCCAACGCGATGTTGCGCATCCTCTTCAGCCGGCTGGGAAGGCCGCATATCGGTCCACCCACTGCGTTCGCCTTCAACGTGCCCACCCGCAAGGCGAGCGGGGTGATGAGCACGGAGAAGGGCGGCAGGGTAGAGAAGAACGTGGTGCGCGATGTGGTCTACCAGGGCGGGATGTGTCCGCGGTGCGAGGGCATGGGCTCGGTCACCGACTTCGACGTGTCCGCGCTGTACGACGACACCAAGTCACTCGCCGAGGGTGCGCTCACGATCCCCGGTTACAGCATGGACGGCTGGTACGGCCGCATCTTCAGCGGCGCCGGCTTTGACATGGACAAGCCCATCGGCAAGTTCACCAAGAAGCAGTTGGACGACCTGCTGTACAAGGAGCCGACCAAGATCAAGGTCGAGGGCATCAACCTCACCTTCGAGGGCGTGATCCCCAAGATCCAGAAATCGATGCTCTCCAAGGACGTCGACGCGATGCAGCCGCACATCCGCGCCTTCGTGGAGCGCGCCGTCACGTTCACTACCTGCCCCGAATGCGGGGGCACCCGTCTCAGCCCGGAGGCCCGGTCCTCGAAGATCAATGGGAAGAGCATCGCTGACGTCTGCTCGCTGCAGATCAGCGATCTGGCCGGCTGGGTCCGGGATCTGGAGGAGCCGTCGGTGGCACCGCTGCTCGCCGGGCTGCAGCACCTCCTGGACTCCTTTGCGGAGATCGGGCTGGGCTACCTCTCCCTGGACCGGCCCGCCGGCACCCTGTCCGGGGGAGAGGCGCAGCGGACCAAGATGATCCGCCACTTGGGCTCGTCGCTCACTGACGTCACCTACGTCTTCGACGAGCCCACGATCGGCCTGCACCCCCATGACATCGAGCGGATGAACCAGTTGCTCCTGCAGCTGCGGGACAAGGGGAACACCGTGCTCGTCGTGGAGCACAAGCCCGAGACCATCACGATCGCGGACCATGTCGTCGACCTCGGTCCGGGCGCCGGCACGGGCGGCGGCGAGGTGGTGTTCGAGGGCACCGTCGACGGGCTGCGGGGGAGCGGGACGGCGACGGGCCGCCACTTCGATGACCGAGCGGCCCTGAAAGCCGCGGTGCGTTCGCCTTCCGGTGAGCTGGAGATCCGCGGCGCGTCGACGCACAACCTCCGGGACGTCGACGTCGACGTCCCGCTCGGCGTGCTGTGCGTGCTCACGGGCGTCGCAGGTTCCGGCAAGAGCTCGCTGGTCCAGGGCTCGATCGCCGGCCGGGACGGCGTGGTGGTAATCGACCAGGGTGCCATCCGCGGTTCACGCCGGAGCAATCCGGCGACGTACACCGGACTGCTTGAGCCCGTGCGCAAGGCCTTCGCGAAGGCCAACGGCGTTCGGCCGGCGCTCTTCAGCGCAAACTCCGAGGGTGCCTGCCCCGCGTGCAACGGCGCCGGCGTCATCTACACCGAACTTGGCGTCATGGCCACCGTCGAATCTGTCTGCGAGGAGTGTGAGGGGAAACGGTTCCAGGCCTCGGTACTGGAGTACACACTCGGCGGCCGCAACATCGCCGAAGTGCTGGCGATGCCGGTCACCGAGGCCACGGGGTTCTTCGAATCCGAGGACGCGTTGGTCCCGGCCGCGCACAAGATCCTCGCCCGGCTCGCCGACGTCGGACTGGGATACATCAGCCTCGGGCAGCCGCTCACCACCCTCTCCGGCGGCGAACGGCAGCGGCTCAAACTCGCCACCCAGATGGCAGAGAAGGGCGCCGTGTACGTCCTCGACGAGCCGACCACCGGCCTCCACCTCGCCGACGTCGAGAACCTGCTGGGCCTGCTCGACCGGCTGGTCGATTCCGGCAAGTCGGTCATCGTGATCGAGCATCACCAGGCCGTCATGGCGCACGCCGACTGGATCATCGACCTCGGTCCCGGCGCCGGGCACGACGGCGGGCGGATCGTCTTCGAGGGCACGCCGGCAGGCTTGGTCTCTGAGCAGCCCACCCTTACCGGCCAGCACCTCGCGGCCTACGTCGCAAGGTGACCGCCCGGGTTTCTAGGACCCGCCGGATTCGGTGGCTAAATTCCGCTTGAGGATTTTTCCGCTGGGCCCGAGGGGCAGCTCCGCGAGCAACCTGATGACGCGCGGGTACTTGTACGCGGCCAGCTGGGCGCTTGCGAATTCCATCAGGTCCGTCGCGCTGGCGGTCGCGCCGGCGTCGAGGACGATCGCGGCCGCGACTTCCTGGCCATGGACCTCGTGCGGGATTCCGTAGACGGCGGCGCTGACAACCTCCGGGTGCGTGAGGAGGATTTCCTCCACCTCGCGGGGGTAGACGTTGTAGCCGTTGCGGATGATCATGTCCTTCTTGCGGTCAACAATGGTGAGGTAGCCGTCGTCGTCCTTCGTCCCCAGGTCCCCGGTGCGGAACCAGCCGTCCACGACCGCCTCGGCGGTGGCCTCCGGCCGGTTCAGGTAGCCCTTCATCAGCAGGTGCCCGCGGATGACGAGCTCGCCCAGTTCGCCGGCGGGCAGCAGCTCGATGCTTTCGACCGTTTCGGCGCGCGCAATCTCGATGTCGACGCCCCAAATGGCCGTGCCGATGGTGCCGGGCCGGGGCGGGGTGCCCACGTGATTGAACGCGGCGACGGGGGAGGTCTCGGTCAGGCCGTAGCCTTCGTGGATTTCGACGCCGAAGACGTCCCGGAATTTGTCCATGACGGCCAGGGGGAGGGAGGACCCGCCGGAGATGCCGTACCGCAGGGCCGGCGGCCGGACGGCACCGGCCTTGGCCGCTTCCAGAAGCGCCACGTACATCGTCGGCACCCCGAGGAAGATGTTCACGTTGTGCCGCGCCATCAGGTTGAGGGCGCCGTCGCCGCTGAAGCGGGGCATCATAACGATGGTCGCGCCGGCGCGGAGTCCGGTGTTGAGGACAACTGTCTGGCCGAAGGTGTGGAACAGCGGCAGGCCGCCGAAGAGGACGTCGCCCGGTTTAAATTGCATGACGCTCGTCAGCAGGACGGACGTCTGTTCGACCAGGGCGAAATGGGTGCCAAGGGCGCCCTTTGGCCTGCCGGTCGTGCCGGAGGTGTACAGAATCGTTGCGGTGTCGGAGGGCAGGCGGGGGACGTAGCTGTCGATTGGCTGGGACGCGGCGGCCTCGGCTTCGAGCCGCGGCAGCCCTCCGTCCTCGGGCGCCATGACGGTCAACAGATCGACCCCGGTGCTGGCGGCAGCCGCAGCCCCTTCCGTGAGCAGCGAAGCGGCGCAAATCAGGGTCGTGGCGCCGCTGTCCTGGAGCACGTAGTCGATTTCGCGTGCCTTGAGCAGTGCGTGCACCGGGACCACGATGGCTCCCAGGGACAGGATGGCATAGTACACCCGGGCGAAGTCAGGAACGTTGGGGATCAATACGGCGACAGCATCGCCGGGGCCGATGCCACGCGCGCGCAGGGCCCCGGCGTAGGCTCGGGTCTCAGCCCAGAGCCTGGCGTACGTGGTCTCGTCCTCGCCGACGATCAGCGCGATGCTGTCCGGTGTCCTTCGAGCGGATTCGGCCAGGATGGCGGCGACGGAGATGGTTCCGAAGCCGTCTGTGGAGTTGGTGGTGATCATGTCCTGCTTCTTCGTTGGGTTGGTCATGCCTTCAGGATCAGGGCGTCGCCCTGGCCGCCGCCGCCGCAGAGAGCGACGACGCCGGTGCCTCCGCCGCGGCGCTTCAACGCCAGCGCCTGGTGCAGGACCAGGCGCGCGCCGGAGGCCCCGACCGGATGCCCGAGGGCGATGGCACCACCCTCGGCGTTGATGTCCTCCGGCTCGATGCCGAGGTCCTTGGCGGACTGGATGAGGACGGACGCGAAGGCCTCGTTGATCTCGACGAGGTCTAGCTCCTGCGCGGTGAGGCCCTCGCGTTTGAGGGCGAGTTCAATGGCGCGGGCGGGTTGGGAATGCAGCGATCCGTCCGGTCCCGCGGTCTGGCCGTGGGCGCCGATCTCGGCGATCCACTCGAGCCCTGCGGCTTCGGCCGCGGCTTTGCTGGCGATCACCAGGGCGACGGCACCATCCGAGAGCGGGGAGGACGATCCTGCGGTAATGGTCGCCGCTGCGTCCTTGGAGAAGGCGGGACGCAGCTTTGCCAGGGACTCGGCCGTGGTCTCCGGGCGGATACCCTCGTCGTGTTCGAGCGTCAGCGCTGGTCCCTTGCGCTGGGGGATGTCGATCGGGGCGATTTCCTCGGCGTACACTCCGGCGGCGCGTGCCGCGTCGGCCCGTTGGTGGGACCGGGCCGCTACGGCGTCCTGCTCGGCCCGGGTGATGCCGCGTTCGGCGTTCCCGGCGTCGGTGGCTTCGCCCATCAGCAGGCCGCTAACCGGATCCTGCAGCCCGTCCCGGTTGAGCGAGTCGAGCATCGGCGCGTCCCCGATGACGACGCCGGCGCGGAGCCCGGGCACGAGGTGCGGGGCGTTGGTCATGGATTCCTGGCCGGCCGCGACGATGAAGTCGGCTTCCCCCGCGCGGATCATCCGGGCCGCGTCAATCACGGCCGTGAGTCCGGAGAGGCAGAGCTTGTTGATCGTCACGGTGGGCACGTCCCAGCCGATTCCGGCGGCCAGGCTGGCCTGCCGCGCAGGGCCCTGGCCGGCTCCGGCCTGGATGACCTGCCCGACGATGACCGCTTCGATCTGTTCGGGGGCGACGCCGGCCCGGTCCAGTGCCGCGCGGATGGCGTGCGCGCCCAGCTCGGTAGAGGAGAACGGCGTGAGGCCGCCGCGGAACCGCCCGAAGGGGGTACGGGCGCCGCCAAGGATGACTGGGATGTTCGCGTTCTGGTTCAAGAGAATCCTTTCGGGTTGGCAGGCACAGCGTGGATCAGGCGAAGGCGGAGATGCCGGTGATCCCGCGCCCGATGATGAGCGCCTGCATGGTCTCGGTGCCTTCATAGGTGTGGATGGCCTCGATGTCGGCGAGGTGCCGGGCAACCCGGTTTGCCAGCAGGATGCCGTTGCCGCCGAGGAGATCGCGGGCATTGGAGGCAATGCCACGGGCAATTCGGGTGCAGGTGTATTTCGCGAGGGACGCCTGTTCGGGGGTGAGCGACCCTTCTTCATCGAGGCGGGTCATCTGAACCACCATCAACTGCATGGTGGCCAGTTCGCTGAGCATCCTGGCCAGCCGTTCCTGCACGATCTGGGAGGCGGCCAGCGGCCGGCCGAACTGTACCCGCTGCTTGGCGTACTGGACAGCGGTTTCGTAGCAGGCGGTGGCATGCCCGACGGCGGACCAAGCGACGCCCAGCCTGGTGGCCAGCAGCACCCGTGAGGTGTCCTTGAAGGACCGGGCCCCCGGCAAGACATCCGCTTGCGGGACAAAGACGTTTTCCAGCCGGATGTGGGCCTGCCAGATGGCGCGCAGGGCCAGCTTGCCTTCAATTTTCGTGGCGCAGTAGCCGGGGGAGTCCTGCGGTACCAGATAGCCGTGGACCTGGCCGTCTTCGCCCCTGGCCCACACGACGCAGACTCCGCCGACGGAGCCATTGCCGATCCACTTCTTCTCGCCGTTGAGCAGGAATCCTCCGGCTGTGCTGGTGGCCGTGGATTCCAGGGCCACCGCGTCCGAGCCATGAGTGGGCTCCGTCAACGCGAAGGCAGCGAATTCCTTGCCGGCGGCGACCGCCGGGAGCCAGCGCTCCTTCTGTTCGGCCGAGCCGCACTCGGCTATGGACCGCAGGGCGAGACCGCCCTGAACCGCGATCATGGTTGCCACGGAGCCGTCGCCGCGGCTGATTTCCATGTTCACCAGGCCGGCCGCCATCCTGCTCATGACGGGGAATCCGTCCACCGGGACCCCGTCACGCAGCAGATCCAGCTCGCCGAGGCGCCTGACCAGGTGCACCGGGTAGTCGGCGCGCTCCCAGTAGCTGTCGATGACGGGAAGGACCTCGTTTTGGACGAAGTGGCGGGCGCGTTCCCAGTAGCCGCGGTCGTCGTCGCTGATACCGGCGAACACGGACGCAGGGTCCGTGCCCAAAGCCTCGGTCAGGACGTAGTCCGGTTCTACGGTGCCGGCCGGAAATTCACCCGCGGCCGCTGTGGCGGTGATCCCGGAACCGGGCGACGTCGTCGTCATGTGTTTGTCCTCTGTCTCGGCGGCGGGTGTTGCCGCCTGAATGTTGTGGCTCACGCCACATCAACTAAGGATGTACTGAAACGCAGTTCCACGTCAAGAAACCCAGTGTCAAAAAGCCGGCCGGCGTTTCAGCCCAGGGCGTCGCGGACTGCCTTGAGGATCGCTTCGTTGTCCGCACCCGCCCTCAGCACGGTGACCACGACGGCCGGAGATGCTGGCGCTGAGGCCGCGGGTCCGAAAAGTGCCGGCCGGAAGATCTCGGAGAGGGCATGGAGCTCGTCCGCGAGTGCCGAGGATCTCGCCCCGTCCGCGTTGTCTGTTTCCTGGGCAGCCGGTGCCGAACGGAGCCACTGCCGGAGAAAGGCGTTGTGCACGGCGACCGCGGCCGCGGCGTAGGACACGGCCTTGTATTCACGATGCTCGGCGTCAGGGAGTTTATTTAGCAGGTGCAGCAGGAACGCCCGCTCATATCGATGGGAGGTGACCAGCTCGCGGTCCCGGAGTGACGGGACAGCCTGCATGAGTTCGAAGCGCGCGCGGGCCGTTTCCGGGTTCCGCAGGTGGTGGGTGAAAACCAGCAGCGCCGCGTCCTCAATCGCTGCGAGGGGTTCCTGCATCGTGTCCGCCAGCCGGTCAGTCACCTGCCGCAGGATCCGCTCATGATCAGCGAAAACAACGTCTTCCTTCGACCCGAACTTCCGGAAGAAGGTGCTGCGGCTCATGCCCGCGGCGTCTGCGAGGTCGTCAACGGACGTTGCGTCGTAGCCCTGCGCAGCCAACAGCCCGATAACTGCGGCGGCGGGCCTGTCG
>NZ_MQTQ01000097.1:0-1020 GCF_020532805.1 Arthrobacter sp. SO5 | reverse complement strand
AACCGCCATATCGGCGCGGCTCCTGGCGGGTCGATCGTCCCGATTGCCGGCGGGCACGTGACCGGGCGTCAGCACCTCACTCGGCAGACAGCCGCAGCTACTTCCGGCACCTTGGTTGGAACGCCGATAATCAACATTATGTCAAGTAGTACTCTACGTATCTCCTCTGATGAGTCATTCGGCCCTTAAACATCTCCGGCCCGCCATAGCCGGATAGCCAGCCGCAGCAGCCCGGAGGAAGCAGCCCCCTCCGCCTTGGCCGCGGTTCATTCCCGTCGGGTGATGCCGTCGTACGGTGCCACGGGTTACGTTGCATAACGTGTCGCGGCGACCGCCGTCGTCCCGTCACTCGTCGAACAACCGCCGCAACCAGTTGGAGTGAGATCATGGCCGAAGAAGAAACCCCCGTCCTCGACGCCCTCGCCGAGATCACCGCAGTATCAATCGAGCGCTGCGACCTCGGTGATCGCGAGTTGATGCTGGCCCGGATCGCGGCCCTCGTGGCAGTCGATGCCCCGGCGGCCTCCTACCTGTTGAACGCCGGTACCGCGAGCGACGTCGGCATCACTCTGGATGATGTCCACGGCATCCTCATAGCTGTTGCGCCGGTGGTCGGCACCCCGCGAGTCGTGGCGGCGGCCGGCCACCTCGCCCAGGCGCTGGGCTTCGCCGTGGCAGTGGCCGAGGCTGAACTCGAAGCCGAGCTGGAGGCAGACGGCTGAATCCGGCCTGACGGCTAACTGCCGCCCTTCAGGCATCAGGCTTTGGTGGGGCTCCGGACGGCGGCGGCCGGCACGGGTTCGTGGCGCAGGTACCTCCGGCTCAAGCGGCCGCTCACCGACGTCAGGGCGCGCAACTCGATCGCATACTGCAGCGCGACGGCCGCGGCCTCACCGCCGTCTCGGGCGCTCTGCAGTTCGGCGACGTAGACTGATCCGCTTCTTCCGGGCTGCCCGGCTACGCTTGGAGGCATGCCTTCCGCAACGCCTCCGCTCCCCCGCCCAGCCACCACCCGCGCCA
>NZ_MQTQ01000096.1 GCF_020532805.1 Arthrobacter sp. SO5 | reverse complement strand
CCCTCGTTTTCGCTGTCGCCGACGTCGAATCCGAGGACTTCCCTGCGTCCGTCTGCGGCGACGCCGAAGGCGACCACGATCGCCTGGGACACGACGCGGTGCCCGACGCGGGCCTTGCAGTAGGTCGCGTCCAGGAACACATACGGGTAATCCATGGCCGTGAGGTCCCGGTCCCGGAACGCACCGACTTCGTGGTCCAGGTCCTCGCAGATCCGGGACACCTCGGACTTGGAGATCCCGGTATCGGCCCCGAGCGCCTTGACCAGGTCATCGACCTTGCGGGTGGAGACACCGTGCAGGTAGGCCTCCATCACGACCGCGTAGAGGGCCTGGTCCACGCGGCGGCGGCGTTCGAGCAGGGCCGGGAAGAACGATCCGTTCCGCAGCTTGGGGATTTTCAGGTTCAGGTCCCCGGCGGTGGTCGTCAGCGTCCTGGGCCGGGACCCG
>NZ_MQTQ01000095.1 GCF_020532805.1 Arthrobacter sp. SO5 | reverse complement strand
CAGCTGTGGTGTTGTTATTGTGTTGTCGGTTCTCAAGCAACGGGTTTGTTGGTTGGGAACCACATAGTGGACGCAAGCAGTCTTGTTTCTTTGTACCACCCTTGGCGGGCAAACCTCTTTTGAAGGATTGGTTTGTCCAGGTGGTGTGTGGTGTAAGTTATCGGCCTATTAGTACCGGTCAGCTTCACGAGTCGTTAGTCCTCGCTTCCACATCCGGCCT
>NZ_MQTQ01000094.1:20794-57297 GCF_020532805.1 Arthrobacter sp. SO5 | reverse complement strand
CGCCGGCCCCGCCCCGGTGGCACCTGCCTCCACCCCTGCAGCACCGGCGCCCGCCTCGGGCTCGTACACGATCAAGTCCGGTGACACCCTCTCCGGGATCGCGGCCCGCAACGGCGTCAAGCTCTCGGACGTCCTCTCCGCCAACCGGCTGACGATGAGCAGCATGATCTACCCCGGCCAGAAGCTCGTCATCCCGGGCGCGTCCATCGCCCCGGCCTCCAGCCAGCCTTCCGCGACAGTGACGCCGCTGGTGCCCAGCACCTTCCTCGGCTTCAGCTATCCGGCGGCCGTGGTCAGCTCCGCCAACGAGAACAAGGCCCTGCTGAACGCCTCACCGGTACCCAGCCGCGAGCAGATGAAGTCCATCGTCGCCGACACCGCGCGGAAGATGGGCGTTGATCCGTCGCTGGCAATGGCCTTCGCTTTCCAGGAATCCAGCTTCAACCACCGCTCGGTCTCCCCTGCCAACGCCATCGGCACCATGCAGGTCATCCCGTCCTCCGGCCAGTGGGCCTCGGACCTCGTGGGCCGCAAGCTCAACCTGCTGGACCCGTATGACAACGCCACGGCCGGCGTCGCCATCATCCGCCAGCTGGTCCGTACCAGCCCGGACCTGGACAATGCCATCGCGGGCTACTACCAGGGCCAGTACTCGGTCAGCAAATACGGCATGTACGAGGACACCAAGCGTTACGTCGCCTCCATCAAGGCGAACCAGAAGAACTTCAGCTAAGGCTCAAGACCCCGCAGGCCGAGGCGCGGCGGCGCGCCGTCACGCGAGGAGAGCGCATAACGATACGGGTCCGGATCACATGGTGGTCCGGACCCGTTTCCGTGCAGCGATTAGGATCATATGGTGCAGCATTACACGTCGGACCCTCTCGCAGGCACGCTGGTGGATGACCGCTACCTGATTCGCTCCCGGCTGGCCAGCGGCGGGATGTCCACCGTGTACGTGGCCACCGACCAGCGGCTGGAGCGTGATGTGGCGCTGAAGGTGCTCCACCCGCACATGGCCGGCGACCCCCAGTTCCTGGACCGGCTGGGCCGGGAAGCCAAGGCGGCCGCGAGGCTCTCGCACCCGCACGTGGTGGGTGTCCTGGACCAGGGCGAAGACGGCCGGATCGCCTACCTCGTGATGGAGTACATCAAGGGCCACACCCTGCGGGACGTCATCAAGGACAAGGGCGCCCTCTCGCCCCGCCTTGCCCTGGCCCTGATCGACCCCGTCGTCGAAGGACTCGGCGCCGCCCACGCCGCCGGACTGATCCACCGCGACATCAAACCCGAAAACGTGCTCATCGCCGACGACGGGCGGATCAAGGTCGGTGACTTTGGACTGGCCCGCGCCGTCTCGGCGTCGACCAGCACCGGGGCCCTGATCGGAACCGTCGCCTACCTCTCCCCCGAACTTGTCCTGGGCAGGCAGGCCGATGCCCGCAGCGACATTTATTCGGTGGGGATCATGCTCTATGAGATGATGACCGGCCGCCAGCCGTTCGACGGCGACGTCCCCATCCAGGTGGCCTACCAGCACGTCAACTCCACCGTCGGCGCCCCTTCAGCGCTGGTCCCGGGGCTCGCCGGGGAGCTCGACGAGCTGGTGCAGTGGTGCACTGCCAACGACCCTGACAAGCGTCCCGTCGACGGGAACGCGCTGCTCTCAGAGCTGCGCCACATCCGCACCAACCTCAGCGACGCCGAACTCGACCTCCAGCCGCCGGCCGCGCGCCGCCCGGACCTCCCGGCCGCCGCACTGCCCGCCCTTCCCGGCCGGGACGCCCCGCAGCCACGGGCTGGCGCAACCGGGGCCGGCTCCAGGACCGAGGTGATAGGCGGCATCCAGCAGCCCACCGAGATCATCGCCCGGGGCAGCAACCCCACTACCGTCATGTCCGCCGCGCCGCGCCGCCCCGCCTACGGCCCCCTGTCCGCCCCGGAAGAGGCGCCGTATCCGGACCCGGACGCCTACCGGGACGAAGCCGGGTTTGAGGGCGGCGGCGCACCGCCGGCAGGGAGTAAACGCGTGCAGCGCCGGCAGGGCCGCGACGAGGAGAAGGCGCGTGCGCGTGCCGCGGCCACCCCGGTCCGGAGCCTGCGTGAGGGAAACCCGCGACGCAGGGGCCTGCTGTGGATTTTCCTGCTGGTCATTGCCGCCCTGCTGGCAGCCGGAGCCGGCTGGTTCTTCGGCATGGGCCCCGGTTCCCCCGGTACCATCCCGGACCTTGCCAACAAGAGCGTCGGCGAGGCCCAGCAACTGTTGCGGACCGGAGGTTTCCAGTCGACCACCAAGGACGTGTTCGACGACGCCGTTTCGCCCGGCCTGGTGGTCGGCTCGGAGCCGTCGGCCGGCCAGGTGATCCGGAAATTCCAGCCGGTCTCCCTCGCCGTCTCCAAGGGACCCGAACTCTTCGCGCTGCCGGAGCTGACCGGAAGGACCCTGGACGAGGCCAAGACGGCCCTCAACGGCGCGGGAATGGCCCTGGGACAGATCACCGAGACGTTTAACGAATCAGCGGCTGCCGGCAAGGTCCTCGCGCAGGCCCCGCGCAGCGGCAACCCTGCCCGACACGGCACGCCGGTGAACCTCACCGTGTCCAAGGGCCCGCAGCCCATCCCGGTGCCGGATGTGCGCGGGCAGGAACAGGGCGCCGCGGTGAAGGCGCTCGAGGCGGCCGGGCTCACGGCAGTGGTCTCGCCGGAACCCGTGAACGACCGCAAGGTCCCCAAGGGTGCCGTCGTGGCGCAGGATCCGGCGGGCGGCAACCTCACCAGGGGCGGATCCGTGACTCTGACCATTTCCAAGGGCCCGAAGCTCGTCGAGGTGCCGAACTTCATCGGCAAGCAGGTGGCCGAGGCCCGCAAGGCCCTCGAGCAGCTGGGCTTCGAAGTCCGTGTGAACAACATCCTCGGCGGCTTCTTCGGCACCGTGCGGGACCAGGATCCGGTGAAGACCAAGGCCCCCGAAGGATCCCTCGTCACTTTGACGGTCGTCTAGCGCTGGTGCCCTGGGTGCTGGCAGTCGCCAGCCGCGGCTCAGCGCTTGGAGAGCGCCCCGGCCACCAGGAACGCCATCTCGAGGGACTGCATGTGGTTCAGCCGCGGATCGCAGACCGATTCGTAGCGGTCCAGGAAGGATTCCTGATCCACCGGATCGGCACCGCCGAGGCACTCGGCCACGTCGTCGCCCGTCATCTCCACGTGCAGTCCGCCGGGGACGGTGCCGAGGCCGTGGTGGACTTCGAAGAAGCCGCGCACCTCGTCGATGACGTCGTCGAAGTTCCGCGTCTTGTAGCCGTTGGGGGACGTGACCGTGTTGCCGTGCATGGGGTCGGTGACCCACAGGACCTGCGCGCCGGAGGCGGTGACGCGCTCCACGAGTGCGGGAAGCTTCTCCCGGATGTTCCGTGCCCCCATCCGGGTGATGAAGGTCAGGCGGCCGGGCTCGCGGTCCGGGTCAAGCGTGTCGATCAGGCGCAGGGCGTCGTCGCCGCTCGTGGACGGGCCCAGCTTAACGCCGATGGGATTGCGTACGCGGGAGAGGAAATCGACGTGCGCGTGGTCCAGTTCGCGGGTGCGCTCCCCGATCCAGAGGAAGTGCGCGGAGGTGTCATAGGGGAAGCCGGTGCGTGAATCGATGCGCGTCAGGGCGCGTTCGTAGTCCAGCAGCAGGGCTTCGTGGCTGGCGTAGAACTCCACCCGCTTGAGCGCCTCGAAGTCCGCGCCGCAGGAAGCCATGAATTTGATGGCGCGGTCGATGTCCCGGGCCATCGACTCGTAGCGGGCGTGCGCCGGGTTTTCGGTGAAACCCTTGTTCCACTGGTGTACGAGGCGCAGGTCCGCGAAACCGCCCTGGGTGAAGGCGCGGATCAGGTTCAGGGTCGACGCAGAGGTGTGGTAGGCCTTGAGCATCCGGCTGGCGTCGTGCGCGCGGGACTCGGGGGTGAAGTCATAGCCGTTGACGATGTCGCCGCGGTACGCCGGGAGCGTGACGCCTTCCCGGGTTTCGTCATTGGACGAGCGCGGTTTCGCGAACTGGCCCGCCATGCGGCCCATCTTGATCACCGGCATGGCGGCACCGTAGGTGAGGACCACGGCCATCTGGAGGATCGTGCGGACACGGGCGCTGATTCTGTCCGCCGTGGCGGCCTCGAAGGTCTCCGCGCAGTCACCGCCCTGGAGCAGGAACGCCTTGCCCTGCGCCGCAGCCGCGAGGCGGTCCCGGAGGATGTCGACTTCACCGGCGAACACGAGCGGCGGGAGGACGGAGAGCTCCCTGACGGAAGCGTCGAAGACTGCCTTGTCCGACCAGCTCGGCTGCTGGGAGACAGGCAGCTCCCGCCAGTGGTCCAGGCCGGGGTAGTTGGCGGCACCGCTCTGGGCGGTGCTGGTGAGCGCGGAACCCGCCAGGGGCGGGCCGCTCAGGGAACTGTTCAGGGAGGAGGCCGAAGGCGCAGAGAGTTCAGTCACCCTCTAAGGATAGTTGCCCCGCGCGGATCGGTTTAGCCGGTCCGTCATTGACAGGGCCCGCACCGTCACACGGTACGCTCACACACTGCCCGGGGCGCCGCCGGCGGCGGGTGCGCCGTCGTCGGGCTGCCCGCTTGCTTTTTGGGCGAGGCGGAGCTTGACGACGGCGGCGTACTCGTCGACGTATTCCTGGCCGGAGAGCCGCATCAACGCGTACATGATCTCATCCGTCACGGACCGCTGGATGAGCCTGTCGTCCTCCACGTCGTAGTAGCGGCTGAAGTCCAGCGGCTCCCCGAAGATCATGCCGATGCGCCGGATGTTGGGCATCCGCTTGCCGATCGGCTGGACCTTGTCCGTGCCGATCATCGCCACTGGAATGACCGGAACGCGGGCCTGCAGGACCAGCCTGGCCACGCCCACCTTGCCGCGGTACAGCCGGCCGTCGGGGCTGCGGGTGCCTTCGGGGTAGATGCCCAGCAGCGCGCCGTTCCCGAGCACGTCCATGCCGGCGTTGAGGGACGCGGCCGAGGCGGCTCCCCCGGACCGGTCCATGGGCAGCTGGTTGGTCAGCCGGAAGAAGGCGGCCGTCAGCTTGCCCTTGATGCCCTTGCCGGTGAAGTACTCCGATTTGGCCAGGAACACCACGGGCCGGGGCACCATCAGCGGCATGAAGATGGAATCAGAGAAGGAGAGGTGGTTCGATACCAGGATCGCGGCGCCGTGGGCGGGGACGTTGTCCAGGCCTTTAACCCAGGGCCGAAACAGCGTCTTCAGCACCGGTCCGAGAACGAACGTCTTCATGAACCAATAAAACACGTGGTGAACCTCTCCGGAAGGCCTCCGGCCGGCCCTCCGTCAGGTCCGGCCAGGACTTCAATGACACCCTACTCTAGTGAGTTTTGTCGCGAACAGTGACACGATGGGCACATGACCGGAAGCAGCATTCCCC
Source organism: Arthrobacter sp. SO5 (assembly GCF_020532805.1). Taxonomy (GTDB): domain Bacteria; phylum Actinomycetota; class Actinomycetes; order Actinomycetales; family Micrococcaceae; genus Arthrobacter. The sequence goes on along the minus strand of NZ_MQTQ01000094.1, from coordinate 51,875 downwards.
TGGCGCCCGCGGCGTTCAGTTACCCCGGCCACGGCGGCAACGCGGGCACCGGCGTAGCGATCTGCCACGGCTTCACCGGCAGCCCGCTCAGCGTCCTCCCGTGGGCCGAGGATCTGGCCGCCCGGGGCTTCGCTGTTTCCGTGCCGCTGCTGCCGGGCCACGGCACCGACTGGCGTGATCTGGCCCGCCACGGCTGGCAGGACTGGTACAACGCCTTCGAGGCCGCCTATCTCACACTGGCTGCCCGGACCCGGGACTGCTTCGTGGCCGGACTGTCCATGGGCGGAACCATCGCCCTGCGCACCGCCGCCCGGCACGACGTCGCGGGCGTCGTCGCGGTCAATCCCGGGCTGAGCTTCTATGACCGCAGGGTCCGGATCATCGGCGCCCTGAAGTACCTCCAGCGGACCACCGTGCCGGTGCAGGAACAGAACCCTACGGCGTCGCCCACCGAGGACGGTGACTATTCGCTGACCCCGCTCGAGGCGGTCCACCAGCTCAGCCGGCTGTTCAACGCAACCCGCCGGGAACTGCCCGCCGTCCGCGCCCCGGCCCTCGTCTTCAAGTCCGAGACCGACGTCGTGGTCCCGCCCAGCTCGCTCGCACTCCTGCGGAAGCGGCTGGGATCGCGCGAACTCGACGTCGTCCGGCTCCCGCACAGCGGGCATGTCGCGACGCTCGACGTCGACGCGCCGCTGATCTTCGAGGAATCCGCCCGGTTTTTCCTGGCGCGCGCTGCTGCCGGGCAGCGGTCACCCTCTGACCTGCCGGCCTTGTCAGCGCCGTTCCCCGCATCCGCCGCCCCGCCGCCGTCCCCAGCCACGGAGTCCCTATGAGCATCCCCCCGGACCACGCCCCCTTCAGCAGCCCGTTCACCGGGACCGGCCCGCGGACCGGCGTCGTGATCTCGCACGGCTTCACCGGCAGCCCGCACAGTATCCGGGACTGGGCGGTGTCGCTGGCCGACGCCGGCTACGCGGTCCGGGCCCCGCTGCTGCCGGGCCACGGCACCAGCTGGCAGGAGCTGGCGCGGACCCGCTGGCAGGACTGGCATGCCGGCGTCGATGCCGCGTACCTGGACCTCGCGGCGGACTGCGACCACGTCGTCGTGGCCGGGCTGTCGATGGGCGGGGCGCTGGCGCTGCGGATTGCCGCAACCCGGCCGGTCGCGGGCGTCGTCGTGGTGAACCCGGGTCTCGTGATCGATGACCCCCGCGCGCCGCTGGCCGGCGTCCTGAAGTTCGTGCTCAAGAGCACGCCTGCGATCGGCAATGACATCCTCAAACCGGACACCAACGAGGGCGCCTATCTCCGGACACCGCTGGCCGCGGCCCATGAGTTGAACAAGATGTTCAAGGACACCGTGCGGCTGCTTCCGCGCATCACCGCGCCCGTCCGGATCTACCGCTCGGCGGTGGACCATGTGGTCTCCGAGTCGAGCATGGTGGCCCTGCGCCGCGGGCTCACCCACGCCCCGTCTGAGGTCATCCGGCTGGAAAACAGCTACCACGTGGCTACCATGGACAACGACGCGCCGGAGATCTTTCGCGGCACTGCCGAATTCATCCGGTCCGTCGTCGCGGAATCCACCCCGGACGCTGCCCACGCGAGCCCGAAGGACACGGCACATGACTAGACCGGACCCGGATTCTCCTGACCCGGATTCATCGGATTCCCGCGCCAACCAGGATGACGCCGTCTGGCTGGACCTTGTCGCCAGGCTGGAAGGCAAGGACCCGGCCGGCGTCCCCGGTGGCGCCGAGGGCGCCCCCGCCTCGAGGCCGTTCAGCGACTTCGATCCCCTGGGACTGTCTGTGGCCGCGCCCGTCGAGCTTTCCGCCGAGCAACGGCTCGCCAGGCCGCCGGAGACACCGGAGACACCGGAAACGCAGGACGGCGGGCACGGCAAGGAAGACGCTCCGGAGTATCCGCACGGTCCCCGCGACTATGCGGCCGAGGACGATCCCGCTGGCGCGGACGGGTTCGTGCCGGAGGACCCGCCGAGCCTCGCCGGGGCCGACCCCATGACGGTGCTGGCGTGGCTTGGTGCTGTGGGCGGCCCGGTCGCGCTCGTGCTGTCCGCTATGTTCTGGCGCTCCGCGCCTCTCGTGGCGATCCTGGGCATGGTGGCCGCCTTTGCGGCCTCGGTGGTCTTCCTGATCATGAAACTTCCCGGCGAAAAAGATGAGCACGACGACGGCGCCCGCGTCTAGCTGCGCACGCGCCGGCTGACCCGGGACAGATCGGCCGCACCGATCAGGCCTGCATCGGGGCCCAGGGCCGCCAGCTCGATCCGCGCCGCCGGGCGGAAGCCGCGCCCCGTCAGGTTCCTGGCGAAGGCCTTCCGCGCCGGCGCGACCAGCAGTTCGCCGGCGTCGCACAGTCCGCCGCCGATCACGAAAGTGCCCGGATCCAGCGCGGCGGCCAGGTTGGCAAGGCCCAGCCCGAGCCACTCACCCACGTCCTCGATCAGCTCCCGCGACGTAGGATCCCCGGCCTCGGCGAGCTCGGTGACGATCACGCCCGTGATGCTCTCCACCCGGCCATCCACCGCCTTGAGGATTTCCTGCGCCACCGGGGAGTTGGCGGCGGCCAGCTCGCGGGCTTCCCGGCCCAGCGCGTTGCCGGAGGCATACTGCTCCCAGCAGCCCCGGTTGCCGCATTCGCAGCGGTGGCCGCCGGGCACCATGATCTGGTGGCCAAACTCCCCTGCCACGCCGAACCGGCCGCGCTCCAGCCGGCCGTCCATCACCATGGCGCCCCCAATGCCGGTACCCAGGGTGATACAGACCAGCCGGCTCTCGCCGCGGCCGGCGCCGAAGCGCCACTCCGCCCAGCCGGCCGCGTCGGCGTCGTTGGTCAGCAGGACCCGGCGGCGCAGCAGCCGCTGCAGGTTCGCCCGCAGCGGCTCGTTGCGCCAGGCCAGGTGGGGGCTGAACAGCACCGTGCCGCCGTCGAGGTCCATCCAGCCCGCCGCGCCGATCCCGACGGAGGCGATCCGGTGTCCCGCGCCCAGCTCCTCGACGAGTTCCACGATGACCTGCTCCACCGCCCGCGGGTCGTTGCCGGGGGTGGAACGCTTGGCCTGGCTGAGGATCCGGCCCTCCGCATCCACGACGCCCGCCGCCACTTTGGTGCCGCCGATGTCGACGCCGATGGCCAGGCCCTTGCGGCCCAGCCGCATCTGCTCACGGAGGCCAGGAACGGGGGCACCGCCGCCCGCACCCGCCCGCACCCTGCGCCGCCAGGGCGCGGTCCTGCCAAACGGGCCGCGCTGCTGTCCGGGTGCTGGGGTGTGCATGGTTCAACAGTCTATTCGCCGGAGGATTCCGCTCCCGGTCAGCACTCCGGGTGGCGCGCCGGGGCCCCGGGCCGTAAAGTTACTCGCCAGTAGGTGTCGCAGGACACAGTCCTTTGGGACCACGTACTAGTGTTGGCCGTACCCCTTGCGGGTCAATGGAGATCAAAGGAGCTTTTGTGCGAGAAATCAGTGTCCCGCCCCTGGTGAACGTCCCGCCGGAATCAAACGTCACGGACCTGGTGCTGCGCCAGGCCGCGAAGGCGTCCAACCCTGCCCTCTTCTCGCGGCTGGACGCCGCAGGGCAATGGCGGGACGTCCGGGCCACCGATTTCCTCGCCGATGCTTCGCTGATCGCCAAGGGCCTGATGGCCAGCGGCGTCGGCGCTGGTGACAGGGTCGGGATCATGTCCCGCACCCGCTACGAATGGGCGCTGGTTGACTTCGCGATCTGGTTCGCCGGTGCCGTGTCCGTGCCCATCTATGAGACCTCCTCCCCCGCGCAGGTCGCCTGGAACCTTGGCGATTCCGGCGCCGTGGCCGCCTTCGGCGAATCCGCCCACCACGAGGACATCATCCGGCAGGCCGCCACGTCCGAAGGCCTCACCGCCCTGGCCCACGTCTGGCAGCTCGCGGGCACCGGGCTGGACGAGGTCCGGGCCGCCGGCGCCGCCGTCAGCGACCAGGAACTGGAGGCCCGGCGGAGCCAGGCCTCCCTCAAGGACATCGCGACCATCATCTACACCTCCGGCACCACCGGCCGGCCCAAGGGCTGCGAGCTCACCCACGGCAACTTCGTGGAACTCTCCGAAAACGCGCTGGCCACATCGCTGAACCAAATTGTCCACGAGCAGGCCCGGACCATCATGTTCCTGCCGCTCGCCCACGTCTTCGCGAGGTTCATTTCGGTGATGGCGGTCGCCGGCGGCGTCACGGTCGCTCACACGCCGGACATCAAGAACCTGCTGCCGGACCTGCAAAGCTACAAGCCGACCTTCATCCTCGCGGTACCGCGCGTGTTCGAGAAGGTCTATAACGCTTCGCTGACCAAGGCCGAGGACGGCGGCAAGGGCGCCATCTTCCACCGCGCCGCGGACACCGCCATAGAGTACTCCCGGGCGCGGCAGGCCGGGAAGGTCGGCCTGGTCCTGAAGCTCAAGCACACCCTGTTCGACAAGCTCGTCTACGGCAAGCTCCGCGATGCCATGGGCGGCCAGGTGGCGCATGCTGTCTCCGGCGGCGGGCCGCTGGGTGAACGGCTCGGCCACTTCTTCCAGGGCATCGGCATGCAGATCCTGGAAGGCTACGGCCTGACCGAGACCACGGCGCCGATCACCGTGAACACGCCCCAGCTGATCAAGATCGGCACCGTCGGTGCCCCGATCCCGGGCAACGCCGTCAAGATTGCCGACGACGGCGAGATCCTCGCCAAGGGCGTCTGCGTCATGCGCGGATACTACAAGCGCGAGGACCTCTCGGCTGAGGCCCTCGACGACGGCTGGCTGCGAACCGGCGACATCGGCCAGCTCGATGAGCAGGGCTTCCTGACCATCACGGGCCGCAAGAAGGAAATCATTGTCACGGCCGGCGGCAAGAACGTGGTGCCGGCCCTGCTCGAGGACCAGATCCGTGCCGATGCACTCGTCTCGCAGGTACTCGTCGTCGGTGACAACCGCCCGTTCATCGGCGCCCTGGTCACCCTTGACGAGGAAGCCCTCCCCGGCTGGCTGCACCGCCACGGGCTACCCGCCTCAACGACGCTCCTCGAGGCGAGCGAGAACACGGCCGTCAAGGCCGCGGTGCAGGAGCTGATCAACCACGCCAACCAGTCGGTGTCCCAGGCCGAAGCCATCAAGTCCTTCCGGATCGTACCGGCCGATTTCACCGAGGATTCCGGGCACCTGACGCCGTCCATGAAGGTCAAGCGCTCCCAGGTCATGAAGGACTTCGAGAACGTGATCGAAGAGATGTACGGCGCCCCGCGGCCCACCCGTCCCTAGCGCCACCAGCCCCAAATGCAACGCGGGGTCACATCGCGCCCATCCGGGGCCCCCGGATGGGCCGTAGCTGACCCCGCGTTGCAATAACGAAAGGGTCCTTCCAGCTTCGGCCGGAAGGACCCTTGGCGGTTGGGTCGGTGTGCCGCGCCGGCGCTACTCGACCACCAGCAGCAGGTCCCCGCCCTGGACCTGTTCAATGCCGCCCACGGCGAGCCGCGACACGGCGCCCGCCACCGGCGTCGTGATGGACGCCTCCATCTTCATGGCCTCGATCGTGGCCACGGTGTCCCCGGCTTTGACCGGGTCACCGACCTTGACGGTCAGCGTGACGGCACCGGCGAACGGTGCGGCCACCTGGCCGGGCAGCGAGACATCGGCGCGTTCGGCCGCCTTGACGTTGCTGACCACGGAACGGTCGCGGACCACGACAGGCCGGGACTGGCCGTTGAGCGTGCACATCACGGTGCGCATGCCCTTCTCGTCCGGCTCGGAGACGGCTTCAAGCGAGGCAATCAAGCGCACGCCCTTCTCCAGTTCGATCTCGTGCTCCGCGCCGCGCTGCAGCCCGAAGAGGTAATCGCGGGTATCCAGCACCGAGAGGTTGCCGTAGGTCTCCACGCTCTTCCGGTAGTCCTTCGTGGGACCCGGGAACAGCAACCGGTTCAAGGTCTGCTGGCGGGTCCTGGAATCGGAGGTGAGGGCGGCGCTGTCCTCGGCGCTGAGCTCGACATCGCGGACCTTGATGGTCCGGCCCTGCAGGGCCTTGGTCCGGAACGGCTCGGGCCAGCCCCCGGGAGGGTCGCCCAGTTCGCCGGACAGGAAGCCGATCACGGAATCCGGGATGTCGTATTTCTGCGGATTCTGGTTGAAGTCCGCGGGATCGGCGTTGAGTCCCACCAGGTGCAGGGCAAGATCGCCCACCACCTTGGAGGACGGGGTGACCTTCACCAGGCGGCCCAGGATCCGGTCCGCCGCGGTATACATGTCCTCGATGGCCTCGAACCGCTCGCCGAGGCCCAGCGCGATCGCCTGCTGGCGGAGGTTGGAGAGCTGGCCGCCGGGAATTTCGTGCTGGTAGACCCGGCCGGTGGGGCCCGGAAGGCCGGATTCGAACGGGGCGTACATGCGGCGGACGGCCTCCCAGTACGGCTCCAGGGCGCAGACGTTGGCCAGGCTCAGCCCGGTGTCGCGGGGCGTGTGGGCCAGCGCCGCCACGAGGGCCGACGCCGAGGGCTGGCTGGTGGTGCCGGCCAGCGAGGCGGAGGCCACGTCGACGGCGTCCACACCGGCCTCCACGGCTGCCAGCAGCGTCGCCAGTTGGCCTCCTGCCGTGTCATGCGTGTGCAGGTGCACCGGAAGATCGAAGCGTTCCCGCAGGGCCGTCACAAGACGGGCGGCGGCCGCGGGACGCAGCAGGCCCGCCATGTCCTTGATCGCCAGGATGTGCGCCCCGGCGTCGACGATCTTCCGGGCGAGCTCCAGGTAGTAGTCCAGGGTGTACAGCTTCTCGTCCGGGTCCATCATGTCCGCGGTGTAGCAGAGGGCAACTTCCGCGACGGCGGTGCCGGTCTCGCGGACGGCGCGGATGGCTGGCGCCATCTGGTTGACGTCGTTGAGGGCGTCGAAGATGCGGAAGATGTCGATGCCCGTGGCGGCGGCCTCGTTGACGAACGCCACCGTGACCTCTTCCGGGTACGGCGTGTAGCCCACGGTGTTGCGGCCGCGCAGGAGCATCTGCAGGCAGGTGTTCGGCAGCGCCTTGCGCAGCGCGGCGAGCCGGTCCCACGGGTCCTCGCCGAGGAAGCGCAGGGCGACATCGTAGGTGGCGCCGCCCCAGGCCTCCACGGAGAGCAATTCCGGGAGCAGTTGGGACACTGCCGGCCCGGCCGCGACGAGGTCACGGGTCCGGACGCGGGTGGCCAGCAGCGACTGGTGGGCGTCGCGGAAGGTCGTGTCGGTGACGGCGACGGCGGTCTGCCCGCGCAGGGCCTTCGCGAAGCCGTCCGGGCCCAGCTCCTGCAGCCGCTGGCGGGAGCCCGCCCGGGCCGCGGCGTCCTCCAGGGCCGGCAGCTTGGCAGCCGGGTCACTGTGGACCGTGAGCTCGCCGTTGGGCTTGTTGACGGTGACCTCGGCGAGCCACGTCAGCAGCTTGGTTCCGCGGTCGGCCGAGACGCGGGCCTTGAGCAGTTCGGGGCGCTCGTCGATGAACGACGTGGCCACGTTGCCGGCGATGAAGTCCGCGTCGTCCAGGACGGCCTGCAGGAAAGAGATGTTGGTGGACACACCGCGGATGCGGAACTCGGCGAGTGACCGGCGGGCGCGGGCCACAGCGGCCGGGTAGTCCCGGCCCCGGCAGGTCAGCTTGACCAGCATCGAGTCAAAGTGCGGGCTGATCTCTGCACCCGAGTAGACGGTGCCGCCGTCAAGCCGGACACCGGCGCCGCCTGCGGAACGGTAGCCGGAGATCTTGCCGACGTCGGGCCGGAAGCCGTTGGCCGGGTCCTCGGTGGTGATGCGGCACTGGAGGGCGGCGCCCTTGAGCTGCACGCTCTCCTGCGAGAGGCCCAGGTCCGCGAGGGTCGCGCCGGCGGCGATGCGCAGCTGCGCCTGGACGAGGTCGACGTCGGTGACCTCTTCGGTCACGGTGTGCTCGACCTGGATGCGCGGGTTCATTTCGATGAAGACGTGCTGTCCGGCGCGCTCCCCCACGGTGTCCACGAGGAACTCAACGGTCCCGGCGTTGACGTAGTTCAGTGCCTTGGCGAACTTCACGGCGTCCCGGTAGAGCGCCTGGCGGATGCCTTCGTCGAGGTTCGGGGCCGGGGCGATCTCAATGACCTTCTGGTGCCGGCGCTGGATGGAACAATCGCGCTCGAAGAGGTGCATGACGTTGCCCTCGGCATCGGCCAGTATCTGGACTTCGATGTGGCGGGGCCGCAGGACGGCTTGCTCCAGGAACATGGTGGGGTCCCCGAACGCGGCGTCGGCTTCGCGCATGGCGGCCTGCAGCGCCTCGGGCAGGGCCTCGCGGGTCTCCACCCGGCGCATGCCGCGACCGCCGCCGCCGGCGACGGCCTTGGCGAAGATGGGGAAGCCGATCCCGTCCGCGGCGGCGATGAGCTCCGCGACGTCTTTCGAGGGCTGGCTGGACTTGAGCACCGGGACGCCGGCCTTGCGGGCCGCCTCGAGTGCGGCGACCTTGTTGCCGGCGAGTTCCAGGACCTCCGCCGGGGGGCCCACGAACGTGATGCCGGCCTCAGCGGCGGCCCGTGCCAGCCGGGGGTTTTCGGACAGGAACCCGTAGCCGGGGTAGATGGCGTCGGCCCCGGATTCCCTGGCGACGCGCACCACCTCGTCGACGTCGAGGTAGGCGCGGACGGGATGGCCCTCCTCGCCGATCAGGTACGCCTCGTCCGCCTTCTGGCGGTGGATCGAGTTGCGGTCCTCATGCGGGAAAACGGCTACGGTCTTGGCGCCGAGCTCGTAGGCCGCGCGGAAGGCCCGGATCGCGATTTCGCCGCGGTTGGCCACCAGAATTTTGGAAAACATGCTTCTCCTGCATCATTGCGGGCGTATCGGTAACTGCTCACAGTGTCTAAGACGGGCGTGGGCAAACACAAATTATTGTGGTCACGGTCACTGTATTACGCGTCACGGATGCGGTGAACGGATGCCGTGCCAGGCAGGGGCACGGGCCCTCGGCCGGTAACGCCCGTGCCGGATCTGCCGCTCCGGCGCCGGATGAGACGGGTTTCGGCGGAGCAGCAACATATGATGAGGAGGTGGGTGGCGCATGCACGCCCCGGTTCCGGAGAACGCAGGAGCCGGCACGACCCCGTCACGGCAACCGGCGTTAGGTATTGGTTTTTCAAGTGCAAGTAGTCAGCATCAGCAGCCTCAAAGGCGGTGTCGGCAAGACATCGGTGACCACCGGATTGGCGTCTGCGGCGTTGGCCGCCGGAATCCCCACCCTCGTTGTCGACCTTGACCCCCATGCCGATGCGAGTACGGCCCTGGGGGTCCGTCCCGGCGGGCAGCTGGATATCGGCAGGATGCTCAAGGCTCCGCGGCGGGCCCGCCTGGCAGAAAACGTTGTCCCCAGCGGCTGGGTCGAACGTGCCGGCGCCAACGGCTCCGCTCCCGGCGGCCCGGCAGAATCCGCCTCCGCACCCTCCGTCCTTGACGTGGCGGTCGGCTCCGCCTACACCGGCATCTACGACCGCCCGGACCTGGGCCGCCGCGACCTTCGCAGGCTCTCCGCGGTGCTGGCCGGAGCCGACAAGTACGAGCTGGTCCTCGTGGACTGCCCGCCGTCGCTCAACGGACTCACCAGGATGGCCTGGTCCGCAAGTGACAAAGTGACCCTCGTCGCCGAACCCGGGCTCTTCTCGGTCGCCGGCACGGAGCGCACCATGCGCGCGATCCAGCTCTTCCGCAACGAGTTCGCCCCGAACCTCTCCCCGGCGGGAATCGTCGCGAACCGGGTGCGGAGCGGTTCCGCGGAACACACGTTCCGGCTCGCAGAGATGCAGTCCATGTTCGGCACCCTGCTGCTGACCCCGCATATCCCCGAGCAGGCCAACTGGCAGCAGATCCAGGGTGCAGCCCACTCCATCCACCACTGGCCGGGAGACTCCGCCAAGAACGCCGCGGCCCTGTTCGATGCCCTGCTGGCAAACCTGCTGACGTCCGCGGGCCCGCAGACCGGCGGCGCCGGTCCGGACCGCACCGGCCGCTAGGCACCGGCAGAGCACCCCGGACCGCCCGCCGACGGCGAAGGCCGCCTTCCAGGGGAAGGCGGCCTTCGCCGGATAAATCTCGTTTGGTCCCGGTCTCAGCCGATCTTGCGGGCGGCCCGGCGCTTGCTGAGTTCGTCGTCGGGGAACGACTGGTCCCTGACGTGTTCGCTGGGAAGGGCCGCGAGGCTGCCTTCCACTTCACGCCAGACCCGGCCGACGGCGATGCCAAAGACCCCCTGCCCGCCCTGGACAAGATCGATGACTTCGTCCGCCGAGGTGCACTCGTAGACGCTGGCGCCGTCGCTCATGAGGGTAATCTGCGCAAGGTCTTCGACGCCGCGCTCCCGCAGGTGCTCGACGGCGGAGCGGATCTGCTGCAGCGAGACGCCCGTGTCCAGGAGCCGCTTGACGACCTTGAGGACGAGGATGTCGCGGAAGCCGTAGAGGCGCTGGGAGCCTGAACCGGCGGCGCCGCGCACGGCGGGCTCCACGAGTCCGGTGCGTGCCCAGTAGTCCAGTTGGCGGTACGTGATGCCGGCCGCCTTGCAGGCGGTGGGACCGCGGTAGCCCGCGTCCTCGTCCAGGAAAGGAAGGTCCTCGGTGAACAGCAGGCCCTGGGCACCGCTGGCGGGCACGGCAACACCGGCCGTCGGGGTCTGCTTGAGCTCGCCTGCTTCGCCTTTCGGACTCACGTCGATCCTCCTTGTCGTGGCTCCCTTGCGGAAGTTGCAGCTACAGCTGGCTATCCCTAGCAAAACAAACCTCAACCGGATAAAATTTCACCCGTGTGATTTCCCCGCGGCTGCACTTTCCAGTGTGGCCTGCGGGGCTATCGTATGCAATGGGAACTTGTACCTCCGACGTTAGGCCCGCCGGGGCCCAAGGTCAAAGACGTTCGGGCTATTGCCGGGGCGTGTCGAAACTTTCAGCCTCAACTTTAACCTTAACGTGACCTGGGCCGGCTCAACCGGCGAAGTCTTCAGGTTCGACGTCGTCGAGGAACTCCCGGAAGCGCCGCAGTTCGCCTTCTTCATCGACGGAGGGACCGGCGTGGGTGTCCTCGCCCTCGTCGTGTTCGGTAATCCGGACGCCCGCCTCATCCATGACGGCGTCGGCGCACCAGATCCGGCACTTCGCCCGCAGCGCCAGCGCCAGCGCGTCGGAGGCCCGGGAGCTGACGGTGGTGCCGTTCTCGAACTGTAGCTGCCCGTAGAAGATGTTGTCCTCCACAGCGACAATGTTGACGCTGACGATCGTGTGGCCGAGGGATTCCACGACGTCCACGAGCAGGTCGTGGGTCATGGGGCGGGGCGGAACAACGCCCTGCTGGGCCAGGGCGATGGCGCTGGCTTCCGGGGTTCCGATCCAGATGGGCACGTGCCTCTCGCCGCGGATCTCCTTGAGCAGCACGAGCGGCTGGTTGGACGGCAGTTCAATCCGCACCCCCACAATCTCGACCTCAATCATCAGATGTCCATCCTCGAGATCCGGTCCTGGACCAGGGCCCGGTGCAGGGTCAGGCAGAGGTCGCTGATTTCCCTGGCCGCCTCGGCGGCGCGGGCGTGCGAGGCGGCATCCTTTCGTGAGGTCAGGGTGGCTACCGCGCGTTCCACCAGGCCGAATTCGCGTTCGGCGGCGGCCTGGAACGGCCGCAGGTGCCGGGGCTCCAGGCCGTGGCTCTCCAGCTGCACGCAGGCGCGGGCCACCTGCAAGGCGTGCTCGTCGAACTTGCCGTTGACGTGCCCGATCAGGCCGAAGCTCAACAGTGACTGGAGCAACGGGACGCTCGCGCCGGATTCGGCCCGGAGCTGTTCCTCGCTCAGCAGCCGGACCCGGTTCTGCAGCTCGGCAGCGAGATCCGCGGAGACGATCCGCGGAGACACCGTGACGCCGGGAGGCAGGTTCTCGGGCCGTTCGCCCCGGTCGATCGCGTCGAGGTAGTCCTTGATGACCTTGAGCGGCAGGTACTGGTCCCGCTGGAGGGCCAGCACGAACCGCAGCCGTTCGACGTCGCTCTCCCCGTACTGCCGGTAACCGGCCGGCGTACGTTGGGGGTTGATGAGCCCCTTTTCTTCAAGGAACCGGATTTTCGACGCCGTCATACTGGGGAAATCGTCGCTCAACTGAGCTAGGACTTCCCCGATGTTCAAGATCTGGGGTCCGCGCCGTTCCGCTTGTGCCATGGCCACAGACAGCTACCCGGAAATCAGACGTTGCCTGCTGCGCGGGCAGGGCTCAGGTAGAAGGTGAGCCGGAACTTGCCGATCTGAACCTCGTTGCCGGACCTCAGTTCCACGGAATCGACACGGTCGTTGTTCACGTAGGTCCCGTTCAGGCTGCCGGTGTCGACCACTTCGAAGCTCCGCGCGGTGCGGCGGAATTCGACGTGCCGGCGCGAGACCGTGACGTCGTCAAGGAAAATGTCGGCGTCCGGATGCCGGCCCGCCGTCGTGATATCCGAATCCAGCAGGAAGCGGGCGCCGGTGTTGGGTCCGGTGTGCGCAATGAGCAGGGCGGAGCCGTAAGGAAGCGCCTCGACGGCGGAGCGCTCCTCGGCCGAGAGCTTCGGCGTGAAGGTCGGTTCGTCACGCACCGGAGTGAGGTTGATCGAGGTGGTCTCCGAAGCCTTCACTCCACCCGTGCCGTAACCGTCACCGGTGTCGTTCCGTTCGTGCCCAAACATTGAGTCCTCCTCATTCGTTGCAGGTGTCCCCCCTGCAAACAACGCATGCCGTCCGGAAAAGCCTGGCAGTTCCGGTGTTAGCCCTTCGACGGGCGTTGTGTGTGGTTTCCCCAACAACCCTGTCCGAATGACCGTTCCCTTAGCCTACCTGCTGTTCGTACTCCGACGCACTGAGCAGCGACTCCACAGCGTCGGCTTCGGCAAGCTTGATTTCGATCAGCCAGCCCTCGCCGTACGGATCGGAATTGATCAGGGCCGAATCGGTGTCCAGCGCCTCGTTGCGGGACACCACTTCACCCGAAACCGGGGCGTAGATGTCACTGACGCTCTTGGTCGATTCGACCTCGCCGACGACGGCGTTGGCCGTGACCTTGGTGCCGGTTTCGGGCATCTGCGCGTAGACGACGTCCCCGAGGGCGTCCTGGGCAAAGTCAGTGATCCCCACACGCACGACGCCGTCGGCGTTGGGGGCCGTGACCCACTCGTGTTCAGCGGTGTAGGACAGCTCTTCGGGAATGTTGCTCATGACGGGCCTTTCGTCGGTTCAACCACCAAATATCGACGGCGGGAAGGTGAACTGGCCGCCGCTGAAAGTATAGGCATATCCGGCAGGGCCCGGGAGGACTCTGCCATGATGGTGCAATGACGGAACACGCCGGTAACGGCTAGGCCATGCCCGAACTTCCGGAAGTGGCCGCCTTGACGGACTTTTTGGACAAGCATCTGCGCGGAGCGGTTGTGACGCAAGTCCAGATCGTCTCGTTCGCGGTGCTCAAGACGGCGGATCCGCCGTTCGCGGAGCTTGAGGGCAGGGCCGTGGCGGGGGTACAACGTTACGGAAAATTCGTCGCCCTCGAAGCCGACGGTTTGTATTTTGTCTTCCATCTGGCGCGGGCCGGCTGGGTCCGGTTCACCGAGTCCCCCACCGCTACCCACCTAAAGATGGGCAAGGGGAACCTGGCGGCGCGGCTGACGTTTTCCAGTGCGGCCGGCCCCCTCGGCGTGGACCTGACCGAGGCCGGCACGAAGAAGAGCCTGGCGATCTATGTGGTCCGGGACCCGTCCGAGATTCCCGGCATCGCGGCACTGGGACCGGATCCGTTCAGCCCCGGGTTCGACGTCGAGACGCTGGCGGGGATTCTTGGTTCCAGTTCCCAGCAGGTCAAGGGCCTCCTGAGGAGCCAGAGCGTGATTGCCGGCATCGGTAACGCCTACAGCGACGAGATCCTGCATGCGGCCAGGATTTCCCCGTTCGCCATCGCCAGGACCCTGGACCGGGATGCCGTCGGGGTCCTCTACGGCGCCATCCACAGCGTTCTCGGAACTGCCCTTCAGGAAGCCGGCGGGAAACCTCCGAATGAACTCAAGGACACCAAGCGGAGCCATCTGAGGGTGCACGCCCGGACCGGCCAGGCATGCCCCGTCTGCGGGGACACCGTCCGTGAGGTGTCATTCGCGGACACGTCCCTGCAGTATTGCCCGGGCTGCCAGACCAAGGGGAAGATCCTGGCCGACCGAAGGACGTCGCGTTTTTTGAAATAGCCGCGCCGGGTCCGGGGAACAGAAAACCCCGCCGCCGCCTTGTCAGGCGGTGACGGGGTACTTTCTGTTGGTCGGGCTGACAGGATTTGAACCTGCGACCCCTTGACCCCCAGTCAAGTGCGCTACCAAGCTGCGCTACAGCCCGCTGGTTCCGCCGTTCTCCGCTCCCGATGCCGCTCACTTGTGTATCCAAGGAGTTTCATCTGAGCAGTCCGGCCGAACCACCTCCAAAAGCTTACACGATTCCGGAGGGTGCCCGTGACACTTTCAGCCGGTCACGGAAACCTTTTTTCCCTCGGCGGACGCGCCCGGAATTAGCGCTTCTTGCCGCGCTTTTCCCGCACACGCATGTTGACCTCGATCGGCGTGCCCTCGAACCCGAAGGTTTCGCGGAGCCGGCGGGTGATGAAGCGGCGGTAGCCCGGGTCCAGGAACCCCGTGGTGAACAGCACGAACTTCGGCGGGCGGCTGGAGGCCTGGGTGCCGAAGAGGATGCGGGGCTGCTTTCCGCCGCGGACAGGGTGGGGATGTGCCGCGACGAGCTCGCCCAGGAAGGCGTTAAGCCGGCCGGTCGGAATCCGCTTGTCCCAGCTTTCCAGGGCCGTGTCCAGGGCAGGGACGAGCCTGTCCTTGTGCCACCCGGTCAGCGCCGAAATGTTCACCCGCGGCGCCCACGCCACGTGGGCCAGGTCCTGCTCGATTTCGCGTTCCAGGTAAGTGCGGCGTTCGTCATCCAGCAGGTCCCATTTGTTGAACGCGAGAACCAGCGCACGGCCGGATTCGATGGCCAGCTGCAGGATGCGGACATCCTGCTCGCTGAGCACTTCGTCCACCGCGAGGAGCACGACGGCGACCTCCGCCTTTTCCAGGGCGCTCTGCGTTCGCAGCGAGGCGTAGAAGTCGGCGCCCTGTGCCATGTGCTGGCGGCGGCGGATCCCGGCGGTATCGACGAAGCGCCAGGTGCGGTCGCCGAGTTCGATGAACTCATCGACCGGGTCCCGCGTGGTACCGGCGGTGTTGTCCACCACCACGCGCTCGGAACCGGCCAGCTTGTTCAGCAGCGAGGACTTGCCCACGTTCGGCCGCCCGATCAGGGCGATGCGGCGCGGACCGCCGGAGCGCTCCAGGCCTTCGATCGTCGAGAACTCGGGAAGAGTGTCGATCACGTGGTCCAGGAGGTCCGCGACGCCCCGGCCGTGCAGGGCCGAGACCGGGTACGGCTCGCCGAAGCCGAGGCCCCAGAGCGTTGCGGAGTCGGCTTCCTGCGCGAAGTCATCGACCTTGTTGGCGACCATGATGACCGGCTTCTTGGACTTGCGGAGCATCTTCACAACGGCTTCGTCGGTGGCGGTGGCGCCGACGGCCGAGTCGACGACGAACAGCACGGCGTCGGCGAGTTCCACGGCCATTTCGGCCTGTTCGGCGACGCGGGCGTGGATGCCGCGGGCATCGTGCTCCCAGCCGCCGGTGTCCACGACCGTGAAGTTCTGGCCGTTCCAGGTGGCCGAGTACATCACACGGTCGCGTGTGACGCCGGGGGTGTCTTCCACGACGGCCTCGCGGCGGCCGAGGATCCTGTTCACCAGGGTGGACTTGCCCACGTTGGGCCGGCCGATGATGGCCAGGACCGGGTCAAGCTTGACGGGACCGTCGAAGTCCTCGTCGTCGTACTCGCCGCTCAGGAGGGCGGCGTCTTCCTCATCGAGCTCGTAGTCGTCCAGGCCGGCCCGGAGGGAGGCCGCGCGGACCTCTGCTTCCTCATCGTCCAGGGCGGCAAGGTGCTCGGCCACCTGGTCCGTGCCGGTGGGCGTGTATTCGTCTTCGCCGGCGCTAAAGTTGCCGGAGGTTTGAGTCGTATCGCTCATTGCACTTTCCTTATGGGGTGATCTGCCGGCGTCCCGGCTACTGCTTCATGACGTTCTTGCGGGGAATCCGCGTTGGGCAAGGGCTGCCCGGTTCTTAGGATCGAATCCTGGACATGGCGGGCCAGCGCGGCGCGGATCTCGGTTCCCGCCCTGTCCATTGAAACACGCCCGGTCTCGCCGGGCCTGCGGCTGACATTGAGGGCCCCACCGAAGCTGACGTGCAGCCGCCGGCGCAACCGTGGAACGCTGTCCACGTCTTCGGCGCCCGTCCGGGTCCCAAGGATGGCTACGGGGACCACCGTGGCCCGCGAGTTCAGCGCCAGCCAGGCCACGCCGTTGTTGATTGCGGACGCCTCGCCGCTCCCCCGCGTTCCCTCGGGGAGAATGCCGACGCACCGTCCGTCGTCGAGCATGCGTTTGGCCCGCTGCAGGGCCGCACGGTCGCCCGCACGGTCCACCGGCAGCTGGCCCGAGGCCTGCAGCACCCGGCCCAGGAGGCCGGCGAACATTTCCTGCTTGACGAGGATGTGCATGGCACGGGGCGAGGCTCCGAACATCACGGGTCCGTCCAGGAAGGAAATATGGTTTCCGGCGAAGATCACCGGACCCGACGCCGGCACGTTGGACCGTCCCGTGACCGAGGTCCGGTAGAGGACGTGGTCCAGGAGCCAGCCGACCGGACGGCTCCAGACGGTGGTCCACCGCCCCGGCAGCACCGTGTCCGGCCGGGTCCGCGCCTGCGGCGCCGCGTCAGTCACGGGCGGTGACCTTGTGGCCGGTGACGCCGGTGACGATGTTCAGAGCGGCATCAACAGTTTCCGCGAAGTCCAGCTCCGAGGAATCCAGCGTCACCACACCGTCGGCGGCCCGCGTGAAGTTCACGACTGTGGAATCCTTCGCATCGCGCTGGGTCACCTGCGCCGCCAGCTGCTCCGCGTTCTGGGTGCCGCCGAGCTGGATGCCGCGGCGGCGCAGGCGGGCCTCTTCGCTGGCGGTGAGCAGCATCCGCACTTCGGCGTGGGGCGCGACGACGGTGGTGATGTCCCGGCCCTCGACCACCATGCGGCGGTGGTGCTTTTCGATCAGCTCGCGCTGGCGGCGAATCAGTTCGATGCGGGCACCAAGGGTGGTGGCGACGGCGCTGACGGCAGCGGAAATCACCGGCTCGCGGATGGCAAGCGTGACGTCTGTTCCGCCGACGCGGACGTATTCTTCCAGCGGGCTCGTACTGATCTCCAGCGGCAGGTTTTCGGCCGCGGCCTCGACGGCGGCCCCGTCCTCGAGGTCGGTGCCGCTAGCCAGGCAGAACCAGGTCAGGGCGCGGTACATCGCGCCGGTGTCCAGGTACGCCAGCTTGAGCCGGCGGGCCACTTCCTTGCTGACGCTGGACTTGCCGGAGCCGGAGGGTCCGTCGATGGCCACCACCAGGCTTTTGCCGGGGCGGACGACGTCGACGGAAGAGATAAGTTCCTGGGTCATTACTGGAGTACCCGCCATCCGCGGTCGTTGAGGGCTTCGATAAGCAGGTCGTGTTTGTTGGGCAGCACGGAGATCTCCACCATGCCCACATTCTGTCCCGAGGAGTGGTCCAGGCGCAGGTCCTCGAGGTTGACGCCGATCTCGCCGATCTCCGTGAGGAGCCTGGCGATCTGACCCGGTGTGTCATCCACCAGGACCGTCAGCCAGGAGTAGGCCTGCGGCGGTCCGCCGTGCTTGCCCGGGATACGGGACTGGCCGGCGTTTCCTTCGCTGATCAGCTGGGCGAGGTCCAGCCGTGCGCCGGGGGCCGTCGGGTTCTCCAGCGTACCGATCACCCGGTTGAGGTCCTCGCGGACCCCGTACAGTACATCGACCACCTTGCCCGCGTTCGCGCCCAGGATCTGCACCCACAGGGTCGGATCACTGGCCGCGATGCGGGTCAGGTCCCGCAGCCCGTTGCCGGCCAGGGACAGGGCATGCAGCGGCGTGCCCTGCAGCCGGCTGGCCACGAGCGAGGACACAACCTGGGGTACGTGGGAGACGAGCGCCACGGCCTCGTCGTGTTCCTCGGCGCCGAATTCGGACACGACGGCACCAAGGTCGCTCGCCAGCGCCCGTGCTGCCTGGAGGGACTCCGGCGAGGTCTCCTCGGACGGGCACAGCACCCACGGCATGGAGGTGAAAAGCTCCCCGCGGGCAGCGACCGGACCCGACTTTTCCCGGCCCGCCATGGGGTGGGTGCCCACGTAGCGGGTGAGGTCGGCGCCGCGGGAACGCAGCTCGGCCTGGATGCCGGCCTTGACACTGGCGATGTCCACAACAACGGCCTGCGGGTAGTCCCCGAGTGCACGCTCCACCACATCGGCCGTGACATCCGGCGGCGCGGCGACGATGACGAGCTCGGGCTGTTCCCCGTCAAGGCGCGCCAACGGCAGGCCTGCGCCGATGTCGACGGCGACGGCCTGGTTGGTGGGCGAGGGATCGGAGAGGAACACTGCCACTCCGCGGCCCCGGAGCCCCAGCCCGATGCTGGTACCCAGGAGACCGGTGCCCACGACCACCACCGGACCGGCCAGGTGCCCGCGGCCGTGGGTGCGAAAGGCGGACATGCCCTACAGCCCTACGGATGCCAGCAGGTGGCCGACTTCCTGCTTGCCGAGGTTGCGGATGCTGCCCTGGCGCTGGTCGCCCAGGCCGATGGGGCCGACCTTGACCCGGACCAGGCGCAGCACCGGGAAGCCAACGGCGTCGAAGAGACGCCGGACGATCCTGTTCTTGCCCGAGTGCAGCACGACCTCGATGAGGACGTGGCCCGGAGTGGAGTCAACGAGCTTGAAGGAATCGACCGAGGCAATGCCGTCTTCGAGTTCCACGCCCGCCTTGAGCTCCGCGCCGATGCCCTGCGGGAACGGCCCGCGGACCTGCACGAGGTAGGTCTTGGGGACTTCGTAGGAGGGATGGGTCAGGCGGTTGGCGAGTTCGCCGTCGTTCGTGAGCAGCAGCAGGCCCTCCGTGGCGACGTCGAGCCGGCCCACGTGGAAGAGTCGTTCGCCGTGGCTGTTGCGGACGAAGTCGCTGATGCAGGGACGGCCGTCCGGGTCTTCCATGGTGGAAACAACGCCCTTGGGCTTGTTGAAAACCATGTAGACCATGTTCTCGTCGAGCTGGATGCGGAGACCGTCCACGTGGATCACGGCGGTCTTCGGATCGACGCGGACGCCGAGCTCGGTGACAACCTGGCCATCGACCTCGACGCGGCCTTCGGCGATCATCTCTTCGCAGACGCGCCGTGAGGCGACGCCGGCCGAGGCCATGACCTTCTGCAGGCGGATGCCGTCCTGGTCGTGCAGTTCAGACTGGGGCACGTCGGCGCGCGGACCGCGCTTGCGGGCCGGCTTGCGCACGGGGCCCAGGTTCTGGCCGAAGCGTTCGCTGCCGAAGGCGCGGGGGCCCGCGGACTTGGCGGCTCCGGTGCGCGGTTTGGGCTTGAGGGCGCCGGGAGTGCCGGGGACCTTGCCGAAGCCGGGCTTGCGGGCGGCGGCCTTGCGGGCAGCCTCCTTACCGGAGGGTGCTTTGGACTTCCACTCGCCGGAAGCCGGCCGGCCTGCCGACGCCGCGCCGCCGTCGGGACCCTGGAGGTCCGGATCGATGAAGGCCTCTTCGCGGGGTTTGGGGTGTTTGAAGGTGCGGTCTCCGCCGCCCTTATAGCCGGCTCCGCCGCCGCGGCTTGCGCCACCCTGGAAACCGCGGCCGGCGCCGCCCTTGTAGTCGGCTCCGCCGCTGCGGCCGGAGCCGCCCTGCGCGCCGCGGCCTGAGCCTGGCGCTGAATTTTGTCCGGCACTGTTGTTTCCGGCACCGTTGTTGCCAGCACTCTTGTTGCCAGCACCGTTGTTGCCAGTGCTGTTACGCCCCGAACTGTTACGTGGTGAACCCTGGCGTCCCGCCTGTGTCATGACCCGTCCTTCGTGTTGTGGCCGACGGCCGCTGTCTCCCGACAGCACCCGCCAGCTGGGGCAAAATGGTTCTGCCCTCGTGGATACTTCTGCGCAGGCAGTATGTTCCTGCCTACATTCTTTCTGCGTCGTAAAACTCTTCGATGCCTTCAAGCCCCGGAAGATGGGGCGAAAGCTGCGGCATTTCAGCCACCGAGCCGATTCCCATCCGCTCCAGGAAATACGACGTCGTGCGGTACAGGATGGCCCCGGACTCGGGATCTGTTCCCGAATCCTCGATCAGCCCGCGCTGCGTCAGCGTCCGCACGACAGAGTCAACATTAACTCCTCGAATTGCCGAGACCCGCGCCCTTGAGACGGGCTGGCGGTAAGCGATGACGGCGAGCGTTTCGAGCGCCGCCTGCGTCAGCCTGGCTGTCTGTCCCTCAAGCACGAATCCCCCGACAATATCGGCGAATTCAGCGCGGGAGTAGATCCGCCAGCCTCCGGCGATATTCCGCAATTCAAAGCCCCGGGGGGTGGCGCCGAAGCCGTCAGTTTCTATAGCAGAACTGGCAACGTCCACAACCGGGGCATTAATAGTATAACCGTCATACTCGCGTTGCAGTTCCGCCAGCAGTCGCTCGACGACGTCGACGGTCAGATTCAGCCCGGAGGCGAGCTCGGTCGCCGTGGCCGGCTGGTCGATCACCATCAGCACCGCCTCGAGGGCCGCCCGGGCGCTCCCGGGAAACTTGCCCCCGCCGGGAAGGCTCCCTGTATTGGACGGGGTGTCGGGGCCGGTCCAGGCGTCCGGCCCAGGCTGGGTCTCGCTCATGCCTGCTCCTCATGTTCTTCAGTCATGTCCCCGCTGCGCCAGGCTTCGCCGTGGGCGGTCCACCGGACCGTGAGGTCCCCCAGCGGGAGCAATTGGTCGAAGGCCACCGCCTTGTCCCGGAACATTTCCAGCAGCGCCAGGAACCGCGCCACCACCACGAGGGTCGATTCGGCGTCGGCGGTCAGGGCACGGAAGGTCAGCGGGTGGCCGAGCCGCAGCCGGTGGCCCAGCAGTTCGGCCTGTTCCCTGACGCTGACCGGCGTGCCGTGAAGGTGCGCCAGGCCCACCTCCGTGGGGGCAGCTTCCTTGGGCTTGAGTGCCGCCTCGGCCAGCGCGGCGAACTGCTGTGGGGTATGCCGCCAGAGAAGTTCCGGGAGCAGCGCCGCGAAGTGGAGCTCCAGCGCGACCTGCCTCGGATACCGGCAGGCCTCGCGTTCCAGGGTGGAGCCCATCAGGCCCGCAACGTGCTTGAAGGCCCTGTACTGCAGCAACCGGGCGAAAAGCAGGTCGCGGGCTTCCAGCAGTGCGATGTCCTCAGCGTCTTCGACCTCGCCGGCGGGCAGCAGCCTGGCCGCCTTCAGGTCCAGCAGGGTGGCGGCGATGACCAGGAATTCGCTGGCCTCGTCCAGGGCCCACTCCTCCCCCAGTTTCCGGAGTCCCTTGATGTACTTGATGAATTCATCGGTGACGGTGGCCAGCGCCACTTCGGTGATGTCCAGCTGGTGCTTGGAAATCAGGCCGAGCAGCACGTCGAAGGGCCCGGTGAAGTTGGCCAGCCGGACCTCGAAGCCGGGCTTCTTCCCGGCGGGGGCGAACTGCGGCTGAGCTGTGGGAGTGACTGTTTGCGCCACGATCCTGGCTAGGGCGCGCCGCCGCGCGAAATGAGCTCTTTGGCGAGGTTGCGGTAGGCGTCCGCGCCGATGTGGTTGCCGGCGTAGGCGGTGATGGGCTCGGCTGCGACGGTGGCGTCGGCAAACTTGATGGAACGCTTGATGACTGTCTCGAAGACTTTGTCGCCGAAGGCCTCCACGAGGCGGGAGATCACTTCGCGGCTGTGCAGTGTGCGGGAGTCGTACATCGTGGCAAGCACACCGTCGACCTGAAGGCGCGGGTTCAGCCGGTCCTGGACCTTGTCGATGGTCTCGACGAGCAGTGCGACGGCGCGCAGCGCGAAGAATTCACAGATCAGCGGGATGATGACGCCGTGGGCGGCGGTGAGTGCGTTGACCGTGAGAAGGCCGAGCGAGGGCTGGCAGTCGATCAGGACGACGTCGTAGTCGTCCTCGACCTTCTTCAGCGCACGGTCCAGCACCTGTTCGCGGGCCACCTCGTTGACGAGCTGGACTTCCGCGGCGGAGAGATCGATGTTGGCCGGGAGCAGGTCCAGGTTGTCTACGCCGGTCTTGTGGATGGCGTCACGGATGTCCACCTTGCGGTCCATCAGCACGTTGTAGACCGTGAGGTCCAGTTCGTGGGGATTGATGCCAAGCCCGGCGGACAGCGCTCCCTGGGGATCGAAATCCACCACCAGCACGCGGCGGCCGAACTCCGCAAGCGCCGCGGCGAGGTTGATGGTGGAGGTGGTTTTACCCACTCCACCCTTCTGGTTGACCATGGCGATGACCCGCGCGGGGCCGTGGGAGGACAGCGGCGCGGGCTCCGGGAATTCGCGCAGAGGGCGCCCGGTGGGGCCCATGACGGAGTCTTCCAGATCGAGTTCGGTGCCTTCCAGCGTTGCTGAACCCTGTTCGCTGCTCACGTATCTATCCACACTTTCGATGACGGTGATTGTCGTGCTTGATCTTGCTGCCGCCGGCGTCAGGCACCGACCTTATTCCTCCCAAGGCTACAGCGCCCGACACGGTATTCCGCGGACCTTGACAGCGCCCATTATTTGAGCCTCAACCTTCTGGTAGAAGTCGAAGGTTGGCATTCTGCAACGGAAAACCGCCCGGGACGCTGGTGTGCGTCCGGGCGGTTTTACCCGTGATCAACGTGGCCGCTGCTGTGATCCGATGGCAGCAAAGCCGATGGTTCAGGCGTTCGCCGGGACCGGCTGGGCCGGGTGTACAGGCTCGGCCACCACGCCGTGGTGGCCGGCGATCATGGTCTGTTCGTCGAACGGCTCGGCGCCGGAGAGGACACGCTCAACCTGTCCGCCGTCGATCTCCTTGACCCAGGTGCCGATCAGCACAGTGGCGACGGCGTTGCCGGTGAAATTGGTAAGTGCGCGTGCCTCGGACATAAAGCGGTCAATACCGACGATCATGCCCACGCCGCCCAGCAGCTGCGGCGCATGCGCCTGCAGTCCGGCGGCCAGGGTGGCAAGGCCGGCGCCGGTGACGCCCGCTGCACCCTTGGAGGCGATGATCATGAAGATCAGCAGGGAGATCTGGGCACCAAGGTCCAACGGTGTGCCCATGGCGTTGGCGACGAACAGCGATGCCATGGTCAGGTAGATGGCGGTGCCGTCCAAGTTGAAGGAGTATCCGGTGGGGACCGTCACGCCGACGACCGGCTTGGAGACACCGAGGTGTTCCATCTTCGCGATCAGCCGGGGCAGCGCTGCTTCGGAGGAGGAGGTGGAGAAGATCAGCAGGTATTCCCGGGCCAGGTACTTCATGAGCCGGAAGATGTTCACCCCGGCGACAACCTGGAGCAGGCCGCCGAGGATCACGACGATGAACAGCGCGCAGGTGGCGTAGAAGGCGGCCATCAGGGTGAACATGCTGAAGATGGCCTGCATGCCGGTGGCTCCGACGACGGCAGCGATCGCACCGAAGGCGCCAACCGGGGCCAGCCACATGATCATGATGAGGATGCGGAATACCAGGGCCTGGCCGTAGCCGACGGCTTTGAGGATCGGGGCCCCCTGCGGGCCCATCTTCTGGAGGGCGAAGCCGACGAGGATCGCGGCGAGGAGCGTCGGCAACACGGGGATGTCGCCCGGGATGATGCCGAGCAGGAAGTCAATCGTGCTGTCGGTTGCTGCCTTCTTGTTCGGATCATAGGGCGCGAGCTTGAGGCCCTCGCCCGGGTGGATCAGGTTGCCCACCACGAGGCCGATGGCCAGCGCGAAAGTGGACATGACGATGAAGTAGGCGAGCGCCAGTCCGCCGACCTTGCCCACAGTGGCGGCCTTCGCGATCGAGCCGATTCCCAGCACGATGGTGCAGAAGATGACGGGGCCGATCATCATCTTGATGAGTTTGATGAACCCGTCCCCCAGCGGTTTGAGGGACTTGCCGACCTCGGGGAACAGCAGTCCGACGACGGCGCCGGCAATGACGGCCACGATGACGGCGATGTACAGGTAGTGGGACTTGTCGAGCCCCTTGCGCTTCTTGACGATCGTTGCGTCGGGTGACGCTGACTCTCCTCGTTGAGAGGCCATGGTGTTCTCCTTGGATAGGCTGGACGTCGGTGCCTCACAGCTGTGGGCCCATCTCGTGCGTTCTGCTTGTCACCCCATCATCGAGGAGAGGGTGATGCGCATCACCGTTGCGTTCATATTGGTCATGGAAGGTGTTGATGATCCACCGCTGGAGCATCGCCCGCAGGCTGTTTGTGGCCCATCTGCTGTTCGTGCTGGCCCTGACGGCCATCGTGGGCACGGCCGCCTTCGTCGATGCGCGCGACCACGCCTATGACGAGGCCGGCCGGCGAATGGCTGGCATCGCCACCGCCGTTGCGGACAACCCGCAGGTGCTGCAGGCGGCGGACGCCGCGAACCCCTCAGCCCTGCTTCAGCCCTATGCGCTGAAGGTTATGCAGGATGCGGACGCGGATTTCATCACGATCATGGCCACGGACCGCACACGGTGGACCCATCCCCGCGACGAGGAGCTGGGGAGGCCCTACATCGGTTCGGTCGACGCGGCCCTCAACGGCCAAGTCTTCACAGAGATCACCGCCGGGACCCTGGGACCCTCGGTCCGAACGATTGCTCCCGTGAAGGACCCTGACGGCTCGGTGCGCGCGCTCGTCGCGGCGGGGGTCACGGTCCGGACTGTGGACATCGCCGTCTCCGGCCGGCTGCCGGCGCTGCTGGCTATCAGCCTGGCACTCCTGGCGGGCGGCTCTGTCGCGTCGTGGCTGCTGGGACGGTACCTGCGGAGGGTGACCCGAGGCTGGGGTCCGGAACAGCTCGCGCAGCTTTTCGCCTACTACGAATCGGTCCTCCACTCGGTCCGCGAGGGCGTCATCCTGGTGGATTCCAGGGGCAATGTCGTGATGTACAACGACCAGGCGGCAGCACTTCTGGGGCTTGCCCCGCAGTCATCCGACGGCGGGCCTCCGGAGCTCCGCTCTTCAGCCGGCGGGCAGAAGGCGCCGTCGCTCGCCGAGTTGCCGCTGGCCCCCAGCCTCAAGGAGCTCTTCGAATCCGGCCGGACCGCGCACGACGAGATTCATCTGACCGGCTCCCGCGTCCTGGTGGTCAACCAGGGCCCCGCCGTCGGGCCGGGCCCCGCCTCGGGACGGCAGCGCGCCGCAGTGTCCGGCACTCCTGTGTTCGGCACCGTGGCGACTATCCGCGACCGCACCGAAATCGAATCCCTGGGCAGCGAACTGGAAACGATGCGCACCCTCTCCGATGCCCTCCGCGCCCAGACCCACGAACACGCCAACCGCCTCCACACGATCGTCTCGCTGATGGAACTGGGGCGAAGCACCGAGGCACTGGAGTTCGCCACGCAGGACCTCGAGCTCAGCCAGCGGCTGACCGATGACCTGGTGAGCTCCATCGACGAGCCCGTGCTCGGCGCGCTCATCATGGGCAAGGCCGCCGAAGCCCACGAGCGCGGGGTCGAACTGATCCTGAACACGGCCGGATCCGCCGCCGTGACCGGGTTGGCGGTGCAGGACCTGGTGGCGATCCTGGGCAACCTGCTGGACAACGCAATCGACGCGGCCGCCGAGGCGCCGGCGCCGAAACTCGTGGAGCTGACTGTCGAGACTGCCGCCGGCGCCCTAAGGATCACGGTGGAGGACAGCGGGCCCGGCATCGATCCGGAGGCTGTGGAGGAAATCTTCCGGCACGGCTTCAGCACGAAGGCGGCGGGCCCCTCCGGCCGCGGCCTCGGGCTGGCCCTAGTCCGGCAGGCGGTGCACCGCCTGGGCGGTAGCATGACCATCACCAGCCCGGCCGGGGCACTGTTCCACGTCACGCTGCCGACGGCTCCGGCGGCTCGGGCGGTTCCCGACAGGACGGATCCGGCCACGGCGGCCACGACGCCGGCGACGACGGCCGAGGGACAGAAATGAGCGACATCCGCGTTCTCGTCGTCGAGGACGAACCCATCGCCGCAGCCGCCCATGCTGCCTACATCGGCCGGCTGGAGGGCTTCGCCCTGGCCGGCTCGGCACCCGACGGGCAGTCCGCCCTCCGGCTGATGACGGAGTTTTCCGCGGCGGGAAACCCGGTAGAGCTGGTGCTGCTGGACATGAACCTGCCGGACCTGCACGGGCTCGACATTGCGCGCCGGATGCGGGCCGCCGGGCTCTTCGCGGACATCATCGCCATCACCGCGGTCCGGGAACTGAACATCGTCCGCAGTGCGGTGGCCACCGGTGTGGTCCAGTACCTGATCAAGCCCTTCACCTACGCCACTTTCGCGGACAAACTCGCCAGCTACCGGCTCTTCCGTGAACAGCTCGCCTCCCCCGCCGCCGGACACGCCGGGGCCGGGGCCTCCCAGAGCGACGTCGACCAGGCATTCGCCAGCCTGCGGGCACCGTCCGAGCTACCCCTGCCCAAGGGGCTGGCCGCGTCCACCCTGGCATCGGTGCAAGAGTTCATGAAGCGGCAGGCGTGTGCTGTGTCGGCCAGCGAGGTAATGGACGCGCTCGGCATGTCCCGGGTCACCGCCCGGCGCTACCTCGAATACCTTGCCGAGGCCGGCACGGCCACCCGGATGCCGCGCTACGGAGCCCCCGGCCGGCCCGAGAACGAATACCGGTGGAACCGGCCGCCGTCGTAAGCAGCACCACCGGTTTAGCCGCGGAGAATGTCCGCAGGTCTGGCCAGTGTGGTGCCGTTGCCATATCGTTGCAAGTACATTCGACAGGCGGAGCCCCGCATTGGAGGCACGTGATGGAGATCATCTCGTCTCGTTTTCATGGAAAAAGACGAACCGGCAATCCGGCGTTGCCTCCGGGCCAGTATGAGACCGGAAGCTTTCCCGTACTGACGGCGGGCCCTGCACCCGCTGTTGCCCCGGCGGACTGGGAATTCTTCCTTGCAGCCGAGACAGGAGATCGCCGCGCCTGGTCCTGGGATGAGTTTATGGCGCTGCCACAGGTTGATATCCGGACCGACATTCACTGCGTGACCAGCTGGTCCAAACTGGGCACCTCGTGGCGCGGGGTGTCCTTGGACACCTTATTCGAGGATGTGGAAACAACATCCGAGTTCACCACTGCTCACTCCTACGGCGGCTATACGACCAACCTCCCGCTACAGGACCTTCTAGGCGGCCAGGCATGGGTGGTTTGGGAATTCGACGGCGAACCGCTGGAACGGGCCCACGGCGGACCTGCCCGCCTGCTGGTACCCCACCTCTATTTTTGGAAAAGTGCGAAGTGGATCAATGGCCTCGAGCTGATGCCGCACGATGTTCCCGGTTTCTGGGAATCCAACGGCTACCACATCTACGGCGACCCATGGCGCGAGGAGCGCTACTCATGAGGCCGGACGCATGAGTACCCTGTGGCGTGTCGCCGAGGTGGTCAGTGGCGTTCCCGAAACGGAATCGGCCAGAACGATCGGGCTGCGCGTGGACGGCCTGAACGGCAACCTGGCCGGCCAGCATATCGATGTCCGGCTCACGGCGGACGACGGCTATACGGCAGTGCGGTCATACTCTGTGGCTACAGCCGGCATGGACGAAATCCTGGAGATTACGGTCGACGAATTGGCCAACGGGGAGGTCTCCCCCTATCTGGTCAGGGACCTGATGCTCGGAGACCAGTTGGAGATCCGGGGCCCGGTCGGCGGCTGGTTCGTCTGGCGGCCCACGGACCCGAACCCCGTCCAGCTGATCGCCGGAGGATCCGGCATTGTCCCGCTCATGTCCATGATCCGCGCCCATGAGGAATCCGGGAATCCGTCACCGTTCCGGCTGCTGTACTCGCTCAAGTCGCCGGAGGCGGGGTTCTATCGGGAGGAACTGCTCACTTTGGGCCAGGAGTCCCCCAAACTCACTGTCGACTACTTCTACACACGCAAAGTGCCAGTGGGCTGGCCAAGCGCCCCGAAACGGCTCACCGCAGAAACCCTGCTGGCAAACATCCTGCCGGCGGACCCTGCCCCCGACATCTTCATCTGTGGTCAGACAATGTTTGTCGAAACCGTCACAGAATGGCTCGTGCAGGCGGGTTATCCGGCCGCGTCGATCAAGACCGAACGCTTCGGCGGGACGGGAGGAATCCGGTGACTGGCAACAACGGCTCCGCATCCCCTGGCGCCGAGGACCCGCGCCCCGAGGACCCGGACATCGCGGGAACCGCTGGCAATCCAATACCTCATCTTGACGGAAACGCGGTGGCAGGACCGCTGTGGGAGCTGTTCCGCGTTGACATCATCACAGCGATCGGACGATGCAAGAACTGTGGCGCCGTGCGGGTCTTCGGGGAGGCAGCGGTCTATGCCGACGCCCCGGGAATCGTTGTACGTTGCAGCTCCTGCGGGGGCGTTCTCCTGCGTCTCGTGGAGACTCCCGCGAAATGGTGGCTCGATGTCAGCGGACTCAGCTACCTGCAGATCGACCGGGAGAATTAGGGCACGCCGGACGCCTCCCTCGACGCAGAACCGGCGCCGCGGCCATCCGACCACCGTCACTCGGAGGCGCCGGGCCGGAGGGTTTCGATGAGCTGGTCGATCACGCCGGCATCTTCAATGGTGGACGGCACCACATAGTCGTCGCCGTCGGCGATCTGGCGCATGGTCTTGCGCAGGATCTTCCCGGAGCGGGTCTTGGGCAGCGCTTCGAGAACCGTGACGTGCTTGAAGTCTGCCACGGCGCCGATGTCGCGCCGGACCAGGGCGATCAGGTCCCTGACCAGGATCTCTTCGGGCACGTCGACCCCGGACTTGAGCACCACGTAGCCGCTGGGACGCTGGCCCTTGAGCGGGTCTGCGAGGCCGATCACGGCGCATTCGGCAACTGCCGGGTGCTGGCCGATCACCTGTTCCATGGCGCCGGTGGAGAGCCTGTGGCCGGCGACGTTGATGATGTCGTCGGTCCGGCCCATCACGAAGAGATAGCCGTCCTCATCCCGGTAGCCGGAGTCGCCGGTGGCGTAGTACCCCTCGAAGGCCTGCAGATAGGAGGAGATGTACCGCTCGTCGTTCGCCCAGAGCGTCGTGAGCGTGCCCGGCGGCAGGGGAAGGGCCAGGACAATGTTCCCTTCCGTCCCGGCCTCGACGTCCTCTCCGCTGCCATCGACGATGTTGAGCTTGAAGCCGGGCATGGGCACGCTCGGCGATCCCGCCTTGATGGGCAGCCCGTCGAGGCCACGCGGGTTGGCGCAGATGGCCCAGCCTGTTTCGGTCTGCCACCAGTGGTCCACCACGGGGACGCCCAGGATCCGGGAGGCCCAGTGGTAGGTATCGGTGTCCAGCCGCTCGCCGGCCGCAAACAGGGCCCGCAGGCTGGACATGTCGTACTGCCCGAGCAGCGCCGCCTCGGGGTCGGCCTTCCGGATGGCGCGCAGGGCGGTGGGCGCGGTGAACAGGACATTGACCTTGTGGTCCTGGATCACCCGCCAGAACGCTCCGGCGTCGGGGGTGCCCACGGGCTTGCCTTCGTAGAGCACGGTCGTGGCGCCGGCCAGCAACGGCCCGTAGACGATGTAGGAGTGCCCCACCACCCAGCCGACGTCGGAGGCGGTCCACATGACGTCGCCGGGCCCGACGTCGTAGATGTTTTCCAGGGACCAGCTGAGCGCCACGGCGTGGCCGCCGTTGTCCCGCACCACACCCTTGGGCGAGCCGGTGGTTCCCGAGGTGTAGAGGATGTAGAGCGGATCTGTCGCTTTGACGTCCACCGGCGCGGCGGGTGCGGCGGTGGCCATCTCGGTGTCCCAGTCCAGCCAGCCTGCGTGACCGGCAACCGTGGAGGCGAAGCCGTCCCGCGCCTTGACCAGGACCGGGGTGTCGGGCGTTCCGGCCAGCCCCAGGGCTTCCTCGACGGCGGGAAGGTACTCGATCCGGCGCGAGGGCTCGATGCCCCCGGAGGCCGTGACCACGGCCGTCGGGGCAGCGTCCCGGATGCGGGCGGCAAGTTCCTTGGGGGCAAAGCCGCCGAAAACGACCGAATGGACGGCGCCAAGCCGGGCAGTGGCCAGCATGGCGATGGCGGCTTCAGGGATCATGGGCATGTAGATGACGACACGGTCGCCCCTGCCCACGCCCTGGCTTCTCAGCACCCCCGCGAACCGGGCCACGAGGTCCGTCAGTTCAGCGTAGGTGTAGCGCTGCTGCGTGCCGAGCATGGCGGAGTCGTAGATCAGGGCGTCCTGCCCGCCCCGGCCCTCCTCCACATGCCGGTCCAGCGCGTTGTAGGAGGTGTTGAGGACGCCGTCCGGGAACCAGCCGTACAGCGGCGCCCGGCTCTCATCAATGGCCTGCTGCGGAGCGGCTGACCACGAGATCTTCCCGGCGGCTTCCAGCCAGAATTCGGCGGGCTTCTCGAGGCTGCGTTCGTAGCTGTCCCGGTAGTTCTTGGTACCCATGAAATTGCGTCCCGTCCACGACGATGTGATGGAGCTCATGGTAGCCCCGGCGAGCGCCGGGCACAAGGGTCTTGTATACACGGATACCAAGGAGCGGGCTAATTGACCGCATATGCTGGGCAAATTTTGCATCCGTGTATACACTGGAGTGCGTCAGCCAACGAAGGAGCAGGGCGAAGGAGTCAGGATGCGCGCGAGCGACAAGGCCTACGCGGCCCTGCGCGAGGACATCATCGAGTGGCGTCTGCTGCCCGGGACGGTGCTTGCGGAAGTAGAGCAGTCCGAGCGGCTTGGCATCTCGCGCACCCCGCTGCGGGAGGCCCTGAGCCGGCTGACCGCGGAGGGCCTGACGACGACGGCGGGCGGCCGCGGCGTCGTCGTCACCGACATTTCGCTCGAGGACATCGACGAACTCTTCGAACTGCGCGAAACCCTCGAAGGCAAGGCAGCGGCGCTGGCGGCCGAACGCG
>NZ_MQTQ01000094.1:13574-20757 GCF_020532805.1 Arthrobacter sp. SO5 | reverse complement strand
TCCTGCCCGCCACGACTACTACGGCCTGGTGGGACGGCTGGACGCGGCCATCGATGCCGCGATCTCCAACTCCTACCTCGCCCAGGCAATGCGCAGCCTGCGCGTCCACCTGGTCCGCGTCCGCCGGCTGGCGGCCGACGACGCCGACCGGCTCACCGCGGCCGCCGCCGAACACGCCGCCATCGCCGAGGCGATCGCCGCCGGCAACCCGCGGCTGGCCGAGGCTGCCACCACCGTCCACCTGCACCGAAGCCTTTCCCACGTCAAAGCCACGCACGTACCTCACTAACTAAGGAGCACCATGGTAAAGGAACACCACGTCCGCGTTTACAAGAGCGAGGAAAACCTGCCCCGCGAGGACCAGCTCGCCTACAAGATCGCGAAGGTCGCCGCGGATCCCGTCGCCGTCTCTGATGAGGTCACTGACATGGTGATTAACCGCGTCATCGACAACGCCTCGGTCGCGATTGCCTCGCTGAACCGCGCGCCGATCGTCGCAGCCCGCGCCCAGGCGCTGACCCACGGCCCCACCACGGGCGGCAAGGGCTCCAGGGTCTTCGGCATTGACGAGCCTGTCGCAGTCGAATGGGCGGCCTGGGCCAACGGCGTCGCAGTGCGTGAACTCGACTACCACGACACGTTCCTCGCCGCCGAGTACTCCCACCCGGGCGACAACATTCCGCCGATCCTCGCCGTCGCGCAGCACGTCGGTTCCAGCGGCCAGGACCTGGTCCGCGGCATCGCCACCGGGTACGAGATCCAGGTCAACCTGGTCAAGGCCATCTGCCTGCACAAGCACAAGATCGACCACGTGGCCCACCTCGGCCCCTCCGCCGCCGCCGGCATCGGCACCCTGCTGGGCCTCGACGTCGAGACCATCTTCCAGTCCGTCGGCCAGGCACTGCACACCACCACCGCCACGCGGCAGTCCCGCAAGGGCGAGATCTCCACCTGGAAGGCCCACGCCCCGGCGTTTGCGGGCAAGATGGCCGTGGAGTCCGCCGACCGTGCCATGCGCGGCCAGACCTCCCCGGTGCCCATCTACGAGGGTGAAGACGGCGTGATCGCGTGGATGCTGGATGGCCCCGACGCCGCCTACACCGTGCCCCTGCCGGAGGCCGGCGAAGCCAAGCGGGCCATCATGGACACCTACACCAAGGAGCACTCTGCCGAGTACCAGGCCCAGGCCTGGATCGACCTCGCCCGCAAACTCCACGGCGAACACCCCGAACTGAAGGACCCGGCCAACGTCGAGTCGGTGCTGATCAAAACCAGCCACCACACCCACTACGTGATCGGCTCCGGCGCCAACGATCCGCAGAAGTACAGTCCCACGGCCAGCCGCGAAACGCTGGACCACTCCATCCCGTACATCTTCACGGTCGCCCTTCAGGACGGCGCCTGGCACCACGTCGAGTCCTACGCCCCGGAACGGGCCGCGCGCCCGGACACCGTGGAACTCTGGCACAAGGTCACCACGGTCGAGGATCCGGAATGGACCCGGCGCTACCACTCCCTGGACATCGCCGAGAAGGCCTTCGGCGGCACCGTGGTCATCACGCTCGCGGACGGCACGGTCATCACCGACGAGATCGCCGTCGCCGACGCGCACCCGCTGGGGGCCCGGCCGTTCGCGCGGGAACAGTATGTCAACAAGTTCCGCTCCCTCGCCGCCGGCCTCGTGGCCGAGGACGAGATCGACCGCTTCCTCGCCGCCGCAGCGCGCCTGCCAGAACTGGCCGCCGGTGAGCTGGACCAGCTCAACATCAAGGCCGCCGACGGCGTGATCGACCTCGCTGCCGCACCGCAGGGACTCTTCTAATGCTGTACTCGAAGGTCACCCCGGAGCAGAAGCGGATCCGCTTCCGTGAGCTCCTGGCCTCCGGCACGATCCAGCAGTTCCCGGGCGCGTTCAACCCGCTCTCAGCGCGGCTGATCGAGGAGAAAGGCTTCGCCGGGGTCTACATTTCCGGCGCCGTCCTGGCCAATGACCTGGGCCTGCCGGACATCGGGCTGACCACCCTCACCGAGGTGGCCGCCCGCGCCGGGCAGATCGCCCGGATGACGGACCTGCCGTGCATCGTCGACGCCGACACCGGCTTCGGCGAACCGATGAACGTGGCGCGCTCGGTCCAGGAACTTGAGAACGCCGGACTCGCGGGCCTGCACATCGAGGACCAGTTCAACCCGAAGCGCTGCGGGCACCTGGACGGCAAGAACGTGGTGGACCTGGACACCGCCACTAAGCGGATCCGGGCGGCGGCCGACGCCCGGCGGGACCCGAACTTCCTGATCATGGCCAGGACCGACATCCGCGCCACGGACGGCCTGCAGGCCACACAGGACCGCGCCAAAGCGCTCGTGGAGGCCGGGGCGGACGCCATCTTCCCGGAGGCCATGAAGGACCTCAGCGAGTTCCAGGCGATCCGCGACGCCGTCGACGTGCCGATCCTGGCCAACATGACCGAATTCGGCCAGAGCGCACTGTTCACGGTGGAGCAGCTGGCCGGCGTCGGCGTCAACATGATCATCTACCCCGTGACCCTGCTCCGTAGTGCCATGGGTGCTGCGGAGCGTACGCTTGAATCGATTAAGGCCGATGGCACCCAGGAGGCGCAGGTCGGGAACATGCTGACCCGCGCACGTTTGTATGATCTCGTTGACTACGAGGCCTACAACCGCTTCGACACGGGGGTCTTCAATTTCAAGATTCCCGGTCAGTGACCCCCGCAACCGACGTCCGGCCCCGGCCGGCCCAACAGGCGACAGGAACGAAGGAGTTCAGCATGGCTGAAGAAGAGATCAAGAAGGGCCTCGCCGGCGTCGTGGTGGATTACACCGCGGTGTCCAAGGTTAACCCGGACACGAATTCGCTGCTGTACCGCGGCTACCCCGTCCAGGAGCTGGCCGCGAAGTGCAGCTTCGAACAAGTCGCCTACCTGCTGTGGAACGGCGAGCTGCCCACCCCGGAGCAGCTCACGGAGTTCACGGCGAAGGAACGCGCCGGACGGGCGCTGGATCCGGTGGTCAAGCAGGTCATCGACGCGCTGCCCACCACCTCACACCCGATGGACGTCTGCCGCACGGCAGCCTCCGTGATGGGCGCACGGCACCCCCTCGCCGAGGACTCCTCCCGGGAGGCCAACATGGCCAAGGCCGTGGACCTGTTCGCCGCCATGCCGGCAGTGGTGTCCTATGACCAGCGCCGCCGTCACGGCCAGGAGCTCATCGAACCCCGCGACGACCTCGGCTACTCCGCCAACTTCCTCTGGATGACCTTCGGCGAGGAGCCGGTCCAGGAAGTCGTCGAGGCCTTCAACGTCTCGATGATCCTGTACGCGGAGCACTCCTTCAATGCCTCCACCTTCACGGCCCGGGTGATCACCTCGACGCTCTCGGACCTGCACTCGGCCGTCACCGGCGCCATCGGAGCGCTCAAGGGCCCGCTGCACGGCGGCGCCAACGAGGCCGTCATGCACACCTTTGACGAGATCGGCATCCGTCCGGAGGAGTCGCTGGATGAAGCCGCCACCCGGGCCAAGGCCTGGATGGAGGACGCCCTGGCCCACAAGAAGAAGGTCATGGGCTTCGGCCACCGTGTCTACAAGCACGGCGACTCCAGGGTGCCCACCATGAAGGCTGCCCTGGACAAGATGATCGCGCACTACGGCCGGCCGGAGCTGCTGGGGCTGTACAACGGACTGGAGACGGCCATGGACGAGGCCAAGGCGATCAAGCCGAACCTCGACTACCCGGCCGGACCCACGTACCACCTCATGGGCTTCGATACCGCGACGTTCACTCCCCTCTTCGTGGCAAGCCGCATCACGGGCTGGACCGCGCACGTCATGGAGCAACTGGACGCGAATTCACTGATCCGCCCCTTGAGCGCCTACAACGGCGTTGAGGAACGGCACCTGGCGTAGCCCCGGTACCTGCAGCACAAACGAGTACGGGCCGGTCACCTTTCCCAGGTGACCGGCCCGTACTTTTGCCGAGGCCCGGCTGCGGCGTTGTCAGCCCGCGCTGATCTTCAGCGAGCTGATCATGCGCTTGGCGTTCAGATACTCTGAGGTCCCCATGTAGGCCCGGGCGGCGTCCATTGAGGGGAATGCCTTGGCACCCTTGCGGCCGGGGATTTCCTCCGGGTCCCCAGCACGGACCTGGAAGGCGTCGGCGAAGGTGTAGGTCGGCGTCTCGGCGGGGCCATTGACCATGTTGTAGAACATGCACGTCGTGCCGCCCTGCCCTGCCGGCGTACTGGTCAGTCCGTAGGACGCCGTGACGCGGTCCGATTCCTGGAGGGCCCGGAAGGCAAACCTCGGCGTGACAGATCCCTTCGACGGCTGGTACGGCAAATCGACTTCGGCCGTATCAAGCACCGCATAGGGAACCGCGCCCTGGCAGGCCCCGCCGAATCCGCCGGCTGGCCCCAGGTGCAGGGACGCCACAACTATGCCGGCTTCGTCGGAAACGTCCACGTCGACGGCGGGGTCACCGCCAGCACCCTGCGGCGACGCGGTGCTCCAGGCCGCCGGATACTCGAAGGTGACTTTCCCTCCGGGACTCGTGAATGTCCGCCATTGCTCCGCCGGAGGTACTGGTGCGGGCGGGGTCGGGTCTGCCGTAGGCGGCACCGGCGCTGAAACAAGCGGCGTCACCACCGGCGTCGGTGTTGCGGTGATCGGCCCGGAGGCGATCGGCGCCACAACACCGCCCGTCGCGCTGGCCGCCGGCGCGGAGTTGAGAGAACCCAGGTTGGTGGCTGCCAGCACCCCGACTGTCACGGCAACCGCAGCGATAGCGACGACGCCGGCCACCCTGGGCCAGCGCAGATGACCGGGACCCGCGTTCGCCGTTCCTTCATCGCTGAACTCCGCCGGGCCGGTGTCCTGCTGCCCGTCGCCCGCATCGTACTTGTTGCTCCGCTCATACCATCCCCCAAAAGTGTCCGTCCGTG
This sequence comes from Arthrobacter sp. SO5, assembly GCF_020532805.1. Taxonomy (GTDB): domain Bacteria; phylum Actinomycetota; class Actinomycetes; order Actinomycetales; family Micrococcaceae; genus Arthrobacter. Next base: position 15,797 of record NZ_MQTQ01000094.1, on the reverse strand, counting down.
CCGGCTGTAAGCCCGCTTCGCCATCCCGGCCTGCCTGAGGTTACCGCGGCGGGGAAGGGTTGGTGACCGACGCCACGGTCTCGTTGTCCTCGTTGAGGACTACCACGATGTCCAGCACCTCCCCGGCCAGCGCGGGCGGCAGCCAGTGGGCCGCGTCCTGCCACATCAGGTGCAGGGGCAGGAATCCGACGTCGAACCATTCCGGTACGATTTCCGCGCTCTCGGCCGGTTCGCCCTGCCAGCGCCGGGTCGTGAAGAGGCGGCAGTACATGTTCCAGTCGGGCCGGCTGGGGAAGATGAACTCCACTACTCCGGCGTCGGCGAGGTCATCCTGGACGACGACGACTCCGGTTTCTTCCCACACCTCCCGGACCACGGCCTCGGCGTCGCTCTCCCCCACCTCGATGTGGCCGCCGATGCCCACGATCTTTCCCGTGCCGAAGCCGGTCCTCTTTAATCCCAGCAGAACCTCGGTAGTTGCGCCCGAGTCACGGAGCAGGAAGCAGAGGGTGACCGGAGCGGATGCCATGAATCCAACCCTATATCCGGCGCGGGGTGCCGCAGCTATCCGGCGGCCGGTCCGTCGCCCACGAGCTGCGGACGCAGTTCGACCGGTATCCCCTTCTGCGCGAATTCCTTGTCCATGGCCTGCTGCGGCGTGAGGCCCTGGTTGTTCGTCGCTTGGAACTCCCAGTTGTAGACGTAGGCCCACTCTTGCCGGACATCGCAGAGGAATCGGCCGTTCTGCAGTTTGGCGATCTTGAACCAGGCGTTGCCGCCGTCGAGCTGGAGTGCCCGGATCCCGTCACCGGAGATGGAGTAGGCGAGCCATCCGCCGGCGCAGCCCAGCACCGTATAGTAGCCCTGTTCGGCGGGGGGAATTGGCGTGATCGCCCGCTGCTGGTCATTGCGCTGCTGGTCAATGTTGGCCAGGGTGCAGGCGACCCCGCCGGTGCTCAAGGCGGCAGCACTCGTTTGCATGGGAGACGCCGTGGGAGCTGCAGCGGACGGGCTTGGGGAGGCCGGCGCGGAGCTGGCGGTATCCGCCGGCGTCGGGCTGCCGGTCTGGGCCGGGCCGGGCGCCGGTTGCGGAATCAGGTTACCGCCGAGAATCACCGCACCGACGACGGCTGCGGCGGCAAGGGCGGTTGCGACGGCGGTCCACACCGGCGTGCGCCGCGCCGGAGTGCGCCCTGTCGAGCGGACGACGTTTGGATCCGTGGAATAGACGATCGAGCGGGCAGAATCGCGTCCCGGCACTGCGCTTGGCCCTCCGACGCGCGGCTTGGCATCCTTCATGAGCCGTTCGATGCGGTCCATGGCTAGTCCTTCCGTTCGTTCATGAGATGGGAGGGTGCAGCTTTCGCGAACGCGCGGCGTGCCCGGTGCAGCCGGACCGCAGCGGCCGAAGGGGAACATCCCAGCGTCTGGGCCAGTTCAATGGTGGTCAGCTCGTCCCAGTAGCTGAGCATTAGGACCTCGCGGTCCCTCTCCCTAAGCTGCACCAGCACCCCTGCCACGGCGGCCCGCTCTTCAGTGTCTGCTGCGGGGACCTGGCTGGGGGCCTCGTCTTTCAGCCGTTCGACAAGTTCCTGGCGGCGGCGTCGTCCCTTGTACTCATTGCCGATCACGTTCCGGGCGGTAGCCAGCAGCCAGCCGATGCCGGGTGGCTCCACCAGTTGCTTCTGCCAGGCAATTCTGAAGACGTCCGCCGCCAGTTCCTCGGCGCGGTGGCGGTCATTGATCCGGCAGGCAATGTAGCCATAGACCCGTGCGGAATGCTGAGTGTGCAGGTCAATGAAGGCTTGCTCTTTGGCGGCCAGCATGGTGTTTTCCCCCCGAACATCGGATGACTTCTTCCTGATGACTAAGTGTCCCGTGAAGAGTTCTTTCTTACACAGGCAGCAAGAAAATCACAGAAGCGGGGATTCTGGCAGGATGTGGTGATGCCATTCACGCTGCGCGAGCCGGCGCTCCCCGACGCACCACACATCGCTGAATTGCACGTGGCCACCTGGCGGGAGGCTTACTCCCACCTGCTCCCGGAGGACTTTTTCACCGCCGAGCACGTCCGGGGCCGTCACCAGATGTGGAATCGCCTCCTCGGGAACGCACTTGAGACATGGAGCCTCCGAATCGCGGAGAGCAGCGGGCGGATCATCGGCTTCGCGTTCTTCGGCCCCAGCTTCGGCCCGGAAGGCCAGGAACTCCCGCGAGATCATC
>NZ_MQTQ01000094.1:436-13539 GCF_020532805.1 Arthrobacter sp. SO5 | reverse complement strand
GGGTGATGGTCCCGCCATGCTGTGGGTTGCGAAGGACAATCCCCGGGCGGTGGCGTTCTATCGTCGCAACGGGTTCGAATTCGATGGTGCGGAGCAGACCGACCCGGCTCCGAAGATTGTCGACGCCCGCATGGTGAGATAGGGAACCATCTCAGCCGGAATACATTCGGGCCAAGGCCGCTCTTGCGGGGCCTTTCACCGTCAAAGGGTGCACCGTGTCGTCAGCGGACAACGCCGCAGTGGCAGCGGCCCACACCGCACCCCAGAACTCATCCTCTCCAACGGGGATGCACGAGGGACGACGGATGAACCAGTCATAGCCGCGGGGCCGGGGAGGAAGCTCGGCAGCCGCGAGGTAAGTTTCGATGTCGTCGTCAATAGATTGCAGGTCGGCCTTGGTCAACAAGAAGGACTGACTTCGTTCGCTGCCGTCCGCCCGCCTGTAGACGACGTTGCCGTGACGCTCGTGGTCAGCAATGGGGACGCGGACAAAGTTGCCCGGCCCGGCTACCCAGACGACCAGGGCGCCCCACCCGCTTTCTGTGGCCAGGATCCAGCCGTCAGGAGCCGCGGCACGTTCCGGGCAGCCCCACGGGTCGTTGTTCATACGGGACATTCTCTATCGCATGGGCAGATCAGGAAACCGAACACGAAACCCCCAGTGGACGCCAATGAGGTTTTAGGAATCATGTTGCAAGGCCAACGCAACATGCAACTTCGCCTGTGGACCGTCCCCCGCTGCGGGCCGGGGAAGATCCTTGCGGCTGGTAGGCCCGATTCTGGACTGGATCTTGTCCTAAGCAGCGATCAGGCACATTGAAGCAGGAGATCCTCCGGGAACGAGTCCTCGACGGTGGCCGGCCAGCCTGAGTCGTCCACTTCTGCGGCGGTGAATTGGTGCCAGCCCGGGAAGGGGTCCGAGGGCATGCCCAGCTCGGGATCACGACCGGGATCCGCGGGCAGTCCATCGTCCGCGCCTTCGTCCGTGGCCGGGACGTCGAGCGGCCAGTGGGGTGGTTCCCAGTCCTGGTGTTCGCTGGGGTAGTACCGTCCCGACGGCGAAGTCCACCCCGGCGGGTCGTCTTTGCTGGCCCCGGCCGGTGTCCAGGCGGAGCCGTGTTTCAGGCGGTGGTGTTTGGGGCAGGGCTGTCCCAGGTTGGCGATCCCGGTGGTGCCGCCTTCAGCCCACGCCAGGAGGTGGTCGGCCTCGTTGTCCAGCGTGGGGTTGTTGCAGCCGGGGAAAGGGCATTTGCCGTCGCGGAGCCGGAGCCATTGCCGCTGTGCCTTCGTCAGCCGGTAACTGCTCCGCCCGATCTCCAAGGGTGCCCCGTCGCGGGGGTCGGTCAGGACCCGGTAGAACGAGTCGGCGCCCTCGGCGATCAGGCGTCGGGCCATGGACGGCGGGATCGGCCCGTACCCGTCCAGCATCGCCGGTTCATCGGTGACGCCCAGCAGGGACATTACCGGGACGGTGACCAGGACCTGCGCCCGCGGCGACGGCACACCCCCGGCCAGGCCAGCCATCCCCGTCCCGCCGCCGGCCAACCCGCCGGCCAACCCGCCGGCGATCCGTCCCGGGGTCCCGACTCTTGTACCGGCCGCGGTCCCGTTGCCGGTCAGGAGCCAGGTCGCGGCGACGTCGGCGCGGAGCTGGGTCAGTGTCCGGGCCTCCTCCGGACCCTGCAGCGCCCGGGCCGCGGCGGTGGTCCGCTCCCAGATCCCCGCTGCGGCATCGGCCGGGAGGTAGGCGTTGAGCCAGGCCATGCCGTCCCGGTCCGGAACGAACTCGACCCGCCGGTCCGCGGCGCACCTGGTGTGGCGTGTCTCGATGCTGGCCGGGTGGTGGCGTTCCCGCCACGTGCGGGCCTTGGCACGGAACCGGCCCGGCACCAGCTCCCCGGCCGGGCAGCCACGGGCCGGGTCGGGTGCGGCCGGGTCCAGGAAGTGCGCCTCGAGTGCGGCCGCCCCGGCCCGGTCCAGGTTGTTGGTTTCGTCGACCATGATCCGGGCATGCTGCCACGAGACGGTCCCGGCCTGCAGGGCTCCCAGGGTCAGCGGCAGCGCCATCGAAAGTGTCTGGCAATCGGACAGGAAAGCACCCGCGGTCCGTTCGCTGACCGTCAGGACACACGCGACCTCGGCCACCACCGCCATCTCCCGGACGGTACATTCCTGCGGAGACGCCGCCGGGGACGCCAGCGCCGTGGCCGCACGCACATAATCCGCAGCCAGCCGCACCTTCAACGCCGCCACCCCGGCCTCCAGCCGGGCCACCCCGGCAAGCCCGTTCAAACAGGCATCCGCCAAATCCCGCAACGGATCAGCACCATCCAAGCCTGCCTCGCTTGAGGCCGAAAGGGCAGCAGCGGACGCGGCAACGGCCGCCACTGCCGCCCTGATCTCCGCGCTGAATGTAGCTCCGCGTTTCATAGCCCAAGCATATAAACGAGCACTGACAATTATTGATGGCCAGAGGCCGACTCAGCGCCGTCACCGCCGTCGAAACGGCCGCCTTAGCCCAGCGCCCTCGGGTGCGCTGCGGCGTAGATCTCGCGCAGGGTGTCCGCCGTGACGAGGGTGTAGACCTGCGTCGTGGTGACCGAAGCGTGGCCCAGAAGTTCCTGGACCACCCGGACGTCCGCCCCGCCTTCGAGCAGGTGCGTGGCGAAGGAGTGCCGCAGGGTGTGCGGCGAGACGGCCTTGGTGATGTTGGCTTTTTCCGCGGCGGTTTTGAGGATGGTCCAGGCGCTCTGCCGGCTGATCCGTCCGCCGCGCGCGTTCAGGAACAGCGCCGGAGTGCCCTTGCCCTTGGCGGCGAGGAGCGGACGGCCACGGACCAGGTATGCGTCGAGGGCGCGAACGCCAAAAGATCCCAGCGGGACCAGCCGTTCCTTGGAGCCCTTGCCGAACAACCGGACAATCGCCGGGCCCGCCGTCCCGCCCGCCCCGCCGGGCGACTCGGCCGACTCGGCCGACTCGGCCGACTCGGCCGACTCGACCGGCTCGGACGGCTCCAGGGAAATGTCGTCGACGTCGAGCCCCACGGCTTCGCTGATGCGGGCCCCGGTGGAATACAGGAACTCCAGCAGGGCACGGTCGCGCAGTCCCGTCGCCGTGTCGGCGCCCGCCGCCTCCAGAATCCGGGTGACCTCCTCGACACTGATGGCTTTGGGCAGCCGTTTGCCCGGCATCGGCGGGTGCACATCGCTGGCTGGGTCGGTGGGCGTGAGGCCTTCGAGCGCCCAGAACTTGTGCAGACCACGCACGGCCACGACGGTCCTGGCCGCCGAGCGGATGCCGAGCGCCGAGCCGCCGTCGGATCCGTCCGCCAGGGCCTGGACGAAGGCGGTGACGTCGTGCCGGGTGATCTCCACCGGGCGCTGGCGGCCGGCCCGGTCCAGGTGTTTGGCGTAGCGGGCCAAGTCCCGCCGGTAAGCGGAGAGGGTGTTGGCCGCGAGTCCCCGCTCGACGCCCATGTGCTGCAGGTAGTCCGTCATGGCGCGGTCAATCGCGGTGGGCGGCCTGACGGGGGCGGGGTTCTGCGCAGGTGCCGGCGGCTCCGTTGCCGGCGGTCCGGCGGTCAGCGTGTCCGTCATCAGCGCTGGCTGGGGTGCGCGGGCCACGGCGCGTCGGCCGGCCGGAGCCCCCGAAAATTCTCCGCGCGGGCGGCCGCGGCGGCCAGGATCCCGACGACGGCGGACGGGTTGTGGAGACGTCCCGCCAGCACCGCCGCCACGGCGGTGCCGAGCGGCATCCAGTGCAGCTCGATTTCGGCTTCCTCGTCCGTGCGTACGTGGCGTTCGTGGCCGGGCACGTCGCTCAGGTCACGGGCCAGGTAAATGCGGATCGCTTCACTGGAGGAGCCTGGGGAATTGAAGAAGTCGGCCAGCACATTCCACTCTCCGGCGATGAGATCTGCCTCTTCGGCGAGCTCGCGTGCCGCGCCGACGACGAAGTCCTCGCCTTCGACGTCGAGCAGCCCCGCCGGGATCTCCCAAAGATCCATGCCGACGGGGTGCCGGTACTGCTTGATCAGCAGCACCTCGCCGGCGTCGTTCATCGGGAGAACAGCAACGGCGCCGGGGTGGGCGATGTAGTCGCGGACCAGCGGGCCGGTTCCGTCGCTGAGCTGGAAGCTGTCGCTGACAACGTCCCAGATCCGGCCTTCGTAGACGGTCCGGGACGACAAAAGACGGCGCGGGCTCGGCGCATCCGAAACCTGCCGTGCAGCATGGGGGGTCTCGGAACTACCGGGCATCGCGCCGTCCTTTGATTCAGTTACTCGTTACTTTGACGCTACAGTCGGGGACTTGGCAGCGGCCGGAGCAGCCTTGGCCGTCCCTGAACTGGCGGTCCCTGAACTGGCTGTGCCGGCCGTGGCGGCCGTGAGGTCAGCGCCCTTCTGGTGCTCCAGGGCGGCCTTTACCAGCCCGGTGAAGAGAGCGTGCGGCCTGGTGGGCCGTGAACTGAGCTCCGGGTGAGCCTGCGTGGCCACGTAGTACGGGTGGACTTCGCGAGGAAGTTCCACGTACTCCACCAGCTTGCCGTCGGGCGACGTTCCGGAGAACACCAGACCCTTGGCGGCGATCTGGTCACGGTACTTGTTGTTGACCTCATAGCGGTGGCGGTGGCGTTCGCTGACCGTGGTGGTGCCGTACGTCTCGGCGATGACGGAACCCTCATCCAGCTTGGCCTCGTACAGTCCCAGGCGCATGGTGCCGCCGAGGTCTCCCTTGCCGTCAACGAAGTCCAGCTGCTCTTCCATCGTGGCAATGACCGGGTACTTGGAATCCGGCTCGAACTCGGACGAGGACGCGCCTTCCAGGCCGACCACGTTGCGGGCGTACTCGATGACCATGCACTGCAGGCCCAGGCACAGGCCCAGGACAGGCAGCGCGGTTTCCCGCGCATACTTCAGCGCGCCGAGCTTGCCTTCGAGGCCGCGGATGCCGAAGCCGCCCGGGACACAGATGGCGTCGACGCCGGCGAGGGCCTGGACGGCGCCGTCGTGGGTTTCGCATTCGTCCGAGGGAACCCAGCGGATCTTGACCTTGGTGTCGTTGGCGAAGCCGCCGGCACGCAGGGCCTCGGTCACGGAGAGGTAGGCATCCGGCAGGTCGATGTACTTCCCGACCAGGGCGATTTCAACTTCGTGCTTGGGGTTGTGGACCGCGTCGAGGAGCTTGTCCCAGCTGGTCCAGTCGACGTCCTTGAAGGGCAGGTCCAGGGCGCGGACGATGTAGGAATCCAGGCCCTGTGAGTGGAGCGTCTTGGGGATGTCGTAGATGCTCGGCGCATCCGGGCAGCCGATGACGGCGTCGATGTCGACGTCGCACATGCGGCCGATCTTGTCGAACATGGCCTGCGGGACCTCGCGGTCCGAGCGGATCACGATCGCCTCGGGCTGGATGCCGATGGAACGCAACGCGGCAACCGAGTGCTGCGTCGGCTTGGTCTTTAGTTCCTGCGACGGGCCGATGTACGGCACGAGGGAGACATGCAGGAAGAACACATTTCCGCGGCCGATGTCCTGGCGGACCTGGCGGGCGGATTCGAGGAACGGCTGCGACTCGATGTCGCCGACGGTGCCGCCGATTTCGGTGATGATCACGTCGGGAGCGTGCTTGCCCTCGGCGGGAAGCCGCATGCGCCGCTTGATCTCATCGGTGATGTGCGGGATGACCTGGACGGTGTCGCCCAGGTACTCGCCGCGGCGTTCCTTGGCGATGACCGTGGAGTAGACCTGGCCGGTCGTGACATTGGCCGAGCCTTCGAGGTTTTCATCGAGGAAGCGCTCGTAGTGGCCGATGTCGAGGTCCGTTTCGGCGCCGTCGTCAGTCACGAAGACTTCGCCGTGCTGGAAGGGGTTCATCGTGCCCGGATCCACATTCAGGTAAGGATCGAGCTTTTGCATTGTTACAGACAAGCCGCGTGCCCGCAGCAGGTGACCGAGGCTCGAAGCCGTCAGTCCCTTACCGAGCGAGGACGCCACACCACCGGTGACGAAGATGTGTTTGGTCGTCTTGGACGAGCCCGGAAACCGGGAATTTACACGGGAATTTGATCGCTGCACCACGGAGTTCGAGCCTATCATCAATTGAGGGTTTCACGGGTCTGGTTGCGGCAAGCCGCTGGGATCGCCATGCCGGTACGGGCCAGCCGTACCGGGCGCCTAGGCCTGTTGCGGCAGGAGCCTGGCGTCGGCAAGAAGCTCCTGCGCGTGCGCCCGGGCCGATTCGGAGTCCTCCTGGCCGGCCAGCATCCGGGCCAGCTCCCGGACGCGCTCCGCCTCATCGAGCAGCCGGACGTCACTGGAGGTGAAGCCTGTCGCCGTGGCCCCGTCAGCGCCCCGCACGGAGGTCTTGGTGACCCTGATGTGCTGGTCAGCGAAGGCAGCCACCTGGGGCAGGTGGGTGACGACGAGGACCTGGACGTGCCGGGCGAGCATCGCCAGGCGCCGGCCGATCTCGACGGCGGCCCGGCCACCGACGCCGGCGTCGACCTCGTCAAAGACGAATGTCGGGACGGGGTCGACGGCGGCGAGCACCACTTCAATGGCCAGCATCACCCGGGAAAGTTCGCCGCCTGAGGCGCCTTTGCCCAGCGGTCGTGCCGGGGCGCCGGAGTGCGGCTGCAGCAGGAACGAAATCTCGTCGGCGCCAAAGGGTCCCAGCTGCCCGCCGGACTCGACGTTGATGACCAGGGTGGCGTCGGCCATCGCCAAGGCCTTGAGTTCCGCGCTGACGCGGGCGGAGAGCTCCTTGGCGGCCTTCTTGCGCAGCTTGCTGATCGCGGCGGCCTGCTTGGTGAGCTCCGCCTCGGTGCGGGTGACTTCAACGTCCAGTGCCTCGATCCGGGTCGAGTCGTCCTGCAGTTCCAGAAACCGTGCCCGGGCCTCCTCAGCCCAGACCAGCACCTCGTCAATGCTCGGCGCGTACTTGCGCACAAGCTTTGCCAGCGTGCCGCGGCGGTCCTCGATCTCGGCGAGCCGTTCGGGGCCCTCCGTGTCCAGGGCGGCCTGATAGCTGGCGAGGTCGGAGGCGATGTCGTTGAGCAGGAAGCCGACCTCGGCTAGGCGGGCGGCCGCGGCTCCGAGTTCCTCGTCATGTTCGGCGACGTGTTCCAGGGTGCGTTTGGCGGCATCGACGAGGGCCGTGGCGTCAGCGTCCTCGCCAAAGTCCTCGGCGATGATGGCCTGGTGGGCTGTCGTGGCAGCGATCCGGAGTTCCTCGACATTGGCGAGCTTGACGGCCTCGGCCTTGAGCGATTCGTCTTCCCCGGGCTGCGGGTCCACGGCGTCGATCTCGGCGAGGGCCGCCTCCAGGGATTCGGCTTCCCGGAGCCGTTCCCGGGCGGCGCTGCGAAGCCCGTCCAGTTCGGTCTGGATGGATTTCCAGTGCCCGTGCAGCTCCTGGTAGCCGGCCAGGGTCCCGGCGAGGCTCTCCCCCGCGAATTTGTCCAGTGCGCCGCGCTGCGCGACCGGGCTTTTGAGCCGGATCTGGCCGGACTGGCCGTGGACCACCACCAGCGTTTCGCCGATCTCGGCGAGTACCCCGACCGGCGCGGCGCGTCCGCCGACGTACGCCCGGCTCCGGCCGTCGGCGCCGACGCTGCGGGCGAGCAGCAACTCTGCGCCGCCGTCGGCCTCCTCGACTTCGGCACCGGCCTCCCGGGCCCGCTCCACCGCCGGGTGGCCGGCGTCGAGCTTCACGGTGGCCTCAGCCGAGGCGCTCTTCGCGCCGCTGCGGACGGCTCCGGCGTCTGACCGCGCACCGAGCAGCAGCCCGACGGCGGTGACCACCATCGTTTTGCCGGCACCGGTTTCACCTGTCACGACGCTCAGTCCCGGGCCGAGCGGCAGCGTGGCGTCGGTGATGACGCCGAGGTCGCGGATTCTCAGTTCTTCAAGCATGGGTCACTTCACGGTCGTGGGATCGGCGGGGGGATCGATGGTGGCATCCGGGAGGGCGGGCAGACCGGTTTCCGGGCCAACATGCCGGGGCGCCGGGAGCGACGCGGCCTGCCTGAGGGTGCGGATCACCGGCACGGGGCCGGTGTGGATGGTTTGGGCCTCCGGCATGGGCCCGCGCCAGCCCTGGATGGGCAGCTCGAATTTGCGGACCAGGCGGCCGGAGAAGGGCGTCTGGTGTGTCCGGGCCAGCCGGACGGGCGTAGCCGAGCGGGTGACTTCCACTCGGGCCCCCGGCGGTAGATCCACCGACCGGCGGCCGTCGCACCAGAGCACGCCCTGGGCGTCAGTGCGGTTTAGGATCTCGACGGCGAGCCGTGAACGGGGCGAGACCACCAGCGGCTTCGCGAAGAGCGCGTGGGCGCTGATCGGCACAATCAGGAGCGCCTCGACCTCGGGCCACACGACGGGGCCGCCGGCGGAAAACGCGTAGGCCGTGGAGCCGGTGGGCGTGGCGAGGACCACGCCGTCGCAGCCGAAGGACGTCAGGGGGCGTTCGTCGACCTCTGTGACAACTTCGAGCATCCGTTCCCGGTTGCCCTTTTCGATCGCAGCCTCGTTGAGCGCCCAGGTATGCCAGATCTTCTGTCCCTTGACCCAGACCTGGACGTCGATGGTCATCCGCTCTTCGACGGTGTAGTCGCGGCTGGCGATCCACTCGACCGTTTGGGCGAGGTCGGCCCGCTCGCTTTCAGCGAGAAATCCGACGTGGCCCAGGTTGACGCCGAGCAGCGGCACATCGACCTCGCGCACGAGTTCCGCGGCGCGCAGGATGGTGCCGTCGCCGCCGAGCACCATGACGAGTTCGACGTCGGGCAGCTTGACGTGGTCATGCAGGACTTCGACGGGCTGGTCCAGGCGCCCGAAGAAGCGGACCATGTCGCCGAGCTCGGATTTCTGCATCACCGTGATGAGGCCGGAGGCATGGAGTAGGGCGCACGCCTCCCAGGCAGCCTTGAGGGATTCCTCACGGCCTGTGTGGGCAAGGATGAGGACACGCCTGCTCATCGGGTTCCGCCTTCTAGTGCTTTAGTGCTTGGGCCAGATCGTTCCGAGTAGCGCAGCAACGGCTGCGTCCCGCTCTTCGATCTTAGGCAGGTCTGTGCCAATCCCGCGCTTTGTCCACAGGAAGTACTCCACGTTTCCGTCCTGGCCGGGAAGCGGGCTGCTGGCGAGGCCTTCCAGTTCCAGGCCGGAGTCCAGCGCTTCGGCCGCCACCTTGGCCACGGCCAGGCGGCGCTCCCGCTCCGAGGTCACGACGCCGGAGCGGCCCAGCCGGTCCTTGCCGATCTCGAACTGCGGCTTGACCATCAGGACCAGGTCGCCGCCCCGCTCGGTGCAGGCGGCCAGGGGTGCCAGCACCAGGGTCAGCGAGATGAAGGACAGGTCCGCCACGGTCAGAGCCACCGGTCCGCCGATCTCATCCGGCGACATGTAGCGGACGTTGAGGCCCTCGTGGACGGCGACGCGGGGATCGTTGCGGATCACCGGGACCAGCTGGTCATGGCCGACGTCGACCGCCACCACATGCGCGGCGCCGCGCCGGAGCAGGACCTCGGTGAACCCGCCGGTGGAGGCGCCGGCATCCAGGCAGCGCTTGCCCCGGACCTCGATGGCGGGAAAGGCATCCAGGGCGCCGGCGAGCTTGTGCCCCGCGCGGCTGACATAGCTGTCTTCCCCGGTGGCCGCGACGTCCAGGGCCGTGTCGTCCCCGATCTGGAGGGAGGCCTTGGCCAGCACGTCGCCGCCCGATCTGACTTTGCCTTCGGCGATGAGGCGTGCCGCATGCGTTCGGGACCTCGCCAGCCCGCGGCCGACTAGGGCCTGGTCGAGCCGGCTCATTCGGCGGATCCTCCCGCCGCAACGTGTCCTGCGGTGCCTCGTGTGACGTCGTGGTTCAACGCGCCCATCAGTTCCTCGTGCAGGCCGGCGTAGACCTCGCCGTGATCGGCGACCGGAAGGTCCGGCAGCGCGCCGAGCCGGTCCATCAGGGCCCCGACGGCGGGATCCTGGCCGCCGACGTCGGGATCCTGGGCTGCGGCACTGCCCGGCAATGCCGGCCAGTCAATCCCGGAATCCGGGGTTTCCACGTCAGTATCACTGGCATGGTTCTTCGCGGGGTTCAACTCGGTCATGGGTTCCAGTCTAGTGATCCAGCCAGTCGATCACCGGTGCGAGGGCTGTGGGGGCGTCCGGATGGGCGGCCCACCAGGCCGCGCAGGCGGCACGCCACGAGTCGAGGTCGGCAGGATCGCCGCTGATCCGGACAGTTGGACCGTCCGCGACGGCGGAGGCGGCGCCGCAGCGGTACCGTCCGGCGTCGAGCTTCACCGCCGGGTAGGGCCGGTAGAGGTCCGTGAGGTCGCTGATGAGGTAGCGGGGACGTTCCATGGAGCGGGCGGCCAGGATCGATTCGCGTGTGTCGACGCCGGTCAGCACCGCCACCGTGGCGAATCCGGCGTTGTTGCCGCCCAGGATGTCGGTGTCGAGTCGGTCCCCGACGACCAGCGGCCGGTCCGCTGCCAGCCGCTTGGCGGCGGAGTGGAACAGGGGTGCCTCCGGTTTGCCCGCGACGAGCGGCCGCTGGCCGGTTGCCGCGGCTACGGCGGCGACCAGCGTGCCGTTGCCGGGAGCGATTCCGCGCGCCTGCGGAATGGACATGTCCGTATTGGTGGCCACCCAGAGGGCACCCCCGGCGACAGCATAGGAGGCTTCGGCGAGGTCCTTCCAGCCGAGGTCGGGGTGGAACCCCTGCACGACGGCGACCGGGTTCTCCGCTTCGCTGCCCACGGGGACCAGCCCGGCCAGCTCTATTTCGCGCGCCAGGGCGTCGCCGCCCGTGATCAGCACGCGGGAGCCTGCGGGCAGGAGGGAGGCCAGCAGTTCCCCGGCGGCCTGCGGGGAGCTGACCACCTGATGGTCCTCAGCCGGCGCCCCGAGGTCGCGCAGGTGCTGCGCGACCTCGGCTGGCGTCCGGGATGCGTTGTTGGTGACGTAGCCCAGTCCGACGCCGAATTCCGCGAGCCGGCGCAGCGATTCCACGGCGCCGGGAATGGCGTGCGGGCCCGCGTAGACGACGCCGTCGAGGTCCGCGAGCAGGGCGTCGAACGCCGAAATCAGGACAGGTCCGGGCATGCTCGGCCAGTCCTCCGCTAGTCCCCGGCGCGTTCCGGCTGGCCGGAGTCCGCGTCGTGGGAGAGCTCGTCGTGGGAGGGCTCGTCCTGGGAGGGCTCGAAAGAGTCGGCGGGGCCGGTCTCCCCTGTGTCGTCCCCTGAGTCGTGTCCTGAGAGCACTTCCGAGCGGTCCAGTACGTCCTTCTCGACGGAGTCCTCATCCGACTCGCTATCGTCGGACTCCCAGAAGTCGGATTCGGCGTCGTCGGACTCCGCGTCGTGACCGTTCTGGCCTTCCCCGGCTTCGGGCGTTTCCCGGAGCCCGGCGACGGCTTCGGCGCTGGCGGCACGCGGGGCCTTCTCGTCGGTGTCAGCAGCGGACTGCTGGGCCGACTGGTCGGCCAGGAGGCGGCGCTGCTGCTGTTCCTCCCGGGCTTCCTCTTCCTCGTCCCAGCCGAGGTCGATGATGTCCGGATCGTCTGAAACATCGAGGCCGAGGGCGTTTTCGGCGACGCCTGCCTGACGCTCCCACTTCTCCGCTTCGACCGCGCGGCCCACTGCGGCCAGGGCGGCGGCATAGGCGCGGAAGAGCCGGGGGCTGTAGGAGAAGGCCCGGTTGATGTCGAGCTGTGCGATTTCCAGCTCAGACACGGCGGCGTCGAGCTGGCCCAGATCTGTACGGGCGCCGGCAGCCACGATGGCGAGCTCTGCCTTGCCGGGGGCGTCGAGATCCTTGGCTTCTTCGGAGCGGGCCATGTCGAGGGCACGGTCCGGGCGGCCCAGGCCACGCTCGCAGTCGGCCATGACGGGCAGGTGCATGTTGGAACCACTGATCCGCCGGTAGGTGCGGAACTCCCGCAGGGCTTCGCCGTAGTGTCCGGCGGCATAGGCTGTCAGGCCGACGGCTTCGCGGACTGCCCCGAGTCGTCCGCCGCGGCGGCTGGCCGCGAGGGCATGCTGGAAGGCAAGTTCCGGCTCGTCGTCGATGAGCCGACCGGCCATCACCAGGTGGCGTGCAACCCATTCGGCGCTGTTCTCCTCGAGGGTCTTGATCTGGTGCTGCGTGGCGCGGTCGAGTTCCTTGCCGGTGACATCGTCATGGATCTGCGGTGAACGCTCGCGGTCGGGACGGTTGGCGCTGCGGAGGTCCCGCGCGTTCGGTACGCGGACCGGGCGGTCTTCGGCGCGGTCGCGGCCGAACTGGCGCGGGCCCGATTCCCCGCGATCAAAGCCGCGGGCCGGACGGTCATCACGGTCAAAACTGCGGGCCGGACGGTCATCACGGCTGCCGAACGGCTTCCGGTTCTCCGCACCGCCGTAGGGCGGCTTACGGTCGCCGCCACCACTGTAGCTACGACGCTCGCCGCCGCCTTCACGCGGGGCACGGTCACCGTACGGCTTACGATCACGATCTCCACCACCGCTGTAGGGCGGCTTACGGTCCCCGCCACCGCTGTAGCTACGACGCTCGCCGCCGCCTTCACGCGGGGCACGGTCACCGTAGGGCTTACGATCACCGGAGGAAGTTCGCGAACCTTCCGAACCCCGGTCGTCCCTGGCACGAAAGCCTCGGGGGTCGCCGCCGGAGTTGTTGGTGCCACGGAATCCTCCGCCGCCCGAGCTGCGTCCGCCGTCAGAGTTGCCGCGGTCCTTGCCGCTGCGGTTACCGTCGTTGTGCTCAGCCATGCTGGATTCCTCCTGTTGTGAGCTGACCACTGGCGCAATCGCAGCCGCTCTATTCCGTGTTTCGTTCCTACGCAACCCGAAATCAAGCGCTTCGAAGTCCGTACATCTGCATCAATTCTAGGCGAGTCCTCAGCGAGCGGCTAATGGTCCGGGGCCATTAGGCCCTGCCGGTGGCACGTCTCACAAGAAGACTCCGGCCACCGCCATCCGACGACGGTGCGGGCTCGTTCGCGCGGCGACGTGGGCCGGAAGTTCCCCCGGTGAGGGTGGCCGGCTGGCGGCAGCTGGCCGGGGGTCCTGTCCGTGCTGGTTCTGTTCGGCCCGGCGGCCTTGTT
>NZ_MQTQ01000094.1:0-426 GCF_020532805.1 Arthrobacter sp. SO5 | reverse complement strand
GCTACGACGCTCGCCGCCGCCTTCACGCGGGGCACGGTCACCGTACGGCTTACGATCACGATCTCCACCACCGCTGTACGGCGGCTTACGGTCCCCGCCACCGCTGAATGGTTTGCGCTCACCATCGCGCGCCGGACGGTCCCCGTACGGCTTACGATCACGGTCGCCGCCACCGCTGTAGGGCGGTTTACGATCGCCGCCACCGCTGTAGCTACGACGCTCGCCGCCGCCTTCGCGCGCCGGACGGTCACCATACGGCCTAGAATCACGGTCGCCGCCACCGCTGTAGGGCGGCTTACGATCTCCACCACCGCTGTAGGGCGGCTTACGGTCCCCGCCACCGCTGTAGCTACGACGCTCGCCGCCGCCTTCACGCGGGGCACGGTCACCGTACGGCTTACGATCACGATCTCCACCACCGCTGTA
>NZ_MQTQ01000093.1:101318-129226 GCF_020532805.1 Arthrobacter sp. SO5 | reverse complement strand
GCCGGCCGCCCCGCCGCCGGCCGCCGCCCCGCGGTGGCTGGCGTCGCCGCTGTCCTCGTGCGGGGGTGAAGGGGAGGAAGCGTGCGCAGGGACGGTCCCGGCGCCGGCTGATCCCGATCCGGCACGGGCGTTGTTGCGGTTCAGCAGCCACCAGACGATGGCGACAATCACCACGATGACGATGAGCCAAATGATCCAGTCCATAGCGGAACCTTTCTGTCCAGAAGGCAGGGTTTCCAAAGGCGGGTTTCCAGGGCGAGTTTTAGAGCCGGGGTTGCCGCTGCTTTGACGGTACGTCCGCCCCGAGCCGGCTGTCCAGCACTGGAGGCCAGGCACTGTAGCCTCGGTGCATGGATTTCAAGAGACTGCGGATTCTCCGGGAGCTGGCCGACCGCGGCACCGTCGGCGCCACCGCCGAGGCCATGAACGTGACGCCCTCCGCCGTCTCGCAGCAACTCAAGACGCTCCAGGAGGAACTCGGCGTCGTCCTGGTGGAGAAATCCGGCAGGGGAGTCCGGCTCACGGAGGCGGGCCTCGCGATGGCCGGAGCCGCAGCCGAGGTCGCCACCGCGATGGCGAGGGCGGAGGCCACGGTTGACACCTACCGGCTTGGCTGGCAGACGCAGGTCAAGGCGGCATTCTTCCCCAGTGCCGCCGAAATGTTCCTGCCGGGACTGCTGCACCGGGTCAAGGCCATTGACGGCCTTCGCTTCGAGGCGCACTTCGAAGACCCGAACGTCGCAGGCTTCGCCGGCCTCACCGCCGATTACGACATTGTCCTGGCACACAGCGTCGACGGCCCCGAAGTCTTCGCCCGGCTGGGACTCACGGTGGTGCCGCTGCTGGACGAGCCGCTCGACGTCGCGATCCCGGAGGGGCATGCGCTCGCAGGCAAGGCCACCCTGTACGCGGAAGATGTCATCGGCTTCCCCTGGATGGGCGTGCCGGAGGGCTTCCCGTTCGATACCGTGCTCCGCCAGATCGAGGTGCAGGCCGATTCCCGTGCCGTCCGCGCCCAGCTCTACCCGGATCTGCGCGTCCTCGAAGCGCTCGTCAGCGCCGGGCACGGCCTGAGCCTGCTGCCGCGCTACACCGCACTCAAGAACCAGGGCCGGGGCTTCGTCCTCCGGCCCCTGGCCGGAGTCAAGGCACGCCGCAGCATCGTGGCACTGGCACGTCCCGACGTCGCCGCCCGGACCACCATCCAACAGGTGCTGGGCCTGCTTCAGGCCGAGGCGCAGGCCGTCGCCGAAGCTCCGGAACTTTGTGACGCAGCCCACGTAAACTGAGCCGGGACGGGCGGCTGGTTCCATCAGGTGAGACGGCAGTCCACTATTTGATCGAAATATTCCCGTCTTTCCGCTTAATGCTCCGCTTCGGGTCGTTCCGCCCAGCGGCGGCGCCCTAGACTTTGAGCCATGAGTGCGGACACCCAAACACCAGACACCACGCCGGACATCAAGCCCCGCAGCCGGGTGGTCACCGACGGCATCCACGCTGCACCGTCGCGCGGGATGCTCCGGGCGGTGGGCATGGGCGACGACGACTTCGCCAAACCGCAGATCGGTGTGGCGAGCTCGTGGAACGAAATCACCCCCTGCAATCTTTCCCTGAACCGGCTCGCCCAGGGCGCCAAGGAAGGCGTCTTCGCGGCCGGCGGCTTCCCGATGCAGTTCGGCACCATCTCGGTCTCCGACGGCATCTCCATGGGCCACGAGGGCATGCACTTCTCCCTGGTGTCCCGCGAAGTCATCGCCGACTCGGTGGAAACCGTGATGCAGGCCGAGCGGATCGACGGATCGGTGCTGCTCGCCGGCTGCGACAAGTCGCTGCCCGGCATGCTGATGGCAGCCGCCCGGCTGGACCTCGCCTCGGTCTTCCTCTATGCCGGCTCGATCATGCCGGGCTGGGTCAAGCTCGAGGACGGCTCCGAAAAGGAAGTCACGCTGATTGACGCCTTCGAAGCAGTGGGGGCCTGCGCCGCCGGCAAGATGAGCCGCGGGGACCTGGACCGCATCGAGCGGGCTATCTGCCCGGGCGAAGGTGCCTGTGGCGGGATGTACACCGCCAACACCATGGCCTGCATCGGCGAGGCGCTGGGCATGTCCCTTCCCGGCTCCGCCGCCCCGCCCTCCGCGGACCGCCGCCGCGACGTCTTCGCGCACAAGTCCGGGGAGGCCGTGGTCAACCTGCTCCGCCTCGGCATCACGGCCCGCGACATCCTCACCAAGAAGGCCTTCGAGAACGCCATCGCCGTCACCATGGCCTTCGGCGGCTCCACCAACGCCGTGCTGCACCTGCTCGCGATCGCCCGCGAAGCCGAAGTCGACCTCAGCCTGGAGGACTTCAACCGCATCGGCGACAAGATCCCGCACCTGGGCGATCTCAAGCCGTTCGGCCGCTACGTCATGACCGACGTTGATAAGATCGGCGGCGTGCCGGTCATCATGAAAGCCCTGCTCGACGCCGGCCTGATCCACGGCGACTGCCTCACCGTCACCGGCAAGACTGTTGCCGAGAACCTCGCCTCGATCAACCCGCCGGATCCCGACGGGAAAGTCCTCCGCGCCATGGACAACCCGATCCACAAGACGGGCGGCATCACCATCCTGCACGGTTCGCTGGCACCGGAAGGCGCCGTCGTGAAGAGCGCCGGCTTCGACGCCGACGTGTTCGAGGGCTCCGCCCGTGTCTTCGAGCGCGAACAGGGCGCCCTGGACGCGCTCAACAAGGGCCTGATCACTGCCGGCGACGTCGTCGTCATCCGCTACGAGGGGCCCAAGGGCGGGCCGGGCATGCGCGAAATGCTCGCCATCACCGGCGCCATCAAGGGCGCCGGCCTCGGCAAGGACGTCCTGCTGCTCACCGACGGCCGCTTCTCCGGCGGAACCACGGGCCTGTGCATCGGCCACGTCGCCCCCGAGGCGGCCGACGGCGGCCCCATCGCGTTCGTCAAGGACGGCGACCGGATCCGCGTGGACATCGCGGCGCGGACCTTCGACCTGCTCGTGGACGAGGCCGAACTCCAGGGGCGCAAGACCGGCTGGGAGCCGCTGCCCGCTAAGTTCACCAAAGGTGTGCTGGCAAAGTACGCCAAGCTGGTCCACAGCGCCTCCACCGGCGCCTACTGCGGGTGATCCAGGTTCCGGGAGGTGGCGTGAGCCCCTCCCGGGTCCCAGTCCGTGGACAGTGTTGTCCAGATAGTGAGACAGCGGGCGGGCGCGTTGACACCCGTCTCACTCAGAGGGAAAACTGGTTGCATGATCGCATTCGTTACCGCTGGCGCCGCTGCAGGTGTCTCCGTCGTCCTTACCAAGCGCGTGGCTCCATAGCCTTCACTGGTAACGAACCGTCACGCGCGAACCCCTCGAAGAGCCTTCCGGCTGAGGGGTTTTTTTATTTCCGCACCACCAGATCACTGAAGATCCAACCGAAGATCCACAAAGGAAGAGTCCGATGAGCAAAGGATCGCCGATCAGCCCCGCGCTGATGGCCGCAAAGTCCGCTGGAGGCCCCAAGGCTCCGGAACGCGTCGAACGGCCGGCCGACGCCGCCGTCGACATTGCTGCTGCCGTCTCTGCTGTCCTTGGGCCGAACAACGTCGTACCCCCGACCGCGATGACCGGCTCACAAGCAATCGTCCGCTCGCTCGAAGAACTCGGCGTGGAGGATATTTTTGGTTTGCCAGGCGGCGCTATCCTGCCCACCTATGACCCGTTGATGGCTTCGAGAATGAACCACATTCTTGTCCGTCACGAACAGGGAG
The DNA here is from genome assembly GCF_020532805.1 of Arthrobacter sp. SO5. Lineage (GTDB taxonomy): Bacteria > Actinomycetota > Actinomycetes > Actinomycetales > Micrococcaceae > Arthrobacter. The sequence goes on along the minus strand of NZ_MQTQ01000093.1, from coordinate 125,460 downwards.
CCGGCCACGCCGCGCAAGGCTACGCCATGGTCACCGGACGGGTCGGCGTCTGCATCGCCACCTCGGGCCCCGGTGCCACCAACCTCGTGACCGCCATCATGGATGCGCACATGGACTCCGTGCCGATGGTCGCCATCACCGGACAGGTCGCCAGCGGAGTCATCGGAACCGATGCCTTCCAGGAAGCGGACATCGTCGGTATCACCATGCCGATCACCAAGCACTCCTTCCTTGTCACGGACCCCAACGAGATCCCGCACGTCATGGCCGAGGCCTTCCACCTCGCCTCGACCGGCCGTCCCGGCCCCGTGCTCGTGGACATCGCCAAGGACGCCCAGCAGGGTCAGATGACCTTCTCCTGGCCGCCGAAAATCGACCTGCCCGGCTACCACCCGGTGCTCCGCGGGCACAGCAAGCAGCTGCGCGAAGCCGCCCGGCTCATCGCGGCGGCCAGCAAGCCCGTGCTCTACGTGGGCGGCGGTGTGGTCAAGGCGCACGCCTCCGCGGAACTGCGCGAGCTCGCCGAACTCTCCGGCGCGCCGGTGGTCACTACCCTGATGGCCCGCGGCGTCTTCCCCGACTCGCACCCGCAGCACGTCGGCATGCCGGGCATGCACGGCACCGTGTCCGCGGTGACCGCGCTGCAGCAGTCCGATTTGCTGATCACGCTCGGCGCCCGCTTCGATGACCGGGTCACCGGTGTCCTGAAGTCCTTCGCCCCCAACGCCAAGGTCATCCACGCGGACATCGATCCGGCCGAAATCTCCAAGAACCGCACGGCCGACGTCCCGATCGTGGGATCGGTCAAGGAGATCATTCCGGAACTGAGCGAGGCACTGCGCGTGCAGTTCGCGGCCTCCGGCACACCGGACCTCACCAACTGGTGGGTCTTCCTGAATAACCTCAAGGAGACCTATCCGCTCGGCTGGACCGAACCGGACGACGGCCTGAGCGCCCCGCAGCGCGTGATCGAGCGGATCGGGGCGCTCACCGGCCCTGAGGGCGTGTACGTCGCCGGCGTCGGACAGCACCAGATGTGGGCCTCGCAGTTCATCAAGTACGAACGCCCGCATGCCTGGCTCAACTCCGGCGGGGCGGGCACCATGGGCTACGCCGTGCCGGCCGCCATGGGCGCCAAGGTCGGCGACCCGGACCGGGTGGTCTGGGCGATCGACGGCGATGGCTGCTTCCAGATGACCAACCAGGAGCTGGCAACGTGCGCGATCAACAAGATCCCGATCAAGGTTGCCATCATCAACAACTCCTCCCTCGGCATGGTGCGCCAGTGGCAGACCCTGTTCTACGAGGGCCGCTACTCCAACACCGACCTCAACACCGGCCACGACACGGTCCGGATCCCGGACTTCGTCAAGCTGGCGGATGCCTACGGCTGCGCCTCGTTCCGCTGCGAACGCGACGAGGACATCGACGCCACCATCCAGAAGGCACTGGAGATCAACGACCGCCCCGTGGTCATTGACTTCGTCGTGAGCCCGAACTCCATGGTGTGGCCGATGGTCCCCGCCGGGGTCAGCAACGACCAGATCCAGGTTGCCCGCAATATGACCCCCGACTGGGAAGAAGAGGACTGACCATGCCCCGCCACACACTCTCCGTTCTGGTCGAAGACAAGCCCGGCGTGCTGACCCGCGTGGCCAGCCTCTTTGCCCGCCGCGCCTTCAACATCCACTCCCTGGCCGTCGGCCCGACGGAAGTTCCGGGCATGTCCCGGATGACGGTCGTCGTCGACGCCGACGGCGAGCTGGTCGAACAGATCACCAAGCAGCTGAACAAGCTGGTCAACGTGATCAAGATCGTCGAGCTCACCCCCGAATCTTCCGTGCAGCGAGACCACATCCTGGTCAAGGTACGGGCGGATGCCGCAACCCGGCTGCAGGTCACCCAGGCTGCAGACCTGTTCCGCGCCTCAGTAGTGGACGTCTCCACCGAGTCGGTCGTCATTGAGGCCACCGGCCACCCCGAAAAGCTCACGGCGCTGCTTTCCGTGCTGGAGCCTTTCGGCATCCGCGAAATCGTGCAGTCCGGCTCGCTGGCCATCGGGCGGGGATCCCGCTCGATGAGTGACAGGGCCCTGCGCAGCGCCTAGGGCGGCCGCTGCCTGAACGCGCCACCCCCGGTTCCAACACCAGTTTTCCCCGCAACACCCCACGAATCCACTCATAAGGAGACACCCCAGTGACTGAAATGTTCTACGACGACGACGCCGACCTGTCGATCATCCAGGGCCGCACCGTCGCCGTCATCGGTTACGGCTCCCAGGGCCACGCCCACGCCCTCAGCCTGCGCGATTCCGGTGTTGACGTCCGCGTCGGCCTGAAGGCGGACTCCGCGTCCCGTGCCAAAGCCGAGGCCGAGGGCCTGCGCGTCCTGAACGTCGCGGACGCCGTCGCCGAAGCCGACCTCATCATGGTCCTCACCCCGGACCAGGTCCAGCGCCACGTGTATGCCGAGGACATCGCCCCGAACCTGCAGCCGGGCGACGCCCTGTTCTTCGGCCACGGCTTCAACATCCGCTACGGCTACATCAAGCCCCCGGCAGACGTCGACGTCGCCCTCGTTGCCCCCAAGGGCCCGGGCCACATCGTCCGCCGCGAATTCGAAGCCGGCCGGGGCGTGCCGGACCTGATCGCCGTCGAGCAGAACCCGTCCGGCAAGGCCAAGGAACTGGCCCTGTCCTACGCCAAGGCGATCGGCGGCACCCGTGCGGGCGTCATTGAGACCACCTTCACCGAAGAGACCGAAACTGACCTCTTCGGCGAGCAGGCTGTCCTCTGCGGCGGCGCCTCCCAGCTGGTCCAGTACGGCTTCGAGGTCCTCACCGAGGCCGGCTACAAGCCCGAGGTTGCCTACTTCGAGGTGCTGCACGAGCTCAAGCTCATCGTGGACCTCATGGTGGAAGGCGGCATCGCCAAGCAGCGCTGGAGCGTCTCTGACACCGCGGAGTACGGCGACTACGTCTCCGGCCCGCGCGTGATCACCCCGGACGTGAAGGAGAACATGAAGGCTGTCCTCGCGGACATCCAGGACGGCACCTTCGCCAAGCGCTTCATCGACGACCAGGACGCCGGAGCCCCTGAGTTCAAGGCCCTGCGCAAAAAGGGCGAGGACCACCCGATCGAGGCCACCGGCCGCGAACTGCGCAAGCTGTTCTCCTGGATCAAGAACGAGGACGACTACACCGAAGGCTCAGTGGCCCGCTAGGCACTGACCGGCAGGGAAGCCGGACACCAGCCCTGGGGTCCGGCTTCCCTGCTTTTATGCGGCCCTGCTGTCAAGCACCACCCGCACCATCCGTTTCACCAAAATCCCCACCTGATATACAAGAGAGCTAAAGAGGTCACCGGTGACAAGCACCAAACCCGTAGTACTCCTCGCTGAGGAACTTTCGCCCGCCACGATCGAGGCCCTCGGCCCGGACTTCGAGATCAGGCAGACTGACGGCTCCGACCGTTCCCAGCTGCTCTCTGCGATCGCCGACGTCGACGCGATCCTGGTCCGCTCCGCCACGCAGCTGGACGCCGAAGCCATCGCGGCGGCGAAAAACCTTAAGGTGATCGCCCGGGCCGGTGTCGGTCTCGACAACGTCGACATTAAAGCCGCCACCCAGGCCGGCGTCATGGTGGTCAACGCGCCCACCTCGAACATCGTCTCCGCTGCCGAACTCACGGTCGGCCACATCCTGAGCCTGGCCCGCCACATCCCGCAGGCGTCCGCCGCGCTCAAGGACGGCGAGTGGAAGCGCTCCAAGTACACGGGCATTGAACTGTTCGAGAAGAAAATCGGCATCATCGGCCTCGGCCGGATCGGCGCCCTCGTCGCGGGCCGCCTGAAGGGCTTCGAGACCAAGATCCTGGCCTACGATCCCTACATCACTTCCGCCCGCGCCGCCCAGCTCGGCGTGCAGCTGGTGACCCTGGACGAGCTCCTGGCGCAGTCGGACTTCATCACCATCCACATGCCCAAGACCCCGGAGACGGTCGGCATGCTCGGCGCCGAATCCTTCAAGAAAATGAAGAGCACCGCGTACGTCGTCAACGTCGCCCGCGGCGGCCTCGTGGACGAGGAAGCCCTGTACGCCGCACTGGAGGCGGGCGAGATCGCCGGAGCCGGCGTCGACGTGTTCGTCAAGGAACCCAGCACCGACCTGCCGTTCTTCAAGCTCGACAACGTCGTGGTCACCCCGCACCTGGGCGCGTCCACCGACGAGGCGCAGGAAAAGGCCGGCGTCTCCGTCGCCAAGTCCGTCCGCCTGGCCCTGGCCGGCGAGCTCGTGCCCGACGCCGTCAACGTCGCCGGCGGCGTGATCGACCCCGAGGTCCGGCCGGGCATCCCGTTGATGGAGAAGCTGGGCCGCATCTTCACCGCCATGACCCACGCCTCGCTCACCCAGTTCGACGTCGAAGTGGCCGGCGAAATCTCCTCCCTCGACGTCAAGGTGCTGGAGCTGGCGGCGCTCAAGGGCATCTTCGCGGACATCGTGACCGAGCAGGTCTCCTACGTCAACGCCCCCGTCATCGCCGAGCAGCGCGGCATCAACGTCCGCCTGATCACGACGCCGGACACGGAGTCCTACCGGAACGTCCTGACCCTGCGTGGGGCCCTCAGCGACGGCACACAGATCTCCGTGGCCGGAACCCTGACCGGACCCAAACAGATCCAGAAGCTCGTGGGAATCAACGGCTTTGAGGTGGAGATCCCGATTAGCGAACACCTCGTGGTGGTCGCCTACTCGGACCGGCCGGGCGTGATCGGCACCATCGGCCACATCCTGGGCATGAACAACATCAACATCGCCGGCATGCAGGTTGCCCGTCAGGCGGAGGGCGGCCAGGTGCTCGCCCTGCTCACCATCGACAGCTCGGTTCCGCAGCAGGTCCTCGACGCGATTAAGGCCGGAATCGGCGCTGACATGGTCCGCGAGGTAGATCTCGAGGACTGAGGTCCGCCGCGTGGATGCCGGGGGCTCTTAGCGAGCCGCCGGCGTCCACGAACGCGCGGCCGGTCTGCGTACAATGGCTACGTCCGAATTTCGGATCCGGCCGGCAGCCCCCGGCCTTTACTTTTGCACGCCCGGCAGGGGACGCCTTCACTTTCCGCAGGGAATGAACAGCGGTGTGCGCACGCAATCCAGCTTTCAGGAGCCCAATGAACGCCGTCCAGAGGTTCATCAGAAGCAGAGTGCTTCTGCTGACCGCGTCCATTTTGATCGTGGCCATGTGCCTCTCGGTCCTCGTCCAGGGACAATCACAGGCTGCCCTGAACCGGACCGTTGACCAGAACTCCCGGGGGCTCTATGACGTCCTCGTCCAAGCCAAAGCCGATGACACCGGCGGGCTGATGCAGCCCGAAATCGCCAGCGGCCAGGGCGGCATCAGCTTCGAGCAGCTGGACTCCCTCCGCAAGCTCGCCGGCACGTCCGTCGCGGCCCCGATCAGCCTGGTCTCCCGCGTCACCCAGAACCTGGAAGCGCCGCGGCTCGAGGCCACCGACTACCTCGGCTTCAATGCCGGGCTCGCCGGCACGGCCGGTGACCCCAGTGCCACCGATCCGGGCAAGTGGCCGGCCGCCGAATCGGTCCTGTCCGACACTCCCAAGAAGTACCGGCTCACCGCCAGCGCCGTCAGCTCCGACGGCCACGCCGAGCAGACCCTCTTCAAGACCCAGGCCGAAGGCTCCCTCGGCAAGGCCAAGCTCGTCGAAGAGCAGGTCGCCGGCGGCAAGAACGTCCGCATCGCGGGCCCGGCAGGGGAGACCGGCATCAAATTCCCGGCCCCGGCCGGCGGCTCCGAGCACAACCTCTTCAACCTCGCCGTCTCGCTGCCGCTCGCACCGCAGGTCACCGAGTCCGTCGTGGCCGTCGACCCCGTTTCCGAACGCGCCCTGCTCGGCACGGCCGGTGACTTCCTTGCCCCGCTGGAGAAGGCCCCGCCCGCCGATGCCCGCAACGCCGGCGCGATCGGCCGCCACTTCGAAAGCCTCTTCACGAACGGCATCGGCATGGACCAGCTGAAGGAAGGCCCTGACTTCCTCGGCGTCAAACTCAAGTACTGGGCACCGCTGATGAGCCAGTACCAGCAGGCCAAGCGCAGCGGCCAGCTCACCGCCGATTCGCAGGCCATTCCGCTGATCGTCCGCTCCGGCACCTCGACGGACCTCAAGTACTCCGTCAAGATCGAGGAAATCGACGCCGCCGGCAACGTCACCAAGGACGTCGGCACCGCAACCCGTTCGCTGGGCAAGGATTACCTTCCGTTCGTGTCCAAATCCCCGTTCGCCCTCGCCTGGCCCGGCTCCAAGGACCTGTCCCAGCTGCTCGGTGACGCCGGTAGCTTCAGCCAGGGCCTGTACAACCCGGCCACGTGGAGCACCGACTTCGCCGCCGCCCCCAAGTACAAGGACGGGGCCACCGCCGGCAACGGCGCCGTCGACAAGACCGCAACGCCCGGCGACTGGGTGAGCGTGAACCGGTTGCCGGAGAAGGGCGCCAACGGCGCCCCCGTGGACCAGACGCAGCGCAAGCCCGCCGACGAGCGCTCCTACCGGGAGAACCTCGAGACGGGCAAGAAGCTCGCCACCCCGCTGGCCATGGTCTACGGAACGTTCGACGCCGAGAAGGTCAAGGAGGTTGCCGGCGACGTCAACCGCCTGCCCCTGGGCGGCTACGACCCTACCCCGTTCACCCTCACCAAGGACGCCGCCGGCAAGGACGTCCCGCACACCGAACTCAAGCCCTCGCTGAGCGCCACGGGACTGGCCAGCCAGTCCGCCGGGGCCATCACCGACTACTACGGCCTCGCTGCGGCCCGCGGCTTCGAGCAGAACGCCAAGGTGATCGACGCCGTCCGGGTCCGGGCCAAGGTGCCCGGAAGCTGGAAGCAGGCGCAGCCCGAGGTCGAGAAGCTCGCCAACGAGATCCGCGACATGGGCCTGCAGGCCACCGTGGTGGCCGGTTCCGCCCGCGAGGACGCCAGCATCTTCGTCCCCGGCTACTCCAAGGACGACGCCGGCAAGGAATCCCCGCTGGGCACCGTCCAGCAGTCGTGGGTCCGCCAGGACGCCGCGGACGCAGTCTCGGGTTCCCTCACCGCCACCAACCTGACCCTGCTCTTCCTCACCCTCTGCGGAGCCGCCCTGCTCACCGGAGCCTCGACCGTCAGCTACGTCCGGAAACGGCGCAGCGAGGCCGGGACGCTGCGTGCAATGGGCTGGACCCAGCGCAAGATCCGTTCCTGGGTGCTGGCCGAATTCGGCGTCGGAGCGGCCCTGCTGGCCTTCGCCGGCATTGTCCTGAGCCTGGTCAGCTGGAACCCGGCCACGGCTATCGTCTCCGCCGCGGTCCTGGCCCTCTATGCGGGCGCCGCCTTGTTCGCGGCGCAGCAGCTGCGCCACCGCGAGGTCGTCGACCAGGAACCGCAGCACGATGAACGCCTCATTGCGGTCGATTCCCCCCTCACATTTGCCAACCGGCAGCTGAGTACCAACAAGTTCAACACGGGCTCGCTCGCCGTCGCCGTCGGCGTCTTCGGGGCAGCCGTGGGCGGACTGATCTCCCTGCTGATCGACATTCCCCGCGCCGCAGGCGCCAGCGCGCTCAGTGGTCTGGCGGCAGCCAGCATTGCACTGCCGAGCATCATCCTGGCCCTGTCCGGCGTCGCTGTCGGGCTGATCCTGACCATGGTCACCGGCCGCTTCGAGCTGCAGTCCAAGCGCCAGTACCTCGGCACTCTGCAGGCCATGGGCTGGAACCCGGACATGCTGGGCCAGGTCCGCTTCTTTGAAAACGCCATGGTGGGGACGGTGGCGCTGCCCCTGGGGGTCCTCGGTGCGCTCGGCATCGGCCTCCTCCTCGCACCCTATGCCGCACTCTGGGCCGGCCTCGCCGGACTTGTGGCCGTCCTGATCTGGATTCCCATTGCAACGAAAGTGGTCCGATGACTAACGACCTGAACCTTGACCGTGCGGCTCACGAGCGGATGACGGAGAGCACCCGCCGGGGAGCCCACCAGACCCGCGCCAACACGATCGTGAAGGCCGCGGACCACGCCACCCCGCTGGAACTGAGCAACATCACCATCCACTACGGGGGCGGCAAGAGTGGCGCCGACGCCGTCAACGTCGTGGACGATTTCAACATGACGCTGCATGCGGGCGAGATGCACTGTGTCGCCGGCCGCTCCGGCTCGGGCAAGACCAGCATCCTGACCGTCGGCGCGGGCCTGACCCTGCCGACGTCGGGCCGGGTCTTCTGGGAAGGCGATTCCCTCGAAACCATGGGCGACGACGAGATCGCCGACCGCCGCCGCGCCCTGATCGGCTACGTCGACCAGGGCGGTGCCCTGATCGACGGGATGAGCGCGCTGGAGAACGTCCTGCTGCCGGCCGTGCCCGACGGCGAGGTGGACAAGCGCCGCGACATGGCCAAGGACCTCCTGGACCTCGTGGGCCTGGGCCGGCGCATGCGCCACCGCCCGGCCCAGCTCTCGGGCGGTGAACGCCAGCGCGTCGCGATCGCCCGGGCGCTGATCCTCGGCACCCGCGTCCTGATCGTTGACGAGCCCACCGCGAGCCTGGACCGCGCGTCGGCCAACCGCATCATCAGCATCCTGAAGGACACCACCTCGGACGGAATCGCCGTCCTGGTGGCTTCACATGATCACGAACTTGTCCGCCAGAGCGATACCCTGACTGAACTGATCTAGGTTTAAACCGTGACTTCAACTGACAAGACCCCGTTTTACCTCACCACCGCCATCACGTACCCGAACGGCGTGCCGCACATCGGCCACGCCTACGAGTACATTGCCACGGACGCAATGGCCCGCTTCAAGCGGCTGGACGGGTACGACGTCTTCTTCCTGACCGGCACGGACGAGCACGGCATGAAGATCGCCCAGACGGCGGACAAGGAAGGCATCACTGCGAAGGAGCTGGTGGACCGGAACGCCGAGATCTACAAGGCCGCCCACGCCGCCCTGGGCATCACGTATGACCGCTTCATCCGGACGACGGATGCGGACCACTATGCGGCGTCGCAGGCCATCTGGAAGACGATGGAAGCCAACGGGGACATCTACCTCTCCAAGTACGAGGGCTGGTACTCGGTCCGGGACGAGGCGTATTACGTGGAGGACGAGACCGTGGTGAAGGACGACGGCGTCCGCTACAGTCGCGAATCGGACACCGAGGTGACCTGGACGGCCGAGGAGAGCTACTTCTTCCGGCTCTCGGCCTACCAGGACAAACTGCTGGCCCTGTATGAGGCACACCCGGAGTTCGGTGCCCCGCAGTCCCGCTTCAACGAGGTCATCAGCTTCGTCCGGGGCGGACTGGAGGACCTGTCCATCAGCCGGACCAGCTTCGACTGGGGCGTCCCGGTCCCGGGCAATGACAAGCACGTGATGTACGTCTGGGTGGATGCCCTGACGAACTACCTCACCGGGGTGGGCTACCCGGACGTTGAGGCAGAGTCCTTCAAGAAGTACTGGCCGGCCGACCTCCACGTGATCGGCAAGGACATCTCCCGGTTCCACGCCATCTACTGGCCGGCTTTCCTGATGAGCGCCGGGCTTGAACTGCCTAAGCGGGTCATGATCCATGGCTTCCTGCAGAACAACGGCGTCAAGATGTCCAAGTCGCTCGGCAACGTGGTGGCGCCGGCTGACTTCGTGGCCCAGTACGGCCTGGACCAGGTACGGTTCTTCCTCCTGCGCGAGGTTCCCTTCGGCGCGGACGGCAACTACAACCACGAGGCGATCGTCGGCCGGATGAACTCCGACCTCGCCAACAACTTCGGGAACCTGGCCCAGCGCTCACTGTCCATGGTGGCCAAGAACTGCGAAGGCCTGGTCCCCGTGCCGGGAGAGTTCACCGCCGCGGACGCCGCACTGCTGGCCCAGGCCAACGGACTGCTGGAGACCGCGCGCGCCGCCTTCGAGAAGCAGGAGTTCAGCCGCGCGCTCGAAGCGATCTGGGGCGTACTGGGTGACACGAACGCCTACTTCGCCGAGCAGGCCCCGTGGGTCCTGCGCAAGACCGACGTCGGCCGCATGAACACGGTTCTCTACGTCACCCTCGAGGTGTTGCGGATCGTCGCCATCCTCGCCCAGCCGGTCATGCCGACGGCGACGGCGGCCATCCTGGACACGCTCGGACAGCCGGAGGGTGACGCCCGCCAGTTCGCCGCCATCGCGGAGCCGATCGCCGCCGGCACGGTTCTGCCGGCACCCGCCCCGGTCTTCCCGAAGTATGAGGAGCCTGCCGAGGCCTAACCTCTGTTCGAATAATGAGACGACTTGACCAGCATGTGGATTGTTTGGCTACGCTAACATCATGAGCGCATCCACTATTGATCTGGCCGTTATCCCCGGCGACGGCATCGGCCCGGAAGTCACGGCCGAGGCGCTGAAGGTCCTGGCGAAGGCGGCCGCCGCGGAAGGGATCGTCCTGCGGCAGACCCACTACCGGCTGGGTGCCCAGCACTGGCTCGAGACGGGGGAGACCCTGCCGGCGGAAACCCTTGCCGATCTCCGCACCCGGGACGCCATCCTCTTCGGCGCCGTCGGGGCCGCACCCGGTGACACCCGGATCCCCTCCGGCATCATCGAGCGCGAACTGCTGCTCAAGCTCCGTTTCAGCCTCGACCACTTCGTGAACCTGCGGCCCTCCCGGCTCTATCCGGGCGTCAACAGCCCGCTCGCCAACCCGGGGAACATCGACTTCATCGTGGTCCGGGAGGGCACCGAGGGACCGTACGTGGGCAACGGAGGCACGCTGCGTGCCGGCACCGCGCACGAGGTGGCCACCGAGGTCTCACTCAACACCGCACACGGCGTGGAACGCGTGGTCCGGGACGCCTTCCGCAGGGCCAACGACCGCCCCCGCAAGAAGCTCACGCTGGTGCACAAGCACAACGTCCTGGTCTTCGCCGGGCACCTCTGGAAGCGCACCGTCGAGGCTGTGGCCCAGGAGTTCCCGGAGGTCACCCACGACTACCTGCACATCGATGCCGCCACGATCTTCATGGTCACCGACCCGGCCCGCTTCGACGTGATCGTCACCGACAATCTCTTCGGCGACATCATCACCGACCTCGCCGCCGCCGTAACCGGCGGCATTGGCCTCGCCGCATCCGGCAACATCAACATGGAACGCACTGCGCCGTCCATGTTCGAGCCCGTCCACGGGTCCGCGCCGGACATCGCGGGCCAGCAGAAAGCTGACCCCACTGCGGCAATCCTCTCGGCCGCGCTCCTGCTGGACCACCTCGGCCACGCCGCCGCCGCCCGGAAGATCGAGGCCGCCGTTGTCGCCGACGTCGCGGGCCGCGGAACCACAGCGCGCAGCACCGCCGCCATCGGCGACGCCATCGCCGCCGCCCTGTAGCCGCAGCTCAGTCGCCGCCGCCCTGTAGCCCCAGCTCTGCAGCCGCCGCTCTGGCGGCCGTGGCAACGGCGTAAGCTTGTGTCGAATCACCAAAATGCTGCCGTGGTCCGGGGATGTACCACGTTCACACGCCAGGCAGCCGATCGTGGAGGAACCATGACTCAGACTGCCCATGGCGTCGAATTCACCCAGCAGCCCTCGGCAACCCCGACGTCTGCTGAAGAACGTGCTGCCATCCTGGCGAACCCGGGTTTCGGCAACTATTTCACCGACCACACGGCGATCGTCGACTACAGCGTCGACGCCGAAGGCAAGGGCAGCTGGCACGACGCCCGCATTGAAGCGTACGGACCCATCTCCCTGGACCCCTCCGCCGCGGTGCTGCACTACGGCCAGGAAATCTTCGAGGGGCTCAAGGCCTACCGCCACGCCGACGGCTCCATCTGGACCTTCCGCCCCGAAGCCAACGCCGCGCGAATGAACAAGTCCGCCCGCCGTCTGGCCCTCCCGGAGATCCCGCAGGAATACTTCCTGGGCGCCATCCGCGAACTCGTCTCCGCGGACCGGGAGTGGGTGCCCGCCGGCGACGGCGAGGCCCTGTACCTGCGCCCGTTCATGATCGCCACCGAGGCGTTCCTCGGTGTCCGCGCCGCCCGCGAAGTCTCGTTCCGCGTCATCGCCTCCCCGGCCGGCAACTATTTCGGCGGCGAGCTCAAGCCCGTCTCCATCTGGATTTCCCGCGAATATGCCCGCGCCGGCCGCGGCGGAACCGGCGCAGCCAAGTGCGGCGGCAACTACGCCGCCTCGCTCATCGCCCAGATGGAAGCGGAGGAGCACGGCTGCAAGCAGGTCCTCTTCCTGGACCAGTTCAACGACAACGCTGTTGAAGAACTCGGCGGCATGAACGTCTTCTTCGTGATGAAGGACGGCTCGCTGGTCACCCCGGCACTGACCGGAACCATCCTCGAGGGCGTCACGCGCTCCTCCGTCATGCAGGTGGCCAAGGACATGGGCCGCCAGGTCACCGAACGCAAGATCACCCTCGATGAATGGCGGGACGGCGTGGCCGCCGGCGACATCGCCGAGGTCTTCGCCTGCGGCACCGCAGCCGTCATCACCCCCATCGGAGTGCTCAAGGACGACACCGAGTTCATCGGCTCCGAGGACGCCAAGGCGGGGGAGACCACCATGGCCATCCGCGAACGCCTCCTGGGCATCCAGACCGGAACCCTCGAGGACACCCACGGCTGGCTGACGCGCCTGGCCTAGGCTGAACGGTGATCCCGGAAGAAACCCACACCGTCGTGCGCAGCAGCGAGCTGACGCGCTTCCGCCTTGCCCCGAACCCCGGACCGATGAGCCTGCATGGCACCAATTCCTATGTGATCGCCGCCCCGGGCGCGGAGCGGATCGTCGTGGTGGACCCCGGCCCCCTGGATGAGCGGCACCTGCAGGACCTGGCCGGGGCCGGCGCCGTCGAACTGATCCTCATCACGCACCGCCACGCGGATCACACCGCGGCCGCGGCACGCTTGGCCGAGCTCACCGGCGCCCCGGTCCGCGCCGCCGACCCCGCCCACTGCCATGCCGGCGCTCCGCTGGTGGACGGGGAAGTCATCCACGCCGCCGGTGTGGAAATCAGGGTCCTCGCGACGCCGGGCCACACCTCGGATTCGGTCTGCTTCCACCTGCCGGAGGACGGCGCCAGCGGCTCAATCCTGACCGGCGACACGATCCTGGGACTCGGCACGACTGTCCTTGACTACCCCGACGGGACCCTGGGCCACTACCTCGAGTCGCTGGACCGGCTGGAACTCCTGGGTCCAGCGACCGTCCTGCCGGCCCACGGCCCCGTGCTGCCGGCGCTGGATGCGATCGTGCGCGCCTACCGCGACCACCGGCAGGAACGGCTGGCCCAGGTCCGGGCCGCGCTGGCGGACCTGGGCCCGGACGCAGACGTGGCGGACGTGGCCGACGCAGTCTATGCCGACGTCGATCCTGCGGTGCGTCCGGCAGCGGAGCTGTCGGTGGCCGCGCAACTCGAGTACCTGCGCAGCCCACCCGAGTAGCTGGCGGCAGGGGCCGTCCCGCCCGCCGGAGACGGTACGCTTGGAGCCATGCGTATCGCCCGGTTTGTAGTCGATTCTGATCCCCTCTACGGCATTGTTGAAGGTGAGCCCGGCAGTGAGGAAGTCACTGTCATCGTCGGCGACCCGTTCTTCCATGGCGTGGAACGAACTGCCGCCAGGCACAAGCTGGAGGACGTGCGCCTGCTGGCCCCGATCATCCCGCGCAGCAAGGTGATCGGCGTCGGCCGCAACTTCGCGGAGCACGCCCGCGAGCTCGGCAACGAGGTCCCGGCGCAGCCGCTGCTGTTCCTGAAGCCCAATACCTCCGTGATCGGGCCCAACGATCCCATCGTCCTGCCCGAGTTCTCCGATGAAGTCTCGTTCGAGGCCGAACTCTGCGTCGTGATCGGCCGGATCTGCAAGGACGTCCCCGAGGAACGCGTCGACGACGTCATCTTCGGCTACACCTGCGGCAATGACCTCACCGCCCGCGATGTCCAGAAGACTGACCTGCAGTGGGCCCGCGCCAAGGGCTTCGACACCTCGGCGCCGCTGGGCCCGTGGATCGAGACCGAACTCGACACCGAGGACCTGCAGATCCAGGGCAGGCTCAACGGCGAACTGCGACAGGACGGCAGCACCAGCCAGATGATCCGCGGCGTCCGCGAGCTCGTGTCCATCGTCTCGCAGGCCTTCACCCTGCTGCCCGGCGACGTGATCATGACGGGTACCCCCGCAGGCGTCGGCCTGGTCGCGGCAGGGGACCGCTTCGAGGTGGAGATCGAGGGCATCGGCCGCCTCTCCAACCCGGTGGTCCGCCGCTAACAGCGAAAATACGACGGCGGCCACGCGGTAAAGTTGCTACCACTATGACTACTCCCTCCGCGCACGACGCCGTCTCCAGCTCCGCCCCCACGGAAGTGACCAGCGAGGTGCCCCGCGAAGTCACCGGGCACACCCCGGTCCGCGTCCGGTTCTGCCCGTCACCCACCGGCACGCCGCACGTCGGCCTGATCCGCACGGCACTCTTCAACTGGGCCCACGCGAAGCACACCCAAGGCACGTTCGTCTTCCGCATCGAGGACACCGACGCGGCGCGCGACTCGGAGGAGAGCTACCAGCAGCTGCTCGAGGCCCTCAAGTGGCTCGGCATCACCTGGGAGGAAGGCGTGGAGGTCGGCGGCCCGCACGAGCCGTACCGCCAGTCGCAGCGCCTGGACCTGTACAAGGACGTCGTCGCCAAGCTGATCGAGGCCGGCTACGCCTACGAGTGCTACTCCTCGCCGGAGGAAGTCGAGGCCCGCCACCGCGCTGCCGGCCGCGACCCCAAGCTCGGCTACGACAACTTCGACCGCGAACTCTCGCCGGAGCAGATTGCAGCCTTCAAGGCCGACGGACGCCAGCCGGTACTGCGCGTTCGGATGCCGGACGAGGACGTCACCTTCACCGACATGGTCCGCGGCGAGATCACCTTCAAGGCCGGCAGCATCCCGGACTACGTGATCGTCCGCGCCGACGGCTCCCCGCTGTACACCCTGGTCAACCCGGTGGACGACGCCTTGATGGCCATCACCCACGTGCTCCGCGGCGAGGACCTGCTCTCCTCCACCCCGCGCCAAGTGGTGCTGATCCGCGCCCTCATGGAGATCGGCGTCGCGAGCTACATGCCCGTGTTTGCCCACCTGCCCTATGTCATGGGTGAGGGCAACAAGAAGCTCTCCAAGCGCGACCCCCAGTCCAACCTGTTCCTGCTCCGGGACCGCGGCTTCATCCCCGAAGGCCTGCTGAACTACCTCTCGCTGCTGGGCTGGAGCCTCTCGGCCGACGAGGACATTTTCACGGTGGAGCAGCTGATCGAGAACTTCGACGTCAATGACGTGCTGGCCAACCCGGCCCGCTTCGACATCAAGAAGGCCGAGGCCATCAACGGTACGCACATCCGGATGCTGGCGGCGGACGATTTCCGCGGCCGCCTGGTCCCGTACCTGCGCGCCGCGGGCTTCGTCGGGGAGGAGCTCACCGCACGCCAGGCGGAGATCCTCGCCGAGGCGGCGCCCCTGATCCAGGAGCGCATCTCCCTGCTGGGCGAGGCCCCCGAGATGCTCGCCTTCCTGTTCAAGGACGACGACGCGATCGACGTCGCCGACGACGCCCGCAAGGGACTCCCCGAGAACCTCACCGAAGTCCTCGACGCCGCCCTCGCCGCACTGGAGCCCCTCAGCGACTGGACCGCCGAGAACATCCAGACGGCCCTGAAGGAGGCGCTCGTCGAAGGCCTCGGCGTGAAGCCGCGGCTGGCCTTCGGCCCGGTACGCACCGCCATCTCCGGGCGCCGGATCTCCCCGCCATTGTTTGAATCCATGGTGATCCTGGGCAAGGATTCGTCCCTGGCGCGACTGCGCGCTTTCCGCGGCTGATGATGCCGGCGGCCGGGCTGGGCGGGGGCTCTGTTCGTGGGGTGCTCTTCGACATCGATGACACCCTGGTGGACCTTGAGTTCGCCATGACTGCGGCGCTGCGCGATGTCAGCGAGCATCTCCTGCCCCGCCTGGACCAGGCCGGGTGGGAGAAATTCGGGCGGATCTTCACCCGCGAAACGACGCACTTCTACGACCGCTACCTCGTCGGCGAATTGAGCTTCAACGAACAACGCCTGCTCCGCGGCCGCGCCGCCCTGGCGCACTTCGGCGTCGAACTCGAAGAGGGGGAGCAGGCCCGCCACTGGGTCAGCTCGTATGCGAGCCGGCAGCATGGCTATATTCGGGCCTTCGACGACGTCGCCCCGGTGCTGGACGCCCTGGACGCCGCCGGGATACCCTACGGTGCCGTAAGCAACAACGTCCATGACTACCAGCGGGTCAAGCTCGACGCGGCCGGCCTGGGGCGCATTGCCGTCCTGGTGGGTACGGACACCGTGGGGGCCGCCAAACCGGACCCGGCCATCTACCTTGAGGGTGTGCGGCGGCTGGGAACCGGTGCCGCCGAAACCCTGTACGTGGGGGACAACCGGCTCCTGGATGCTGAGGGCTCGACGGCGGCCGGCCTGCAGGGCGTCTGGCTGAACCGCGGCGGGGAGCCGGCCCCGGACTTTGCGGGACGCGAGGTTGGCTCCCTGCAGGAACTGCTGGAGCTGATGGACCTGCCCGCCTGAGGCCCCACACTCAACCGAAAACAGCCCCGCCGGAGGGTGTCCTCCGGCGGGGCTGTTTGCCGTGGCGGTTAGGCAGTAGCCGGCGTCAGGCGCCGCCTCCGCAGAGCCAGATAGGCCCCCACGGCACCCAGGGTCAGGAGCGTGACCATGCCCGCGGCCACAGCGACGTCGGCCTTGATCATGTTCGACGGCGAAACAGCCGCGGCGCTCGAGTACAGCGTGTCGGTGCCCGCGGCAATTTTGGCGTTGCCGTCGGCCAGCTTGTCGGCGCCGGTAGACAGCTGCGTGGAACCGGAAGCCAGTTTGGTGTTGCCTGTCGAGAGATCCGAGGCTCCGGACGCCAGAGCCGTCGAACCGTTCAGCAGCCCGGGGTTGCTCGGGTCGGCGGGATCGCCCTTGATTCCACTGTTCAAGGCCACGGTGCCGTCGGCGAGCAGCGAGCTTCCGTCGGTCATTTGGGCGGTCGCCGCGAGCAGTCCGGGGTGTTCGGGATCGCCCGGAACGCCGTCCATACCCACGCGGATCTTGGCCGTGCCGACTGCGAGCAGCTGGGTGCCCATGACGACGCCGGGGCTGTTGGGATCACGGCCGTTGAGCTTGCCCGCCAGGGTGGCGAAGCCGGTGGTGAGCTTGCCGGTGCCTGCATTCAGCTGGTTGGCGCCCGTGTTGAGCTGGGTGGTTCCGGTCTGCAGCGCGGAAGCCCCGGCCTGCAGACGGGCCGCGCCCGTCTGCAACTGCGCCATGCCGCCTTGGACCTGTGCCGCTCCGCCTTGGACCTGCGCCGCTCCGCCTTGGACCTGCGCCGCTCCGCCTTGGACCTGTGCCGCTCCACCTTGGAGCTGCCCCGCGCCGGCATCCAGCATCTGGGCGCCGGCAAGGATGCTGGCAATCTTGTCTTTGAGCACGGCCAGTGGCACGAGACCCTGGGCGGGATCGTTGGCGGCGGCCGACAACTGCTCCAGTGCCTGGGCCAGCGCGGCCGTACCGGTTCCGGTTTCGGGGTCGTTGTTGGCGCCCCGATAGCCCTTGAGCTGGTCGATGCCGGTCTTGAGCTGGTCGGTGCCGGTCTTGAGCTGGTCGGTGCCGGCCTTGAGCTGGTCGGTGCCGGCCTTGAGCTCGTCGGTGCCGGCCTTGAGCTCGTCGGTGCCGGCCTTCAGCTGGTCGGCCCCTGTCTGCAGCCGGCCGCTGCCATCAGCGAGCCGGGCAGCCCCGACGTCGAGCTGGTTGGCTCCGTCGGCCAGGTTGCCCGGGGCCGTGCCCGATGCCGTAGGCGTCAGTGCGGCGGAGAGTTGCACAGCCCCATCGGCGATCTTCTGGGCGCCGTCGTCCACCTGGTACACGCCTGGGGCGAGCTTGCTATTTACGTCCGTATGGACTTTGACGGCGCCCGTTGCGAGCTTCTCTGCCCCCGCTTCGAGTCTGTCGGCGCCGGGGGCGAGCTTGCCCGCAATGCCGGCGTTGATCTTTGCGGCGCCATCCGAGACCTTGACGGCCCCGACGTCGGCCTGCGCCGCGCCGGCGGCAAGTTTGACGGCGCCATCCTTCAATTGCTCCGCGCCGGCGGAGGCCTGGCCGGCGCCGTCGTTGAGTTTCGCGGACCCGTCCGTGATGCGCCCCATGACCAGGGTGTAGAAACCCAAGAGCGCAATCAGCAGCAGGGCCAGGACAGCGGTGGCGATCTGTTGCGCCCGGGTGCGGGCTAGGGGGACAGCGGCACGACTCTGTGACACAGGTGAATCCTCTCGACGGTTTGGCCGGCAACGACTCTGTTGCCGCCCCCTCCGAAACTGTGACGCAGCTAACATCCAAAACTGGCTGTCATTCTGCCCGCAGTTCAATAGGGGAGGGGTTGTTACCCACTGGTAACTTACCGAGCGTAAACTTCGCGGGCCCGGATTGGCAAGGGTTTTCGAGGAGTATCCCCGAAGGGCGGCGCCCGGCGAGTCGCCGTGGGGCTGCTGGGGCCTGCGGGGAAAGCCCGATTTGTGCCGGGCAAAAGTCTCGGGTAAAGTAATTACTCGTGCTGAGGCGCCGGGAGCGCGGGTTGAGACCCACGGATCCGGCCCGAAAGTTCCAGTGGGATATGGTGTAATTGGCAACACTACGGTTTCTGGTACCGTCATTCTAGGTTCGAGTCCTGGTATCCCAGCTCTGAAAAATCCGCGGATTTCCGCGGCTGATCAGGGGTTTTGAACCGGCTGGCCGGTTTGAAACACTTGCTGAGTGGATGAAATAATCACTGAGCGCGGACGGCAGCAATGCTGTTCTGGAGAGTACGCGGCCCCATCGTATAGCGGCCTAGTACGCTGCCCTCTCACGGCGGTAACGCGGGTTCGAATCCCGCTGGGGTCACAGTTGAAACGGTCCCGGACACCAGTCCGGGACCGTTTTTCGTTGCCCCAAAGAGTCCCTGACCGGGCCCTCTTCGCCGGACTGGCATGATGATGCTGTGAGTCCAGACCAAACCCCCGGCCCCGCCGTCGACCTGCTCGAAGCGGTCCACCGCGATCTCGCAGCGACCTCCCTGCCGCTCGCCCTGCCCGGCGCGGACCGGGCCCGGCAGGACATCCGCAACGCCCTCGCCCAGCTTGAGGACTACATCCTGCCGCGCTACCGCAGCCTCGACGCGCCCCTGCTGGCGGTAGTGGGCGGCTCTACGGGCGCCGGAAAATCCACCCTCGTCAACGCACTGGTGGGGCGCGCCGTCACGCGTGCCGGGGCCATCAGGCCCACCACCCGCCAGCCCGTCCTGCTGCATCACCCCTCCGACGCGCGCTGGTTCGAGGACCAGCGGATCCTGCCGAGCCTGAGCCGGATTCGGGGGACCGTGGCCGGCAGTCCGCCGTCCGCCGCCCGTCCTGCAGGCGCGCCAGACGCCGAAGCGGCCGCCGCCGCGGTCTCCTCCCTCCTGCTGGTCGCCGAACCGGCCGTGCCGCCGGGGATCGCCTTGCTGGACGCCCCCGACGTCGACTCCGTCTCCGCTGACAACCGCCAACTCGCCGGCCAGCTCCTGGCCGCCGCGGACCTTTGGATCTTCGTCACGACGGCGAACCGTTATGCAGACGCCGTGCCGTGGCTGCTGCTGCTGGATGCCGCGGCCCGGGACATCATGGTGGCCGTGGTGCTGGACCGCGTCCCGCCTGCCGCCGAGGCCGAGGTCAGCGCCGATCTGCAGTCCATGCTCGGCCGCGAAGGCCTGGGCGGGGCCCGTTTTTTGTGGTGCCGGAGGCGGCCCTGGATGCAGCCGGCATGTTGCCCCCCGCGGCCGTGGAGCCGCTGCGGCTCTGGCTTGGGGAACTCGCCGCCGACGCCGCCGGGCGGGCCGCGATCGCCCGGCGGACCCTGAACGGGACCCTCAGGGCGCTCGGCAGCCGGGTTGAGGCTGTGGCGCTGGCGGCAGCGGCCGAGCAGCGCGCGGCCGAATCCCTCGCCGCAGATGTCCGGGACGCCTACCAGGATGCCGTGGACCGGATCCTGGCGGCCACCCAGAACGGCGCGCTCCTGCGCGGCGAGGTGCTGGCCCGCTGGCAGGACTTCGTCGGCACGGGCGAGTTCTTCCGGGCGATGGAGCAGAACATCGGACGGCTCCGGGACCGGGCCGGCGCCTTCTTCCGGGGCGAGCCGGCCCCCGCGGTGCGGGTCGAGACGGCGATCGAAACCGGGCTGCAGGCCGTCATCCTCGATGAGGCCGCCAACGCCGCGGAGGACGCGGACCGGCGCTGGCGCTCGGACCCTGCCGGCCGCCAGCTGCTGGGCGGCGATGATCTCTCGGGAACCACCGACGGTTTCGCCGCACAGGCTGCCGCGGAAATCCGGGCCTGGCAGGTCGCCCTCATGGAGCTCATCCGGACCGAAGGCCAGGATAAACGCAGCCGTGCCCGCTGGCTCTCCTTCGGCATCAACGGCCTCGGCGCAGCCCTCATGATCGTCGTGTTTTCCATGACAGCCGGCCTGACCGGGCTGGAGGTCGGCGTCGCCGGCGGCACCGCCGTCGTCGGACAGCGCCTGCTGGAGGCGGTCTTCGGCGAGGACGCCGTGCGGCGGCTGGCGAAGACCGCACGCGAAGACCTGCATGCGCGCTGCCAGGACCTGCTCCACGCCGAACAGGAGCGCTTCCTGAGCCGCCTGGCTTCCCCGGGCACGGTGCCGCCCGCGGAACTCTCCCGGCACGCCGCCGGGCTGCACCGGCTGGCGGCTTCCGCATGAGCCGCCACGGCGCCGCCGGCGAAGCCTCAAAGCTGCACCGCCGGCTCGAGGCACTCAACGAGGCACGCGAGCTCGCCGCCGGGGCGCTCCCGGAGGAGGAGCTCAACGCGGTGCTCCGGGTGCTGGAGCGGGCCAGCTCGCGCCGCTCCCTCTCGGGGGACCACACCGTGGTGGGGTTCTTCGGCGCCACGGGAAGCGGAAAGTCCTCGCTGTTCAACGCCGTCAGCGGAGCGGACATCGCGACGGCGGCGGCCCGCCGGCCCACCACCTCGGAGCCGCTCGCCGGGATCTGGGGTGCGGAGGGCAGCGAAGGGCTGCTGGACTGGCTCGAAGTACGCAACCGGCACCAGGCCGCCCCCGTGCCGGGTTTCGCCGACGACACCACAGGCCTGATCCTGTTGGATCTGCCCGACTTCGATTCCACGCGGGCCACCAACCGGGGGATCGTGGAGCGGATGGTGGGACTGGTCGACGTGCTGGTCTGGGTGCTCGATCCGCAGAAATACGCCGACGCCGCCGTCCACAACGACTTCCTCACCCCGCTCGCCTCACACGGCGCGGTCACGCTGGTGGTGCTGAACCAGCTGGACCGGCTCCCGGAGCACGAGATCCGGCCGGTGCTGGAGTCCCTGCGGGAGATCCTGGTGCGTGACGGGCTGGGCGCGGTGCAGGTCCTGGGCGCGTCCGCCGTCGTCGGCACCGGGGTGGACAAGGTCCGTGCCGCCATCCGGCAGGTGGCCATGAAGCGGCAGGCACTCTCCCAGCGGCTGTCCGCCGATGTCACCAGGGCGGCCGCGCGGCTGGAGGAAGCCTCGGGAGCCGGCAACGCCGCGGGTGTGACGCAGGCGGCAAGGGCCCGGCTTGCCGGGGAGCTGGCCGTCGCAGCGAACGTCCCGCTCGTGGTCGACGCCGTGGTGCGCTCCTACCGGCAGGAGGCAACCCGGCGCACCGGCTGGCCGGTGACGCGGTGGCTGGTCAGGTTCCGCGCCGATCCGCTGAGGCGCCTGAACCTGCGCCGTGACGGCGCGCGTCCGGACGTGAACCGCACGTCGCTGCCGCCGGCCGGGGCGCCGGAGCGGGCCCGGACCGACGCCGCCGTCCGGGAGTTTGCGGAAGCCGCGTCCGACGGCGCCCCGGGGCCCTGGCGCGCGGCCATCCGTGGTGCTGCCCGCGAAGGCCGCGAGCGGCTACCGGACGCCCTGGATCAGGCCATCGCCTCCACTGAGCTGAAGGCCGGCGGCATCTCCTGGTGGTGGACGGCGTTCAACGCCGTCCAGTGGGTTGCCCTTCTGGCGGCCCTGGGCGGGTTCGCCTGGCTCGGCGTCCTGGCTGCCCTCGGGTACCTGCAGCTGCCGATCCCTGACGTGCCGCTGGTCCAGGGCTGGCCGGTTCCCACTGTGCTGATCGCCGGCGGGGCGCTGCTCGGGATTGTCCTGGCCGTGCTGGCGAAGTTCATCGCGGGTGCAGCCGCCCGGGCCCGGGGCGCGGCGGCCCGGAAACGGCTCGGGTCCGCCGTCGCGGCCGTGGCGGAGGATCTTGTGGTGGGGCCGGTGGAGCTTGAGGTCAGCCGGCTGGGGTTTTTCAACAAGGCACTGGAGGCGGCGCGCTAACCAGCGTTCCAGCACTGCGGCAACGGCAAGGGTGCTGATGCAACGCTGCTGCCCCGGCTACAAGAGCGCTGCCGCGTCCCGGACCTTGATCATGGTGCGCAGGTTGCGCGTGGTGGTGGAGGCCTTGTATTTCGGCTTCGAGGACAGCTTGCTGAACGGGCTGTCCAGCGTGCGGCCGGCGGGTGCCAGCCACGCCAGGGCTTCCGGTCCCAGCAGGGTCAGTTCCGTCCCGTCCGGCGCGCTGCCGGCCTCATAGAGCTCAGCAAGCACTCCGGCGTCGGAGCCGAGGGTGAGGTAGGTGTGGGTGGAGGTGTCGTCCGCGGGGTAGGGGCACGCCGCCACGAGTTCACCCACCCGGTCCGCCGCCAGGACCACCACCCAGGCGTCATAGCCGAAGGCCTCCCGGAGGCACGCTTCGAATTCCTTTTTGACGCCGGCGGGGGGCAGGTCACTCGAGAGCACCACGTTGCCGCTGGCCAGCAACGTCTTCACACCGGAAAAAGGACGGGACTTCAGGGCTTCCTTCAGCTCGGCCATCTTGATCGTGATGCCGCCGACATTTACCCCGCGCAGGAACACCGCATAGCTGCTCATGCGGACAGCCTATGCCTCGTCCCCGACATCCTCTCTTACAACGAGCTCTTCCAGAGTGAACTTCCGTCATTTTGCGGCGCACGAATGCCGCTGTGTTTTCGAAGGGCTGGACCGTTCCGTTGACGTCGAAACGCCAGCTTGAACCGACCTGGGTCAGGGATACGGTCTGCACACAGTTCATGAAGTCTGTGGACCGGCATTTCCAGGGCCGGGTGTCCGACAGTATTGACAGGGCCACCGCGGTATTGACAGGGCCACCGCCGTCGCGACCGCAGTCAAAGAAAGCCGTCCATGCCGGGTTGCGGGTTGCAGCCAGAAGCTCCCGTGGCCTGACGCCGACGGTAAGTGGTCCGAGTGTTCCAATGTTACGTACCAGCCCGCCGTCGAGGCTCCTGACACGTGTGCCGTTGCTGCCCGCAAAGGACTACGAATCGGCCGATCAAGGCTTCGCTCTGACAGACCAGCCGGTGACGTTGAAGTACCAATCGTCCTGTCACCTGTATGGACCAACCTCCGCGCGGGGCGTCGCTTGCTGGGACCGTGCAGATCCCTCTTCGACTCGATCGCTGGTCGCTTGGCGGTCAAACTGTCCGCGCCTCGAGTCCGTGCGGTCCTCTCGTTGCAACCCAGCCGGGTGCGTCTTTATTGTCGGAGCCCGGTCATATTCTGAATGTGTGAATAGCAGCGCAGCTTGGAGTGTGGAATGCAGGGGGGCGGTGGCTGCCGTCGCCGCATCCGCTGCTGCGCTTGCGGCAGTGATCGGCTCTGATTCGTCCCGCACCGGTCCGCCAACCGCTGACCCTGACCGCGCGGATGCCGGGAACGCTGATCCGTTGCGGGATCTGGCGGATGCGTGTTTGGACGGGTTGGCGGAGGTGGCCCGGCTGGAGGCCGGGGTGGCGGCGTTGAAGGTGAGTCTGGCTGCGGAGTACGTGCAGGCCACCGCGGCGCTGGCGTCCCCGGCGGCGTCTCCGCAGGAATGCACCGTCCGGGAGATGGCGGTGGTTGCGGAAGTCGCCTGTGTCCTGACGGTCAGCGAACGGACCGCCGGTGCCCTCCTGTCCGACTCCCAGACATTGACGACGGCGCTGCCGCTGACCCTGGGAGCC
>NZ_MQTQ01000093.1:68745-101269 GCF_020532805.1 Arthrobacter sp. SO5 | reverse complement strand
CGCACCTGGCGGGAACGCCACCACCCGGCCAGCATCGAGACACGCCACACCAAGTCCGCCGCGGACCGGCGGGTCGAGTTCGTCCCTGACCGGGACGGCATGGCCTGGCTCAACGCCTACCTCCCGGCCGACACCGCGGCGGGGATCTGGGAACGGACCACCGCCGCGGCCCGGGCACTGCAGGGCCCGGACGAGGCCCGGACCCTGACCCAACTCCGCGCCGACATCGCCGCGACCTTGCTCCTGACCGGCAACGGGGCCGCCGGTACCGGCACTGGAACTTCGGGCGGGATCGCTGGCAGGTTGGCCGGCGGCGGGACGGGGACCCCGGGCGGGATCGCTGGCGGGTTGGCCAGCGGCGGAACCGGAATGGCTGGCCCGGCCGGGGGTGTGCCGTCGCCGCGGGCGCAGGTCCTGATCACCGTCCCCGTAATGTCCCTGCTGGGCGTCAGTGATGAACCGGCGACCCTGGACGGGTTCGGGCCGATTCCGCCGTCGATGGCCCGACGCCTGATCGCCGACGGCGCGGACTCCTTCTACCGCGTCCTGACCGACCCACGGGACGGCGCGCCGCTGGAAATCGGCCGGACCAGCTACCGCCTGACGAAGCCCCAGCGGCAATGGCTCCGGCTCCGCGACGGCAAATGCCCGTTCCCCGGCTGCAACAACCCCTCCCTGGACAACGAGGCCGACCACCTCCTGGCCTGGGCCGACGGCGGAACCACCGGGATCGCCAACCTCGGCCAGCCCTGCCCCAAACACCACCGCCTGAAACACGGCTCCGCCTGGACACCCACCGGAGCCAGCAAAGACAGCCCGCCGGGATGGATTTCACCGTCCGGCCGGGCCTACTCCAGCGAGCACCAGGACTGGGAGCCACCCCACTGGCCGGACCACGTCCTGACTGCGGAGGATCCGGGCCCGGATCCCGGACTGGAACTGCCCCCGGACCCCTTCCCGGACTGGCACCACTTCACCGCCGGGTACCCATGGCCGGCCGCAGAACCAGACGACCCACGCCTGTCAGCGCGCTTCTGCGACGCCTCTCCGGAAGACATCACGCACCAATATGCGTGATCGGCTGGTTGCAGGCCGTTCCTCTGCGGCAGTCCAACGAATCTCGTGCAGTTGATCTCGTGCAGTTGATCTCGTGCAGTTGTCCGGGAAATGCGCTCACCCGACCCACCTGTCGCCCCGGGGTCGACGAATTGTGTGCGTCGCCCCCACGCTGGTTTCATGACACGTAATCCCCGGGGTGACAAAGTGGCGGGCGGGGCAAGCGACGCCGAGTGGAGGTCTGTGCTGTCCCACCGCGCGGCAGACGACGGGGCGCGGGACGCTGCCGCATCGCGTTTCACCGCAGCAGGAGTCGGAGCGGCCCAGGTGCGGGAGGCCCTGTCCGATGGGGGAGACGCGCTGTACCAGGCGGCGCGCCAGCGAAGCTCTGGCTGGGCCGAGCCCTTCGGGGGGACTCTGGCCGCTGCCCTGCTAGCGGCTGAGGTCAGCGTGCTCGCCGCGCATTTGAATTCGTGGGCATCCGGCATCCGGCATCCGGTCGGGAGCCGTTGCCGAGCTTCTCGAGGACTACAGCGCCGTCACCGTGGCAGGTGAACTCGGCGTCTCACGCCAGACGGTCTAGCGAGTGCAGTTCGACCGCCCGTGACAGGGGCAGGCAGGGCGGTTGCCGTAGCCGTATCTACGCCGGCGGATCCGTCACCAGGATGCGCACCGCGCACAGGTCCGCGGCGGCCTTCTTCAGGACCGCGGCGCGCGGATCCGGGACGTCGAGGAACGCCAGCCTCGGCCGTGCCGCGTACTGCTTCAGCACAGGTTCGGCGAGGACCTGCTCGGCAAGGGTCCGGTCGCCGCCGGGAGCCAGATACTCGATCCGGTGCTCCGCGAAAATCCGCCCGGCATGCTCCGCCACGGCCTCCACCAGCGCATCGGCCTGGTTCGCCCGGCGCCGGGCAAAGCGCTGCTGCGACCAGCCGCCGGCAGCCGTCCGGGACTGGACATGCCGTGTGCCGGTCTTGGACGCGAGCACGACGCCGCCGCTCACCACCGCCACCGAGTAACCGCCCCGGCGGACCAGTACGGCCCCGATGCTTCGCGGCTGGGACGCCAGGGATGCGAGCCGGGTGACGGCGTCGGGGCCGCGTCCGGGCCGGCCGTCCGCCGGCCACGGCGCCTGGAGCATGGCCACGGCCCCGTCCGCGGCACTGAGCTGCAGCCCGCCGTCGAGCTCCTCCTCGGTCAGGTCGCCGTGGCTCGCCGCGAACCGCTCCACCCAGCCCGGCAGCCGCGCGCCGGAGACGAACGCCACACGGGTGTCCGGGGTTGTCATGGCGGGGGTCTCCGTTGTGAGGCTGTCGGTGCGGGCGGGAACAATGCGGGCGGGAACTAGAAGTAGCCTATCTATGTGGATGATCTCTTTGGCGCAGGGCGGGACGGCGGCGACGCAATCGAGGATGACGGCGACTCCGAGGACACGGCGGACGCAGGCTCCGCCCGCCGGGCCGCTTCCCCGCGCAGCCCGCTGGCCGTCCGAATGCGGCCGCGGACCCTCGATGACGTGGTGGGACAGCAGCACCTGCTGGGGCAGGGCTCGCCGCTGCGCCAGCTCGCCGCGGGCACGGACGCCACAGGCCCCGCGGGACCCAGTTCGCTGATCCTCTGGGGGCCTCCCGGGACCGGCAAGACCACGCTGGCACACGTCATCGCCAAGGGCCCAGGCCGGAAATTCGTCGAGCTCTCCGCCATCACCGCCGGCGTCAAGGATGTCCGGCGCGTCATGGATGAGGCCCTCACCGCGCGGGACCTTTTCAAGACCACCACCGTGCTGTTCCTGGACGAGATCCACCGCTTCAACAAGGCCCAGCAGGACGCCCTGCTGCCCGGCGTCGAGAACCGCTGGGTGGTCCTGGTTGCCGCAACCACCGAGAACCCCTCCTTCTCCGTGGTGTCCCCGCTGCTTTCACGGTCCCTGCTGCTGACCCTGAAACCGCTCACCGACGCCGACGTCGAGGGGCTGCTGCTGCGGGCCGCGACTGACCCCCGCGGGCTTGGCGGGAAAGTGGACCTCAGCGCCGAGGCCCTGGGCCATCTCGTCCGGCTCTCCGGCGGGGACGCCCGCCGGGCGCTGACCGCGCTGGAGGCGGCGGCCGGCGTCGCGTTCGGGGACGCGGACGACGCCGACGGGATCGCCGGGGAAGCGGAGGCAGGCCCGGTGACGATCGAACTCAAGCACACCGAACGCGCCCTCGACGTCGCCTCGGTGCGCTACGACCGGGCCGGTGACCAGCACTACGACGTCGCCAGCGCCTTTATCAAATCCATCCGGGGTTCCGACGTCGACGCTGCCCTGCATTACCTGGCCCGGATGCTAGAGGCGGGAGAGGACCCGAAGTTCGTGGCCCGGCGCATCGTTATCTCCGCGGCCGAGGACGTGGGGATGGCCGACCCGACCGCACTGCTGACCGCCGTCGCCGCCGCCCAGGCCGTGCAGCTGATCGGCATGCCCGAGGGCCGCATCATCCTGGCCGAAGCCGTGGTCCACCTCGCCACCGCACCCAAATCCAACGCCGCGTACATGGGGATCAACCAGGCGGTCGCAGACGTCCGCGCCGGCCTCGGCAACGGCATCCCCGCCCACCTGCGCGACGCCCACTACCCGGGATCCAAACAACTGGGCCACGGGCAGGGTTACAAATACGCCCACGACGCGCCACACTCGGTGGCCACGCAGCAGTACCCGCCGGACGACCTCGTGGGCCGCAACTACTACGAACCCACGGCCAACGGCGCCGAGCGGGAGATCTCCACCCGGCTGGAGCGGCTGCGCAGGATCATCCGGGGCAAGTGAGCTTCTGGTAGGGTTGTACGTTGTCTGGCAAGGCACGGACGCACAATCCACCTGATTTCAGCATTGCACGCTGTTGCGATGCTCATCTGATGTGTTGGCGCTGTGCCCAGTAGCAAAAGGCAGCGGTTGGCCGATGCTCTCCATGATGGAGGCCAGTAACACTGACACACCGCAGATATTGGAAGGACACAAGTGGCTAACAACACTCGTGCTCGCCGTACCGCACGCCTTTCGCGTGCCCTCGGCATCGCTCTGACCCCCAAGGCCGCCAAGTACATGGAGCGCCGCCCGTACGGCCCCGGTGAGCATGGCCGTGCCCGCAAGAAGCAGGACTCCGACTACGCCGTACGTCTGCGCGAAAAGCAGCGTCTGCGCGCCCAGTACGGCATCCGCGAAGCCCAGATGACCCGTGCCTTCGAAGAAGCGCGCCGGACCAAGGGCCTGACCGGTGAAAACCTGATCGAACTGCTCGAAATGCGTCTCGACGCCCTCGTGCTGCGCGCCGGTTTCGCCCGCACCATCGCCGCCGCCCGCCAGCTCGTTGTGCACCGCCACATCATGGTTGACGGCATCCGCGTTGACCGTCCCTCGTTCCGCGTCGCCGAGGGCCAGCTGGTCCACGTCCACAGCCGCAGCGAGACCATGGCTCCGTTCCAGGTTGCAGCAGCCGGTGCGCACCGCGATGTACTGCCGATCGTTCCGGCCTACCTGGACGTCAAGCTTGACGCCCTGCAGGCGCGCCTGGTCCGTCGCCCCAAGCGCTCCGAGGTCCCCGTGACCTGCGAAGAGCAGCTCGTCGTGGAATTCTACGCACGCTAGATCCAAAGCAACACCCTCCAAAGAAGCCCGTGGCACGCGCCGCGGGCTTCTTTGTATGTAAGGTACTTGGGGGAGTTCTGCGGTTGCCGGCTGTTGAGCCGGGGAACGCCGCAGGAATACGACGCAACAAGGAGATGAAGACTATGTCTGGTGGCGATATTGCCGGCCTGATCGCGGCCGGAGTGTTTGCACTGCTGGTCCTGCTGCTCGCCGTGCCGATCCTCAAGCTCGGGGGAGTGTTTGACGAAGTGCGGACCTCCATCCGCTCCATCAGCGACGGCGCCACCCCGCTCATGGACGAAGTCACGGCCACGGTCTCCACCACCAACGAGCAACTGAAGAAGGTTGACGGGATCGCCAACAACGTCTCGGACGCCTCCGCGAACATCTCGGCGCTGTCCTCGCTGGTGGCAGCCACCGTGGGATCGCCGTTGATCAAGGTCGCCGCGTTCAGCTACGGCGTGCGCTCCGCCTTCACCGCCCGCAAGAAACCCGCTACCGGCCGCCGCAGCCGCTAAGCCGAGCTGGAGAACCTGACTATGAACAGAATCATCTGGATGGGCATCGGTGTCGCCATCGGCGTCATCGCCTTCCGCAAGATCAACCAGGCCCAGTCCAACCTCGGCCCCGAGGGCTTGAACCGGGCCGTGGGACGGCTCGCCGACGGCCTCTACGACTTCGCCGACGCCGTCCGCGAGGGCATGCAGGAGCGCGAAACCGAACTCCGCGCCGCACTCGGCGTGGACACCGGCACCGACGCCGCCGTCGACGCGGGCCTGGTGAAGGCCGACGTCCGCGGCACTGCCGGCCGGAATGCACTCCGGCGCTAGCCGGGGGAGAATGAGAATGAAGGCGGCACCCGCAGGGGCCGCCGGCGCGGCTCACCGCCGGGACCAGAGCGTTCCGCGGATCAGACGCGCGAACCACAAACGCAGTGAATATTGAAGGGTACGTAATCAGCTCATGAAGTCGCAGGAGATCACCAAGCGCTGGATCGACTTTTTTGTCAGCAAGGGTCACACAGCCGTGCCCTCCGCCTCCCTGGTCTCCAGCGACCCCTCCCTGCTGTTTACGGTGGCCGGCATGGTCCCTTTCATCCCTTACCTGACGGCGAGGGAGGAAGCCCCCTACAAGCGCGCCACCAGCGTGCAGAAGTGCATCCGGACCGGTGACATCGAGGAAGTCGGCAAAACGGCCCGCCACGGCACCTTCTTCCAGATGTGCGGCAACTTCTCCTTCGGGGATTACTTCAAGGAAGACGCCATCAAGTTCGCTTGGGAACTGCTCACCACGGGCGTTGACGACGGCGGCTACGGACTGCCGCCCGAGCGCCTCTGGGTCACTGTCTACGAAGAGGACGACGAGGCCGAGCAGCTGTGGCTCAAGAACACCGGGATGCCCTCCGAGCGTATCCAGCGGATGGGCAAGGCGGACAACTACTGGTCCACCGGCCAGCCCGGCCCGGCCGGCCCCTGCTCCGAGATCTACTACGACCGCGGCCCCTCCTACGGCGTCGAGGGCGGCCCGATCGCGGACGAAAACCGTTACGTGGAGATCTGGAACCTCGTGTTCATGCAGTACCAGATCGATAACGTGCGCTCCAAGGTGGACTTCGACATCACCGGCGAACTGCCCAAGAAGAACATCGACACCGGCCTCGGCATGGAACGCCTCGCGATGATCCTGCAGGACGTCGAGAACATGTACGAGACGGACCAGGTCCGTCCCGTCATCGACCAGGCCGCGGCCCTCTCCGGCCGGCCCTACACCTCCGCGGAGACTGCCGAGGACCCGCACCACACCGACGACGTCCGGATGCGTGTGGTCGCCGACCACATCCGGTCCTCCCTCATGCTGATCGCCGACGGCGTCACCCCCTCCAACGAAGGGCGCGGCTACGTGCTGCGCCGCCTGATCCGCCGTGCAGTGCGTTCCATGCGCCTGCTCGGCGTCGAAAAGGCCTGCCTGCCGGACCTGCTCCCGGCCTCGAGGGACGCCATGAAGGGTGTCTACCCCATCGTGGAGACGGACTTCGACCGGATCAGCCGGATCGCGTACGCCGAGGAGAAGGCGTTCCTGCGCACCATCGCCTCCGGCACCGCCCGCCTCGAGGACGCGGTCAAGGAATCCAAGGCCGCCGGCCGCCCGCTTTCCGGCGCCGACGCCTTCGCCCTGCACGACACCTACGGCTTCCCGATCGACCTCACGCTCGAAATGGCCGAAGAGGCCGGGCTCAAGGTCGACGAGCCCGAATTCCGCAACCTCATGCTGGAACAGCGCCAGCGGGCCCAGGCTGATGCCAAGGGCAAGAAGGGCGCCCACGCGGACCTCAGCGCGTTCCAGGAACTGCTGTCCGCCGGGGAGACGGTCTTCACCGGCTACACCGAGCTCACCGGCGAGTCGAAGGTCCGCGGCATTCTCTCCGGCGGCCGCAAGGTCTCCCAGGCCTCGACGGGCGATGAAGTCGAGCTCGTGCTGGCAGAGACCCCGTTCTACGCCGAGGCCGGCGGCCAGGCCGCCGACACGGGCCTGATCACCGGCGACGGCTTCGTCGTCGAGGTCCTGGACGTGCAGCGGCCCATCAAGGGCCTGAGCGTGCACCGTGCCATTGTCCGCGAGGGCGAGATCGGAGCAGACTCACAGGTCCTGGCCGCCGTGGACCGGGAACGCCGCCATGCCGCGGAGCAGGCCCACACCGGCACGCACATCGTGCACGCGGCCCTGCACCAGATCCTCGGCCCGGAGGCCCTGCAGCGCGGCTCCTTCAACAAGGCCGGCTACCTGCGCTTCGACTTCGCCTGGGGTGAGGGCCTGAGCGCCGCCACCCGGTCCGAGATCGAGGAAGTCTCCAACATCGCCATCCGCAACAACTTCCGGGTGGAGACCAAGGTCATGGGGCTCGCCGAAGCCAAGGCGCTCGGCGCCATGGCGCTGTTCGGCGAGAACTACGGCAACGAGGTCCGCGTCGTGGAGATCGACGGCGCCTGGTCCCGCGAGCTCTGCGGCGGCACCCACGTCGAGAACACCTCGCTGATCGGCAGCCTGTCCCTGCTCGGCGAGCAGTCCGTGGGTTCGGGAAACCGCCGCGTGGAAGCGTTCGTCGGCATGGATGCCTTCCGGCACCTCGCCGCCGAACGGGCGCTCGTCACGGAACTCACGGAAATTCTCAAGGTTCCCTCCGGCCTCCTTGCGGACAGGATCGGCACCACGCTGGCCAAGCTCAAAACCGCGGAGAAGGAGCTTGATCGCCTGCGCAAGGAACAGCTCACGGCCGCCGCCGCCCAGCTGGTGGGCACCGCAAAGGACGCCGCCGGCGTCAAGGTCATCGCGCACGACGCCGGCCAGGTCAGCGGCGCGGATGACCTGCGTGGCCTGGCGCTGGACCTGCGGACCCGCCTCGGTTCCGATCCTGCCGCCGTCGCGGTGGCCGGGGTCAGCAACGACCGCCCGGTTATCCTCATTGCCACCAACGACGCCGCCCGCGCGGCCGGCGTCAAGGCCGGCGCCCTGGTCCGACTGGCCGCCGGGATCCTCGGCGGCGGCGGCGGCGGCAAGGACGACGTCGCCCAGGGCGGCGGCACGGAGGCCGCCAACGTCGGCGCGGCACTCGCCGCCGTCGTGGACGCCATCACCCGGCGATAGCGGAACGTCTGTGAATGAACCAGCCGTGCCCGGCGACTACCCCCAGGGCGTAAAGCTCGGGGTCGACGTCGGCACCGTCCGGGTCGGCGTCGCGGTCTGTGACCGGGACGGCATCCTGGCAACTCCGTTGCGGACGCTGGAACGGAACGTGAAGAAGAATACCGATGTGCGGATTCTTGCGGCGCTGGCCGCGGAGCTGAACGCCGTGGAGATTTTCGTCGGCCTGCCGCGGACGATGAAGGGCGAGGAACATGCCTCCGCCCGGATGGCCACGGACTACGCAAAACTACTGGCGGGTAAACTGGGGGAGTTAGGTTCCGAGGTGCCGGTCAGGCTGATCGATGAGCGCCTGAGTACAGTCTCGGCCCACCGGCACCTGCACGACGCTGGCGTGAGCAGCCGAAATCACCGTAAGGTGGTTGATCAGGTTGCGGCCGCAG
The DNA here is from genome assembly GCF_020532805.1 of Arthrobacter sp. SO5. GTDB lineage: Bacteria > Actinomycetota > Actinomycetes > Actinomycetales > Micrococcaceae > Arthrobacter. The sequence continues at coordinate 92,506 of NZ_MQTQ01000093.1, read as the reverse complement.
GTATCCTGCAACACGCGATCGATATGCAAAAGGCCAGGGGGACGGAGGCCGGAATCCGCGTGTATGCGGATTCCGTTCCGGGGCCAACCGGGGATGGCCTACCAACCGGTCCGGCACTAGAAGAGCATCCTGCACCACGAATTCTGCACAAAACGGAAGGCAACAGTGAGCCCGGTCAACAATGACGACTCCCCAGGTGATGATTTCGGCACCGGCCTTCCGCTGACGCGCAAAGAAATCAGGGCCCGGGAAAAGCTCCTCTCGGCCCAGGGTCAGGACGGCGTTCCGCCACAGGCATACGAGACCGGCGAGGACACCCCGACGCCGGCGGCTTCGGCCGCGCCACGGACTCCCGCGGCGCAGCCGGTGGCTCCGATCGAGTCGGCGCCACCGGAACTCCCTCCGGCTGCCCCCACAGTCCACGAAGAACCAGTCCACGAAGAACCAGTCCACGAAGAACCAGTCCACGAAGAACGCGTCCGGGCGGAATACCCGCCCGAAGCGTTCGAAGAATCCAGCCAGGACGAGCCGGTGCACGAGTACGCCGGTGCTGCTGCCCGCGAGGACACTTCCCGGCGCGCCACCGAACTGCAGCACGGCTACGAAGTCCACCACCAGGCCGAACCCCACGACGACTACGCCGTCCACCCCGACGACGGTGCCCACCAGGTCTATGAAGATGCCGACGCAGAACACGCCGACTATCACGAGGAAGCCGGTCACGACCTCATGGCCGGAGCCGCCACCATCCGCACCGCCAAGGGACCGTCCAAAAAGGTCCGCCGCCGCCGCCGCTTCCTGGCGCTCGTGCTGACCCTGGTGGTCTTCGTTGTGGCGATCGTCGTGGGCGCGCAGTTCCTGAAGCCCCTGCTCGGCGGCGACACCGTGGCCGACTACCCCGGCCCTGGCACCGGCGAAGTCGCCATCACCATCCCGGCAGGCGCCGGCCCCAAGTCTGTGGCCACCCAGCTCCAGGAGAAAAAGGTCATTGCGAACCCGGACACCTTCATCAAGGAGTTTGCCGCCGCGGGCGGAGCCCTGAGCCCCGGCGAATTCACCCTGCGCAACGAAATGAAGGCCTCGGATGCCGTGGCCGTGCTGCTGAACCGGGACAAGGGCAAGGTCCTGTACTTCGCCGTGAGTGCCGGGCTCAGGATCGGCGAATCACTGCAGGCGATCTCCGAAGGGACCGGGGTTCCGGTGTCCGAGCTCAAGGCACTCAGCGATTCGCCCGCGCAGTTCGGCGTCCCGGCCAAGGCCAAGAACCTCGAAGGCTTCCTGGCCCCCGGCGAGTACCGCTTCCCGCTGGGGACCACTGCCAAGGATGTTTTGCAGAAGCTGGTCACCAGCACCCTCGACGAGCTCAAGTCGCAGGGAGTGACGGATCCGGCCAAGCAGTACGACGTCGTCACGGTCGCCAGCATCGTCCAGGCCGAAGGTGGCCAGGCGGAATACGGCGACGTGGCCGGAGCCATCTACAACAGGCTCAAACCCAACAACACCGAGACCAACGGCCTGATCCAGTCCGATGCCACCGTGACCTACGGACTGGGCATCCGAAGCTTCCACATCGACGAAAATCAAAAAACCGACAAGTCCAACCTCTACAACACCTACGCGATCACTGGACTCCCGGCGGGTCCCATCGGATCACCCGGCAAGACGGCCATCGATGCCGCCGCCAAGCCCAAGGCCAACGACTACCTCTACTGGGTGACCATCAACCTGGACACCAAGGAGACGAAGTTCTCCAAGACCCTGGCTGAGCACAACACCTACGTTGCCAAGTACAACTCCTGGTGTGAGGCGAATCCGGGACGCTGCGTATGACGCTGCGGGCGGCCGTCCTAGGGCACCCGATCAGCCATTCCAAATCCCCGGCGCTGCACCGGGCCGCATACGCCTACCTCGGCCTGGAGTTGGACTACGCGCCGTTCGACGTCACCGAAGAAGCCTTGCCGGCGTTTATGGCAAGGGTCCGGGACGAGGCCGGCCGGGGCGAACGCTGGCGCGGATTATCGGTCACCATGCCGCTGAAGACCGCGATGCTCGCCGAGGTTGACGAAGTCCGCGGCATCGCCCGCGCCCTCGGGGTCATCAACACTGTCGCCTTCGAGCCGGACGAACCCGCGGACGGCGCTTCCGCCGGCAGGAGCGGCACCGTCCGCCTCATCGGCTACAACACCGACGTCGCCGGGATCGTCAACGCCCTCCGCCACGCCGGCGCCCCGGCGGCACCGGCCGCTGCCGTCCTGGGCGGGGGAGGGACCGCTGCTGCCGCGATCGCGGCCTTGAAGGAACTGGGCGCCCCCGCAGCGGACGTCTTCGTCCGTGATGTCGGCCGGGCCGCCGCAGCGCGCGCAGCCGCAGCCGCCGTCGGCCTGCCCATCCGGGTCCTGCCGATCACCGGCGCCGCGACCGCCGTCGCCTGGGCCGACGTCGTCATCTCGACGCTGCCGCCGCGTGCCGCGGACACGTTGGCGGGGGAGCTGCAGCACGCGTTTGGGGCGGAGCGTGCACGGGAATCCGGGCGGACCAACCCCGGAGTCCTGCTCGACGTCGCCTATGATCCCTGGCCCAGCCGGATCGCAGCCGCGTGGCAGGATGCCGGCGGAACCGTGGTGGCCGGACTTGAGATGCTGATCTACCAGGCCGTGGAACAGGTGCGGCACTTCACCGGACTCGGGGACGCCGTTCCACGGGAGGTCATAGATGTGATGTGTGACGCAGTGGGGGCGCCCCGACGGGTGTTCTAAGCGCCTTACATGGCAGGATGGACGCTATGTTGCGTTGGTTGACTGCCGGAGAATCCCATGGTCCGGCCCTGGTCGGAATTATTGAAGGCGTGCCCGCCGGTGTGGAACTCACCAGCGCCCAGATCGCCGGGGCGCTGGCCCGCCGCCGGCTGGGCTACGGCCGCGGCGCCCGGATGAAGTTCGAGCAGGACGTGGTGACTATCCTCGGCGGCGTCCGTCACGGACTCAGCCAGGGCGGCCCCGTCGCCATCCACGTCGGGAACACCGAATGGCCCAAATGGGAGCAGATCATGTCTGCGGACCCGGTGGCCCCCGAAATCCTCGCCGACCAGGCGCGCAACGCCCCGCTGACCCGGCCACGCCCCGGCCACGCCGACTTCACCGGCATGCAGAAATACGGATTCGACGAGGCCCGGCCCGTGCTGGAGCGCGCCAGCGCCCGCGAAACGGCCATGCGCGTGGCCCTCGGCACCGTGGCCGCGGCATTCCTCAAACAGCTCGGCATCGAACTTGTTTCCCACACCGTGTCGATCGCCAGCACCGCCGTGCCGGAAGGGCGCCCCCTGCCGGTCCCGGACGACGTCCTGGCCCTGGACGCCGACCCGTTGCGCTGCTTTGACCGGGAAACCTCCGACGCGATGGTGGCCGCGGTCGACGTCGCGCACAAGGAAGGCGAAACCCTCGGCGGCGTGGTGGAAGTGCTCGCGTACGGCCTCCCGCCGGGGCTCGGCAGCTACGTCCACTGGGACCGACGCCTCGACTCACGCCTCGCTGCTGCCCTGATGGGCATCCAGGCCATCAAAGGCGTGGAGGTCGGCGACGGCTTCCGCACCGCCGCCCGCCGGGGCTCCGCCGCCCACGACGAGATCGTCAAGGACGCGGACGGCAAGATCGTCCGCACGTCCAACCGGGCCGGCGGGATCGAAGGCGGCATGAGCATTGGCGACGTGCTGCGCGTCCGGGCGGCAATGAAACCGATAGCCACTGTCCCGCGCGCCCTCAAAACGGTCGACGTCAGCACCGGGGAGGCCGCCAAGGCCCACCACCAGCGCTCCGACGTCTGTGCCGTCCCCGCCGCCGGCGTCGTCGCCGAGGCCATGGTGGCCCTGGTCCTCGCGGAAGCGGTCACGGAAAAGTTCGGCGGCGATTCCGTGCAGGAGACCGCCCGCAACCTTAGGGGCTACCTGGACAACATCCCGGCGTCCCTGGACTCGATCGGCCAGTAATGCCGGCCGGGATCACCAGGGCGACGGCCGGCACCAACGCCGGCGCCGACACCAACGCCGGTGGCGGCAGCGCTGCCGGGGCCCGGCCCGTCGCCCTGATCGGGCCGATGGCGGTCGGCAAGTCCGCCATCGGCCAGCAGCTTGCCCAGCAGCTGGGAGCGGCATTCGTGGACACCGACGCCGTCATTGTCGACAACCACGGGACCATCGCGGAGATCTTCGCCCGCCGCGGCGAGACCGTCTTCCGTGAACTCGAAGCCCGTGCCGTGGCCCGGGCCATCGAGGAAGCACAGGGCAGCAACACGGTCATCTCGCTGGGCGGCGGCGCCGTGCTGGACTCCGGAACCCAACAGCTGCTGGACCTGTGTACCGTGGTGTATCTCGAATGCGACTCCGACACCGTGGCGGAACGCATTGCCAGGAATTCAGGCCGGCCGCTCCTGGCCGGTGACGCCATGGAACGCTGGAAGGCACTGTTCGCCACCCGGCGGCCGGTCTACGAGCGGCTGGCCGACCTGGTGTTCGATGTCCGGAGCGGATCCGTTCCGGAGCTCGTCCGCCGGCTGCAAGATGCGCTGGGGGAGCTGACCGCCGGGAAGAGAGCGGCAGCGCCCATGACAGCGGCGACTAAGGAAGTTGAAAAGTGATTACCGAATCAACCGTCATCAAGGTCACGGGGCAGACGCCCGGCGAGAACTACGACGTCGAGGTGGGCCGCGGCCTGCTGTCCCGGCTCCCGGGCCTGCTGGGCGAACGCGTCAAGCGTGTCCTGGTCATCCACCCCCGGGCGCTGCGGCTTACCGGCGACACCGTCCGGGAAGAGCTCGCCGCGGCGGGCTTCACGGCGCTGACCGCCGAGATCCCCGACGCCGAAGAGGGAAAGCACATCGAGGTGGCGTCCTTCTGCTGGCAGGTGCTGGGCCAGAACGACTTCACCCGCTCGGATGCGATCGTCGCCGTGGGCGGCGGGGCCGTGACCGACCTCGCCGGCTTCGTTGCCGCCACCTGGCTGCGCGGCGTCAAGGTCATCCACATGCCCACGAGCCTGCTCGGCATGGTGGACGCCGCCGTCGGCGGCAAGACCGGTATCAACACCGCCGAAGGCAAGAACCTCGTCGGCGCCTTCCACCCGCCCGCCGGCGTCCTGGCCGATCTGGACACCCTCGACACCCTGCCGAAGAACGAGATCATCTCCGGCATGGCCGAGGTCATCAAATGCGGGTTCATCGCGGACCCGGCCATCCTGGACCTGATCGAAAAGGATCCGGCCGCCGTCGCCGACCCCCGCTCGGACACCCTCCGGGAATTGATCGAGCGGGCCATCACGGTCAAGGCCCGGGTCGTGTCGGCGGACCTCAAGGAAACCGGCCAGCGCGAGATCCTCAACTACGGCCACACGCTTGGCCACGCGATCGAACTCGTCGAACGCTACTCCTGGCGCCACGGCGCCGCCGTCTCCGTCGGCATGATGTTCGCCGCGGAACTGGCCCGCAGCGTCGGCCGGCTCAGCGACGCCGACGCTGACCGGCACCGCAGTATCCTCGAGAGCCTCGGCCTTCCCCTCACCTACCGCCGGGACCGCTGGCAGGCCCTGCTGGACGGAATGCGGCGGGACAAGAAATCCCGCGGCGACCTGCTGCGTTTCGTGGTGCTCGACGGCGTCGGGCGTCCCGGGATCCTCGACGTCCCGGACACCTCGCTCTTGTTCGCGGCCTACCAGGAGATTGCCTCCTGATGACGTTCGTCCCAGGCGGAACCAGCGACTGGCCGGATGCCGGGTTTCCCGGGATCAGGATCAACCCGGACAGCCTCATGCCGCAGCTGGTGAACGAGGACGCCGTCGCCGCGGCGCTGGCTGCCTCGGATGATCCCGGCGACCTGATCTTCGTGCGACTCGTCGAAGGCCACGCCGCGGAGGCCGCCGAGCTGCTGGCCGAGGCCCGCTACACGAATCCCGATTCGCTGCGCCTGCGCATCTTCGAGGCGGACGTGCTCCGGGTGTCCCACCGGGCCGACCGGGCCGTCGAGCTGTTCCGGCACCTGCTGGCCGAGACCCAGGGCACCCCGGACGAGGCCGTGATCCGCCAGCAGCTGGGCCGCTCCTACTTCGCCGGCGGCCACATCTCCGCCGCCGTCGAATCCTTCGCCAAGGCCTTGGACCTGCGCGTCGCGGGCTCCGCCGACGCGTCGCTCATCTACTCCTCCACGGTGGCCCTCCAGCGTGCCCGGGACGTGCGGGACCTCAACTCCTGAGCTCCGCGCGGCTCGCGCAGGCGGCCCCTTCGGCAGCCGCCCGGCGGAACCGGTAGAATGGATCTTGGATTTTTGATAAATACGCGCTGGCGGGCCGCTATGGCATGCCTGCCCGGCATAGCCGGCCGGCTCCTGGAGCCAACCGCATAAGAAACCAGAGGATACAGTGGCAACCACTAACGACATCAAGAATGGAACCGTCCTTAAGCTTGAGGGCCAGCTGTGGAACATCATCGAGTTCCAGCATGTGAAGCCGGGCAAGGGCGGCGCCTTCGTTCGCACCAAGATGCGCAACGTGATGTCCGGCAAGGTCGTCGACAAGACCTTCAACGCCGGACTCAAGATCGAGACCGCCACGGTAGACCGCCGCGATTACCAGTACCTATACCAGGACGGCGCGGATTTCGTTTTCATGGACACGCAGGACTTCGACCAGCTCACCGTGCCCGGTCCCACTGTGGGCGACGCCACCAACTTCATGCTCGAGAACCAGATGGTCAACATCGCCATCCACGAGGGCAACCCGCTCTACATCGAACTGCCCCCGAGCGTCGTCCTCGAAATCACCTACACGGAGCCGGGCCTTCAGGGCGACCGCTCCTCGGCCGGCACTAAGCCCGCCACGCTGGAGACCGGCTACGAGATCCAGGTGCCCCTGTTCGTCGAGAACAACACCAAGGTCAAGGTCGACACCCGCGACGGCAGCTACCTTGGCCGGGTCAACGACTAGTGAGTGCACGCGGTAAGGCCCGCAACCGGGCCCTGGATGTTCTCTTCGAAGCGGAGCAGCGTTCCGTCTCGGCGTTCGATGTGCTGAAGTCCCGTCGCGAGCAGACGGACCAGATCGTCAACCCGTACACCCTCGAAATCGTCGAAGGCGTCGTGTCCCACCACGTGGCGATCGATGAGTTCCTGGAAACCTATTCGCAGGGCTGGACCCTGGAGCGGATGCCTTCGGTGGACCGCATCATCCTGCGGATCGGTACCTGGGAGCTGCTCTACAACGACGACGTTCCCGACGGCGTTGCCGTCAGCGAGGCCGTGGCCCTGGCCAAGACCCTGTCCACGGACGAGTCGCCGTCGTTCATCAACGGACTGTTGGGCCGCCTGCAGCAGCTGAAACCTTCGCTGCTCGCCTGATCGCCGAGCGAGACAGAAGGGCCGGTGCCCGCCCAGCGGCGGCCACCGGCCCTTTCTGCGTGCTACTGGAGGACGGCTGCCCGGAGTGCCACGACGTCGGCCAGCTGCTGCTGCTCCTCGCGCTGGTGCGCCGGGACGTCCAGGCCGGTCAGGATCCGCTGGCGGGTGAAGGCGAGGCGGGTGGCGGCGTGCAGGAAGGCGCTCATCTGCGGACCCCGGCCGGTCGATCGGGCCCATTTCAGCGCCCGACGGCGGCCGCCGGCGGTGGCCAGCATGTCCACCTCCGCGCCCGTGAACCAGCCGGCCGCCGCGTATTCCCGGAGCCGCTGCCGGGTCAGCCTGTTTTCGGCGACCCGCAGCATCACAATGACCAGGACCGCGAGCAGGAAGATCGGGATCTGGACCAGGATGTACTGCGCCAGGAAATCCTGGCCCATCGAGTTCCACCCTCTGTGCAGCAGCATCGCCGGGATCAGGCCCACCACGAAGGCAGCAAGAATCAGTCCGGTGTTCCCGCGCCGGGCCGCGAAGCCCAGGAGGAGGCCCGTAGTTCCCGTGAAGATCGCATGGGCGAAGGGCGACATCACGCCGCGGAGGAAAAACACCACGACTAGGTCAGGGCCCGGGGTGCCGGACTCCGCGATCGCGCGGCCGAAGTAGAGGATGTTCTCGGTGAACGCGAAGCCGCCCGCAATGGTGAAAGCGAACACCACGCCGTCGACCGGCCCGTCGACGTGTTTCCGGGCGAAGAGCACCAGCAGCAGCAGCCCGAGGGACTTCGCGAATTCCTCCACCACCGGTGCCTGTACTGTCACGGCGAACGTTGTGTAGTCCAGGCCGGAGGCAGGACCGGCCGTGAGTGCGAAGACCGGCTGGATCAGCGTGGTCACGGCAATCGATACGGCTGCGCCCCATACAAAGGCAAAGACCAGAAGCCGGCGCGGTTCCGGTTCCCAGCGGTCGATGAAACGCACTGCCAGCAGGACCGCCGACAGGGGAAGCAACGAGGCCACGAACCCCACGATGAAGCCCGGCCCGCCGGTGTTGCGCAGCAGCAAAGGCAGTACCAGGAACAGGCTGAGGAAACCGAGCGCCCAGCCGGCCACGACGAGTCCGATCGCTCCCGTCGGCGAGCGGGTGCGGGCTCCCGACACCGCCGCAGGCACGACCGGGCGGGGCAAGGCCCCGTCATGGGCGGGGGCTTGCCGGTAATTCTGGCTCCGCACGTGCCCCATCCAGCTGGGGTTGGCCTTCTTCATGAACACGAGCCTAAGGTGCGGCCGGCCGGGCACCCAAGGCGCGGGAGCCGCGGTGTGATGCAGACCGACCCGCAACGGCCGCTCCGGGGCGGGCCGGAGGCAGCCCGTGTGGTAATTTTGGAGTGCAAAATATCCTTTTTTAATTCCGTCCCGTGAGGCGGGGAAAGGGGAGACGAGCGTTGACTTCTGCTCCAGAAGCACCGGTTCCGGCTACGGTACTACTCACCCGGGTAGTCCTGAACCAGGCGGACATCGACCGTGCACTCACTCGTATCGCCCATGAAATTCTCGAGTCCAACAAGGGTTCCCAGGACCTGGTCCTGCTCGGCATCCCGCGGCGCGGTTACCCGCTCGCCGTCCGGCTCGCAGAGAAGATTGCGGCCGCCGATCCCACCGTGGACCCCGCGGCAATCGTCGGCCAGCTGGATGTCACCATGTTCCGCGACGATCTCTCCCACCAGGCCATGCGGCCGCCGTACCCCACCCAGCTCCCGCGCACCGGCATCGACAACAAAGTGGTGGTGCTCATCGATGATGTCCTCTACTCCGGCCGCACCATCCGCGCAGCGCTCGACGCGATCATTGACCTCGGCCGCCCGCGCATCGTCCGCCTCGCCGTGCTGATCGACCGCGGCCACCGGGAACTGCCCATCCGCGCGGACCATGTCGGGAAGAACCTCCCCACCTCCTCCGCGGAGAAGGTGCGGGTCCGGCTCGCGGAAACCGACACGGTCGACGGCGTGCCCGTCAACGAAGTGGTCATCGAGGCCAGCGCGTGAGGCACCTGCTCTCCACCGAAGACCTGAGCCTGTCCGACGCTATCCGCATCCTCGACACCGCCGAGGAAATGGCGGCCGTCGGCGAGCGTGAGGTCAAGAAGCTTCCCACCCTGCGCGGCAGGACGGTCGTGAACCTCTTCTTCGAGGACTCCACCCGCACCCGCATCTCCTTCGAGGCCGCCGCCAAACGGCTCTCCGCGGACGTCATCAACTTCGCCGCGAAGGGTTCGTCCGTCTCCAAGGGCGAGTCCCTCAAGGACACGGCCCAGACGCTGTCCGCCATGGGGGCCGACGCCGTCGTGATCCGGCACTGGGCCTCCGGTGCCCCGCACCGGCTCGCCGCTACCGACTGGATCGATGCCGCCGTGATCAACGCCGGCGACGGCACCCACGAACACCCCACCCAGGCGCTGCTGGACGCCTTCACCATGCGCCGGCACTGGTCGAAGCTGGCGGGAATCCCGTCCGCGGGGGCGGGCCTCTTAGGCATGCGCGTCGCGATCGCCGGGGACGTGCTGCACTCCCGGGTGGCACGCTCCAACGTCTGGCTGCTGCGCACCCTCGGCGCCGAGGTCACCCTGGTCGCGCCGCCGACGCTGCTGCCGATCGGCGTCGACAAGTGGCCGTGCAGGGTCAGCTACGACCTTGACGAGACCCTCGCCCGGGGCGTGGACGCGATGATGATGCTCCGGGTGCAGGGCGAACGGATGAACGCGTCCTTCTTCCCGACCACCCGCGAATACTCGCGCCGCTGGGGCTTCGACGACACCCGCCTCCGCACCCTGGACACCCTGGGGTTGAAGGACACCATCATCATGCACCCCGGGCCGATGAACCGCGGCCTGGAGATTTCCGCCGCCGCGGCCGACTCGCCCCGCTCCACGGTGCTCGCACAGGTCCGCAACGGCGTGTCCATCCGGATGGCAGTGCTGTACCTGCTGCTCTCCGGGGACAGCCGCGGTCCGGCCGGGACCTCCAAAGCTTCCCCCACCACCGTTACCAAGGAGAGCCACTAATGGCATCACAGCACCAGGACCCAGGCACCGGCGCTTACCTGATCCGCGGCGCCGCCATCCTCGGCGGAGCCCCGGAAGACCTCCTGATCCGCGACGGGATCATCGAAGCACGCGGCCTGAACCTTGCCGCCGGCGGCGCCACCGTCATCGAGGCCGCCGGGCTCGTGGCGCTGCCCGGCATGGTGGACATCCACACCCACCTGCGCGAACCCGGCCGCGAAGACGCCGAAACGGTGGAGACCGGCACCCGTGCCGCCGCCCTCGGCGGCTACACGGCCGTGCACGCGATGGCCAACAGCACCCCGGTGGCGGACACCGCCGGCGTCGTCGAACAGGTCCTCACCCTGGGCCGGACCGCCGGCTGGGTGGACGTCCGCCCGGTGGGCGCCGTCACCGTCGGCCTCGCCGGGGAGCAGCTCGCCGAACTCGGCGCCATGGCCGATTCCCGCGCCCGGGTCCGGGTCTTCTCCGACGACGGCATCTGCGTGCACGACCCCGTCCTGATGCGCCGGGCGCTGGAATACGTCAAGGCGTTCGACGGCGTCGTGGCCCAGCACGCGCAGGAACCCCGGCTCACCGCCGGTGCACAGATGAACGAGGGCGAAGTCTCCGCAGTCCTGGGCCTCGCCGGCTGGCCGGCCGTCGCGGAGGAAAGCATCATTGCCCGCGACGTACTCCTAGCCCAGCATGTCGGCTCCCGGCTGCACGTCTGCCACGTCTCCACTGCGGGGTCCGTGGAGATCATCCGCTGGGCCAAGTCCCGCGGCGTCAACGTCACCGCCGAGGTCACCCCGCACCACCTGTGGCTCACCGACGAGCTCGCCCGCAGCTACGACCCCGTCTACAAGGTCAACCCGCCGCTGCGCACCGATGCGGACGTCCAGGCGCTGCGGGCCGCGCTGGCGGACGGCACCATCGACGTGGTCGGCACCGACCACGCGCCGCACCCCAGCGAGCACAAGGAATGCGAGTGGGCGCAGGCGGCCATGGGCATGACCGGGCTGGAAACCGCGCTGTCCGTGGTGCAGCACACCATGATCGAAACCGGGCTGATGGGCTGGGCCGATTTTGCCCGGGTCACCTCCACCGCCCCGGCCGCGATCGGCCGGGTCGCGGACCAGGGCCGCCCGCTCGACGCCGGGGAACCCGCCAACGTCATACTCGTGGACCCGGCTGCGCGCTGGACCGTGGACCCTTCTAAGATGGCAACCATGGGCCGTAACTCTCCGTTTGCCGGCCGGGAACTGCCCGGCAAGGTGGTGGCGACGTTCTTCAAGGGCCACCCCACCGTCCTCGACGGCAGGCTCAACACCCCGTACCGCTGGCTCCCGGAGACCGCAGAGATGCCAGGCACCCCCACAGCCGCAACGGCGGGCCGCAACTGATGGACAGAGTGCTTCCAGGACTGTTCATGCTCTCCCTCGCCGTGGTGGTTTTTGCCCTCCTGGCGGTCGGCTGGCGGAACCGCCTGCGCCGCCAGGCCGACGTCGACCCCCTGCCGGAGGTCCCCGCGGAACTGGGCGCGGCGCTGGCCGCAGCTGACGGCCAGTACGTGGCCTCCACCACCGCCGGTGACTGGCTGGACCGCATTGCCGTCCACAACCTGGGGATCCGCACCAACGCCGGGCTCAGCGTCCACCCGGAAGGCGTGCTGTTCGAGCGCTCCGGCGCCGGCCCGGTCTTCATCCCGGCCGCCAGCCTCACCGGGGTGCGGCAGGAAAGCGGCATGGCCGGCAAGTTCGTCGAAAAGGACGGACTGCTGGTCATCAGCTGGATGCTGGGCAGCCGCGAACTGGATTCCGGTTTCCGCAGCCGGCACGCCGGCGACAAAGCCATCCTCCTCAACGCCCTCCAAGATTTGATCTCCGCAGCCCCTCAGGCAGAAGCCGATAGTGGAAAGTAACGACGTGACGGAATCCAAAGTGACAGAACAAGCAGTGACAGCAAACGCCACCGCGCCCGCGCAGGCAGCCACCGCTGCGGTGCTCGTGCTCGAGGACGGCCGGATCTTCCGCGGCACCGGCTACGGCGCCACCGGCACTGCCCTCGGCGAGGCGGTGTTCGCCACCGGCATGACCGGCTACCAGGAGACCATCACGGACCCCTCCTACGCCCGCCAGCTGGTGGTCCAGACGGCGCCGCACATCGGCAACACCGGCGTGAACCGGGACGACGCCGAGTCCCGGCGCATCTGGGTGGCCGGCTACATCGTCCGGGACGCGGCCCGCCGCCCGTCCAACTGGCGCTCCGAGCGTTCTCTGGACGATGAGCTCATCGAGCAGGGCATCGTCGGCATCCAGGGAGTGGACACCCGTGCCATCACCCGGCACCTGCGCGAGCACAAGACCATGCGCGCCGGGATCTTCTCCGGTGACGCCGCCCGCGCCGCCGACAAGGAACTCGTGGATGCCGTCCTGGCGAGCGCGCCCATGGAAGGCGCCCGCCTGGCGGAGGAAGTCAGTGTGGACAAGGCCTACATTGTCGAGCCCAGGGACTTCGGCTGGGACGGCGAACCGCGGTTCAGCATCGCCGCGATCGACCTTGGCATCAAGCGGATGACCCCCATCCGCTTCGCCCAGCGCGGCGTCCGGGTGCACGTGCTGCCGGCCACCGCGACCCTGGCGGACATCACGGCCCTCAACCCGGACGGCGTCTTTATGTCCAACGGGCCCGGCGACCCCGCCACCGCCGACACCCAGGTCAAACTGCTCCGCTCGGTGCTCGATGCGAAGATTCCGTACTTCGGCATCTGCTTCGGCAACCAGATCCTCGGCCGCGCCCTCGGCTTCGGCACCTACAAGCTGCGTTACGGCCACCGCGGCATCAACCAGCCCGTCCTGGACCGGCGTACCGGCAAGGTGGAGATCACCTCGCAGAACCACGGCTTTGCCGTCGATGCCCCGCTCGACGGCGCCACCCGGGCCCCCGAAGAGCGTTTCGGCCGCGTCGAAGTGAGCCACGTGAGCCTCAACGACGACGTCGTGGAAGGACTTTCCTGCCTCGACATACCGGCCTTCTCGGTGCAGTACCACCCCGAAGCCGCCGCCGGCCCGCACGACGCCGCGTACCTCTTCGACCGCTTCATCGAGCTGATGGCGGACGCTTCGTCCAAGACGGAGACCGACACAAAGACTGCCACCGAATCCAAGACTGAGGACACGAAGTAATGCCTAAGAGAACTGACCTTAAGAGCGTCCTGGTCATCGGTTCCGGCCCGATCGTGATCGGCCAGGCGGCCGAATTCGACTACTCCGGCACCCAGGCACTGCGCGTCCTCAAGGAGGAGGGCCTGCGGGTCATCCTCGTCAACTCCAACCCGGCCACCATCATGACGGACCCCGAGTTCGCGGACGCCACCTACGTCGAACCGATCACCCCGGAAGTGGTCGAGAAGATCATCGCCAAGGAACGCCCCGACGCGCTCCTGCCCACCCTGGGCGGCCAGACGGCGCTCAACACGGCGATCGCCCTGGACAAGAACGGTGTGCTGGAGAAATACAACGTAGAGCTCATCGGCGCCAACATCGCCGCGATCGAGCTCGGCGAGGACCGCGAAAAGTTCAAGGGCGTCGTGGAACGCTGCGGCGCCGAATCCGCCCGCAGCCACATCATCCACACCATCGACGAGGCCCTCACCGCCGCGGCGGACCTGGGCTACCCGATGGTGGTCCGGCCCTCCTTCACCATGGGGGGACTGGGCTCCGGCCTGGCCTATGACGAGAACGATCTCCGCCGGATCGTCGGCCAGGGTCTGCAGTACAGCCCCACGTCCGAGGTGCTGCTCGAAGAGAGCATCCTGGGCTGGAAGGAATACGAGCTCGAGATGATGCGGGACAAGAACGACAACGTCGTGGTGGTCTGCTCCATCGAGAACTTCGATCCCGTCGGCGTGCACACCGGCGACTCCATCACGGTGGCCCCGGCACTGACCCTCACGGACCGCGAATACCAGCGCCTGCGCGATATTTCCATCGCCGTCATCCGCGAAGTCGGCGTCGACACCGGCGGCTGCAACATCCAGTTCGCCGTCGAACCGGACACCGGCCGCGTCGTCGTGATCGAAATGAACCCGCGCGTCTCCCGTTCCTCCGCCCTGGCCTCCAAGGCCACGGGCTTCGCGATCGCCAAGATCGCCACCAAGCTCTCGCTGGGCTACACGCTGGATGAGATCCCGAACGACATCACCCAGAAGACCCCGGCCTCCTTCGAACCGACCCTTGACTACGTCGTGGTGAAGGTCCCGCGCTTCGCGTTCGAGAAGTTCCCGGCGGCGGACCCCACCCTGACCACCACCATGAAATCGGTGGGCGAGGCCATGGCCATGGGCCGGAACTTCACCGAGGCACTGCAGAAGGCCCTGCGGTCCCTCGAGCAGAAGGGCTCCCAGCTGGACTTCAGCCACGTCCCCGAATGGGAAGTTCCGGAGCTCATCGAGAAGTCCAAGCGGCCCACCACGGACCGCCTGCACCAGGTCCAGCGCGCCCTGCTGGGCGGCGCCACCGTGGAGCAGCTCTTCGAAGCCTCCAAGATCGATCCCTGGTACCTGGACCAGCTCCAGTTGCTGAACGAGATTTCGCTCGAGATCCGCCAGGCCGCCGCCCTGACCCCGGACATGCTCCAGCGCGCCAAGCGGCACGGCTTCTCCGACGAGCAGATCGGTGCCCTGACGCACAACTCCGAGGACGTCGTCCGCGGTGTCCGGCAGGCCCTCGGCATCCGCCCGGTGTACAAGACCGTGGACACCTGCGCCGCCGAATTCGCCGCCTACACGCCGTACCACTACTCCTCCTACGACGAGGAGGACGAGGTGGCGCTGCACGCCAAGCCGTCCATCATCATCCTGGGCTCGGGCCCCAACCGGATCGGTCAGGGCATCGAGTTCGATTACTCCTGCGTCCACGCCTCCATGGCGCTGCGCAAGGCCGGCTACGAGACCGTGATGGTCAACTGCAACCCGGAAACCGTCTCCACCGACTACGACGTCTCCACGCGCCTGTACTTCGAGCCGCTCACGCTCGAAGACGTGCTGGAGGTCATCGCGGCCGAGGAACGCACCGGCGGGGTGATGGGCGTCTTCGTCCAGCTCGGCGGCCAGACCCCGCTCAAGCTCGCCCAGCAGCTGGCCGACGCCGGCGTGCCGATCCTCGGCACCTCCCCGGAGGCGATCGACCTCGCCGAGCACCGCGGCGCCTTCTCCCAGGTGCTCGACAGGGCCGGGCTCATCTCGCCGAAGAACGGCACCGCCGTCTCCTTCGAGGACGCCAAGAAAATCGCCGACGAAATCGGCTACCCGGTCCTGGTCCGCCCGTCCTACGTGCTCGGCGGCCGCGGCATGGAGATCGTTTACGACGAGCCCAACCTCTCGCGCTACATCGCCAACGCCACAGAAATCACCACCGAGCACCCGGTGCTGATCGACCGCTTCCTCGAGGACGCCGTCGAGATCGACGTCGACGCCCTCTACGACGGCACCGAAATGTACCTCGGCGGCATCATGGAGCACATCGAGGAAGCCGGCATCCACTCCGGCGACTCGGCCTGCGTGCTGCCGCCCATCACCCTGGGCAACAACGTGCTGGACCGCGTCCGGACCGCCACCCTCGCGATCGCCGAAGGCGTGGGTGTCCGCGGCCTGATCAACATCCAGTTCGCCCTCGCCTCCGACGTGCTTTACGTGCTCGAGGCCAACCCGCGGGCCTCGAGGACCGTTCCGTTCGTCTCCAAGGCCACCGGCGTCCAGATGGCGAAGGCGGCCGCCCTGATCGGCACCGGCGTCACCATCAACCAGCTCCGGACGGCCTACAAGATGCTGCCGGAAACCGGCGACGGCTCCACGCTGCCGCTGGACGCCCCGGTCTCGGTGAAGGAAGCCGTGCTGCCCTTCAGCCGGTTCCGCACCCCCGAGGGCAAGGTGGTCGACTCGCTGCTCGGGCCGGAGATGCGCTCCACCGGCGAGGTCATGGGCATCGACAAGCACTTCGATACCGCCTTCGCCAAGAGCCAGGCCGCCGCCAACAACGCGCTGCCCACGGAGGGTAAAATCTTCGTTTCGGTAGCGAACCGGGACAAGCGCTCGGTCATCATGGGCGTCAAGCGGCTCTCCGACCTCGGCTTCGAGATCGTCTCCACGGGCGGCACCGCGGATGTGCTGCGCCGCAACGGCATCCAGGCCACCCCGGTCCGGAAGGTCGCCGAGGGCTCCAGCGCCGAAGGGGAAGGCACCATCGCGGACCTCATCATCGCCGGGGAGATCGACATGGTCTTCAACACCCCCTCCGGCGGCGAGGCCCGCAGCGACGGCTACGAACTGCGTGCCGCGGCGACGTCGATCGGCATCCCGTGCATCACCACCGTGGCCGAGTTCAACGCCGCGGTCCAGGCCATCGAGGCGCTGCGCACCTACGAGTGGTCGGTCACGAGCTTGCAGGAGCATGCTGCCGCACTGTTTGCCTCACAGAATGCGGCCTCGCAGAATGCCTGAGGCTGTTACCGCTGAGACGGCCGGCCGGGAGTCCTTCGGCTCCCGGCTCGGCCGGGCCATGGCTGACCGCGGGCCGCTGTGCGTCGGGATCGATCCGCACCCGGCGCTGCTGGCGGCCTGGGGGCTGAACGACGACGTCGCCGGGCTGGAGCGTTTCTCGCTCACCGTCCTGGCGGCGGTGGGCGGCCTCGCTGCCGCGGTGAAACCGCAGGTGGCACTGTACGAACGCCATGGGTCGGCCGGGATCGCCGTGCTGGAACGGACCCTGGCCGCCGCCGCCGAGGCTGGCGTGCTGACCATCGCCGACGCCAAGCGCGGCGACATCGGCTCCACCATGGCCGCCTACGCCGACGCGTGGCTGCGGGACGGTTCCGCCCTGGCCGCGGACTCGGTGACGCTGAGTCCTTACCTGGGCTTCGAGTCGCTCCGGCCGGCCCTGGACCTCGCGGCGCAGACCGGGCGCGGCGTCTTCGTCCTGGCGCTGACGTCCAACCCCGAGGGCGCGTCCGTCCAGCACGTTGGCGGGAAGGACTCCGTCGCCCGCAGGATCGTGCAGGCGGCTGCCGCCGAGAACCGCCGCTTCGCCGGTGCGGCCGGTGCGGCTGACGCCGCCGCAGCCGGGGGTCTGGGTGCGGGTCTGGGTTCCGTCGGCCTCGTCGTCGGCGCCACAGTCGGTTCCGCGCTCAGGGACCTGGACCTGGACCTGGCCGCAGTCCGCGGACCGATTCTGGCCCCCGGGCTCGGCGCGCAGGGAGCCACGGCCTCGGACCTGCGCCGGACCTTCGGCAGCGCGTACGGCCAGGTGCTGGGCACGTCCAGCCGGGACATTCTCGGCGCCGGCCCGGGGAGGCAGGCGCTGCGCGACGCGGCCCAGCGGACCCTCGAGGGACTGTGCGCCTGAGGGCCCGGCCCGACGGACCCTTTGAGGAACTGCGCGGCCCTGACCTTTGGCTAAGGTTGGGCGGCGGAACTTGTCCATTGATTTCTGCCGCGTCCAGACGGTAGGTTCAGGACACGCCCACGGCAACTGCCTGGGCGCTGTCCGGCCGAGCCGTCCCACGAAAGTTCATTGACCGATCCGTCTGATGGGCCCGGCAGCGCACGGAGGAGGACTTCAGTGAGCTTGCGACCCCTCACTCCGCAGGAGCGTGCCGATGCCTTGAGTAAGGCCGCAGCCGCCAGGACCACGAGAGCCGCGGCCAAGGAGCGGCTGAAGTCCGGGGAGCTGACCATCGCCGGACTCCTCAGCGCAGGAGACTCCGACGACGCCATCGCCCGGATGCGGATCGTGGAGCTGCTGGAGGCGCTGCCCGGGATCGGGAGGGTGCGTGCCGCGGCGATCATGGAGCAGCTCGGCATCGCGGCGTCGCGCCGGGTCCGGGGCCTGGGAATTCACCAGCGCCGGGCGCTGGTAGATTTTATAGACGACAAATAGCTCGGACCCCTGAGCTGATCCAAACACCGCCGAAGGAATATGTGAGCAACAAACCGGGACTGACAGTCCTCGCCGGCCCGACGGCTGTTGGCAAAGGCACCGTGTCCACCTACATCCGGGACAACTATCCCGGCGTCTGGCTGTCCGTCTCGGCGACGACGCGTCCGCCGCGTCCGGGCGAGGTTGACGGCGTCCACTACTTCTTCAAGGCGGCCGAGGAATTCGACTCTTTGGTGGAAAACGGTGACCTCCTCGAATGGGCCGTGGTCCACGGCCGCAACCGCTACGGCACGCTGCGCAGCACCGTGGACGCGGCCATTGCCGAGGGACGGTCGGTGCTCCTGGAGATCGATCTGCAGGGCGCGCGGCAGGTTAAGCAGGCCGTCCCGGAGGCCCAGTTCGTGTTCCTGGCGCCACCGAGCTGGGACGAAATGGTCCGCCGCCTGGTAGGCCGCGGCACGGAAACGGCGGAGGAACAGCAGCAAAGGCTGGAAACCGCTAAACTAGAACTTGCCGCTGAACCGGAGTTTGACCACACCGTCATCAATGATGACGTTCGACGGGCAGCGGACGAGCTTGTTTCACTCATGGGGCTGACCCCGAACCCACGCTAGGCGCCGGGACGTATCGGCCCGTTAGAATTTGGAGAATTCGTGTCCACGAACCTTGAAGGCATCATCAACCCGCCGATCGACGAGCTGCTGAAGGCTGCCGATTCGAAGTACGGACTGGTGATCTTCGGCGCCAAGCGCGCACGCCAGATCAACGCTTACTACGCCCAGCTGCACGAGGGCCTGTTCGAGTACGTCGGCCCGCTGGTCGACACCAAGCTGAACGAGAAGTCGCTGTCCATCGCCCTGCGCGAGATCAACGAAGGCAAGCTCGTTTCCACGCCGATCGAGCCTGCAGAGTAATCACGCAGCCGTAGACGGAGGTCACGTGCGCATAGTCCTCGGAGTCGGGGGAGGGATAGCCGCCTACAAGGTGGCCTCCCTCCTCCGGCTTTTTACTGAAGCCGGCCATGACGTCACCGTCATCCCCACGGAGGCCGCCACCCGCTTTGTCGGCGTCGCCACCTGGGAGGCCTTGTCCGGGCATCCGGTGAGCAACAGCGTGTTCGACGAGGTGCACACCGTCAACCATGTCCGGCTCGGCCATGAGGCCGCGCTGATCGTCGTGGCCCCGGCAACCGCAGACCTGCTGGCGCGCGCCGCCGCAGGACAGGCCGACGACCTTCTCACCAACACCCTGCTGATGGCCGGCGACAGCCCGGTGCTGATGGCCCCGGCCATGCACACCGAGATGTGGCAGCACGCCGCCACCCGGGCCAACGTGGAGACCCTGCGCAGCCGGGGCGTCACCGTGCTGGAACCGGCCTCGGGCCGGCTGACCGGCTCTGACTCCGGTCCCGGGCGGCTGCCCGACCCCGAGGCTATCTTCGAGGCCGCCCTGGCCCTCACCGGTGCCCCGGCAGCGCCCGGCGCGGTCCCGCTGCCGCCGTCGGATGCGGCACTTTCTTCCCTCCTGCGTCCGTTGGCCGGCCTCACCGTCACCGTCAGCGCCGGCGGTACCCGCGAACCCCTGGATCCGGTGCGGTTCCTTGGCAACCGGTCCTCCGGCAAGCAGGGCGTGGCGCTGGCCGCCGCTGCCCTCGCCGCCGGCGCGAGGGTCCGGCTGTTGGCCGCCCACCTGGAAGTACCGGCGCCCGACGGCGCGGAAGTGGTCAAGGTCGAGACCGCCCTGGAGCTGCGGAAAGCGGTGCTGCACGCCGCCGCGGACTCCGACGTCGTCATCATGGCCGCCGCCGTCGCTGATTTCCGCCCGGCGGACGTTTCCGGCACGAAGATCAAGAAGCGCGACGACGCCGCCGATCCGGTCATCTCCCTCGTCCGCAACCCGGATATCCTGCGCGAACTCGTCGAGGTCCGGGACGCGGCCTCCCGGAACCAGCTGATTGTCGGCTTCGCCGCCGAAACGGGGGACGCCGACGGGGACGTCCTGGAGTACGCTCGTGCCAAGCTGAGCCGCAAGGCCTGCGACCTGCTGGTGGTCAACCACGTCGGCGAAGGCAAGGTCTTCGGTGAGGACACCAACTCCGTAGTCATCCTTTCCCGGACCGGCTCCGAACCCCAGGAAGCGTCGGGTTCCAAATCCGACGTTGCGGCTGCCGTGATTGACCGGATCAGCGCCGAGTTGAGCCGGGTTGTCCCGCCGGCCTGAACCTGGCGACGTCAACGTCTCCTTAGTCCGGGGACACACGCCGCCGCACGTCCGTTTTCCAACCAGTAAGGTAGTTGAGTGACTTTACCGCTGCACATCCCTGACTTCCACGGGTCCACACCCGCCTCGCTCCGGCTGTTCACGTCCGAGTCGGTGACGGAGGGGCACCCTGACAAGATCTGCGACCAGATCAGTGATTCGATCCTCGACGCCCTGCTGGCCAAGGACCCGGAGTCCCGGGTGGCCGTGGAAACCCTTGCCACCACCGGACTGGTCCACGTTGCCGGCGAGGTCACCACGGACGCCTATGTCGAAATCCCGCAGATCGTCCGCGAGACCATCCTCGGCATCGGCTACGATTCCTCGGCCAACGGCTTTGACGGCGCCCGGTGCGGGGTGTCGGTCTCCATCGGCCAGCAGTCCAACGACATCGCCGGGGGCGTCTTCAACTCGCTCGAGGCGCGCGAGGGACGCCAGGAGGACGACTACGACCTCCAGGGCGCGGGAGACCAGGGCCTCATGTTCGGCTACGCCAGCGACGAGACCCCCTCGTACATGCCTGTCCCGATCTGGCTGGCCCACCGCCTCTCCGAGCGGCTCACCGAGGTCCGCAAGAACGGCGAACTGTCCTACCTCCGTCCGGACGGCAAAACCCAGGTCACCGTCGGCTACGACGGCGACCGCCCGGTCTCGGTCGAGACCGTGGTCATCTCCAGCCAGCACGCCGACGGCGCCAGCCTCGACCAGCTCCGCGCCGACCTTGCCGCGTACGTGGTCGATCCGGTCCTGGCGCGCTCCAACCTGGACATCTCCCGGACGCACAACATCCTGAACCCGGCCGGCGCGTTCGTCATCGGCGGTCCGGTGGGCGACGCCGGCCTCACCGGCCGCAAGATCATCGTCGACACCTACGGCGGCATGGCCCGCCACGGCGGCGGCGCTTTCTCCGGCAAGGACCCGTCCAAGGTGGACCGCTCGGCCGCCTACGCGATGCGCTGGGTCGCCAAGAACGTCGTGGCTGCCGGGCTCGCGAAACGCGCCGAGATCCAGATCGCCTACGCGATCGGCCAGGCCCGCCCGGTCGGCACCTATGTGGAAACCTTCGGCACCGAAACGGTGGATCCGGCCAGGATCAGTGCCGCGATCGCCGAGATCTTCGACCTGCGGCCCCGGGCAATCATCGACGCGCTGGACCTCAAGCGCCCGATCTACGCCAAGACGGCCGCCCACGGCCACTTCGGCCGCGATGATCCGGACTTCACCTGGGAACGGCTGGACCGGGTGGATGCGCTCAAGGCTTTCTTCAACGCGTGAGGCGCTGACCTCACCGTCCCAGGTGACACTGCCCTCAATGTCACTGCCCCAAATGTCACTGCCCTCAATGTCACTGCCGTGTGATGTGCTGTAGCCAGGCCGCCGTTCCGGGGGCCTGGCTACTTCTTGTTGAGTGGCGATCGAACGGTTGGACCGCAGCCGAAGGGAGGGAAATGCCATGACGCCCAGCCCTGGCGGCGACACAGCCCCTGACGAGCCCCTCCAGCTCTCACTGCTCCAGGGCTTTCCGGCGACCACCGCCGGGCCGGCCCTCGCGGCCGAGCATCCCGTGGCACGGGTCCGGCTCGAATCATCCCTCCCACACCTGGACCGGCCCTTCGACTACAGCGTCCCGGCGAGCCTTGACGCCGCGGCCAGGCCCGGCGTCCGGGTCAAGGTCAAGTTCAACGGCCAGGAACTCGCCGGCTATCTCGTTGAGCGGGTGGCGGAGTCCGACGCCGGGCACCCGCTCGTGCCGCTGCACAAAGTCCTCTCGCCCGTGCCCGTGCTGACGCCCGCCGTCGCCGAACTCGCCGGGCGCGTCGCTGCCCGGTATGCGGGAACCCTGAGCGACGTCCTTCGCGTGGCGGTCCCCCCGCGGATGGCGAAACTGGAGAAGGAATTCGCGCCCGACGGTCACCTGGACCCGGCGCTTTTCGCCGACGGCGACAGCCCCGACGGCGGCAGCCCCGACGGCGACAACCCCGACGGGGAGGGCGCCGGCGGAGCAGGGGCGGCAATCCCGGCCGGACTCGAGGCCTCGAGCTGGGGCGCCTACCGCAACGGGCCGGCGTTCCTCCAGCACCTCGGCGCAGGCGAGTCGCCCCGGGCCGTCCTGAGCGCACTCCAGGGCTACGGCCCGGGAGGCTGGCCGCGGATGATCGCCGAGGCCGTCGCGGCCGTCCGCCTGTCCGGCCGCGGGGCCGTCGTCGTCGTGCCCGACTACCGGGACCTGGACCGGGTCGAGGCCGCACTCTTGGAGCTCCTGCCCGCCGGGGACGTTGCCCGGCTCACCGCGGACGACGGCCAGACCCCGCGGTACCGGAGCTTCCTGCGGATCCTCAGCGGTGCTGCGGGGGTGGCCGTCGGCACCCGGTCTGCCGCCTACGCGCCGGTCCACAACCTTGGCCTCGTGGTCTGCTGGGACGACGGAGACGACCTTCACATCGAGCAGCGCTCCCCGTACGCCCACGCCCGCGAGGTGCTGCTGCTCCGCGCCGGCCAGGAGGGCGCCGCCTGCCTACTTGCCGGGCACGCCCGCAGCACCGAGACGCAGCGGCTGGTCGAATCGGGCTGGGCCCGGCCCGTGGAGGCGGACCGCACCGTAGTGCGCCGGTCCGTCCCGCGCGTGCTGAACACCGCCGACAGTTTCGAACTCGAGCACGATCCGCTGGCCAGGATCGCGAGGCTGCCCGGCGCGGCCTGGCGGGCCGCCAAGGAGGGCCTGGAACGCGGGCCCGTCCTGGTCCAAGTGGCCCGGGCGGGGTACGCGCCCTCGCTGGCCTGCGATAACTGCCGTGAACCGGCCCGCTGTACGGCCTGCAGCGGTCCGTTGGCCATTGCCGGGTCCACCGGCACCTCGGCGGTGCCGCAGTGCCGCTGGTGCTCGACACAGGCCCCCGCCTGGCGCTGCGGCACCTGCAACGGTGTGCGGCTCCGGCGCGGCGCCACCGGGGCGCTGCGCACCGCCGAAGAACTCGGCCGGGCCTTCCCCGGAAAACCTGTCATCACGTCCTCCGGCGACCGGGTCCTGGCCGCTGTTTCCGGAGCCAAGTCGCTCGTTGTGGCGACTGTCGGCGCCGAACCGGTCGCAGCCGGCGGCTATTCCGCGGCCCTGTTGCTCGACGGCGACTCGCTGCTGCGGCGGGAAAACCTGCGGGCA
>NZ_MQTQ01000093.1:17904-68735 GCF_020532805.1 Arthrobacter sp. SO5 | reverse complement strand
GGGGAGGACGCCGTCCGCCGCTGGTTCAATGCCGCAGCCCTGGTCCGCCCGGCAGCCGACGGCGGCCTCGTGGTCATCACCGCCGACGACACCGCCGGGGTCGGAGCCCTGCTGCGCTGGGATCCCGCCGGCTATGCCCAGCGCGAGCTGTCCCTGCGGCAGGAGCTGCACCTGCCGCCGGCCGTGCGGGTCGCCTCCGTCACCGGCGGGCGCACCGCCGTCGGGCACTTCACGCAGGCCGTTGAGCAGCGGCTCGCCGCCGACGGTATCGTGCTGCGGGCCGCGGGCCCGGCGCCGCTCCTCCTGGCCGGTCCCCGCAACGGCACCGGACGGGACGCCGCCGAGGACGTCCGGACCCTGCTGTTCATCCCGTACAGCCAGGCAGCCGACGCCACCGGGGTAATGCGCGCCGTGAAGGCCGCCGCCGCCGCGAAACGCAGCGACGACGCCGTCCAGCTGCGCCTCGACGGCGTGGACGTGTTGTAGGCGCAGCGGCTGCCGCCATTGCCCGGACTGTGCGCCGATTGCGTGGTCGGGCCGACTGGCTGGCGGCCATTCGCCACAGATCGCCGGCACGGTGGCTCCCACTGCGGCCAGTTGTGGCAAATGGTGCTCCGTGACCCGCGAGGGTTAGTGCGGATGCCCCACACGGCGTGCGCGCAGGGCCACTGCCTCTTCGGCCAGGGCCAGGAGGTTGCGCGCGGAGACGTCCCAGCTGAAATCGGCGGCACGTTCCACACAACGGCGGGAACGCGCCTTCCAGAGTCCAGGCTCCTCGAGCGTGCGCACCGCCGCGGCGAACTCCGCCGGTGACTCCGGGTGGACGTAGCTGACCGCGTCGCCACCGACCTCCCGGAAGATCGGGATGTCGCTGGCGATCACCGGAGTGCCGTGGGACATGGCCTCCACGAGGGGCAGGCCGTAGCCCTCCGCTTTCGAGAGGCTGACCAGGGCCGAGGTGCTGGCCAGCATGGCCTCGTATTCCTCATCGGTCACCCCGTTGTGGAACACGATGTTCGCACCCTTCGGGGCCAGGGCCTCCAGCTCGGCCCGGCGCCCGGGGGTGATCCGGCTGAGCAGGTGCAGGGTCATGTCGGGCAGCTCAGCCATGCCCCGAATCATGGTCTCGACATTCTTATAGGGCATAAACGAACCCATGTAGAGGAGGGTCTTGTCCGCCCCGGCGCCGGGGTCGCGGGGCGTGATGCCTGGCTGCGGGGCGTTCCCGACGATCCCGACGGGACGCTTCGTGAGCCGGTACTTGGAGATCAGTGCCGCCGTCGTGGAGCTGATGGTTGCCACGACGTCTGCTCGGTTCAGCAGCATCCGCTGCGGCCAGAACGCCTTGTGGTAGAGCCGCCAGAGGAACCGGACCGGGGCCGGCAGGAATCCGGGCGGTGCGGGGTGCTCGTAATAGATCAGGTCATGCAGGGTCAGCACCAGGGGGTACTTCCGGCCCCAGCTGCCCATCGTCTGCATGGGGCACACCACGACGTCGGCGCCGAGCCGGTTGACCCTGGCGGCCACAAACAGCTCGGCGGGGGAGAGCGGGCTGTTGATCAGCGTGTACGGCACGTCGGGCAGGAGGTCCAGCTGCCGCACATCGCTGATCAGCATTGAGACGTCCGCGATCCTGGCCGCGGCCGCAATGAGGCTGGCACCGTAGCGGCTGATCCCGTCGTGGTGGTCCAGCCGGGTGAAGCGGGCATCGATGAGGATTTTCACGCGGCGTGGTCCTTCAGGAAGCGTCGGATGAAGCCCGCGGCGGGCTCCGGGGTTTCGTAGTGGATGAGATGCCCGACGCCGGGAATCACGTCAAGCTGTCCGTCCGGCAGCAGGGCCAGGAGCTTGTGCTGGTCCGGAAGGGTGGCGATTTCGTCTCTCTCGCCGGCGATCAGGAGCACCGGCAGGGTGAGCCGGCCCGCGATCTCGGAGACGTGGCTGCCGACGGAGGCCTTGAACGACTCAAGCAGGCTCTCGCGGTCCGCGAAGGCGGAGAAATAGGAACTGTGCTGGGCATGGATGAAACGGCGGAGTTCCTTGTCCCGGGTCTTCGCCATGGTTTCGCTCATGACCCGGACGATCAGCTGGCTGCGCAGCAGGGCCTGGCCGAGCCGGCGGGGGAGCCAGGCGGCGGCCTCGTAGTACAGGACAGCGAGCTTGGTCATGATCCCCTTGGGCCCTTCGAGGGCCGGGGCAGCGATCGGGTTGATCAGGATAAGTTCCGCCACCAGTCCGGGGTGGGCGGCCACAAAATGGCTGGCGATGATCGACCCGAAGGAATGGCCCAACAGGACCGTGTCCGGTCCCAGATCCAGTGCGGCCATGAAATCGGCGACGAAGCGGACATAGCTCCCGAGGCTGTGACCGGCTTCGGTGAAGGCGGCGGAGCTGCCGAAGCCGGGGAGGTCGGGCATGATGAGGCGCATTTCGGTCAGCTGGTCGGCCACCCGTAGCAGGCCGTGGTGGTCGCCCCGGAAACCGTGGATGACCAGGATGGTCCGGGTTTCCGGGGTGGTCAGGACGGGCTCGTACGTCCAGTAGGCGACGCCGGTACCGTCAAGGTCTAACCGGGAAGTGCGGGTGCGGGCCTGCAGTCCGGCGCTGAAGCGGGGCGTGGGGGAGGACTCGGTGTCCACGTATTCCATTCCGGGGATCCTAAGTGACGTTGTCCGGGTGTGACCCGGTGCGGAAGCCGCGTTCGAGGCCAGCAATATCAGCCAGGTCCGTGGCGGAGAGTTCAAAGTCGAAGATCCCCCGGTTTTCGCGGAGGCGCGCGGACGAGCTGGCCTTGGGGATGGCGATCTGTCCGAGCTGGAGGTGCCAGCGCAGGATGATCTGGGCCGGCGTGCGTTCATGTTCGGCGGCAAGGGCCAGGATCACCGGGTCCGCGAGCACCTGCCCGCGCCCCAGCGGACTCCACGCCTCCGTCCGGATGCCCAGGGCAGCATGCTTCTCCCGAAGTTGCTCCTGCTGCAGCCAGGGGTGAAGTTCGATCTGGTTGACGGCCGGCACCACCTCGGCTTTCTCCAAAAGGAAGTCCAGATGCTCGGGCTGGAAGTTGGACACGCCGATTGCACGGACCCGGCCTTCCCGGTAGAGCGTCTCCATGGCCCGGTAGGTACCGGTGAACAGCCCCCGCTTCGCACACGGCCAGTGGATCAGGTACAGGTCGAGGTAATCCAGGCCCAGGTTGGACATCGAGGTATCGAAGGCGCGCATGGTGGCGTCGTAGCCGTGATCGTCATTCCAGACCTTCGTGGTCACGAAGACGTCCTGGCGGGTCAGGGTGCCTGCAAGTTCCCCCGAACCCCCGGCACCCCCGCCAAACGCCGAAAGCGCGCCGATGCCTTTGCCCACACCGGTTTCGTTGCCGTACATCGAGGCCGTGTCGAAGTGCCGGTAGCCGGCCTCGAGGGCCATCGTCACCAGGCCCGCGGCTTCGGCCGGCGGCACCTTGTAGAGCCCGAATCCCAGCCTGTCGATCATCACACCGTTGTTCAAAGTCAGCCGAGGCGAGATTTTCATAGGATTGACTCTACCGACTCCGTGCGCCGGCGCCCCGGAGCAGGCCGTTCGGGGCAGTTCGTTCAGGAAAGGGTGGTCGGAACAGGCCGTTCAGGACAGGCCGTGGAAGCTGACCAGCCGCCTGGCGCTGGCCTCGTCCAGAATCAGGTCGGTGGCCAGGCCGGCTGCCAGGGCCCCCCGCAGCCCGTTGATCTTGGAGGCGCCGGACACCACACAAATCCTGCGCCGCACCTGCCGGAGCTGCGCCAGGTCCGGACCGGTGGAGCGTTCGTTCAAGGTGATGCCGCCCGAAGAGCCATCGGCGCGAAAAAACACGGTGGCAACGTCGCCGACGACGTCGGACGTCGCCAGCACGGCGAGGTCGTCTTCATCCAGATAGCCGCCGGCATAGACGTGGCTGGGATAGTCGGCGTCAACCGATCCGACGCCGAAAATGGCGATGCTCATACGGGCCTGCAGTTCAAGGATGCGCTGCACACTGCGCTCATTCCACATCGCCGTCTTGGTGGCGGCGTGATCAAAGAACGCGGGGACCGGGAACTGCTCCACGCGCGCCCCGTAGGCGCTGCCGAAGCGGCGCATGATGTCCGAGGCGTAGGTGATGCCCGTCGTCTGCATGTTTCCGGCGCCGTTGAGTTGGACGATCACGGTGTCGTGCGTGATCTTGCGGGTCAAGTGCCGGCTGACAGCGCTCAGGGTGGATCCCCAGGCCACACCGATGATGGCGTTGGAGTCAACCAGGGGGCCGATGGTGCGGGCGGCCTGCATCGCCACCCGGTCCAGTGTTTCCGCCTCATTCAGGGTGTCCACGACCGGAACCACGTGCACATCCACCCTGTATTCGGCCCGGATGATCCGTTCCAGCTCGGGGCCCGTGTCCAGGGGACTGCGGATCTGGATCTGCACGAGCCCCGATTCCCGGGCCGAGGACAGCAGCCGCGAAACGGTGGACCGGGACGTCCGGAGCTCGCGGGCAATAGCGTCCATGGTCAGGTCCTGCAGGTAATACAACTGGGCCGCCCGGAGGGCGTCAGAGTGGCGTGAGGGTGTCATCCCAATTCCGTTCTGCACGTTTGTGCATAGAGCTTGACTCCATTTTCCATTACTCCAAAGAATAGTGTTGGACGGCGACGCGCCATAGGGTGCGCCGCAGAGGCTAGACCCAAGGGAGAAGTTTTGGGACAGAAGGATTCAGCCCGCAACCAGGCACAGCCCGGAGGGCGCGCATCCGTGCAGAAGCTGCGGTCGCGGCCCCATGCGCAAGTGCTGGTCGTCGGTGGCGGCATCAACGGAGTGGGCACATTCCGGGACCTGGCCCTGCAGGGTGTGGACGTGGCGCTCGTGGAGCGCGGAGACTACTGCCAGGGCGCCAGTGGCGCCTCCTCGCACATGATCCATGGTGGCATCCGCTACCTTGAGAACGGCGAGTTCCGCCTGGTCCAGGAATCCGTAGTCGAACGTAACCGGCTGCTGCGCATCGCCCCGCACTACGTGAAGCCGCTGCAGACCACGATTCCGATCTTCAGCACCTTTTCCGGCATTCTCGCCGCTCCGCTGCGCTTCCTGACCCACAAGCAGCAGGGCGCCCCCAAGGAGCGCGGTGCCTTCCTCATCAAGGTCGGCCTGAGCCTCTACGACTTCTTCTCCCGCGACGGCGGCACCGTACCCCGCCACCAGTTCCGCGGCCGCAAGCGCGCCCTTGCCGAACTGCCGAGGCTGCATCCGGGCATCAAATACGCGGCCACCTACTTCGACGCCTCCGTCCACAACCCGGAGCGGCTGACACTGGACGTCCTGCAGGACGGCGAAAAGGCTGGCAGCGGCGACGCCCGCGCCAGCAACTACCTTTCGATGGCCGCAATGACGGGCTCCGGGGACGGCGCGTCCGCTACCGGACATACGGTCCAGCTCCGCGACGAGCTCTCCGGCGAGGTCTTCGACTTCACGGCGGACGTCATCGTGAACACCACCGGTGCGTGGGTGGACCTCACCAACGAGGCGATGGGCGTGGCGTCCTCCTTCATGGGCGGCACCAAGGGTTCGCACATCGTGCTGGACCACCCCGAACTGCTGGCGGCCTGCAATGGCCGGGAGATCTTCTTCGAGCACACCGACGGCCGGATCGTCCTCATCTACCCGATGGGCGACAGGGTCCTCGTGGGCACCACCGACGTCGACGCGGACATGGCCGAGGACGCCATCTGCACCGACGCCGAGATCGACTACTTCTTCGACCTGATCGGCCATGTCTTCCCGGACGTGGCAGTAAGCCGGGAGCAGATCGTCTACACCTTCGCCGGCGTCCGCCCGCTGCCCAAGCACGATGCCACGCAGCCCGGCTTCGTCAGCCGCGACTACCGGATCGAACGCCGTGCGTCCGCAGAAGGGACAACAGCAGGCGGAAGGGCCGCCGTCGTCCTCAGCCTGGTCGGCGGCAAGTGGACCACGTTCCGGGCCCTCGCCGAGCACCTCAGCAACGACGTCCTCACCGAACTTGGCATGGAACGCACGGTCTCGACGGCGAAGCTCGCCATCGGCGGCGGTGCCGGCTTCCCTGACAGCGACGACGGGGTCCAGCGCTGGATCAAGGAGCACATGTCGGCCGGACGCGACGCAGACAGGGTCGCCGGATTGCTGATCCGCTACGGAACCCGCGCCGAAGAAGTCATCAGCTTCCTGGACGCGGTCCCGGAGGCACCGGACCGGCTCCTGCATTCAACCCGTGAACTCAGCGTCCGTGAACTGGAGTTCATGGCGCGGAACGAGCAGATCGGGCACCTGATCGACGTACTGATCCGCCGCACCTCCCTGGCCTTCCGCGGCCTGGTGACCGGCGAACTGCTGAACGAGGTTGCCGGCATCCTCTCCGGGCCGCTGGGCTGGGACCAGGCAACACGGTCTTCCGAGATCAGCCACGCCCAGGAGGTGCTCAAGCGGTACCATGGCGTCCAGGTTCACAGCCTGGTCTCCTAAAAGACCTCAGCGCCCGGACGGGGGACGTCCGGGCGCAAGGACTGCGGGGTCCCGGTTAAGGGACCGGCGCAGTGTCTGGCCGGCAGCGCAAACACGGTGCCGGCCCAACGGCCCTTCAAACTCGCGAAGGACCGACAACAGAAAATAGAGGAGTCAAAGATGTCTCTTGGAATAGTTTTCCTGTCCGAATTATTCGGTACCGCCATGCTGACCCTGCTGGGTTGCGGCGTGGTGGCCAACGTTGCGCTCAAAGGCACCAAGGGCAACAGTGGCGGGTTCCTGATGGTCACCTGGGGATGGGGCATCGCCGTCTTCTCCGGTGTCTATGTCGCCGCCCAGTCCGGGGCCCACCTGAACCCCGCCGTGACGTTTGGGTTTCTGCTCAACGGCAAGAAGCTGTACGCCCCCGGCGTCCCGGTTGATTTCGCCTCGACGCTGACCTACTTTGGCGGTGAACTGACCGGCGCCTTCCTGGGTGCAGTCGTGATGTGGCTTGCCTACAAGCAGCACTTCGATGTGGAGACGGAGCCGGCCAGCCAGCTGGCTGTTTTCTCCACCGGCCCGGCTATCCGCTCCAATGTGTGGAACCTGATCACCGAGATCATCGGCACCTTTGTCCTCGTCTTCGTCATCCTGACCTTCGGCGGGACACCGTCCGGACTCGGCCCGCTGGCCGTCGCCCTGCTGGTTGTCGGTATCGGCGTATCGCTCGGCGGCCCCACCGGCTACGCCATCAACCCGGCCCGTGACCTCGGCCCGCGCATCGCGCACGCACTGCTCCCGATCAAGGGCAAGGGGTCCTCCGACTGGAGCTATTCCTGGATCCCGGTCGTCGGACCCCTCATCGGTGGCGGACTCGGCGGGATCGTGGCGGCCGTCGTGCCGATCATCATGCCGGTCATCGCCGTTGTCCCCAAGTAATTTCGAGAAGCACGACTTAACCGCCAGTCAGACTGCCAGGCCACAAAAGACAAGGACGTCAACATGAACCAGTATGTCATCGCCATTGATCAGGGCACCACCAGCACCCGAGCCATCGTGTTCGACCACAGCGGCAACATCGTCTCCTCCGGACAGATGGAGCACGAGCAGATCTTCCCGCAGGCCGGCTGGGTGGAGCACGACCCCGCCGAGATCTGGAACAACACCCGCGAGGTCATTGCCTCGGCCCTGTCCAAGGCGAACCTCACCCGCCACGACATTGCCGCCGTCGGCATCACCAACCAGCGTGAAACCGCCGTCGTCTGGGACAAGACCACCGGAAAGGCAATCTACAACGCGATTGTCTGGCAGGACACGCGCACCCAGCCGATCGTGGACGAGTTGGCCAAGGACGGGGGTCCGGAGCGTTTCAAGCAGAAGGTGGGCCTGCCGCTGGCGACCTACTTCTCCGGTACCAAGATTAAGTGGATCCTCGACAACGTCGAGGGTGCCCGCGCCAAGGCGGAAGCAGGGGACCTGGTCTTCGGCAACACGGACTGCTGGGTGCTGTGGAACCTCACCGGCGGCACCGACGGAGGCGTGCATGTCACCGACGTCACCAACGCCTCCCGGACCATGTTCATGGATCTCGAAACGCTGTCGTGGGACCAGGAAATCCTGGACGCGTTCGGCGTTCCGGCCTCCATGATGCCGGCCATCAAGTCCTCCTCCGAGGTCTACGGCACGGTCCACACCTCCCAGCTGCTGCGCGAAGTACCCGTCGCCGGCATCCTCGGCGACCAGCAGGCGGCCACGTTCGGCCAGGCTGCCTTCGACGCCGGCGAAGCCAAGAACACCTACGGCACGGGCTGCTTCCTCATCTTCAACACCGGTGAGGAAATCGTCCATTCCAAGAACGGGCTGCTGACCACGGTCGGCTACAAGCTCGGCGACGCGGCTCCGCACTACGCGCTGGAAGGCTCGATCGCCGTCACGGGCTCGCTCGTCCAGTGGCTGCGTGACAACCTCGGCATGATCAGCACCGCCGCGGAAGTTGAGACGCTTGCGGCGTCGGTCGAGGACAACGGCGGTGTGTACATCGTCCCGGCGTTCTCGGGCCTGTTCGCGCCGTACTGGCGTTCCGATGCGCGCGGCGCGATCGTTGGGCTGACCCGGTTCGTGAACAAGAACCACATCGCCCGCGCGGCCCTGGAGGCCACCGCCTTCCAGACCCGCGAGGTGCTCGACGCCGTCAACGCCGACTCCGGTGTGCCGCTGACGGAACTGAAGGTCGACGGCGGCATGGTCGCCAACGACGCCCTGATGCAGTTCCAGGCGGACATCCTCGGCGTCCCGGTCATCCGGCCGAAGGTCGTCGAGACCACGTCCCTGGGCGCAGCCTACGCCGCCGGCCTTGCGGTCGGCTTCTGGAAGGACCTGGGCGAGTGCTCGGCCAACTGGGCCGAGGACAAGCGCTGGGAACCGAAGATGGAGCAGGCGGAGCGGGAGCGTCAGATGCGTCTTTGGAAGAAGGCCGTCACCAAGTCCATGGACTGGGTCGACGAGGACGTTAAGTAAACCGTCCGCCACAGAAAAGCTCCGGCCGGGGAAACCCGGCCGGAGCTTTTTCCTTGCCATGCGTCCCGGCTGCCCTGACGGGCAGCAGACCCGGAACGCAGGGGCCGGGCCGCGGTTAGGACACCGAACCCGTGCGGGCGACGACGGCACGCGGTGTCTTGGCGTAGACGTCAGGGCTGACCGTGTAGCCGCGCTTATCCTGTTTCAAGGCCTGCGCATTGGCGCTCTCAAGCTCAGCGCTGCTGAGCATCTTGATTTTCACCAGGTCCATGAACTCCTGGTCGGCTCCGCTGACAGCCGTGACCTTGATAAGTCCCGTTCCGGCCGAGTAGAACTTGCGCTGGTGGCCCGTGCTCGGCGGGTCCAGCGGGTTGAACTCGTCAATCACCATCACGTCGTTGTAGCACCCTGTCTTGACGCAGACCCTCTGGTTCTTGTACAAGACACGGCCGCAGTCCAGGAAGTCCACGCTGGGTGCGTAGGCCTGGACATAGGCGGGGGTGTTGCGGTGCGGGCTGCCCTGCATGGCGGTCCCGGCCCGGGCCTGATCAATGCCGCTGATGAAGGTGCTCGGTGCGCCCGCGAGTTTGCCGTTCTCGTACTCCTCCGGGTATTCCCCGAAGAGCCAGACGGCGCCCGTCCTCGTCGACTGGGAGAAGAAA
This sequence comes from Arthrobacter sp. SO5, assembly GCF_020532805.1. Lineage (GTDB taxonomy): Bacteria > Actinomycetota > Actinomycetes > Actinomycetales > Micrococcaceae > Arthrobacter. Next base: position 59,073 of record NZ_MQTQ01000093.1, on the reverse strand, counting down.
GCGAGTTCAGACTCGGCCAGGACGCCGTCAGAATAGTCCCGGTCCCACAGAACCAGGGTCTTGACGCCGTTGATCACCTTGGTCAGCCCGGTCACTGTGTGGACCACGGAGTGGGCGCTGACGCTTCCGTCCGCGGACTTCACCTCGCCGGTGGTGGTGAACTGCATTCCGGGCTTGAGCGGGTTCCATTTATTGTCGATCACCGGATTCGCCGGGAAATCCGCCTTGTTGAAGTGGATTGCCGAGCCCGGGCCGCAGAGTGCGTCGGGATTGGGCGCGGCGGTTGCCGCGGCGGCGGTGCCAACTGTCAAGGCTCCCAGCACCAGCAGGATTGCTGAACCGTATGCTGTGAAGCGCGTTCCTCGTTGAGTCATTTTGGTCTGGCCTCTCCTAGTGGGTTTTGCTGCGGCTAGATGGCCGGAGCCGGCTGGGGCTGACGGGACCGGCGCCCACGGCCCGGACCCTTCTTGGCGAACCGCAAGTACAGCGACGGGACGATGAACAGGTTGACCAGTGTCGACGTGACAAGGCCGCCCAGGATCACCACCGCCATGGGGTGTTCGATCTCATGACCTGGAATGTTGCCCATGACCACCAGGGGTACAAGGGCCAGGGCAGTTGCGAGCGTGGTCATCAGGATCGGTGACAGCCGCTCGGCAGCACCGCGCAGCACCAGTCCGGGTCCGAAGGGCACGCCCTCGAACTGTTCAAGGTGCTGGCAGTGGTTGATCAGCAGGATGCCGTTGCGTGCTGCGATGCCCATCAGTGTCAAGAAGCCGACCAAGGACCCCAAGGACAGAATCCCGCCGCTCAGGTGGGCGGCGATCACACCGCCTACCAGGGCTACCGGAAGTGTCAGTATGGCGAGGGTGGCCAACCGCCAGCTTCTGAAGGCTGCCTGGAGCAGGAGGTAGACCACGATCAGCGCCCCACCGGAGAACAGCAGCAACCGCTGGGAGGCGGCTTGCCGCTCCGCGTATTCGCCCAGGATGGAGTAGCTGTAGCCGACGGGGACTTCGACCGACTGGAGATCGGCCTGGAGCTTCTCCACTACCTTGGCCAGATCGCCTTCCTTCACGTTGGCACTGACGTCCAGCCGCCTGGATCCCTCGGAGCGTTCAATCACGTTCGGCGTCGGTTTCACCGAGATCGAGGCAACGTCCGCCAGCCGGATGCGCTGTCCGCTCGGGGTGTCGATCACAAGATTCTCTATGCTCGTGACGGAGCTGCGGAGCTCCGGGGGACTCCACACCTGGACGTCGTAGGCCTTGCCGGCCCGGAAGATGTCCCCGACTTCTTCACCGGCAACCATCGTGGCCGCGGCACGGCGGACATCGCCCGGCTTCAGCCCGTAACGGTTGGCGGCCTCCAGGTTCACTTCCACATTGACTTGCGGGACGTCCACCTGGAGGGCGAGTTTTGCCCCGACTGCGCCTTCGATCCCGCCAAGGACGGTCTTGACCTTGTCCGCCTGCTTCCGCAGGGTGGGAAGGTCATCGCCGTACACGCGGACGACTACGGCGTAGCCCGTGCCCGTCAGGACCTCGCGGACACGTTCCTTCAGGTACGTCTGGACGTCCCGGTGGATTCCGGGATAGCCGTCCACCACGTCCTGAATGGCTGCCAGAGTCTCGTCGTAGTCGACGCCGGGGTCAACGCTGATCCAGTTCTCACCGAAGTTCACGCCCACCACTTCATCGGCTGCGAAGGCCTGGCCAATATGCGAGCCGCAGTTGTTCACGCCGGGGATTGTCATGAGTTCCTTGCAGGCCAGCTGGCTGACGCGGACCTCCTCGGAATTGGCTGTGCCGGGCTGCGTGACCCAGTGCATGAGGAAGTCCCGCTCCTTGAACGAGGGCAACAACGACTGGCCGAGCAGGGGGGCTGCAACGACGCCGACGAGGCCGAGGGCTGCCAAGGCGGCGTAGCCGGGGAGCGGGCGGCGGACGATCGGGCGCAGCGCTGCGTCGTACCAGCGTTTGAGGACCCGGACCACTGGTGGGTCACGGTCCTCCAGCTTGGCGTTCCGGAGGAAGATGTAGGCCATGGCCGGCGTGACCGTTAGGGCCACGAGCATGGACGCCATCACCGCCAGGGTGTAAGAGGTGGCCAGCGGCCGGAAGAACGCTCCGGTCAGCCCGTCCAGGAAGAAGATCGGCACCGTGGCGGCGACGATGATCAGTGTGGCATAGACGATCGGTCCGCGGACCTCCAGCGAGGCATTGACCACAACCCTGGCAGTGCTCCCGGTTCCGCCGCCGGCCCGGTGCTGGCGCAGTCTTCGGACGATGTTCTCGACGTCGATAATGGCATCGTCCACCACCACCCCGACGGCAATCACCAACCCCGCCAGCACCATCGTGTTAACCGTGCCTCCGGTCCAGTACAGCACGAGGGCGGCCGCCGTCAGTGACAACGGAATCGCCATCACGCTGACCAGCGCCGTCCGCCACTGGAAGAGGAAAACGCTCAGCACGAGGATGACGAGCAGGCATCCCAGGAGCAGGGCCAGGCTGAGGTTTCCGAGGGATTCCTCGATGAAGGTCGCCGGCCGGAACAAGGTTGTGTCCACGGCGATCCCCGTCAGTCCGGGTTCAAGCTGCTTCAGCGCTTCTTCAACGCCACGGGTGACTTCGAGGGTGTTGCCCCAGGGCAGCTTCTCCACGATCAGCATGAGTCCCGGGCCGCCGTTGATGACGGCGTCACCAATCAGTTGCTGGTGATCCTCCACAACGGTGGCGACGTCGGAGAGGCGCAGGGGTGACTGGCCTTCGCGTTCCTCCAGCGGCACCTTTGCGAGCTCTTCCGGCGAGGTGATGGGTTGTACGTGCCGGATGCTCATGGTCTGGCTGGGCGTTTCGAGGGCGCCGCCGGTACCGATCAGGGAACCGGGCGAGTACTTCAGCAAGCCCGAGTCCAGAGCGTCCGACGTGGAATTCATCACGGCATCCAGGGTCACGTTGTTGGCTGCCAGCTTGGCAGGGTCCACCTGAACCTGAAGCATCTGGAGCCGTTCGCCCCAGATGGCGACGTTGGCAACCCCCGGCACGCGCAGCAGATGGGCCCTGATGTTCCAGTAGGAAATCATGGACATCTCAATGAGGGAGCGGGTGTCCGAGGACAGCCCGATCTTCATGACGCGGCTGGTCGAGGACAGAGGCTGCAGCATCAGCGGCGGAGCTGCCCACGTGGGCAGCGTCGGGATCACCGTTGCCATGCGTTCGGACACCAGCTGCCTGGCGTTCAGCAAATCCGTGCCGTTCTTGAATTCCAGCACAATCGACGAGAGCTGGGAAACCGATTTGGACCGCATGTGGTCCAGCCCGTCGATGCCGTTGAACGCCTCTTCCAGGGGTACTGACACGAGCTCTTCGACCTCAGAGGCGGTGAGTCCCAGGCAGGCTGTCTGGACCTCGACTTTCGGCGGCGCGAACTCGGGGAACACGTCCACCGAGGCGCTGCTGAGCTGGGCGCCGCCCACGATCATCAGCGCGGCAGCCATCGCGATGATGATCGATCTGAACCTTAGACTGGCTGCGATTAGCCGGCGCATGTCAGTGCGCCGTATCGAACTCGGCGCCGAACAATTCTGCCGCGCCTACGGTGACAACAGTGCTTCCGACCGGGGGGCCGGCAGTGGCCGTGACGAGGCCGGCTTCCACCTTCGAAACGGTGACGGACTGGCGCTGGTATACCCGGGGGGCCGGGTTGGTGTAGACCCAGGTCTTGCCGTTGGCGTCATACAACAACGACGCATAGGGCATGAGGACGTCGGTTCCCGTCCCGGCCTTGACCGTGTCGGTCTTCAATTCCAGGCGCTCGAGCCCACGCTCGGTCAGGGTGAGCTTCGCGATTCCCGTCGTTGCGTTCTTCTCGACCTTGGCGGGGTCGTTGACGTTCACGGGCGCGGTCACCGCTGCGGTCTGGGCGCAGCCGGGGAGGGTGAAGAGAATGGCGGCACAGACAGCGGCCGCCAGGGGCAGACGCCGTTGGGGCTTTTGGCTGGTCATGATAGTTCCACCTTTTCCTGCGTAGCGGGCTGAACGGGTACTTCCGATTCGTAAACTTCCGACCACTCTTCCGGGGCGGTTTGGGGACCGAACCAGAGAGTCAGGAGGGGGAGCACGAAGAGTGCCACGAGAGTGGTGGTCACGATGCCGCCGGCGATGATCAGCAACATCGGGGCAATGACCGCCTGGCCGACGGTGCCGCCCAATATTGCGGGCGGTATCAGGACCACCGAGGTGATCAGGGCCGTCATGAGGACCGGCGATACCCGCTCGCGGGCCGCCAGCAAAACGATCTTGGCGTGGGCGGTCTGCGGCGCGGACCGCCAGAGCTCGTCCACCCTGGCCGACAAGACAGCCGCGTTGCGGGCGGCGATGGCCAGGACTGCGGCCAATGCCGTCATGGTGATCCAGGACAGAGAGGCTGCACCGATCCAGGCTGCCAGCGCCGCTCCGGCGAGGGCCGCGGGCAGCGCCAGGAAGACGGCGACTGCCAGCTTCCAGCTCCGCACTGCCGTCTGGAGGAGGAGGAACACGCCGATCAGCGCGGCTGCCCCGAGCCAGAGCACGAGTGTGTCGGCGGCCTGGAGTTCGCTGTACTTGGTCGGGATCTCGGCGTGGTATTCAAGCGGGAACTGGATCTGCTTGATGGCCGCTTGAATGTCGCGCTCGATGTCGGCCAGCGGCCGCCCGCTGACGTCGGCTACGACGTCGATCCGCCGTGAGGTGTCATCGTGCATGATCACGACTTCGTTGGGGACCATCCGGACCGCAGCCACCTCGCCCAGTTGCACGTGGCCACCGTTCGGGGTGTCCAGGAGCAATTCGCGGATGCTGGTCAGATCATCCCTGACGTCGACGGCACCGCGGACGACCACCTCGAATACTTTTTGCTGTTCGAAGAGGTTGCCGACGACGATCCCTTGCATCAGTGTCGCGGCGGCGCGCCGCGCGTCACCGGGCTTGATACCGAACTTCTGCGCGGCCTCGAGGTTGACCTCGACCTCCACGATCGGCGTCTTGGTGGTGGCGTTGATCTTCGGGTTCTGGACCCCGTTGATATTCTCCAGCGCCTTCCGCACCTCTTCGGCCTTCTCGCGAAGGACGGGCAGCTCGGTACCGTATACCCGCACCGCGAAGCCCGGCTCCAGGGTGCTGCGCATATCGCCGATCGACTGCTGCGAGTAGTTCAGGACGTTGTGGGCGATGCCGGGATAGCCCTGGACGACGTCCCGGACGGCGCGCTCCGTCTCGCTGAAGTCGGCGTTCTGGGCGATGGAGACCCACAGCTCGGCGGAACTGTTGCCGACGATCTGGTCCGAGGTGATGGCGCGCCCGATGTGGCCGCCGACTCCGGATACGCCCGGAAGGGCGCGAAGCTCATCGGAGGCCTTGGACGCCACCCTGCGGACCTCGTCATTGGATGTGCCTGCCATGGAGTCCCACTGAACCAGGAGGCTCCGGTCCGGCAGCGTCGGAACGACAGGCCGTTTGGCGACGAGTTGGGCCCCGGCGGCAAGGCCAAGCACCCCGATGACGCCAACAGCGACCAGGCTGATGAGCCGGCGGGAACGGGCAGCGCTCAGTGCCCGGTCGTAGTAGGACCGGGCGCGATCCGCGGCAGCAGATTCCTTCCGCGGCACCGTCTCCTTGGGCAACAGGATCTGTGCCATCACCGGAGTGACCGAGAGCCCGACGATCAGGCCGGCCGCCAGGGCCAGCACCATTGACCAGAACAGCGGCTGGAGGAAGGAGCCGCCGATCCCGCTCACAAACAGGGTCGGGACGAGGACGATGACCATGATCAGCGCAGCATGGAACAGGGGGGTGCGGACACCCCGGACGACGTACGTGATACGCGACCTCAGCGTGGCGGCTGTCTCGGTGGCCTCTGTGACCAGGGGCCGGCGTCGCTGTGCCTGGATGTCCTCCACGATGTCGCCCACGATCACGGCCATACCGAGCATGAGACCGGTCAGGACCGCAATGTTGAGCGTGGCGTTTTGGGCGTAGAGCACCACGGCCGCCACCATGACGGTGGTCGTGATGGCGACGAGGGCGATCACCGCTACGCGCCAGGAGCGGAACAGCAGCCAGAACAGCGCCACGGCGATCAGCAGGCTAATCAAAAGCGCCAGGCCAAGGCTGTTGAGCGAGTCCTGAACAGAGGTCGCGGGACGGAACACGCTGGTATCCATCTGAATACCGGTCAGGCCCGGTTCCATGTCCTTGAGGGCCGCCTCGATGTCCTCCGTGACCTGGACTGCGCTGGTGCCGGGGAACTTCTCGATGACCAGCAGAAGGCCTGCATCCTGCCCGACGACGGCGTCGCCGATCAGGGGCTGGTGGTCTTCCTTGACCTGGGCGATGTCGCCCAGGAGCATTGCAGGGTTGGCGTCTTCCACACTGACCTTGGCCAGATCGGCCGGGGTGCGGATCGGCAGCACATGCTGGATCCCCAGCCGCTGGCTGGGGGATTCCACAAAACCCCCGGTGCCCGGGGTGGACGCCTCAAGGAAGCTCAGGGGAGAGACCCATACGGCGTTGCCGGTGGATTTGACGACCTGCTCCAGGGTGACGCCCTTGTCGCGAAGCTGGGTTGGGGTGACTTCGACCTGGAGCTGCTGCTCGCGCTGACCCCAGATCGCCACGTTGGCAACACCCGGAATGCCGATCAGCCGCGGCTTGATTTTCCACCGCGCGAGGACCGACATTTCGATCCCGGACAGCTGCTTGGAGTTCATCCTGACCATCAGCACGCGGCTCGTGGACGACAACGGCTGCATGATCAGCGGCGGTGCCGAAACGTTGGGCAGGGCAACGGCCTGGGTCATGCGTTCTGCCACGAGCTGGCGGGCACGCAAGAGATCCGTGCCCGGTTCGAAGACGAGTTCGATGGAGGACAGCCCGGGAACTGATTTAGACCGGATCTCATCCAGCCAGGCGACCCCATTCAGGAGGTCGGCTTCCATCGGGGAAGTAATGAGCTGTTCAACCTCAACAGCGGAGAGGCCCAGGGCCTCGGTCTGGATCTCAACATGCGCTGGCGCGAACTCGGGCATCGTGTCCACCCCGATTTTCGGGACGTTAATGATGCCAAACGTGATCAGCCCGGCAGCGAGGGCAAGAACCAGGATGCGGAACTGCAAACTGAATCGGGTTATCCAGCCAAACATGGCTAACCCAATTCCTGGCGCCTGCGCGCTGCGCAGCGGCGCACCGGCAGATGGATGAATTGATGCAGGGCAGAAATACGCAAGAGATACATATCAGGCTCCTCAACCCGAGACCTAGCGAATCCCCCCACAGGATCCCCCCACGAGATCTTGAGAGAATAGTGTTCCTATTCATTTCTTTTGGCAAGACACCCAAAATTGAGGCCGGTGGCCTATTTGAGGACGTTCCTGCCGCACCTCGTACGTAAATAAGGCAGGAGCGGAAAAACTACTTGCATAAAGGCGAAACGCTACTTGTGGGGCTTTAGCGGACTACTTGACTAGGGGGCATGGCTACGCGCTTATCACTTCCCCCTACGCAAGTTCGCTTTACCAGAAGAAGCTGTAAGTACGCCGTGGTTCCAAGTGATTAATTTGTAACGATTTGAAGTCCCGGCGCCCGCTGGAATTCGCCGCGGGCCTTCACCGCGCCGGAGCGCCGTCGTGGGACAGTGCTCCCGTTTCGCCGGGATCCGGCGGAAGGCGCTAAAGTGGGTTCTATGCGTGCAATCCTTCTGCTTAGCTAGCCGCCCGGCATCCCGACAAGTACTCGGATTGCCGAGCGGCTGCCCCTCCGTGTCGAGGGGCTTTTGTGTGTCTGGGCCCTTCCCGGCCGGCAGTAGGGCACCGGGTGCCAGGGCGGACCAGGAAGCCTTGCCGGAAAATGAAGCTTGACCGTGAAGTTTCCCACAACGTGTTGCATGACAGAACAGAAGAGGCCAGCAGTGAGCGTTCAGCCGGAGACAGAGACCGGAACACCAGCAGTCGCAGCGGAGAGCCCCGAAGAGGGTACCTACAGCTTCGCGGCCATGGAAGCCAAATGGCCGCAGGTCTGGGAAGACCTGAAAGTCTTCACTCCCGTCGACGACGGTTCCAAGGAGCGGCGGTACGTGCTGGACATGTTCCCCTACCCTTCCGGTGATCTGCACATGGGCCACGCCGAGGCGTTTGCGATGGGCGACGTCGTCGCGCGCTACCTGCGCCAGCAGGGCTACGACGTGCTGCACCCGATCGGCTGGGACTCGTTCGGCCTGCCCGCCGAGAACGCGGCCATCAAGCGCAATGCCCACCCCAGCGAGTGGACGTACGCCAACATCGACACCCAGGCAGCGTCCTTCAAGCGCTACGCCATCTCCGCCGACTGGTCCCGCCGGATCCACACCTCCGATCCCGAGTACTACCGCTGGACCCAGTGGCTCTTCAAGCGTTTCCACGAGCGCGGCCTGGCCTACCGCAAGAACTCCCCGGTCAACTGGTGCCCCAAGGACCAGACCGTGCTGGCGAACGAGCAGGTAGTCAACGGTGCTTGCGAGCGTTGCGGCACCCAGGTCACCAAGAAGTCGCTGAACCAGTGGTACTTCAAGATCACGGACTATGCCGACCGGCTGCTCGATGACATGGACGAACTGCGCGGCCACTGGCCCGAGCGCGTCCTGGCGATGCAGAAAAACTGGATCGGCCGGTCCGAGGGAGCGCACGTCAACTTCGTGATCGAGGCCGACGGCGGCAAACCCGCCAAGGACGTCACGGTCTTCACCACCCGCCCCGACACCCTCTACGGCGCGACGTTCTTCGTCGTCGCCGCCGATGCGCCGATCGCCGTCGAACTGGTCACCGGGGAACACGCCGCGGCCCTGGACGCCTACCGCGAACAGGTCAAGGCGCTCTCCGAAATCGAACGGCAGTCCACCGAGCGGGAGAAGACCGGCGTCTTCACCGGCCGGTACGCCATCAACCCGCTGAACGGCGAGAAGCTTCCCGTCTGGGCCGCCGACTACGTGCTGGCCGACTACGGCACCGGCGCCATCATGGCCGTCCCGGCCCACGACCAGCGCGACCTCGACTTCGCCCGCACCTTCGACCTGCCGGTCCGCGCCGTGCTGGACACCGGCGAGGAAGATCCCGCAGTCAGCGGTACCGCGACGTCGGGGGAGGGAACCCTGATCAACTCCGGCGCCCTGGACGGACTGCCCAAGGCAGAAGCCATCCCGGCCGCCATCGACCTGCTGCAGCAGCAGGGCACGGGCGAGAAATTCGTGAATTTCCGGCTGCGCGACTGGCTGCTCAGCCGGCAGCGGTTCTGGGGCACCCCGATCCCGATCATCCACTGCCCCGCCTGCGGGGAAGTTCCGGTCCCGGACGATCAGCTGCCCGTCACGCTCCCTGCCGACCTGCGCGGCGAGGACCTGTCCCCGAAGGGCACGTCCCCGCTGGCCGCCGTCGAAAGCTGGGTCAACGTCGAGTGCCCCGGCTGCCACGGCCCGGCCCGGCGTGACACGGACACCATGGACACGTTCGTGGACTCGTCCTGGTACTTCCTGCGCTTCGTTTCCCCGGATTACGCCGAGGGCCCGTTCGATCCGGCCAAAATCAACGACTGGATGCCGGTGGGCCAGTACGTCGGCGGCGTGGAGCACGCCATCCTGCACCTGCTCTATGCGCGGTTCTTCACCAAGGTCATCCACGATCTGGGCATGATCGAGGCCGATGAGCCGTTCAGTGCGCTGCTGAACCAGGGCCAGGTGCTCAACGGCGGCAAGGCCATGAGCAAGTCCCTGGGTAACGGCGTTGATTTGAGCGAGCAGCTGGACAAGTACGGCGTCGACGCCGTCCGGCTGACCATGATCTTCGCCTCCCCGCCGGAGGACGACGTCGACTGGGCGGACGTGTCGCCGTCGGGCTCCGCGAAGTTCCTGGCCCGGGCCTGGCGGCTGGGTCAGGACGTCACCAGCGCGCCCGGCGTCGACTACGGCACCGGAGACCGGGCCCTGCGCACCGTTACGCACCGCACGATCGCCGACGCCGAAGCCCTGCTGGAGCACAACAAGTTCAATGTGGTCGTCGCCAAGCTCATGGAACTGGTCAACGCGACCCGCAAGACTATTGATGCGGCCACCGGTTCGGGCGGCTCCGATCCGGCCGTCCGCGAAGCCGTCGAGACCGTCGCGGTCATCCTGAGCCTCTTCGCGCCGTACACGGCCGAGGACCTCTGGAACGTACTGGGTCACCCCGCCTCGGTGGCCAATGCCGGCTGGCCGGCGCACGACGAGGCCCTGCTGGTCCAGGACACCGTGACCGCCGTCGTCCAGGTCCAAGGCAAAGTCCGGGACCGGCTGGACGTCTCGCCGGAGATCGGCGAGGACGAACTGCGGGAACTAGCGCTGGCCTCGGAAAACGTCCAACGTGCCCTTGAGGGCCGCAGCATCCGCACCGTGATCGTGCGGGCGCCTAAACTGGTCAACATCGTTCCGGCCTAGCCGGGCCGGTTGGCCATAGACCGGCCGCCGGCCGCTGCCGGCGGCCGGCGGACATTGCAGTACCACGGACCAGGACAGCAGGAGGAACCCGTGCCCGACCGCGAGCCGGCAGGATGGCCGTGGCTAAGGGAGCGCCTTATCCGGCTCCGCCAGTCCACGCTGCCCGGCGCCGTCCCGGAGCCAGCCCCGGCAGCCGTCCTCCGGACCGCCGTCGTCACGGACTCCGCTGCGGCACTGCCGGCAGGCTGGGTGCGGGACTTCACCGCGAACGGACTGCTGACCGTGATCCCCATGCCCGTTATGGTGGGCGCGGAGATCTACGGTGAGGGCGAGGACGACATCGCCGACACCATTGCCCTGGCCCTGGCGAGCGGCACGCCGGTGCAGACCTCCCGCCCCTCACCGGGACAGTTCGAACAGGCGTACCTGGCGGCGCTCCAGCATGGCTTCGAGGCGGTGGTGTCCGTCCATATTTCCGGTGACCTCTCCGGCACCGCCGATTCGGCGCGCCTCGCGGCAGCACGGGTCGGGATTCCGGTGGAAGTCCTCGACTCGCGCACCGTCGGCATGGCCCAGGGCATGGGAGTCCAGAGCGCCGTGGTTGCCGCCGCTGACGGCCGTAATGCGGCCGAGGTGCGGGCCTTCGCGGAGAAACGCCTGGCCGGCACGAAGGTCTACTTCTACGTCCCGAGCCTCGAACAGCTGCGCCGCGGCGGCAGGATCGGCGCGACCGCCTCGCTCTGGGGCACCATGTTCTCGATCAAACTCATCCTGGCCGTCGACGACGGCAAGATCATCCCGCTGGAAAAGGTACGGTCCGCGGCAAAGGCCATAGCGCGGCTGGAGGAGATCGTCGCCGCCGACGCCGCCGGCCGCCCGGCGGGCCAGGCCCGGCTCGCCGTCCACCATTTCGGCAACCACGCCGAGGCCGAGCAGCTCGCCGCGCGGCTGGCTGAGGCCCTGCCGGGCTGCCCGGCGGCCCAGATCAGCGCCCTCCCGGCCGTGCTGGCCGCCCACGCCGGACTCGGCGTGCTGGCCGTCATCGTGGGGGAGAGCAGCACGCCGGCATCACCGGCAGCGCCATCCCCGGATCGGTCCGCCTAGCCTTCCCGCACGGTGGTTCATCTGTGCTCCGTGGCTCCGCCACCGCGGCTCTTCCGCCGGAGTTTCCACATAGACCAGCTGGGTGATGGGCGGCCGTGCCGTGACCTCCTACCGTGGATTCCATGTCACGCGGGAACCTGTCACGCCGGAACCTGGAAGCTGGGTCCACCGCGGAAGCCCGGGCCGCCCGGCACCGGCTGGCCGCAACGCTCGGCGGGGCGGAAGGGTTCGGGCACCCGGAGGCGTTCGGGCGCCCGGAGGCGTTCGGGCGCCCGGAGGTGCTATTGGAGCTGCCGTTGGACGATGCACCCGACCTCCCGGAGGGCGGACGGCGGCCAGGCACGGCGTGGGTGCGGCACAGAACCGGGCTGCGCGCGGCTGTCCTGCTCGGGGCCGTCGCGGCGGTGCTCAGCGGCTGGTTCTGGTGGGGCGTGGCCACCGGTGCGCCCGAAGTGGTGCCCCTCAGCGAGGTCTCCACGTCCGGACTGAACGAGCCCGCTGGGGGCGCGGACGCAGGCGCCGCAGCTCCGTCTGGCGATGCCGCAGCGCCGGCCGCCCGGCGGGTCCTCGTCCATGTAGCCGGCGCTGTCGCGAATCCAGGGGTGGTGGAGTTGCCGGAGGGGAGCCGGATCCGCGAGGCCATCGCCGAAGCCGGCGGCGGCACGGCGACGGCGGATCCGGACCGGCTCAATCTCGCGGCCATCGTCGAGGACGGCCAGAAGGTCCTCGTGCCGGAGCGCGGCGAGGCCGTGGCGCCGGGGGCTGCCTCCGATGGCTCCGCGGGAGCTGCCGAACCCGGAAAGGGAGAATCCGGAGTGGGTGGCGCCGCGGCGGGTGGCGGCCGGATCAACCTGAACACGGCCGGCGTGGAGGAACTGGGGGCACTGCCGCGCGTTGGCCCGGTGCTCGCCCAACGCATCGTGGACTGGCGCAAGGAGCACGGCCGGTTCCAGGCGGTCGAGGAACTCGATGCCGTGGACGGCGTGGGTCCGAAGTTGCTCGCGGCACTGCTGCCGCTGGTCCGGGTCTGAGCGGGTGAACCGGTCATGACACTGCGGCGGCCGGTCCGGCACAGCCCCTGGCAGCGCTATGTCGATGCCGCAGTCAGGCCTGGCCCACCGGCCAGCGGCCAGGCCGCCACCCCGGACGACCTGCGCCGGGGCGCCGATGCTGCCGTTGGCAGGCGGGGCCACGCTGTGACCGGCCCCTTAAAACGGCTCGGCAAGCGGCTCAGGGCAGCCGTGTTCCCCGCGGCTCAGGCGCCGTCGGGGCCGGCCACGCTGCGGCGCAGCGATGTCCGGCTGGTCCCGGCTGCCGTGCTGGTCTGGGCCAGTGCCGTGGCCGGAAACCGCTTGGGGCCGGCTGCCCTTGCGGGACTGTGCCTGGCCCTGCTGGCAAGCTCGGCCCTGCTGCTGCTCAGAGTGCGGGCCACGGCGCGGAGCCTGCTACCAGAGGGGTCGGTCCGGCGCAGTACGCTTGCGACGCTCGCCGTGGCGCTGGTGCTCTCTGCTGCTGCCGGCGCCCACGCGGCGATCGCGTCCGCCCAGCGTCACGACGGCGCTGTCGCGGACGCCGTGGCAGCGCGGGCCGACGTCGTCGCGGAAATGGAGGTCACAGGTGCTCCCCGCCGGCTCAGGGCGCCGGGAAGCGCCGGGCTCGGGGACCGCTGGGCGGTCCCCGCCACGCTGCTCAGCCTGGATTTCGATGGCCGAAGGGTTCTCGCCGACGCGGGGCTGCTCGTGATCGGCGGGGCCGGCTGGGAATTCACCGAAGCGGGTCAGCGGGTCCGGACCACGGGAAAGCTCAACGCTCCGGAGCCGGGACAAGCCGCAGCGGCCGCCCTGACGGCGAGCTCCGTCCCGCGGATGCTCCAGCAGGCCGTCCCCTGGCAGCGCGCACCGGGCGAGCTCCGGGACGGTTTCACGGCCGCCGCAGGCCGGTTCGACGGGGATGCCCGCGGCCTCCTGCCGGGGATGGTGACCGGTGATACGAGCACACTGGACCCCGAGTTGGAAGCCGCCATGAAGACGGTCGGAATGACACACCTGACAGCAGTCAGCGGAGCCAACTGCAGCCTGATCCTCGGGACGCTGCTGGTTTCAGCACGCAGCCTTCGGCTCAACCGCGCTGCTGCCGCCGCCGCGAGTCTTGCAGGACTCGGGATTTTCGTCCTGCTGGTCGGGCCGGACGCCAGTGTGCTGCGGGCAGCCGTCATGGGCGGAGTGGGACTTGTTGCCCTGGCTGGCGGACGGACCGGACGCGGGCTCAGTTACTTATGCCTTGCGGTGATCGTGCTGCTGCTGGCCGAGCCCGCCCTGGCCGGGAGCTTCGGGTTCCTGCTGTCCGTCCTGGCGACGTTGGGCATCGTCGTTGCCGGCAGACCCGTCATGGCGTGGTTTCCCGGCGCCGTGCCGCGCTGGGCAGCCGCGGGACTGGCGGTCCCGCTGTCCGCGCAGGCTTTCTGCGGGCCGTTCATCGTGCTCCTGCAGCCGCAGTTCTCCACCTACGCGCTGGCCGCCAATGTGGCAGCCGCGGCCCTCGTTGCCCCGGTGACGCTGCTGGGCACCGCCGCCGTTCCGCTCGTCGCCTCCGTCCCGGCGGTAGCAACGGTTCCGCTAGGCATCGCGGCGGCCTTCGCCGGAGGGGTGGGAGGGATTGCCCGGTACTTCGCTGCACTTCCGGGCGCCGTGCTTCCCTGGCCGGAGGGCGGCTTTGGCGCCGCCACCATGGCGTTGCTTTCCGCCGTTGTCCTCGCCGGCGGCTGGCTGGCGTTTCACCCGGCGACAGCCGTGCGCCTGGTCCTGAAGGCCCATGGCCGGACCGTCGCCTGCCTTGAGCGGCGGGGGGCCCGGGTTCCTGCCCGGCGGGACCGTACCGGACCGGCCCGCGACGGCTTGGTGGACGGGTCGGGCCGTGGCAGGCTTAGAGTCCGCAAACAAACTTCCGGGAGGAAACTTCAGTGGCTGCTGCCCCGACCCAACGCACCCGGACAACGGCGTCGAAGACCGCCACCTGGAAGGACGTGACGCCGGCCGCCATCGTGCTGATCACGGGGCCGGAGGCCTATCTGGGCTCCCGCGCCATGGACCGAGTCCGCGCCCAGGCCCGCGCCGCAGCCCCCGACGTCGAAGTCACCCACCTCAACGCCGGGAGCTACGAACCGGGCTCGCTGGCCATGAATGTGAGCCCGTCGCTTTTCGGCGAGCAGAAGCTCATCGAGGTCGAGGGCCTTGAGTCGATGAACGATGCCTTCCTCGCCGATGGCCTCAAGTACCTCGCCCAGCCCGAGCCGGAGGCCGTGTTGGTCCTCCGCCACAGCGGCGGAGTCCGCGGCAAGAAACTCCTGGACGCCGTCAGGGCCGGAGGGTGGCCGGTGGTCGACTGTCAGCCGCTGAAGAAAGACGCGGACAAGATCGCCTTCGTCACGGCCGAGTTCAGGGCCGCTTCACGCCGCATCGATCAGGATGCGGTGCACGCACTCGTCAACGCCGTCGGAGCCCACCTGGCCGAACTCGCCGCGGCCTGCAGCCAGCTGATAGCCGACGCCGCCACCGGCGTGGATGCCGCGATGGTGGACAGGTATTACGGCGGGCGCGTGGAAGCCACGGCCTTCAAGGTTGCGGACGCTGCGATGGCCGGGAACGCGCCGCTGGCATTGTCCACCCTCCGCCACGCTCTTGCCACCGGCGCTGATCCCGTGCCGCTGGTGGCGGCGCTGGCAGCCAAACTCCGCACGCTGGCGAAGGTCGCCGGAGCCCAGGGGTCCGCGTCCCAGATTGCCAAGCAGCTGGGCATGCAGCCGTGGCTGGTGGAGCAGGCGCAGCGCGAGGTCCGGCGCTGGACGCCAGAGGGGCTTGTCCGGTCCATCCAGGTGACCGCCGAAGCCGACGCGCAGGTCAAAGGCCTGTCCCGGGACCCGGTCTACGCCGTGGAGCATGCCGTAACAGTGATTGCGACGTCTGCACGCCGCTAGGCAGGCCCGCCGGAGGTTACGGGCGGACGGCGACTGATCAACACTGCCCCACGGTCCACTGCCGTCCGGTCCGGCTGCCCGGCCGCGGTGTTCCTCCGGGTTAACTGGAAGTGGCCGGCACCTGGGGTGCCGGCCACAATCGTCAGTTCAGTTGAACTGGAAACCTTAGAGCGCGTTGACCTTCTTGGAGATCGCGGACTTGCGGTTTGCTGCGTTGTTCTTGTGCAGAACACCCTTGCTGACAGCCTTGTCCAGCTTGCGGCCGGCAGCAACCAGTGCAACAGCAGCTGCATCCTTGTCGGTGGACTCAACGGCGGTGTTGACGGCGCGGATGGCCGTCTTCAGCTCGGACTTGACTGCGTTGTTGCGCAGGCGGGCCTTCTCGTTGGTGAGGATGCGCTTCTTCTGGGACTTGATATTAGCCACGTGTGAACTCTCTTTTTCAATGCGGAAAATGGTCTAGAGGGCTTTCAGATTGGCCATTGACTGAGCGGCGTGGGGATACCTATGGCGACCAACCATATGTGGCCGTCGACCTGCACGGACACACAGCTGTCAATAATAGCAGAAACGCGGGAGTCGTGACGATTTTCGGCCCGCCGTCGCCGCCCCTGCCGTGATCTACCGCCAGCCGTGCCGGGACCGCAGAGCGGCGGCGATGAGGCTGAAGCGGCCGGCGTCGAGGACGGCACCTTCCCGCCGGACATCTTTCGGGCTGACCTGCAGGATGCGGTCCAGCTTCGCTTCGCTGGGGCGCCACTGGCGGTCCCAGGGGCCAGTACCGATGTCCACGTAGTCGTCGGCCCGGCGGGCGTCGCCGTCGTGGTCCTTGCTGGTCAGCATGAGACCGAGCAGGTAACGGCCGCTGCTGCCCACCAGCAGCACCGGGCGGTCCTTGCCCTGCGAGTAGTCCTCCTCATAGGGCACCCACGTCCAGACAATCTCGCCCGGTTCGGGACGACCGTTGGGGGAGGGGGCGTACAGGACCGCCGCGGTACCGCTGAAGTCACCGGGGTAGCTTCCGGATACCCCGGTTGAGGCGGACCGGCCGGAGCCGGGCTTCGTGGCGGTCCGGCCCGACCCTCCGGTCCCGGAGCCGGAGAGCCGGTCCAGGAAGCGCATGGTGGTGCGGACCGCGTTGGTGATTGAGTGAAAGTTCAAAGCCATGGGGAAACCATACCGGGCGGCCCCGTTGGTAGGCCCCCGCGGGCCCCGCCCGGACGGGGAGGGAAGAATGCAGCCTGTCCGGCCCGGACGTGGGAGACTATAGGTTCAGATATGCGGCTCGCAGGATGAGGTATCACCCGTCCGTGCTGATGCCGTGGAAATGTCAACAGTAAGGACCCTGCGTGTCTCCCATGGCCCGCACCGCCCCGGTGCCCGCCGCAACAGATCCGGCCATCATCCGGAACTTTTGCATCATTGCGCACATTGACCACGGCAAGTCCACACTGGCCGACCGGATGCTCCAGTTCACCGGAGTGGTCCAGTCCCGTGACATGAAGGCCCAGTACCTGGACCGCATGGACATTGAACGCGAACGCGGCATCACCATCAAGTCCCAGGCTGTCCGCATGCCCTGGGAACTCGAGGGCACCAGCTACGCCCTGAACATGATCGACACTCCCGGGCACGTTGACTTCACCTACGAGGTTTCCCGCTCGCTCGCGGCCTGCGAAGGCGCAGTGCTGCTCGTGGATGCGGCCCAGGGCATCGAGGCCCAGACCCTCGCCAACCTCTACCTGGCGATGGAAAACAACCTCACGATCATCCCGGTCCTGAACAAGATCGACCTCCCGGCCGCGCAGCCGGAGAAGTACGCGGCCGAACTCGCCAACCTGATCGGCGGGGACCCCGACGACGTGCTCCGCGTGTCCGGCAAGACCGGCATGGGCGTCGAGGCCCTGCTGGACAAGATCGTGCGCGATCTTCCCGCTCCCGTGGGCGACCCTCACGCTCCCGCCCGCGCCATGATCTTCGACTCCGTCTACGACACGTATCGCGGCGTGGTCACCTACGTCCGGGTGGTGGACGGCATGCTGCACCCCCGCGAACGCATCCAGATGATGTCCACCCGCGCCACGCACGAGCTTCTGGAGATCGGTGTCAGCTCCCCGGAGCCGACCCCCTCCAAGGGCTTGGGCGTCGGCGAGGTGGGGTACCTCATCACCGGTGTGAAGGACGTCCGCCTGTCCAAGGTCGGCGATACCGTCACCAACCTGGCCAAGCCCGCCACCGAATCCCTGGCCGGCTACGCCGACGCCAAACCGATGGTGTTTTCCGGCCTGTATCCGCTGGACGGCACGGATTATCCCGTGCTCCGCGATGCGCTCGAGAAACTGATGCTCAACGATGCCGCGCTGGTGTACGAGCCGGAGACCTCCGCCGCGCTGGGCTTCGGCTTCCGGGTGGGTTTCCTGGGCCTGCTGCACCTGGAAATCACCCGGGAGCGCCTCGAACGCGAATACAACCTGGACCTGATCTCCACCGCCCCCAACGTGGAATACGAGGTGACGCTGGAGGACAAGAACGTCATCCACGTCACGAACCCCAGCGAGTACCCCAGCGGCAAGATCGCTGAAGTCCGAGAGCCGATGGTCGCCGCCACCATCCTGGCGCCGAACGAGTTCGTCGGCGCCATCATGGAGCTGTGCCAGAGCCGGCGCGGGGTGATGGGCGGCATGGACTACCTCTCCGAGGACCGGGTGGAAATCCGGTACCGCCTGCCGCTGGCCGAAATCGTCTTCGATTTCTTCGACATCCTCAAGTCCAGGACGCGCGGTTACGGCTCGCTGGACTGGAAGGCCGACGGGGAACAGGTCGCCGACCTTGTCAAGGTGGACATCATGCTCCAGGGCGAGCAGGTGGATGCCTTCTCCGCCATTACGCACCGGGACAAGGCGTACGCCTACGGTGTCATGATGACCGGCAAGCTGCGCGAACTCATTCCGCGCCAGCAGTTCGAGGTGCCCATCCAGGCCGCCATCGGCTCACGGATCATCGCCCGCGAAAGCATCCGCGCCATCCGCAAGGACGTGCTCGCCAAGTGCTACGGCGGTGACATCACCCGAAAGCGCAAACTGCTCGAGAAGCAGAAAGAGGGCAAGAAGCGCATGAAGATGGTGGGCCGGGTCGAGGTCCCGCAGGAAGCCTTCATCGCCGCCCTCACTACGGACGAGTCCAAGGACAAGGCCAAGAAGTAGCGGTGCCTGCCATGACTGTCCCCACGCAGGCGGAGCCCTCCCGTGCCTAGCGCCCTTCCGCTGGGCGACCCGGCACCGCCGGACGGGCTCCTGCCCGGCCAGGCGCTCGAGGGTGCCGCCGGTCGGGCCTTCGGGCTCTACGTGCACATCCCGTTCTGCGCGGTGCGCTGCGGCTACTGCGACTTCAATACCTACACCGCCACCGAGCTCGGCGGCGGTGCATCGCAGGACGCCTACGCCAGCACGGCTATCACGGAAGTGGACTTTGCCGCCACGGTGCTGAAGAACAGCGGTCTGCCGGAGCGCAAGCTCAGCACGGTCTTCTTCGGCGGCGGAACGCCCACACTGCTGCCGGCCGGGGACCTCGCCAGCATCCTTACCTCAGCTATCGGGGCGTGGGGTCTGGAGCCCGGGGCCGAGGTAACTACGGAGGCCAACCCGGACTCCGTGACGCCCGAGTCCCTGCAGTTGCTGGCCGACGCCGGCTTCACCAGGGTTTCCTTCGGGATGCAGTCCGCCGTTCCCCACGTGCTGAAGGTCCTGGACCGTACCCACACGCCCAGCCGGGTGCCCGAGGCCGTCCAGTGGGCCCGCGACGCCGGACTTGCCGTCAGCCTGGACCTGATCTACGGGACGCCGGGGGAGTCCCTGGCTGACTGGCGGTACTCGCTGGAGACGGCGCTGTCCTACGCCCCCGACCACATCAGCGCCTACGCGCTGATTGTGGAGGAGGGCACCAAACTTGCGGCGCAGATCCGGCGTGGCGAAGTGCCGGAAATCGACGACGACGACCACGCCGCCAAGTATGAACTCGCCGACGAACTGATTTCCGAGGCCGGGCTCGGGTGGTATGAAGTCAGCAACTGGGCCCGGACCCCGGAACAGGCCTGCCGGCACAACCTCGCCTACTGGCGGGGCGATGACTGGTGGGGCATCGGACCCGGCGCGCACTCGCACGTGGGCGGCGTCCGCTGGTGGAACGTCAAGCACCCCACCGCCTACGCCAACCGGCTGGGTTCCGGGCTCTCACCAGCCGCCGGGCGGGAAACCCTCGATTCCGGTACCCGCAACGTGGAGCGCGTCATGCTCGAGGCCCGGCTTAACTCCGGGCTGGAGATCTCAAGCCTTGGCGGGCTGGGAGACACCGGGCGGCATGCGGTGGCCGGTCTCATCGCCGACGGCCTGGTGGAGCCCGCCACGGCGTTCAAGGGCCGGCTGGTGCTGACCTTGAAGGGCCGGCTGCTCGCCGACGCCGTCGTCCGCCGGATCCTGCCTGACTGATCCTGCCTGACTGATCCTGCCTCGCGGATCCGACATGGCGGGGTTCAGCCGCCCTATTTGATCCAGCGCAGATTGAATTCGTAGCGGTGCGGCTGGCCGCGGTTGACGTGGATGCCGGCCGCCACCGAGAAGCATGTCACGGCAATCCAGATCACCGTGGCGAGGACAGCGAACATGTTGCCTACCACCGGCACGAAGACCAACAGGTTTGCAACCACCGCGGCGATCGTCGGGGGGAGCGTGAAGTTGAGGGCTTCCTTGGACTCCTGCGCCGTGAACGGTCCGCGGTCCTTGAAGATCAGGTAGATCAGCAGCGACGGGACACAACCCAGAATGCCGCCAAAGTGCGCCAGGGTGGCCCACTGCCGGTCCTCGTTTGCCGTCAGCGGCAGCGCATTCGCGGGAACGCCCTGGTACGGGGGCTGGCCATGGCCGGCCTGATTGGCCGCCTGGTCACGTGCGTTATCTGCCACGGTATTCGTCCTTCGGATTGCGCTGGTGCTTTGGAGCGGGAGGTGCGGGGCCGCGCCGGATTGCACAACCGCCGCTCCAAGAATACGTGTTCGGACAGGGAAAAGAAGATCACAGCCCGCGGGAGGGACCGCGGCGAGGCAGCGCGCCGACTCCTTAGGGGACCGTCAGGAAGTCGATGACCTCTTCGACCCGGCCCAGCAGGGACGCTTCCAGGTCCGCGTAACTGCGGACGGCGCCGAGCAGCTTCTGCCAGCCCAGGCCGATGTCCTCCTTGGTGGAGTGCGGCCAGCCGAAGGCCGACAGGATGCCGGTCTTCCAGTCCACGCCGCGCGGGATCACCGGCCACTGCTCGATGCCCAGGACAGCGGGGCGGATGGCCTGCCAGACGTCGACATAGGGGTGGCCCACGATCAGGACATTGCCCCTGGCCCCCGGAGAGGCCAGCACCGCGTCGGCGATCCGTGATTCCTTGGAGTCCGGCACGAGGTGGTCCACCAGAACGCCGAGCCTGCGGCCGGGACCGGGACGGAACGCGGCCACGGCGCCGGCGAGATCGTCGATGCCGTGGAGCGGTTCAACGACGATTCCCTCGACCCGCAGATCGTCGCCCCAGACCTTCTCCACGAGTTCGGCGTCGTGTTTTCCCTCCACCCAGATCCGGCTGGCCTTGGCGACCTGGGCCCGCTGGCCCGCCACCCGGACCGAGCCCGACGCCGTGCGTGTGCCTCCGGCCGGTGCTGATGCTGCCCGCGGCGCGGGCGGCATCAGCCTGATCGGCTGCCCCTCCAAGAGAAAGCCGAATCCAAGCCGGAAGGACCGCGACTTTCCCCGGCGGTCCTCCAGGGCCACCACATGCATGCCGCCGGACTTCTCCACGCGGGTGACAGCACCGACCCAGCCGGTCTGCACTTCCTCCAGGACCATGCCGCGCTCCACGGGCACCTCGGGCAGCCGTGTCTTGGCGTGGACGGACAGGTCCTGCGGGCCCCAGTTCTGGTATGACATGTGATACACGCTGCTTTTCGATCGGAATGATACGGCGGACTGCGCCCGGCAACACCGGCCCGGGGAACAACGCCTGGAGCGAACCCAATGCTAACAACGCGGCGACTCATATTAGACTGGTTAGCACTTAGGCATGTCGAGTGCTAACCGCGGGCCGGACCGGCCCCTCCGGCCGGAAACGGGCGGACCGGAAGTCGGCACCGACTGCAGGACAGCCGATTGGAGGTGGAACGTGAGCGAGCCGCGAAAACTCGAGGTGCTGCGCGCCATCGTGGAGGACTACGTCCATTCCCGTGAACCAGTCGGCTCCAAGGCCCTCGTCGAACGCCACCACCTGGGCGTGTCCAGCGCCACCATCCGCAACGACATGGCGGCACTGGAGGACGAAGGCCTGATCATGGCCCCGCACACGAGCGCCGGACGCATTCCCACAGACAAGGGCTACCGGCTCTTCGTGGACCAGATTTCGGCCGTCAAGCGGCTTTCCCCGGCCGAACGCCGGGCAATCCAGGCCTTGCTGGAGGGGTCCGAGGACCTCGACGACGTCCTGGAGCGGACCGTGCGGCTCCTCGCGCAGCTGACCAACCAGGTCGCCGTCGTGCAGTATCCGCATTTGAGCCGGGCCAAGGTACGGCACATCGAATTTGTCCTGCTCGCCCCCCGCAAGGTCTTGGCGGTCCTGATCGCGGACACCGGCAAGGTGGAGCAGCGCGTGATCGACGTCGGCCAGGATCTGCCGGACGAGGCCCTCGCGGAGCTGCGGACCCGGTTCCTGGGCCTCCTCTCCGGCACGCCGCTGAACCTGCTGCCACAGTCGCTGCAGTCGGTGGTAGCCGGCTGTCCGCCGGCGCGGCGCCACGCGGCCCAGGAGCTGGCCCGCGGCCTTGAAGTCCTGGCCGCCAGCAGCCGCGAAGAGCGCATGGTCATGGCCGGAACAGCAAACCTGGCCCGGTCCAACGTGGACTTCCCGCTGAGCATCGGCCCCGTGCTGGAAGCCCTCGAGGAACAGGTGGTCATGCTCCGGCTACTCAGTGACATGGCGGCGGACCCGCGCGGCGTGACCGTCAGCATCGGCCGGGAGAACCCCTATGTAGGGCTCGCTGAGGCTTCGGTAGTCGCGACGGGCTACGGCCCGGACGCCACCGCCAAGGTAGGCGTCCTGGGCCCGACCCGGATGGACTATCCCACCACCATGGCCGCAGTCCGCGCCGTGGCCCGCTACCTTTCCAGGATCCTCGGGCCCTGAGTACCCCGAGCACCCACGCCAGCGGCCGCCGCGCCGCTGCAGACCAGGCTTCTTGCGCCTAGCAGGTAAGTACAACCAGGAAGAGATACGAACTTTGAGCAGCCATTACGACGTTCTTGGAGTCACCCGCGATGCAACGGGCGAAGAAATCAAGAAGGCTTACCGCAAACTTGCACGGAACCTCCACCCGGACGTGAACCCGGGGGACGACGCCTCCGATCGGTTCAAGGCCGTCACCCACGCCTACGAGGTGCTCTCGGATCCGCAGAAACGCCGGGTCTACGACACCACGGGCAACGAGAACGGCACCGACAACGGCTTCGGCGGCGGCAGCTACTCGGGCCAGGGCTTCGCGTTCCAGGACATCTTCGAGACGTTCTTCGGCGCCGGCGGCCAGGCCGGCCCGGCGTCCCGCGTCCGCCGCGGGCAAGATGCCCTGATCGCCGTCCGGATCGACCTCCGTGACGCAGTGTTCGGCGTCAACAAGAAGCTCGAAGTGGACACGGCCGTCACCTGTCCCACGTGTGAAGGCTCCTGCTGCCGCGACGGCAGCCACCCGGAACGTTGCGATATCTGCGGCGGCAGCGGGCAGGTCCAGCGCGCCGTCCGCTCCATCCTCGGCCAGGTCATGACCGCCGCCCCCTGCGGGACCTGTGAAGGGTTCGGCACCGTGATCAAGGATCCCTGCAATGAGTGCAACGGCCAGGGCCGGATCCGCAGCCGCCGTTCGCTGACGGTCAAGGTTCCTGCCGGTGTTGCCACCGGTACCCGCATCCAGCTTTCCGGCCAGGGCGAAGCCGGCCCGGCCGGTGGTCCCGCCGGCGACCTCTACGTGGAGATCCGCGTCAACAACGACGCCACCTATGTCCGTGACGGTGACGATCTGCACGCCAGCATGAGCATCCCGATGACTGCCGCGGCCCTCGGCACCGAGCTGGGCCTGGACACCTTCGACGGCCGGCAGGAGATCGACGTCAGGGCCGGCACCCAGTCCGGCGAGGTTGTCACCCTGCGCGGCCTCGGCGTGACCCACCTGCGCGGCTACGGCCGCGGGGACCTTAAGGTCCATCTGCAGGTGGAAACCCCCGGTAAGCTCGACGCCGCCCAGGAGGAGTTGCTCCGGCAGCTCGCCAAGCTCCGCGGCGAACAGTTCGCGGAAGGCAAACTCGCAGCGAGCGGCGGCGTGTTCGCCAAGCTCCGGGACAGGCTCGGTAACCTGTAGCGGTGAGCAACCCGGTCTTCTTCACCGCCCCGGGAACCCTGGACCTGCAGGTTCCCGGTTCCACCTTCGTCCTCGGCGGCGCCGAGGCCCGTCATGCGGTCACGGTCAAGCGCCTCGCCGTCGGGGAGAGGGTGGACATTGCCGACGGCGCCGGCAAGCGCCTCACGGGCACCGTCACCGCCGCAGCGCCGGCTGAGCTGACCGTGCAGTGCACCGGACTCTCCGCCGAGGCCCGGCCCGACGTCCGGCTGGTCCTCGTCCAGGCCCTCGCCAAGGGGGACCGCGATGAACTGGCGGCGGAGACCGCCACCGAACTGGGGATCGACGCGGTCATTCCCTGGCAGTCGGAACGCTCAATTGTGCGCTGGAAAGCCGAACGCGCCGCGAAGGCGCATGCCAAGTGGCAGTCCGTGGTCACCGCGGCCGCCAAGCAGGCGCGCCGGGCCTGGATTCCGGAAGTCCGGCCCCTTGCCGACGGCGCCGCCCTGCAGCAGGCAGTGGCTGCCGCGGGGCTCGCCGTGATCCTGCACGAGGACGCCGTGCGTCCCCTGCGGCAGGTCCTGGAGTCCTGGCAGGCGGGCCGGCCCGCGGGCGGCGGAGCGGGTGAGGTGCTGTTGATTGTGGGGCCTGAGGGCGGCATCAGCCCCCGGGAGGTGACCCGGCTCTGCGACGCCGGGGCCGTCACGGCGCTGCTGGGCCACCACGTGTTGCGCTCGTCCACGGCCGGGCCGGCGGCGACCGTCCTCGCGAGCGATGTCCTGGGCCGCTGGTAGCCGACGCCGCTATTTGACGCTGAACCCGCGGGTGTCCACGAACAGGCTCTGGGACGGGTTGCCGTCTTCCAGCTGCGACACCCTGGCCTCATAGTTACCCTGGCCCAGATTCACCGACAGGCTGAAGGCTCCCGGCTGGGAGGGGTCGGCGGAGGCAGTGGTGGTG
This sequence comes from Arthrobacter sp. SO5, assembly GCF_020532805.1. GTDB lineage: Bacteria > Actinomycetota > Actinomycetes > Actinomycetales > Micrococcaceae > Arthrobacter. The sequence continues at coordinate 34,147 of NZ_MQTQ01000093.1, read as the reverse complement.
CCGGTCAGGTACGTGGTCTTGACGCTGCCGTCGGTCCGCAGGATTTCCCAGCGCAGCTTGCCGCCGGCGGCGGTGCTGCGGCCGGAGACCTTGACCGAGCCGTCCTGCACCGGAGTGCCCTCCTGCGGGTCAATGATCCAGACCGGCGCCACCATACCCGCGCTGCGGGAAGTCGGGGCGCCGAGGCGGACATGGTTGAACGCAACATAGTCGGTATGCCCGTCGACCAGCACCACCACCTGGACCTGCTGGCCGGCGTCGATCAGGCCCGCGCTGGCACCGGCCGCCGTCGCGGTGTAGACGAGCTGCTGGATGGCCCGCTCGGCCATGTCCGCGTCGACGTTGCTGTTGAACGCATCGGGCGAGACATCGACCGTGATCACATTTTTGCCGGAAATGGAGCTGGCCAGTTTCTTGGGGTTCTGCCACGGCGTGAAAAAATCCGGGTCGAGCGGCTTCTGGGACATCATGACCCGGAGCGCGCGGGTGACAGGGTTGTCCTGCTCGGGAACATCGCGGAATTCCCGGTACAGGAACATGCTCTCGTTGCTCCGGCCGATCCAGTACACGGGAGCTTTGTTGGAGGCCTGCGTGGTTTCCAGCGGGGCGCTCGTGCTCGGGGCGCCCGGGGAGGCCGTGCCCGACAGGGCCGAGGGAGTGGTGCTGGAGTTGGTGGCGCCGGGCTGGGGAGTGGCTACGCAGCTGGAAAGGGCGAGGGCCGCAGGCAACACGAGCAGCAGCATGCCGGAACGCATCCGCCTGCCTGCCGCTGCCTGTCCACTTCCGCGCTGCCTGATTGCCGCTGTCCCTTCCATATGCCGCCTGCGGTGGCCGCGTTTCCGCGCCGCGTCCGCGCTGGTGGCGGCCGATTTCCAGCATGGCACAGCGGGCGGCGCGGCACTGTGGTTTAGGGCCGGGCGGTGGAAATGCAACGGGAAAGATATGAGGCTGATACGAAGTTGATACCTAAACCCGCGAACCGGGGGTCTGACTTCGGCCCGAAGACTGCCGCGCGCCGCGCTGGCGTAAGATGGAAGGACCCGCTGAGACCCGCAACCAGAAGGTGAGCTTGCTGTTGGCGAGCACCGCCGTCGGGCCGGATCAGGGGGAGTGACCATTTCCGAACTGGAGGGGACCAGAGGCCCGCGGGCCAAGCCCATGACTGAAGCAACGAACGGCAAGGCCCGGATCAGCGCCGGAGAGCGCGCCGCAGGTGAATTTCCCCACTCCCTCCCCGGGCTGCGGACGGAGGTCGTGCTGTTCGATAACTCCGACCAGATGGTCCAGTCCCTCGGCAGCCATGACGAGGCGCTGCGTTTCATCGAAACCCAGTTCCCGGCCGTCGACTTCCATGTCCGCGGGAACGAACTTTCGATCAGCGGACCCGCGGCCGAAGTGCCAAGGATCATGCGGTTGCTTAATGAGGTGCGCGGACTCGTCGCACGCGGTACTGTCGTGACCCCGGCGGTGCTGAAGCAACTCGTGTCGCTGCTGCGCAGCCAGTCCGTGCAGAACCCGGTGGACGTGCTCACGCACAACATCCTCTCGAGCCGCGGGAAGACGATCCGGCCGAAGACGCTGAACCAGAAGAACTACGTGGACGCCATTGACGCCAACACAGTGATCTTCGGGATCGGCCCGGCCGGAACCGGTAAAACGTACCTGGCCATGGCCAAGGCGGTCCAGGCGCTGCAGCAGAAGGAAGTCAGCCGGATCATCCTGACCCGTCCCGCCGTGGAGGCGGGGGAGCGGCTCGGGTTCCTGCCCGGGACGCTCAGCGACAAGATCGACCCCTACCTGCGGCCGCTCTATGACGCACTCCACGAGATGATGGATCCCGAATCCATCCCGCGGCTGATAGCTGCCGGCACCATCGAGGTCGCCCCGCTGGCCTACATGCGCGGCCGCACGCTCAACGATGCCTTCATCATCCTCGACGAGGCGCAGAACACCACGCCGGAGCAGATGAAGATGTTCCTGACGCGGCTGGGCTTCGGGTCAAAGATGGTGGTCACCGGTGACGTCACCCAGGTTGACCTGCCGTTCGGGACGCGCTCCGGGCTGCGTATTGTCGAGGAAATCCTGCAGGGCATCGAGGATGTCAACTTTACGGTCCTGGATGCGTCCGACGTCGTCCGGCACCGGCTGGTGGGCGACATCGTCAATGCCTACGGCATCTGGGACGAGATCCAGAGGAACCGGGTCAAGCACTCCGTGGCCCGCGACAAGCGGGGAGAACACGCATGAGCATCGAGGTCAACAACGAATCCGGTTTCACCGTTGACGAGGCTGAGCTGGTCCGGCTGTCCCGCTTCATCTTCGAGCGGCTGTTCATCCATCCACAGGCCGAGCTCTCCATCCTGCTGGTGGACGAACCGGCCATGGAGAAGCTGCACATCGAGCTGATGGACGAGCCTGGCTCGACCGACGTGCTGTCCGTGCCGATGGATGAACTCACCCCCGGCACCCCGGACAAGCCGACGCCCCAGGGCATGCTGGGCGACATCGCCGTCTGCCCGCAGGTGGCCGAGATCCAGGCGAAGAACGCCGGCCATTCCACCCAGGACGAGATGCTCCTGCTCACCACCCACGGCATCCTGCACCTGCTGGGCTTTGACCACGCGGAGCCTGAAGAGAAGGAAGAAATGTTCGGCCTCCAGCGCGAGCTGCTGTCCGCCTTCACCGGCAGGGACGCCCCGTCAGAGACGATGCAGTGACCCCACTGATTCTTGCCGGCCTGGCGCTCGTGTCCCTGAGCCTTGCCGCGCTGCTGACCGCCGCAGAGTCAGCGTTCAGCTACCTGCCTCGCCATGACGCCGAACAGGCGATCCTGCAAAGCCGCGGCACCGCGCTGAAACGCATCATGGCGCAGCCCGTGGCGCACATGCGGGCCCTCCGGTTCTGGCGGGTCTGGTTCGAAATGAGCTCCGCCGTCGCCGTGACCGTGCTGGTGCACAGCGTGCTGGACAACGTCTGGCTCGCCGGTCTGATCGCGACCGGGATCATGGCAATTGTGGGCTTCGTGATCGTCGGTGTGTCCCCGCGCCAGCTGGGCCGCGTCCACTCGGCCGCGCTGGTCCGGTTCTCGGCCCCGCTGATCCGCTGGCTCTGCGGCGTGCTCGGTCCCATCCCCGGCTGGCTCGTCACCCTGGGCAGCACCGTGGCTCCGGGCGCCCCGGCCGACAACGAGGCGTTCTTCAGCGAAGAGGAATTCCGCGAACTCCTCGAGCGAGCCTCCGAATCCGATGTCATCGAGGACAACGAGGCCGAGCTGATCCAGTCGGTATTCGACTTCGGCGACACCCTCGTCCGCTCCGTGATGGTGCCGCGGACGGACATCCTGTGTATTGACTCCGGTTCCACCCTGCACCGGGCCATGTCGCTGTTCCTGCGCTCCGGCTACTCCCGGATTCCGGTGATCGGCGAAAACACGGACCAGATCCTCGGGATCGTCTACCTCAAGGACGTGGCCGCGGCGCTCCACAACCTTGGCCCGGACGAGGAGCCGCCGGTGGTCGACGAACTCGCCCGCGGGGTCCGCTACGTGCCCGACTCCAAACCGGTCAGCGAGCTGCTGCGGGAGCTCCAGAAGGAATCGACGCACGTCGCGATCGTCATCGACGAATACGGCGGAACGGCCGGACTCGTCACCCTCGAGGACCTCATCGAGGAGATCGTCGGCGAGATTGTCGACGAGTACGACACCGAAAGTGCGGAGGCGGTGGAACTCGGCGACGGAAGCTACCGTGTGAGCGCGCGCATGAGCATCGATGACCTGGGCGAGCTTTTTGATCTGGAGCTCGACGACGACGAAGTGGACACCGTGGGCGGGCTGCTTGCCAAGGCCCTGGGGCGGGTGCCGATCGTCGGCAGTACGGTCAACGTCCACGGGCTGGCCCTCCGCGCCGACCGGCTCGAGGGCCGGCGCAACCGTGTCAGCCACATCATTGCAGCCGCCGTTCCACAAGGCGCCGCGGCAAACGATACCGACCTTGACGAGCTTCTCGAACAGGCTGTCCAAATCCAACAGGGAGTTCCACGTGAGCAAGCAGAATAAGTCCGACGGCGAAGCAGCCCACGGCGGCTACCGCGCCGGGTTCTCGGTGCTGGTCGGCCGGCCCAACGCCGGCAAGTCGACCCTGACCAATGCACTGGTCGGCCAGAAGGTGGCGATCACCTCGGCCAAACCGCAGACCACCCGGCACACGATCCGCGGCATCGTCCACCGGGACGATGCGCAGCTGATCCTGGTCGACACCCCCGGCCTGCACCGCCCGCGCACGCTCCTGGGCAAGCGACTCAACGAGCTCGTGGCCGACACCCTCGCCGAGGTCGACGCGATCGGCTTCTGCCTGCCCGCCAACGAGAAAATCGGGCCCGGGGATAAGTTCATCGCCGCCCAGCTCGCCGCCGTCGGGAACAAGCCGATCATCGCGATCGTGACGAAGGCCGACACCGTGGACCGGCAGGGCCTCACCGAACAGCTCCTCGCCGTAGCCGCCCTGGGCCGGGACGTCCTGGGCGAGGACGGCTGGAAGGACATCGTCCCGGTCTCCGCCACCGACGGCTTCCAGGTCCAAACCCTGGCCGACGTGCTCATCAGCCACATGCCGCCGTCGCCGCCGCTGTACCCGGACGGGCACCTGACCGACGAGCCGGAAGCCGTGATGATTGCCGAACTCATCCGCGAAGCTGCCCTCGAGGGCGTCCGCGACGAACTGCCGCACTCCCTCGCGGTAGTGGTCGATGAGATTGTGCCCCGTGAGGGCCGGCCCGAAGACAAGCCGTTCCTGGACGTCCGGGTCAATCTCTACGTGGAGCGTCCTTCGCAGAAGGCCATCATCATCGGCAAGGGCGGGGCGAGGCTCCGTGAAGTCGGCACCAACGCGCGGAAGGCGATCGAGGCGCTGCTCGGCGCACGCATCTACCTTGACCTGCACGTGAAAGTCGCCAAGGACTGGCAGCGCGACCCGAAACAGCTCGTCAAGCTCGGCTTCTGAGCGGAAGCACGGCACGCGTTGGCGCCGTCCGCCGCTCCGGTGCGGCACGCAAGCCGGGAAATTCACAGCTTGAGACACTAAAATTGGCAGACTCCCGTTCGTGAAGGAAGGCTAGACCTGTGGCTCGACCCCGTGACAACCGTGCAGACGGCACCGCCCCGCCCGTTCGGTCAGTCGCCGCTGCCCGGCACACAGAGGATCCCGCCGTCGGCCCGGCCCGCCACCTGGGTGCCCAGCACGGGCTGCCCGGCTGGCTGAAAATCGGAACCATCGTAGTGTCGGTCCTGCTGGTTGGTGTTATAGCGTTCGGCGCCTACTGGACCCTTCGCCTTCAGGGCAATATCACCAAGGCCTCCTTGGGCGCAGGCAACGGCACCACCGAAGCCCCGGTCAACGACTCGACCGACCGGATGCAGGTCCTGATCCTCGGCTCGGACACCCGCGACGGCAAGAATTCACAGTACGGCGGAGCCGACGACTCCACCGGGTACGGGCACTCGGACGTCATGATGCTGATGGACATTTCGGCTGACAACAAACGCGTCAACGTCGTCAGCTTCCCCCGCGACCTGCTGGTCGGCATCCCAAAATGCACCGACCAGAAAAGCAAACGCGAATATCCGGCGCAGAAGAACGTCATGATCAACGCGGCGATGTCCGAGGCGGGCATCGGCTGCGCCGTTGACACGGTCAACAAGCTCACGGGCCTGGAAATCGACCACTTCATGATGGCCGACTTCAACTCGGTGAAGGAACTATCCAACACCGTCGGCGGCGTGGACGTCTGCATCAGCGATGCCGTCTTTGACCCCGACTCAGGACTGCGCCTGCCGAAGGGCACCTCCAAGGTCGAGGGCGAACAGGCCCTGGCGTTCCTGCGCACCCGCCACGCCTTTGCCGACGGCGGCGACCTCGGCCGGATCAAGGGACAACAGGGGTTCCTGTCCTCGCTGGTCCGCAAGATCAAAGACGACGGAACGCTCACCAACCCCGGCAAGATGCTCCAGATAGCCGACGTCGTCACCAGGAACCTTACGATCGATGACGGCATGGCCTCCGTCCCGACGCTGCTGACGGTCGCGAACCGGCTGAAGAACATCGACGTCAGCAAGGTGGCGTTCGTGGCCGTTCCTACAGAGCCGGCCGTCAGCGACTCGAACCGGCTGCAGCTGGCCGAACCCGCGGCGTCGCAGCTCTTCGCCGCCATGCGCAAGAACGTGGACCTGACTGACCCAACGGGGACGACTGGGGCTTCCGCAGGCCCCGGCGCGAGCGCCGAGCCTGTCCCCGCGCCCACGGCTGCGGGCTACGACAAGACGCTGCAGCCCGTCACGGTGGCCAACGGCTCCGGGGTCCCGGCCCGGACCCAGGAAATCATCAACGCCCTCACGGCCGGCGGCTTCACGAAGACCGGGCAGTTGAGCGCCAAACCGGTGCCGACCACTGCGGTGTACTACGGTGCGGACTTCGCCGACGTGGCCGCCGACGTCGCCGCTCTCCTCGGCGTCCCGGCCAGCCAGGTCCTGCCGGCCGCCGGCGTCGCCGGCGTCCAGGTTTACCTGGGCGGCGACCTTGCAGGCGCCGTCCCGAGCGGGGGCGGCCAGGCGGCACTGCCCCCGGACATCGTCAACCAGACCGCTGGAGACACTGTCTGCCAGCAGGCGAACCCGGCGCTGATCACCCGCTGACCGCGGCGCCATTTCATGGCAGGGGCCGACCGACTGCCGGGCAGTTGCTGATCCGCACGGCACCGGCCCTTCCCGGACAGGTCAAGGACCCGGGTCTTGCGCCGCCCGGCGCGTGGGTCCTTAATGATGTCCATGAGCACGGATCGTACTGAGACGGCTGCAGCGCCTGCCGCATTCGAGACGAGGGACGGCCCGCTGGCCCGCAGCGGGATCTTCGTCGTCCGGGTCGGCGTGGCGTTGCTGTGGATCCAAAACGTCGCCTGGAAAGTGCCGCCGGACTTCGGTGAACGCGAGAACACCGGACTCTATCTCTTCACCAACTTCGCCATAGACCACCCCGTGTTTCCCCCTTTCACGTGGTTCGTTGAAAACACAGTGCTGCCGGCCTTCCCGTTGTTCGGGTGGATGACGCTCTTCATGGAAGCGGGCCTGGGCGCGTTCCTGCTGATCGGTCTCGCCACCCGGTTCTGGGCGGTCGTTGGAGTGATCCAGTCGCTGGCGATTTCCATGTCCGTCCTGAACGCCCCGAATGAATGGCACTGGGCCTATTACCTGATGATCCTGGTGCACATCGCCATTTTTGCGACGGCGGCCGGGCGCTGCTACGGGGTCGACGGCGTCCTCCGGCCCCGCTGGGAGCAATCAGGCAAACGCTTCGACAAACTCCTTGCGAGGCTGTCGTGAACGGGCGCCCTATCGATATGCCCGTCCTGGTCCTGGGCGGCGCCGCCGTCGTGAGTTCCGTTTTCACCTTCTCCAGTGCCGGCCCGACGCAGGTCGAGTTTATCCATATCCGGGGGACGGGACTTGTCCTGCTGCTCATCTGCGGAGTTGCCGCAGTGATCGCCGGAACCCTGCGCCTGCGCGGGCTCGCGATCGCGTCCGGTGCCGCCCTGCTGGCGGGCGCGCTGCTTCAACTACTCCAGGCCGGCCAGAGTACCAACTGGCTCGCCGGGGACGGTTCCACCGTGGCGCTGATGGGCGGCCTGGGAATCGGGCTGCTGGCCGTGACCCTGACGCCGCGCCCCTCATCCGCCGCAGATCCGCCATCCACTGACCCGAAGAGGACCGCACATGCTGAACCTGACTGAGCGACTTGATCCGGTGCTCGCCGTTGCCAGGGCCAATGCCCGCGACGTCGACGCCTCCGCCCGGTTCCCCGCAGAGGCCGTGCAGGCCCTGCGCGACTCCGGTTTACTCGGGCTGACCCTGCCGCAGGACGCCGGAGGCCTGGGCGGCGGGCCGGACGACCTGGTCGACGTGCTGAGCGCCCTGGCCGGCGCCTGCGGGTCGACGGCAATGATCTACCTCATGCATATCAGCGCCGCGATGCCCGTGGCGGCCGCTCCACCGGCGGGGATGCCGGGCCTCGTGGCGGAGCTGGCCAGCGGCCGGGCCCTGGGTTCCCTGGCGTTTTCCGAGGCGGGGTCCCGGTCGCATTTCTGGGCGCCCGTTTCGCAGGCGCACCAGAATGGCGGCGGAGTCGTGCTCAACGCCCGGAAGAGCTGGGTGACCTCGGCCGGGCACGCCGACGTGTACGTGGTCTCAACCCGGACCGCCGGGGCCGAGACTGTGGACCTGTTCGCCATCCCGGCCGGCCATCCCGGCGTCGAAGTGGCCGGAGCGTGGCACGGGATGGGGCTGCGCGGCAACGCCTCGACGCCGATGACCTTCGCGGCCGAAGTACAGGAGGACACCAGGCTGGGGCTGGCCGGGGGCGGCATGGACCTGATGCTGCAGACGGTGCTGCCGTGGTTCAACCTGGGTAACGCGTCCGTCTCCGTCGGGTTGTCCCGTGCCGCCGTCGAGGCCGCAATCCGCCACACCAGCGCCGCACGGCTCGAGCACCTCGACGAAAGCCTTTCGGCACTGCCGACCGTCCGGGCCCGGCTGGCAAAAATGTCGATCGAACTGGCCGTGACGACGGCCTATCTGCACCAGGCCGCCGGCAGGCTTGCCGAGCCGGCTGATGACACGATGCTGCACGTGCTGGGCGTCAAAGCCGCCGCCAACGACGCGGCCCTGAGCATCACCGATGCCGCGATGCGCGTCTGCGGCGGCGCGGCGTTCTCCGAGCATCTTCAGATCGACCGGTATTTCCGGGACGCCAGGGCCGGCTCCGTGATGGCCCCGACGGCTGACGTGCTGTACGACTTCTACGGCAAGGCCATCACCGGACAGCCGCTCTTCGACCGCCCATCCGCCCCGGCGCAGGCCCCGGCGTGAGCGCCCCGCTGATGGTGGGTTCGGTGGCTTACACGCCCACCGTCGTCACCATCTGGGAAGGAATCCGGGACTATTTCGCCGGGACACCGGCCGAGATGGACTTCGTACTGTTTTCCAACTACGGACGCCAGGTGGACGCACTGCTGGAGGGCACCATCGACATTGCGTGGAACACCAACCTGGCCTGGGTGCGCACCGTCGCCCAGACCCGGGGCGAGTGCCGCGCGTTGGCGATGCGGGACACCGACGCCGTCTTCCGGACCGTCGTCGTAGTCCGTGCCGGCTCCGGACTGTCAGGGCTGGCGGACCTGCGGGGACGGCGGCTTGCCCTGGGCTCGCGGGACTCCGCCCAGGCCGCCATCCTGCCGCTCTATTTCCTGGCCCGCGCCGGGCTCGGCAACGGTTCTGTGGACCTGCTGCGACTGGACAGCGATGTGGGAAAGCATGGCGACACCGGACGCAGCGAACTGGACGCCCTGCGGGCCGTGCTGGATGACCGGGCCGATGCCGCGGCAATCGGCATCAACACCTGGGAGTCAATCGGGCGTGATGAGCTGATGCCCGGGGCCTTCGAGGCGTTGTGGGAATCGCCCATTTACAGCCACTGCAACTTCACGGCGCTGCCCGCGCTCTCGGAGGAACGTGCCACGGCCTGGGTCGAGCATCTGTTTGCGATGGACTGGGAGAACCCGTCACATCGCCCGATCCTGGAATTGGAAGGACTCCGGCGCTGGGTGGCACCCCGGCTGGAAGGCTACGAAACGCTGTTCGAAGCCGTCCAAGAGCAAGGGATCGGGCCCCGATGGTAAATCCCCTCGTCATCCTCGAACTCGTGGAACGCCTGTCCGCCGTTCCCGCGGGTTCCGTGGTCACTGTGCCGCTGGGGCCAGACGACGAGGGTACGGCGGCTGATACCCTCGCTGCCTGGTGCGCCCGGAGCGGCAACGAACTCGTGGACGTCCGCGAGGGTGCTGTCACCGTGCGGCGGGGCCGCACCCCCGCACCGCCCCCCGGCGCGGAAGGCGAGCGGCCGCCCGGTACCAGGCTGTGGATGTACACGAATTTCGACTGCAACCTGGCCTGTGACTACTGCTGCGCGAGATCCTCACCGCAGACCGCGCGGCGCGCCCTCGGCGTGGACCGCGTCCGCCGGCTCGCCGAGGAAGCCGTTGGATCGGGCGTGAGCGAGCTCATCCTGACCGGCGGGGAGCCCTTCCTGCTTCCGGACCTTGACGAGCTCGTCGCCATCTGCACCGCGGCACTGCCGACCACATTGCTGACCAACGGGATGCTCTTCCGCGGGCACCGGCTCGAACGCCTGCGCCGGATGGACCGCAGCAGGCTCACCCTGCAAATCAGCCTTGACTCCGCCACGCCCGAGGGCCACGACAGCCACCGCGGCCACGGATCGTGGGAGCGCGCCGTTGCCGGAATCCGGATCGCCCAGGACGAGGGCTTCCGGGTGAAGGTCGCGGCCACGCTGCCGGCCGCCCAAAGCCATAAACTCGGACCGTTCCACGAGTTCCTCGACACGCTCGGCATCGCCCCGGAAGACCAGGTCATCCGGGCACTGGCCCACCGCGGCAACGCCGACGCGGGCATCGAATTATCGGTTGAATCCCTCGTCCCCGAAGTCACGGTCACCGCCGACGGCGTTTATTGGCACCCCATCGGGGCCGATGACACGGACCAGTTGATCACCGCGGAGATCTTTCCCCTGGCCGCGGCGATCGACGAGGTACGCCGGCGGTTCACGGACCAAAGGGCCCACGCCGACGCCGCGAGTCAATGGTTTCCCTGTGCCTGATCCCACCTGGGACGATCAGCAGCGGACTTCACCAGATACTGACGCGCTCCCGCGGCGGCATCCACATGCCGTCCTGTTCGGTGACATCGAAGGCTTGGTGGAAGGCGTCGAGGTTCCTGGCAATCTGATTCGTGCGGAATTCGTTGGGGGAGTGCGGGTCCGTGGCGAGCCTGCGGATGGCCTCCTCGGTGCGCATGACCTGCCGCCAGCCGGCGGCCCAGGATGCAAAGAACCGTTGGAAGCCCGTCAATCCGTCGAGCTCCGGGGGCTCCTGCCCGTCGAGGCTGATCAGGTAGGCCTTGTAGGCAATGGTGAGTCCGCCGAGGTCCCCGATGTTCTCGCCGAGGGTCAGCTTGCCGTTGACGAAGTGCCCCGGGGCCGCTGTGGGGGAGAGCGCCGCGAACTGGTCCACCAGCTTTGACGTCAGCGCCTCGAACGCGGTGCGGTCAGCCTCGGTCCACCAGTTGCGGAGCAGGCCGCTGCCGTCGTACTGGGAGCCCTGGTCGTCAAAGCCGTGGCCGATTTCGTGGCCGATGACGGCGCCGATGCCGCCGTAATTGACGGCGTCATCAGCGTCGGCGGTGAAGAACGGAGGCTGCAGGATGGCGGCCGGAAAGACGATCTCGTTCAGTAGCGGGTGGTAGTAGGCGTTGACGGTCTGCGGGGTCATGAGCCACTTCTCCCGGTCCACCGGCTTACCCACCTCGTCAAGGTGGCGGTCGACGTCGGCGCTGTGCGCGCGTTCCACATTGCCCAGCAGGTCGGAGGGGTCAATCTCCACCGCCGAATAATCGATCCACTCCTCCGGGTAGCCGATCTTTGCCCGGAAGGAATCGAGCTTCCTGAGCGCCTCCTGCTTCGTGTCCTCGCCCATCCAGGCGAGGCCTGTGATGGACCCGCGGTACGCCTCGATCAGGTTCGCGACCAGCGAATGCATGCGGGCCTTGTGGGTCTCCGGGAAGTGCCGTGCCACATAGATCTGGCCGACGGCCTCACCGAGGGCGGCCTCGACGACGGCGACGCCGCGCTTCCAGCGGTCCTTGTTGCGCGGAGTGCCGCTCAGGGTGGTGCCGTAGAAGGCGAAATTCGCCTCCACGAACGGTGCGGAGAGGTACGGTGCGGCCGCGCTGAGCACGCGGAGGGCGAGCCATTCCTGCCACACGGCCAGCGGTTCGGCCGCCAGGAGCGACGCCGCTCCGGCGAAGAAATCCGGCGTGCTGACCACGAGTTCGGACCGCTTCTCCGGCGCGATGCCGGCGGCGTCGAACCAGTCGCCCAGAAGCGGGAACAGCTCCGCTGCCTCCCCGGCGGACTTCAGGTTGTAGGTCTTCTGCGGATTCCGCAAGGTGACGTTGTCCCAGTGGTGCGAGGCCAGGGACGTTTCCAGCGCCACCACCCGGGCCGCCGCGCCGTCGGGATCCGCGACGCCGGCGAGGCCGAACAGCGCCGCCACGTGCCCGCGGTACGCCTCGATGATCGGGGCGAACTTCTCTTCGCGGTAATAAGACTCATCCGGCAGGCCCAGCCCGCCCTGGCCGGTGTAGAGCAGGATCCGGTCGGGGTTGCCGGCGTCGGGGGCAGGGTAGATGTAGAAGAGTCCGGCGACATCGGCGCGGAACAGGCGGCCCGCCAGGGCCACCAGCTCGGGGACCGACGCCGTGCCGAACACCGCGGTGAGCCGTTCGCGGATGGGCTCCAGCCCCTTGGCCTCCACGGCAGCCTCGTCCATGAAGCTGTTGTAGAGGTCCCCGATCTTCCGCTCAATCCCGGTGGCTTCCGCGCCCCGTCCCGCCGCGTCCTCGATGATCTGCCTGACGTCGCGCTCCGAGCCGTCCCGCAGCGCGGTGAACGTCCCTTCCAGCGGCCGGTCATCCGGGATCTCGGTGGTCTTGAGCCAGGCTCCGTTCACGTGCCGGTACAGGTCATCCTGCGGCCGCACAGTGGAGTCGATAGTGGACAGGGCGATCCCCGAAAGTGGCACGGATGCTCCTTCGAAAGGCAGCCCGGCGGCGGCGCTGGCACCGTGACCGGTCTGCATGGTGGACGTTGCGGAGTATGGCTCCTTCATCTTACGCACCCGTGTTAGTGTGAAAAGGTGCGCGCAGAACTGCTTCTCCTTAGCTGCCGCGGCGAGGCCTCAGACGCGATCTAGCGCAAGGCCCACCCTCGCTGCGGAGTTTGTGTTGCCCGGCCACCCTTTCACCGAGAACCAAAGAAAAGGCCCCGATTGTAATGCGAAACGCACAGCAGCCCTCAGGAATGCCCGTCCACCGTTACGTCCCTTTCCAGGACCTCATCACGGTTGAACTGCCGGACCGCACCTGGCCGGACAAAGTCATCACGAAGGCCCCGCGCTGGTGCGCCGTTGACCTCCGCGACGGCAACCAGGCCCTGATCGACCCGATGAGCCCGGCCCGCAAGATGAAGATGTTCGATTTACTGGTCCGGATGGGCTACAAGGAGATCGAGGTCGGCTTTCCGTCCGCCTCGCAGACAGACTTCGACTTTGTGCGCCAGCTGATCGAGGGAAACCACATCCCGGACGACGTCACCATCCAGGTGCTGACCCAGGCCCGCGAGCACCTGATCGAGCGGACCTACGAGTCCCTGGTCGGGGCCAGGCAGGCGATCGTCCACCTGTACAACTCGACGTCGGTCCTGCAGCGCCGGGTCGTCTTCAACCAGGACGAAGACGGCATCCTCGACATCGCCCTGCAGGGCGCGCGCCTGTGCAAGAAGTACGAGGAAACCCTCACCGGCACGCACATCACGTACGAGTACTCGCCGGAATCTTTTACCGGGACCGAGCTGGAGTACGCGGTCCGGGTCTGCAACGCCGTGGCCAATGTGTTCGAGGCTTCCGCCGACAGCCAGGTCATCATCAACCTGCCGGCCACGGTGGAAATGGCAACCCCCAACGTCTACGCCGATTCCATCGAGTGGATGAGCCGGAACCTGCACCCGCGCGAAGGCATCATCCTCTCCCTGCACCCGCACAATGACCGGGGAACCGGGGTCGCCGCCGCCGAGCTGGGCTACCTGGCCGGCGCGGACCGGATCGAAGGCTGCCTGTTCGGAAACGGCGAGCGGACCGGCAACGTGGACCTGGTGACCCTGGGCCTGAACATGTTCGTCCAGGGCATCGACCCGATGATCGACTTCTCCGACATCAACGAGATCCGCCGCACCGTGGAGTACTGCAACCAGCTGCCCGTCGCGGAGCGGTCCCCCTACGGCGGGGACCTCGTCTTCACCGCGTTTTCCGGCTCCCACCAGGACGCCATCAAGAAGGGCCTGGAAGCCCTGGAAAAGGACGCCGCGGCCGCCGGCAAGGACGTTGCCGACTACCCCTGGCAGGTTCCGTACCTGCCCGTGGATCCGAAGGACCTCGGCCGCAGCTACGAGGCCGTGATCCGGGTGAACTCGCAGTCGGGCAAGGGCGGCGTCGCCTACCTGCTGAAGAACGAGCACAACCTGGACCTGCCGCGCCGCGCGCAGATCGAGTTCTCCGGCGTCATCCAGAAGCAGACCGATCTGGTGGGCGGCGAAGTCAGCGGTCCCCAGCTGTGGCAGGTCTTCCAGGACGAATACCTGCCGTCCGGTTCCGCCGACCACCAGTGGGGCCGGTATGCGCTCGGTGCGATCAGCACCGAGTCGGACGAGGACGGCACGATGACGCTGCACGCCGCCCTGAAGATCAACGGCACCCAGGTCCGCCGCACCGGCACCGGCAACGGTCCGATCGCTGCGCTGCTGAGCATCCTGCGCGAAGACGGCGTGGACGTGCGCGTGCTCGATTACAGCGAGCACGCCCTGTCCGAGGGCGGGAGCGCCCTCGCTGCCGCCTACGTCGAATGCGCGGTGGGGGAGCGGGTCCTGTGGGGGGTCGGGATCGACGCCAACACGAGCACGGCCTCGCTCAAGGCCGTCATCTCGGCCGTGAACCGGGCCATCCGGGACGCCCGCGACTAGCGGTTCTTCCTCCCGGTCCCTGCTGCCGAAAGTCCGCCGTTACCGAAAGACAGTGCGAAGATTAACCGTGGCCCAACCATCTTCCTTTGCAGCCCGCGCCTACCGCGATGACGCCGTCGTGCTGCGCACCCATAAGCTCGGCGAGGCGGACCGCATCATCACCCTGCTCACCAAACACCACGGCCAGGTCCGTGCCGTGGCCAAGGGCGTCCGCCGCACCAGCAGCCGTTTCGGTGCCCGGCTCGAGCCCTTCATGGTGGCGGACCTGCAGCTGATTTCCGGCCGCAGCCTTGACGTCGTCACCCAGGCGGTGGCCAAAGGCGCCTATGGAAGCAGCATCGCCGCGGACTACGGCCGCTACACGGTGGCCGCCGCCATGACGGAGACCGCGGAAAAGCTCACGGACGTCGACGGCGAATCCGGCACCGCCCAGTACAACCTCCTGGTCGGCGCCCTGGCGTCGTTGAGCCGGGGGGACCACACCCCGGAACTCATCCTCGACTCGTACCTGCTGCGCGCGCTCTCCACCGGCGGCTGGGCGCCGAGCTTCACGGACTGCGCCCGCTGCGGCGCCCCCGGGCCGCACACAGCGTTCTCGGCCCCGCTCGGGGGCATGGTGTGCGCGGAGTGCCGGCCGCCGGGCTCCCCGGCACCCGCCGCGGAAACGGTCCTGCTGCTCGGCGCGCTGCTGACCGGGGACTGGACGACGGCGGACGCGTCCGTGCCGCTGCACCGCCGCGAAGCCGCCGGCCTGGTCTCCAGCTACCTGCAATGGCACCTGGAACGTGTCCTGAAATCCCTCAAACATGTGGAGCGAACGTAGCTGTGGCGTTGGGTAAGAACCTGAAGAAGAATCCGGTCCGGCGGCGCAGTGCCCCGGTGGTGAAGCCCTACCCCCACACCTCCGGGGCGCTCCCGCCGGCCATCCCGGCGGAGTTCATTCCGCGGCACGTCGCGATCGTCATGGACGGCAACGGACGCTGGGCCAACCAGCGCGGGCTGCCGCGGATCGAGGGGCACAAGGCGGGGGAACCTGCGCTGCTGGACGTTGTGGCCGGGGCGATCGAGCTGGGCATCGAGCACGTCAGCGTCTACGCGTTCTCGACCGAAAACTGGCGCCGCTCGCCCGAAGAAGTCCGCTTCCTGATGGGATTTAACAAGGATGTGCTACGCCGCCAGCGGAACCAGCTGGACGAGTGGGGCGTGCGGATCCGCTGGTCCGGGCGGCGCCCGCGGCTCTGGGGCTCGGTGATCCGTGAACTGGAGGAGGCCGAGGACTTCACCCGGGGCAACAGCACCTGCACATTGAACATGTGTGTTAACTACGGCGGACGGGCGGAGATCGCCGACGCCGTCTCCGCCATCGCGGAGGAGGTGGCCGCCGGGCGGCTCAAACCCGGCGCCATCACGGAGAAGACCATCCAGAAGTACCTGGATGAGCCCGACCTTCCGGACGTGGACCTGTTCCTGCGCAGTTCCGGCGAACAGAGGCTCTCCAACTTCATGCTCTGGCAGTCCGCGTATGCGGAGTTTGTCTTCCTGGACACCCT
>NZ_MQTQ01000093.1:15882-17844 GCF_020532805.1 Arthrobacter sp. SO5 | reverse complement strand
GGGACCGCCGCTACGGCGGGGCGGTCGACGCCGCTGCCCCCGCCGGGCAAGCACGTCCGGGCGCTTAGCCGGGATCGTCAGCCGGCCCGGTCCGGCCGTCCGGCCTTTCCGCCGTCGTCCAGGACATAGGCCCGGAGCCAGCGGGCCAGCCGGCCGTAAGCGTCGGCACGCACCCGGGGAGCGGAGAGGAAGACGTCGTGCAGGGCGCCGTCAATCCGTTCCAGGGTGACAGTCCTGCCCAGGCTCAGGGCGCGCAGGGCGATCGTGTTCACATCCAGCACCGCGTCGGTGCGCCGCATGGACTCCTTCCAGAACATTCCGTTGGCGCTGGCACCGGAAATCATGACCAGGATGGGTACGTCGATGTTCAGTCCCCGGGCCACCCGGGCCTGGCCGGTGAGTACCGCGCTGAGCCAGCCGGCCCGGACGGGGAAGGCGCGCGGCGGCCGGTAGCTGTCATCGAGTGCCCACTCGCCCTCGGCGGCGCTGCTGATGCTGCGCCAGTAGAAGGACCGCTCGGGGAGCCGGATCACCGATTCCGGCCGGAACCGGGCAAGGGGTTCCACCATGCCCCGGGCTGCGCGGCGCACGGCTGGGCTGCCGTGCATCTCCAGCCACGGGCTGTCCAGGACCAGCTGGGACACGACGCCGGGATGCCGGCTGGCCCACAGGGCTGCGATCAGCCCGCCGGTGGAATGTCCCATTAGGGTCACCGACGGCGGCGTGGTGGCTTCGGGGTGGAGCGAGCCGATGATGCCGATCGCGGCGGTGATTTCGGCGTCGTAGTCATCAAGGTCAGCCACGTAGCCGCCGTGGGTGCCGGGGCGCAGGCTCCGTCCGTGGTTGTGCATGTCCAGGGCGAAGAACTCGAACCCCTGGCCGACCCAGAAGTCCGCCAGTTCCTCGTTGAAGAAGTAGTCGCTCCAGCCGTGCAGGAACAGCACAGCGCGCACGCGCCCGCCGCCCGCTTTGCTTCTGCGCGGGAGGCGGCGGACCAGCGTGGCTGTCCGCCGGACACCGTCCGGACCCGCAGCCTGGAAAGCGCAGGCTTCGAAGTCATCGCCGAGGATGTCCGGTTCCCATTCCATCGCGGGCTCCTAAACTTCAAACGCGGCCGCGCGGCCGGCCGCGCGGCCGGAAAACAGGCACCCGCCAAGGAAGGTTCCCTCGAGGGCGCGGTAGCCGTGGATGCCGCCGCCGCCGAACCCGGCTGCTTCGCCGGCGGCGAAGAGGCCGGGCACCGGCCTGCCGGAACCGTCCAGGACCCGGGAGAGCAGGTCAGTGTGGAGTCCGCCCAGGCTCTTGCGGGTCAGGACCGAGAGCCGCACCGCGAGCAGCGGGCCGTGGCGGGGGTCCAGCATCCGGTGCGGCGGGGCAACCCGCATCACCCGGTCCGTGGTGAAGCGGCGGGCGGCGCGGATTGCGGCGAGCTGCGGATCCTTGCCGAGTCCGCTGTCAATCTGCCTGTCCCGGGAGCGGATCAGCCGGTCCAGCTCCATGGCGTCGATCAGCGGCTCGCCGGAGAGTCCGTTCATCCGGGCGGCCAGTTCCCCCGGGGTGCCGGCCTGGAGGAAATCGACGCCGCGGTCCAGGAAGCGCTGAACAGGGCTGTCACTTCCGGGTTTCAGCCGCGCGGCGAGCAGGCGCACATCCTTGCCCGTGAGGTCCGGGTTCTGCTCCGAACCGGACAGCGCGAATTCCTTGAGGGCGATGGTCTTGTTCAACACGAACCAGGAGTACTCGTGGCCGGTGGACAGGATGTGGCGGAGGGCGCCGAGCGAGTCGAAGCCCGGGAACAGGGGAGCGGGAAGCATCCTGCCCGTGGCGTCGAGCCACAGGGCGGAGGGGCCGGGCAGGATCCGGATCCCGTGCTGCGGCCACACCGGGTCATGGTTATGGATGCCTTCCGGGTAGTGCCACATCCGGTCCCCGTTGATGAGCCGGCCGCCTGCCCGGGCGACG
>NZ_MQTQ01000093.1:7917-15855 GCF_020532805.1 Arthrobacter sp. SO5 | reverse complement strand
CTGAGGCGGGCACGCCGCTGAGCATCTTTTGGGGTGCGCGGCCGCCAGGCCACTGACGGCGCACCGCGGCGTGATTGCCGCCGATGCCGCCACTGGTCACCACCACCGCCGCACCGGAGGCTTCGAAGCCGCCCACGACGACCCGTGGGGAGGCCGCACCGCGCGCCGCGCCGCTGGGCTCCAGAACCTCCCCACGGACGCCGCTCACCCGTCCTGCGTGGCTCACGAGGTCCGTGGCGCGGTGCCGGAAGTGAAAGGACACGCGCCCTGACGCCTGGCCCTCCCGCAGCTTCGCCAGGAAGGGTTCCACGAGGGCGGGTCCGGTGCCCCAGGCGACGTGGAAGCGCGGAACCGTGTTGCCGTGGCCGTCGGGGCCGTAGCCCCCGCGCTCGGCCCACTGCACAAGCGGAAACAGCCCGACGCCGAGAGATGCCAGCCACGAGCGTTTTTCTCCGGCCGCAAAGTTGACGTACGCGGCGGCCCAGTCGCGGGCGAGGGCATCCTCCGGCCGGTCGAAGGCTGCGGAGGACAGCCAGTCAGAGAGGGCCAGTTCCTCGCTGTCCCGCACGCCCAGCCGGCGCTGCTCGGGGGAGTTGACGAGGAAGAGGCCGCCGAAGGACCAGTGTGCCTGGCCGCCCACGGAGGCTTCGGGTTCCTGGTCCAGCACCGCAACACGCCGCCCGGCGGCATAGGCCTGCGCCGCGGCCACCAGACCGGCAAGGCCAGCGCCGACGACGATGACATCGGCCTCCACGACGGTCCCCGCGGCTCCGTGGGGTCCGCCGGTGAACATTGCATCGTCGCTGGTCATGGCTTCATGCTAACTCCCGGCGGGCCGCTGGTTTGGTCTGGGACGCATGAACCGCAAAACTAGAGCCATGCGCGTATATCCGACCTTCTTCCGGCTTGCCTTCTCATGGATGGACGCCGAACGCGCCCACAAAATCGGCTTCCGGGCCATTCGCCTGGTCCACAGCTGCGGTGCCGGGCGGGTGCTGCAGAAGTTCACGGCCCCGGCCCCCTCGCTGCGGACCCAGGCCTTAGGCCTGACCTTCCCTTCCCCCTTCGGCCTGGCAGCCGGCTTTGACAAGGAGGGCCACGGAATCGAAGCCCTCACCGAGCTCGGCTTCGGCCATGTCGAGGTCGGCACGATCACCGGCCAGGCCCAGCCCGGCAACCCGGCCCCAAGGCTCTTCCGCCTCATCGAGGACAGGGCCGTGATCAACCGGATGGGGTTCAACAATGATGGCGCCGCGGCGGTGGCGCCGCGGCTGAAATCGGCTCGGGCCGCACTGCAGCGACACCATCCCGGCGTCCGCCCGGTCATCGGCGTCAACATCGGCAAGAGCAAGGTGGTGGACCTTGGGGACGCCGTGGCCGACTACCTGGTCAGC
This sequence comes from Arthrobacter sp. SO5, assembly GCF_020532805.1. Taxonomy (GTDB): domain Bacteria; phylum Actinomycetota; class Actinomycetes; order Actinomycetales; family Micrococcaceae; genus Arthrobacter. Next base: position 14,461 of record NZ_MQTQ01000093.1, on the reverse strand, counting down.
GCCCGGAGCCTGGCGCCTGCCGCCGATTACCTGGTGGTCAACGTCAGCTCCCCGAACACCCCCGGTCTCCGGCTGCTCCAGGACGTTGAGACGCTCCGTCCGCTGCTTTCGGCCGTGGGCGAGGAAGCGGACCGGGCCGCCGGCCGGCACGTGCCGCTGCTGGTCAAGATTGCCCCGGACCTCAGCGATGAGGACGTCGACGCCGTCGCCCGCCTGGCCCTGGACCTGAAGCTGGACGGCATCATCGCCACCAACACGACCATCGCCCGACCCGCCCTCTCAACCGGTCTGGCGGAGGTTGAGGCCTGCGGAGCCGGCGGCCTGTCCGGGGCGCCGCTGAAGAAGCGTTCCCTCGAAGTTCTTGCCCGGCTCAGGAACGCGACCGGGGGCGCTCTGGTGCTTGTGTCGGCCGGCGGCGTGGAAACGGCCCGGGACGTCCAGGAACGCCTCGACGCCGGCGCCAGCCTGGTGCAGGGCTACACGGCATTCCTGTACGAGGGTCCCTTCTGGGCCGCCCGCATCAACCGGCAGCTCGCAAAGCACCCCTCGCGGCGCTAGGTGCGCCCGAGGCGCACCAGGCACAAGAAGCCCCCGGCAGTCCGACTGCCGGGGGCTTCTTCGTTGGCGATTCCGGGTGGCTAGTGCATCAGGCGGGGAACTCGCCGCGCTTGACCTGCGGCTTGGGAAGGCGGAGGCGGCGGAACTGCAGGGAGCGCATGGACCCGTACCAGACCGTGCCGCGCTCCACGTTGCCGAACTTCGCCGCCAGGCGCTTCTTCAGCTTCCGGGACAGGACGAAGACGTCCACGAAGACCGCCAGGAACATCACCCAGAAGCCGCCCAGCACGTAGATCATCTGTTCACTGGAGGCCGGCACGAGGAGCGAGACCACCACGAAGACCAGGGCGCCGAACATCAGGTATTCGCCGAGGCTGAAACGGGCATCCACGTAGTCGCGGGCGAAGCGCTTCTGCGGGCCCTTGTCCCGCAGCGGCAGGAACTTCTCATCGCCGGAGTCCAGGGCCTGGCGCGTCTTCACCCGCTGATCCTGGATGGCGGCGCGTTCCGCGGCCTTGGAGGCCTTACGGTCCTCCGGCACGAGGGGGCGCCTGCGGGCGGCCACCTGGGCGCTGCGCTTGGGCGTGGGGGCGCCCTTCCCGATGGCGGCGGCGCCGGCCGAAGCGTCGGCTGCCTGCTGGTCAACTACGTCCTGCGCCGAGGGCGCTTCTTTTTTTCGTCCAAACACCCCTCCAGAATACCCCGCGCCGCCCGGCGCGAGACCCAGCCCACAGGGCGCCCGAGCCGCAGCGGCACTGTTTGTGGTGATCCGTGACACGGGTAGTGTTCTGGCCATGACTTCATCACCCGCGGGGAACCCGCAGACCTCCACCGGCCGCGTCGGAAACTTCGACGCCGAAGCCCTCCGCCGGGCCGTTGCCGAATCGTTTGACACCACCATCAGCCAGTTGAAGGAGCTCGTCGCCATACCGGGCATCGCCTGGCCCAGCTTCGACCCGGCCCCGCTGAACGCCAGCGCCGACGCCGTCGCCGCGCTGGTCCGCGCCAGCGGGTTCGACGACGTCAGGATCCTGCGCTGCGACAAGGAGGACGGCACGCCCGGCGGTCCCGCCGTCGTCGCACGCCGTCCCGCCGCCGAAGGCAAGCCGACCATCCTGCTGTACGCCCACCACGATGTGCAGCCCACCGGCGACCTCGCGCTGTGGCAGAGCGAGCCGTTCACCGCCGTCGAACGCGACGGCCGGCTCTACGGCCGCGGCGCGGCGGACGACAAAGCGGGAATCCTGGCCCACATCGCGGCCTACTCCGCCGTGACCAAGGTGCTGGGCAACGACCTCGGCCTCGGCGTGACCTTCTTCTTCGAGGGCGAAGAAGAAGCCGGGTCCCCGACCTTCCGGTCCTTCCTGGAAACCCACCAGGACCTGCTGCGCTCCGACGTGATCGTCGTCGCCGACTCCAGCAACTGGAAGGTGGGCATCCCGGCCCTCACCACGAGCCTGCGCGGACTCGTCGACGGCACCATCGAGGTTAAGGTGCTGGACCACGCCGTCCACTCCGGCATGTTCGGCGGTCCTGTGCTGGACGCCCCCACGCTGCTGTCCCGGCTGATCGCCACGCTGCACGACCAGGATGGCAGCGTCGCGATCGCCGGCCTGGTCAGCCGCGACGACGTCGAGGTGGACCTCACGGAAGAGCAGTACCGGGCCGACGCCTCAGTGCTCGACGGCGTCAGGCTCGCCGGGACAGGCTCCATTGCGTCCCGGATGTGGACCAAGCCGGCGCTGTCGATCATCGGCTTCGACGCCCCGGCCGTGGACGTCGCCTCCAACACCCTGCTCCCGCGGGCCCGCGCCAAGTTCAGCCTGCGCCTGGCCCCCGGGCAGGATCCGGCCGATGCCATGGACGCCGTGCGCAAGCACGTCGAGGCCAACGCGCCCTTTGGTGCCCAGGTGGTCTTCACGCCGGGGGAGAGCGGCAACGCCTTCCTCACGGACACGTCCTCCGCGGCAGCGACCGCGGCGATGTGGGCACTCGGGGAAGCCTGGGGTGTGCCGGCCGTCGAAACGGGGATCGGCGGGTCGATTCCCTTCATTGCTGACCTGACGGAGCTGTACCCCGACGTGCAGATCCTGGTCACCGGCGTCGAGGATCCGGACTCGCGTGCCCACAGCGCCAACGAGTCCCTGCACCTGGCTGACTTCCGGAACGCGATCGTGGCCGAAGCACTCCTGCTGGCCCGCCTGAACGAGGACGGACTGGCCTGACCCGCGGGCGGCCCCGTTGCTCCGCGGCGTCCAGTCCCGGGGAACAGCCAGCCGGCTCCGAGGGTTACGCCAGGAGTTAGAGCTACGCCGCGGATCGACGTAGCATGTAGCTATAGCCCATACCGTTGAAGTAGGGGCAGGTGCCGTGCGAGCGGCACCGCCACCACCGCCGTAAGAAGGTAGGCCATGAGCACTACAACCAATGAAAACAGCGCCGGCACCACCGCCCCGGCTGACGAGGAACAGGCAACGCACGAGGTCAAGCTGACCGACGTCGCAGCGGGCAAGGTCCGCAGCCTGCTCGAGCAGGAAGGCCGCACGGATCTGCGCCTCCGCGTTGCCGTGCAGCCCGGCGGTTGCTCCGGCCTGATCTACCAGCTCTACTTCGATGAGAGGATCCTCGACGGAGACGCGGTACGTGACTATGACGGCGTTGAAGTTGTGGTCGACAAGATGAGCGTTCCCTACCTCAGCGGTGCCAGCATCGACTTCGAGGACACCATCGCCAAGCAGGGCTTCACCATCGACAACCCCAACGCCGGTGGCTCCTGCGCCTGCGGGGATTCCTTCCACTAAGGCCGGGCATTGTGCCCGGCCTTAGTGCCGCGGCATCCCGCACGAGCAGACCGGGCAAAAAGGTCCCGACGCACGGCTCGGACATGTGGGCGAAAACTCCTGGGGAGCGGTAAGCTCTACATCGAGTAGTAAAACTTTTTTTGTGCCCTGACCGCCAATTACCGGCCCGGGGCGACAGCAACAAGTAGGAAGGGCCGTCTGTGAGTTCGCAGAACCGAACCGGCAGCCGACGCAAACAGATCACTACGATCACTGGCTTGGCACTCGCCGGCGCGTTGGCTTTGACTGGATGTTCACCAGAGGTACAGAAAGGGTGGCTGCCCACGGAGCGTGGCACCACCAGCAACACTGACCGCATCATGGACCTCTGGGTCAACTCATGGATTGCCGCGCTGATCGTGGGCGTCATCACCTGGGGTCTGATGATCTGGTGCATCGTCGCTTACCGGCGCCGCAAGGGCACCGTGGGCTTCCCCCGGCAGAACAGCTTCAACCTGCCCCTCGAGGTCTTCTACCTGACGATCCCGCTGTTCATGGTCCTGGTGTTCTTCTACTTCACGGACCGCGACCAGCAGGCGATCGACAACCGAGCCGTGCCTGCCGACGTCGTCGTCGACGTACGCGGCAAGCAGTGGGCCTGGGACTTCAACTACAAAAAGGGCGACGTCGTCCGCGAGGACGTCCACGAGGCCGGCGTCCAGGCGCACCTCACCGGTGACAACGTGGACAAGGAAAAGCTGCCCACCCTGTACCTCCCGGTGAACAAGTCCGTTGACCTGGAACTCAATGCCCGCGACGTCATCCACTCGTTCTGGGTTCCCGCCTTCCTGCAGAAGCGCGACATGATCCCCGGCAAGACCAACTACATCAGGGTCACCCCCACCAAAGAGGGCACCTACGACGGCAAGTGCGCTGAACTCTGCGGCGAGTACCACTCCGAGATGCTGTTCCGCGTAAAGGTCGTCTCTGACGCCGAATTCCAGGCACACCTGGAGAAGCTGCGCCAGGACGGCAACACCGGTCTCCTCGGCGAAGAGTACGACCGCAACCCGGCCCCGACCGAAACCAAGTAAGGGGAGCGACGTGGCAACCACCTATTCTCAGCCCTCCGGGAGGACCCTTGAGGCTCCCGTAGTACCCAAATCCAAGGGACGCATCGTCGTCAACTGGATCACCTCCACCGACCACAAGACCATCGGGTACATGTACCTGATCTCGTCCTTCGTGTTCTTCTGCTTCGGCGGCGTGATGGCGCTGCTGATCCGCGCCGAGCTGTTCGAGCCCGGCATGCAGATCCTGCAGACCAAGGAACAGTACAACCAGCTGTTCACCATGCACGGCACCGTCATGCTCCTGATGTTCGCGACCCCGCTGTTCGCGGGCTTCGCCAACGTCATCATGCCGCTCCAGATCGGTGCACCCGACGTCGCGTTCCCGCGGCTGAACGCACTGGCCTTCTGGTTCTTCCTCTTCGGCTCCACCATCGCCGTGTCCGGCTTCATCACCCCGCAGGGTGCCGCATCGTTTGGCTGGTTCGCGTATGCGCCGCTGTCCAATACGACGTTCAGCCCCGGTGTGGGCGGTGACCTCTGGGTCTTCGGCCTCGCGCTGTCGGGCTTCGGCACCATTCTCGGCGCCGTGAACTTCATCACCACGGTCATCTGCATGCGTGCCCCCGGCATGACCATGTGGCGTATGCCGATCTTCACCTGGAACATCCTCGTGACGGCGATCCTGGTCCTGATGGCGTTCCCGCCGCTGGCCGCAGCCCTCTTCGCCCTCGGCGCGGACCGCCGCTTCGGAGCCCACATCTTCGATCCCGAGAACGGCGGCGCTGTCCTCTGGCAGCACCTGTTCTGGTTCTTCGGGCACCCTGAGGTCTACATCATCGCGCTGCCGTTCTTCGGCATTGTCTCGGAGATCTTCCCGGTCTTCAGCCGCAAGCCGATCTTCGGCTACAAGGGCCTGGTGTACGCCACGATCTCCATCGCAGCCCTGTCCGTTACCGTGTGGGCCCACCACATGTACGTCACCGGCTCCGTGCTGCTGCCGTTCTTCTCCTTCATGACGATGCTCATCGCCGTTCCGACCGGTGTGAAGTTCTTCAACTGGATCGGCACGATGTGGCGGGGTTCCATCACGTTTGAGACCCCCATGCTGTGGAGCATCGGCTTCCTGGCCACGTTCCTCTTCGGCGGCCTCACCGGCATCATCCTGGCCTCCCCGCCGCTGGACTTCCACGTGTCCGACTCCTACTTCGTGGTGGCACACTTCCACTACGTCGTCTTCGGCACCGTGGTGTTCGCGATGTTCGCCGGCTTCTATTTCTGGTGGCCCAAATTCACCGGCAAGATGCTCAACGAGCGCCTGGGCAAGATCCACTTCTGGATGTTGTTCCTGGGCTTCCACGGCACCTTCCTCATCCAGCACTGGCTGGGCGTCGAGGGCATGCCCCGGCGTTATGCGGACTACATGCCGCAGGATAACTTCACCTGGATGAACCAGTTCTCCACTTACGCCTCGTTCCTGCTGGGCGCGTCGCTCATCCCGTTCTTCTGGAACGTCTACATCACCTGGCGCAGCACCGAACGGGTCGAAGTTGATGACCCGTGGGGCTTTGGCGCCTCCCTCGAATGGGCGACGTCGTGCCCGCCGCCGCGTCACAACTTCACGTCGCTGCCGCGGATCCGTTCGGAGCGTCCTGCCCTGGATCTGCACCACCCCGAGCTCTCCCAGTCATACACCGTCGATTCTCCTGCCCCGGCGGCAGCAGCGCTCGGTAACGCCGACCAGAAGGACCAGGCCCAGTGAAAATCGAATCAAGGATTTTTGGCTACGGAGCCTTCTTCTTCATCCCGGTCTCAGTCGTCTACGGATTCCTGACCGGCTGGACGGAGTGGGTCGGCGCACTCGGGATTCTGCTGCTCGGCGGCCTCGCGGGCATGGTCGGCGCCTACCTGGCGTTCACCGGGAAACGCGTCGGGATGCGTCCGGAGGACCGCAGCGACGCGGAGATCCACGAAGGCGCCGGTGAACAGGGACACTTCAGCCCGTGGAGCTGGTGGCCGCTGGTCCTTGGCTTCTCCTGCGCCACCGGTTTCCTCGGCCTGGCCGTAGGATTCTGGATTGTGTTCATCGCCGGCGGCCTCGCGGTCGTCGCCCTGGTCGGCTGGGTCTACGAATAC
>NZ_MQTQ01000093.1:0-7866 GCF_020532805.1 Arthrobacter sp. SO5 | reverse complement strand
GGGCCCCACCATTCGGTGGGGCCCGCCGTCGTTGATGGAGAGGCATGACCGACTGGACGTTGAGTCGGGCGGCGGGGGAGTGCCCTGCCTGCCGCCTGCCGGGCCCCAGGCGGGCGTCAGGCGGTCTGGCGGGACTGCAGAAGGGCACTGAGGCCGGCGAGCGTTCTTTCGGCGTCCAGCAGGCCATAGGGGCTGGGGATTGCCTCCTGCGCGACGGCGAGCTCCACCTCGCAGCCCTGGCGGAAGTCCTCTGTCATCACTTCGAGAAGGGACCGGGCATCCACACCGGGCTTGCCGTCCCTGCTGATGGTTACCGGCAGCCCGCTTTCCAGGACGGCGCGGACAAACATCGCTGCGGGCCGGGCATGAAGACCGATGGCCGCCATGACTATTGCCTTGCGTGCGGGCAACGGGCCCCCCTCATCCTCGAAAGCTGGTTCTGACGGATTCAAGCGTAGCTGGCGGCGCGTTGGGGGTCGAACTGCAAGGGCAGTGGTCTAGACCTGCGCGCCGGGTGGCCTACGCTTTAGGCATGGACACATGCACCGGGCCGGGCCGTGGGATCTAACGCGTCAAGGATGGCCGGCGAGATCGACCGGCACAACGGAACGCCCATCTATGTGCAGTTGCGGGAAATCCTCAGGGCCCACATCGCGCAGATGTGCCCGCCCGGGTCGGCGCTGCCGTCCGAGCGGGACCTGGCCGAGCGTTTCGGGCTGGCCCGGATGACGGTCCGGCAGGCCATCGATGCCCTTGTTGGCGAGGAGGTCATCGAGCGGGTGGTCGGACTGGGCACGTTTGTCCGCAAACCGAAACTGGACCTACAGGTCAAGTTGACCTCCTACAGCGAGGAAATGCAGCGCCGCGGGATGGTACCGGCAGCCAGGGTCCTCAGCTTCGAACAAATCAACGCCAGCGCTTTCCTGGCCCGCGAGCTGCAGCTCGAGGAGGGCACGCCGCTGGTGCGGTTCCGGCGTCTGCTGCTGGCGGACAACGAACCCATGAGTGTTGATGAGAATTTCATTCCGGCGCACCGCGTGCCCGGACTGCTTGACCGCGAACCGCCGACCTCGCTCTACAACGTGCTGAGCGAGAGCTACGGGCTGGTCATGGAGTGGGGCGAGGACATGATCGAGGCGACCGCCGCGTCGCCGTCGACGGCGCGTTTGCTCAACGTCGACGTGGGGTCGCCGTTGCTGAAGATCCAGCGGCACGCCTTCGTGGCGCGGGCGATGGTGGACTACTCGGTGTCCTACTACCGGGCCGACCGCTACAAACTGTGGGTGCCGTTGCAGCGGCCCGGTGTGCGGCCGACGCGCAACTACTCCACGGGGTACCGCCCCTAGCAACGCGGGGTCAGATCGCGCCCATCCCGGAGGCTCTTATAGGCGCGAAGTGACCCCGCGTTGCTGTTTGACCCCGCGGACGCAGGAAGGCCCGGTCCTCGTGGACCGGGCCTTCCCTGTACTGCGGTGTTGCTGAGCCGTGGAGTTAGCGGCTGAGGGTCTTCTGCGACTCGGCCGCTTCGATCGCCTCGTGTCCGCCGTGGTGGCCGTGCGCCGCCTCCAGCTCAGCCGGCGTTGCCGGGGCAACGCGGTCCTCGAAGAACCACTGGGAGAGCTTCGCGCGGCGCTTTTCCTTCTTGTCGACGACGCCGTGGTCGTTTGGCACCGCCGGCAGCGGCGACGGGGATTCGAAGCCGACCAACTTGTAGCGCTTGTACTCATCCAGCGGGGCGTGAACCTCGATGAACTCGCCGTGCGGCAGGCGCACGATGCGGCCGGTTTCGCGGCCGTGGAGCGCAATTTCGCGGTCCTTGCGCTGCAGTGCCAGTGCCACCCGCTTTGTCACGATGAAGGCGATGACCGGTCCGATGAAGAACAGTGCGCGCAGCCAGTAGGTGACATCGTTCAGTGCCACATGGAAGTGGGTGGCGATGAGGTCCGAGCCGGCTGCTGCCCACATCACGCAGTACCACGTGAAGCCTGCCATGCCGATGGCGGTGCGGGTCGGGGCGTTGCGCGGACGGTCCAGGACGTGATGCTCGCGGTTGTCCCGGGTGATCCAGCGTTCGATCCACGGGTAGGTGAAAAGGACGGTGAAGATGATTCCCGCGGGGACCAGGGCAGGCAGCAGGACGTTGAAGCTGAAGACGTGGCCGAACCAGACCTGCTCGACCTGCCAGTTACCGATGATGCCGGGCATCAGGCGCAGTGCGCCGTCTACGAAGCCGATGTACCAGTCAGGCTGGGTGCCTGCCGAAACGGGAGAGGGATCGTAGGGGCCGTAATTCCAGATCGGGTTGATGGTGAAGAAGCCCGCCATGAGGGCAACGACACCGAACACGATGAAGAAGAAGCCTCCGGCCTTCGCAGCGTAAACCGGACCCAGCGGGTAACCGACGACGTTGCCGTCATTGCGGCCCGGACCGGGGTACTGGGTGTGCTTGTGCACCACCACCATGAAGAGGTGCATCACGATCATCAGGAGGATGAGGGCGGGAACCAGGAGGATGTGGAGCATGTACAGGCGGCTGATGATGACAGTGCCCGGGAACTCTCCGCCGAAGAGGAAGAACGAGATGTACGTGCCGACCACCGGGATGGACTTGATGACGCCGTCGATGATGCGCAGGCCGTTGCCGGAGAGCAGGTCGTCGGGGAGTGAGTAGCCGGTGAAGCCTGCGGCCATCGACAGGATGAGCAGGACACCGCCCACCACCCAGTTGAGTTCGCGCGGCTTGCGGAACGCTCCGGTGAAGAAAACGCGCAGCATGTGGACGGACACGGAAGCGACGAACAGCAGGGCTGCCCAGTGGTGGACCTGGCGCATGAACAGACCGCCACGGACATCAAAGGAGATGTCCAGCGACGAGCTGTAGGCCACCGACATCTCGACATTCTTCAGCGGGAGGTAGGAACCCGCGTAGCGCGTCTCCGCCATGGACGGATCAAAGAAGAACGTGAGGAAGGTGCCGGAGAGCAGCAGGATGACGAAGGAGTACAGCGCGACTTCACCGAACATGAAGGACCAGTGGTCGGGAAAGACCTTCCGGCCGAATTCGCGGAGAATTCCGGAGCCGCCGACGCGCTGGTCGACGAAGTCGGTGATGCGGCCGCCTTTAGTCTCGGCGACGAAAACGGAGGCATCAGGCGTTGTTGTTGCGGACATGCTCTTCACGCTCCCAGTAGCTCGGTCCAACGGGTTCATGGAAGTCGCTCGTCGCGACCAGGTAGCCCTCGGAGTCGACTGCAATGGGCAGTTGGGGGAGAGGACGGCTCGCCGGGCCGAAGATGACCTTGCATTGCTGAGTCAGGTCAAAGGTCGACTGGTGGCACGGGCACAGCAGGTGGTGGGTCTGCTGCTCGTACAAAGCAACAGGGCAACCAACATGGGTGCAGATCTTGGAATAGGCAACGATGCCGTTGTAGGCCCAGTCCGCGCGCTCGGGGGAGGGGTTGAGCTCCTCCGGGTTCAGGCGCATGAGCAGCACGACAGACTTGGCCTTTTCGTCCAGCTTGCCCTCGTGCATTTCGTTCAGCCCTTCCGGGATGACGTGGAAAGCGGAGCCGATCGTGACATCAGCGGCCTTGATGGGGGTGCCATCGGGGTCACGGGCGAGGCGCTTGAGCTTGCCGTCCTGCGGAGCCCACATGGTGTGGGCCAGCTTGTCGTCCGGCCGGGGACCGAGGTCACCGAAGATCGCCAGGGCCGGCAGGGGAGCCAGTGCGACGGCGCCGAGGAGGGTATTGCGGATCAGTGGCCGGCGCTTGATGCCGGTCTCTTCCACAATGTCATCAACGATCCGGACGGCGGCCTGGCGGTCTTCCTCGGTGCGGATTGCGTGGCGCTCTTCCGAGACCTCGTGGTCCGGCATGAGGGCCTTGGCCCAGTGGACGATGCCGGTGCCGATGCCCAGCATCGCGAATGCGGTGCCGAGGCCCAGCAGGGCATTTTGCAGCCGGACAGTGCCGATCGTGGAGTCAGCCCCCAGATCAATGGCAAAGTAGGCCACCAGGAATATCACTGTGCCAACGACCGAGGACCCGAAAAGGAGGGCTACCTGCCGTTCTGCTCGCTTTGCCGCGCGCGGGTCCGTGTCAGCCAGGCGCAAACGATGCGGAGGAATTCCAGGATCCTGGAACTTCGCCACCTCGCTTTGACCAGCCGTAGCTACGGTGCCCGAGTGGTTCGGACTGCCGTCACTATGGTTGCCCATAATTCGCCTCATCCCTCTCTCGTCTCGGCTGCTGCCGAGTTAGCATTTCAATTCAAACTGCTGACGGGTCAGCAGAAAACTCTTACAGGTAAAGCGGATCCTGCTAGGACGTCCGGGACGTCAGCCAGATAGTGAAGGCGATAATCACGCCAAGGCCTGCGATCCAGACGAAGAGACCTTCGGACACCGGACCCAGCGCGCCAAGATCGGCGCCGCCGGGAGACCCGTTGGCCTCAATCGTCTTCAGGAAGGAGATGATGTCGCGCTTCCCCTCAGGGGAAATATTCGAGTCGTTGAAAACCGGCATGTTCTGCGGGCCGGTAACCATCGCTTCATAAATGTGCTCACCCGAGACGCCGGCTAGGGCCGGGGCGAACTTGCCCCGGGTCAGCGCGCCGCCCGCGGCGGCCGCGTTATGGCACATGGCGCAGTTCACGCGGAACAGCTCACCGCCCGCGGAGGCATCGCCCTTCCCGTCGACGAGGTTCTCCTCGGGGATGGCAGGACCGGGGCCCAGGGATGCAACGTAGGCAGCCAGCTTGCGGGTCTGCTCCTCGTTGAACTGGGCCGGCTTCTGGTAGGCCTGGGGACCGTTCATCTGCATGGGCATCCGGCCGGTGCCGACCTGGAAGTCAACGGCGGCCGCGCCGACGCCGACGAGCGACGGTCCGGCTTGGGACCCGCTGGCACCCATGCCGTGGCACGTGGCGCAGTTGGCGGCGAAAAGCTTGCCGCCTTCTTCCACGTCACTTGCGCTAACGCTCGTGGTGTCGGCCTTGGCCTGGTTGACGGTGGTGGCAACGGCGTACAGCCCACCAGTGACCAGGAGGCCCATCAGCAGCAGTGCAATTGCTGCCATCGGGTGACGTCGCTTCTGCGAGAGTGCCTTCACGTGGTGGTTCCTTTTTTCGATCCTGCGTTGGCTCGGGGAGCCGCTTCTTGAAATTCTACCTCTTGTAGAAAGAGGGGCAAGCATTGCTACTTGAGGACGTAGATGACCAGGAAGAGCCCGATCCAGACCACGTCGACGAAGTGCCAGTAGTACGACGTGACGATTGCCGAAGTCGCTTCAAAGTGGCCGAACTTCTTCGCAGCGAAGGAGCGGCCGATGATGAGCAGGAAGGCAATCAAGCCACCGATAACGTGCAGGCCGTGGAAGCCTGTGGTGATGTAGAACGCTGATCCGTAGGCGTTGGAGGAGAGCGAGACGTGCTCGGAAACGAGCATGGCGTACTCGGTCGACTGCCCCGCCACGAAGATGGCGCCCATGATGAACGTCAAGGTAAACCATTCGTTCATGCCCCAGCGGGTGAAGCTGAGGCGGCTGCCGCTTCGACGCGGCTGGAGCCGCTCGGCGGCGAAGACGCCCATCTGGCAAGTGAAAGAACTTGCCACGAGGACGATCGTGTTGACGAGCGCAAAGGGGAAGTTGAGCTTTGCTGTCTCCTCGGCCCACATCAGTCCTGAAGTAGAACGGAGTGTGAAGTACATGGCGAAGAGACCGGCGAAGAACATCAACTCACTGGACAGCCAGACGACGGTTCCAACGGAAACCATATTCGGGCGATTCAGCGTCGGGTGCGCCGAGGTACTGGGGGCTTGGGTCGCAGATGTCACATAGACATTATGTCTGTAAAAGTTCGTCCTGCCCAACGCAAACCGCTTTTTGGAAGGACTTTTTCTACAAAGCCGCGAATTCGCGCGGAAAAGTTCCCGGGCCAGTTCATATTGGTCATAGCGGCGCGCACCTCGATAGCATCAGGTGGTGACTTCTCAGGCAACTGCACAGGCGGCAGGCAACACCTGGCCGCGGCTCATCGGCGCCCTCATTGCGGGTACGGACCTTACTGCCGGCAACACCGGGTGGGCGATGAACTCGATCATGTCGGGCGAGGCCACCCCTGCCCAGGTCGCCGGATTCCTGGTGGCACTGCGCTCGAAGGGCGAGACGGTTGATGAGCTGACCGGCCTGGTTGAGGCGATGATCACAAACGCAAGCCCCATTGGAATCTCCGGCGAGAAGCTCGACATCGTGGGCACGGGCGGGGACCAGCAAAACACCGTCAACATCTCCACGATGGCCGCGCTGATCTGCGCCGGGGCAGGCGCCAAAGTGGTCAAGCACGGCAACCGCGCCGCATCCTCGACGTCGGGCTCCGCGGACGTCCTCGAAGCCCTCGGAGTGCGGCTGGACCTCCCGATTCCCCGCGTCGCGCTCAACGCGGAGGAGGCCGGGATCACGTTCTGTTTCGCCCAGGTCTTTCACCCCTCAATGCGGCACGCCGCCGTCGCCCGCCGTGAACTGGGCGTGCCGACTGCGTTCAACTTCCTGGGCCCCATGGTCAACCCGGCCAATGTGCAGGCTTCGGCAGTAGGCGTCGCGAATGAACGGATGGCCCCGCTGGTGGCCGGCGTGCTGGCGAGGCGAGGCAGCCGGGGACTCGTGTTCCGCGGCAACGACGGGCTGGATGAGCTGACCACGACCGGTCCGTCCCGAGTCTGGGAAATCCGGAACGGGGCTGTGCTGGAGCAGATGTTCGATCCCCGCGACCTGGGGATCCGCCAGGCAACGCTTGAGGAACTGCGCGGCGGGGATGCGGCGAGCAACGCCGCCGTCGTCCGCTCCGTCCTGGCCGGCGGACCCGGCCCCGCGCGCGACGCCGCCCTGCTTAACGCTGCGGCCGGGCTCGTGGCGTTTGACCTGGACGCTGCGGGCCCGTTCGTGGAGCGGATGGACGCGGCGATGAAGCGTGCGGAGGTCTCGGTCCAGTCCGGTGCGGCCACGGCCGTGCTGGACCGCTGGGTGGCTCTGACCCGGAGCTGATCCGGCCCGAACCCCGGGGGGCGTCCTACTGTTCGAAGCCGAGGGCGAAGGCCGCGTCGAGGTCGTGCTGGGAGTAGGCGCGGAAGGCGATGTGCGTGGTGGTGTGCACCACCGCAGGGACCTTGGACAACTTGTCGGCAATGACGTCGGCGAGGTCTTCGTGCCTGGCGACCCTCGCGATGGCGATGAGGTCCCATTCGCCGGTGACGGAATAAACCTCGCTGATGCCCTGGATCGCGGAGATTTCTTCCGCCGTCTCGGGGATGCGGGAAGCGTCTGTCTTTATCAGGACGAAAGCGGTGACCACGTGTGAGCCTTTCCGGATCTGTTGCGCCGTTGCTGGCCGAAGGCGGCCCCGGTCCGGCGGTCCACGGGGCCCTGGCCGTGTCCTTGCCAGCCTAGTACATCAGGCTTTGGTGCGCCGTGCGGAAAGCCTGCGGACGGCGGCGGCCACGAGCCGGTAGCCCAGGAGGAAGACGCCCAGGACGATCAGCGCGACAATCACGAACGGCAGGACCACCGTCTGCCCGGTGACGGCCCGCAGGGCCATGCCCACGGCGACGGTCCCGAGCCAAACGGCGACGCCGGCGGGCCAGATTGCGAGGGGAGCGCGCCAGAGGCGCAGGGCAAGCCAGGCAAGGGCAGCCCCGGCAAGGAACGGCCAGGCCGTGGCCAGGACTCCCGTAACGATCTCCCCGCGCTGGTGCGCATCCCGGCCGATTGCCGCAAAAACGAGGATCAGCACCGCGTCGGCGCAGCCGGCCAGAACGGCGGACCGCCGTGCCCCCGGTGCGGGGGTGGTGGCGCGGGTGGTGGCTGGGCG
>NZ_MQTQ01000092.1 GCF_020532805.1 Arthrobacter sp. SO5 | reverse complement strand
GTGGGGTGTTACTTGGTGTTGACGGTGATCTTGGCGATGCCGACGAGCATGTCGGCTTTCACGGCGTCGGTCTTGAAGGTTTTGTTCAGCAGGCCGGCGGCGGTGTCGGAGATCAGCACGCGGGTGCCTTCCAGGACCGCGGTGTCGCCGGCCTTCGCGAGGGGCTTGAGGGTGGAGCCGTCCAGGTTGAAGATGTAGGCCTGCTTGGCCGCGACCGTGCCGTTCACGGCGACGTCACCGTAGAGCTTGGAGGTGCCCGGGTCGATGGTGAAGTTGGTCAGGTCCACCTTGGTGTCCCCGGCGGTG
>NZ_MQTQ01000091.1:18607-53784 GCF_020532805.1 Arthrobacter sp. SO5 | reverse complement strand
GGGCGGGAGGGCCGGCTCAGTAAAGCTTTTCGGTGTTGCCGTCAACGGCGAGTGCCTGGCCGTTGACGTTGCGGGCCATGTCGCTGGCGGCGAAGGCGGCCATATTGGCAATGTCCTCGGCCTCGATCAGCCGTCCCAGCGAGGACTGGTTGAGGTACAGCGCGGACACCTCGTCCTCCGGGAGGTCAAGCATCACGGCCTTGGCTGCGATGACCGAGTCGATCCGGGGCCCGTTCACGGCCCCGGGGCAGATGGCGTTGACGCGGATCTTGTCCGGTCCGAGTTCGATTGCGAGCGTCTTGGTCAGCCCGATGACGGCCCACTTCGACGCCGAATAGGCGCTCCGTCCGGCCATCCCGAGCCGCCCGGCGGCCGAGGAGAGGTTGATGATCGACGCCTCCCGGGCCGCCCGCAGCAGGGGCAGTGCGTACTTGATGCAGAGGAACTGGCCGTGGATGTTGACGTCGAACGTCGACTTCCACGCGGCCGTGTCGAGGGTCTCGAGCGGGCCGGTGGGCCCGGCGATCCCGGCGTTGTTGACCAGGATGTCCAGGCCGCCAAGCTCTGCCTCGACGGTGGCCATAAGCTCGCGAACCTGCTCCTCGACCGAGACGTCGCTGACGGCTGCCAAGAGACCGCCGGCGCGCGCCTTATCGACGGCGTCCGGGTCGATGTCGGTGACGAAGACGGCGGCACCGAGTTCCTGGAACTTGGTGGCGATGGCCAGGCCGATGCCGTTGGCCCCGGCGGTGACGAGGACCCTTTTTGTGCTGAAATCCATGAGTATTCCTTGAGTTGGAGTGTCTGCGGGATGAGTGGCGCGTTGAGCGCCGTGCGGCGTGGCTAGTGTGCGGCCGGGGCGCCCAGGGGCTTTTCCGCTCCCCGCTTGAGCAACAGCGAGAGCAGGGCGCCCACGATGCACATACCCACGATGAACCAGAGGCCGGAGAGCTTGGAGCCGGTGACGTCCTGCATCAGACCCATGACGTACGGGCCGAGGAAGCCGCCGCAGAGGCCGATGGTGTTGACGAAGGCGATGCCGCCAGCGAGGGCGGCCCCGGTGAGACGGGTGGCCGGGTAGGTGAAGAGGATGGGCTGCAGGGCGAAGAAGTTGAACGCGGCCAGGCAGAAGCCGATCATGCCGAGAACGGGACCGCCGATGGCTCCAAGCGCGAAGCCGGCGACGATGCCGATCATGGTCCCGGTGACCAGCAGGCGGGAGCGCCGGCCGTCGGTCGCGAACCGCGGGACCAGGAGGGCGCCGGCGGCCGAGAAGATCCACGGGATGGCCGTGAGCAGGCCGATCTGCACCGGGTTGAGCTTGCCGTAGGTGCCGATGATGGAAGGGAGGAAGTAGGACAGCGCGTACACGGCGATCTGGTGCGTGAAGTAGATGCCCACCACCAACATGATCTGCTTGTCCTTCAGGACGTCGCGGAGGCGGTGGTTGCCGGATGCCTCGGCTCCGGCTTTTTCTTCGGCGGCGATGCGTGCTTCGAGGTCGCTGGCTTCTTCGGCGCTAAGGAACGTCGCCTTGCTCGGGCGGTCCGGCAGCTTCTTCCAGACGACGTAGGCGAGGATGCACGCCGGCAGGCCCTCGATGATGAACATCCACTGCCAGCCGTGCAGACCGGCGAAACCGTCCATGGTCAGCAGGAGGCCGCCGAGGGGCGCGCCGACGATGTTGGCAATGGAAACGCCCAGGAGGAACATGCCGTTGGCCTTGGCGCGGTCCTTGACCACAAACCACTGCGTCAGGAAGTACATGACGCCCGGGAACAGCCCGGCCTCGGCGACGCCGAGCAGCATCCGCATGATGTAGAAGGACCATTCGCCCTGCACAAACGCCATGCACGCGGAGATGATGCCCCAGGTGATCATGATCCGCATGATCCAGAAGCGCGCGCCCACCTTGTGCATGATCAGGTTGGAGGGGATCTCCGAGAGGGCATACGTGAGGAAGAACAGCCCGGCGCCGATGCCGAAGGCGGTGGCGGAGATGCCGAGATCGATCTGCAGCCGATCCTTGGCCATACCGATGTTGGTGCGGTCCAGGAAAGCCATGATGTAGGCGCCGATCAGGAGGGGCATGACCCTGCGGAGGATCACCCCGTTGATTTCCTGTGGAGTGCGCATCTTCGTTGGTGCGGATACAACTGACATGGGTCTTCGTCCTTGATTTTGGTGGTCAGGGTTAGTGGTTGAGGTGGCGGGCAGTCCGGAGGCCGGACAGCCGTCAGGCAGCCAGTGCGGCTGGCCGGGGCAGAGTGTTTCGAGAGGGTGCTAACGGGCGGTCGGCGTGCAGCCGCAGGTCCGTCCGATGTGCAGGCGGTGCCGGCAGATTTTGGTGCTGTAGGTGCTGGAGGGGGCTTCTATACGGTTGAGCAGCATGGTGAAGGCTTCCTCGGCCATTTCCTGCTGCGGCTGGACAATGCTGGTCAGGTTGATCAGTCCGGACAGGCTGTGCGGAAGTCCGTCGCAGCCTGCGACGGCGACGTCTTCCGGGATACGGAGTCCCCGCGCCAGGGCATACTCCATGACGCCGATGGCCAGTTCGTCGCTGCCGCACACTACGGCCCGCGGGGGTGTCCCCGCGGAGAACAGCCGCTCGGCGGCCAACCGGCCGCCCTCATTGTTCACCCGAGTGCTGATCTTGCGGGCACCGCTGATCGTGACCCGGGCCGCTGCGGCGGTACGAACGAAGGCCTGTTCCCGGGTCAGCGAAGCCGTGGAGAACCGCGGGCCGATCACGGTGGCGATCTCCCTGAAGCCATGGCCCAGCATGTGCTGCATCAGGGTTGTCGCCGCTGCGTCGTCGTCGATCCCGACGAAGTCGGAGTCGAGGAAGTCGGCGCGGCGCGAGAGGCAGATGTAGGGGATGCGGGCTGCCCGCAGGGTGCGGAGCGCCGTCGCATCATCGCGGAGGGACGCGGCAAGGATGATGCCGTCCACATTGCGGTTAGCCAAGGTCGATGTGACCTGCGCCAGCACCTCCGGATCGTCCTGGGTGGTGGCGACGAACACTTCGTAGCCCGATTCGGCGGCGGCGGAAATGATGCCCTGGGCCCAGCGCGGGAACATCGGGTTGATGATGTTGGGCAGGATCAGGCCGATCACGCGGGTTCGCTGCAGGTCGGTGGACTGTGAGGACTTTCGGGGCCTGAAGCCCAATTCGTTTGCCACGCGGATGATGTGGCGGTGGGTTTCCGGCGAAACACCGCCCTTGCCGTTCAGTACGTATGACACCGCAGCCGGGGAAACCCCTGCTGCCCGGGCCACTGCGGCGGCCGATACCGGTGATGCGGGGCCGTCGACGGCGACACTTGTGGCGTCCTTGCTCATGTCCGGTCCTCCTTCGCATGGTTATCGGCTCCTGTGACCTCAGTTACATTAGGTAGGCGGGGGAGTGTTAAGCAACGTTAAGTGATTTTCCGGCAGGCGCTCGGCCCGGCGCTGCACCCGCCGTGGGACATGCCCATTCCAGGGGCCCAATCCGGGCGGACATGTCCAGTCTTGGGCACTGGCATTGAGCATCTTGGGACTATGTCCAGTGGCAGGGCCGTGCGGAGGGCATGTCCCTTGGGTTCGCCAACTGGTCGCGGGATGCTGCGCTCGGGGAGCATTTTCATTCCTGCGGTACACCTCTGAGGGCATGTCCATTCCTGCGGAAAACCCCTGGGGGCATGTCCATTCCTGGTGCCCCTAGCCGCGGGGACATGTCCATTCTTCGGCTCGGATCCTTGTGGGCATGTCCATTCCCCGGCCCGCCCGTTGAGCATCTTGGCATTATGTTCAATGGCCGGGGAATGCGTGGGGCATGTCCCATGGGGTGCAGTGCGTGGGGCGCGTCAGGTGCCGCCGGAGCCTTCTGCCCCTAGACAGCCGTTTCGCTGTGGGCAAACATGGAGCCCGAGAGACTCTGCGAAAAGTTGAGTGGACTAGACTCAACTTTATTTGCAGCATCAGCCCGGAAGGAGCTCTCTTTGGACGCCAAATTCACCACCAAGAGCCAGGAGGCTCTTTCCGCAGCCGCCATGAACGCCTCGACGGCAGGCAATCCGCAGGTGGAGCCCGCGCATCTACTGAAGGCCCTCATGGACCAAAGGGAGGGCGTCGCCGTCGCCCTGCTGCGGGCTACCGGTGCTGATCCGGATGCCGTCAGTGTCCAGGCCAGCGCCGCCATCAAGGCGCTCCCGGCAACGTCCGGGACGTCCGTGCAGCAGGCACAGCTCTCCCGCACCGCGCTGCAGGCCATCAAGGCAGCGCAGACCGAGGCGGAGCGGCTCGGGGACAGATTCGTCTCCACCGAACACCTGCTTCTGGGGCTCGCGTCCGGAAGTGACGCCGTGGGGAAGTTGATGCGCGACGCCGGCGTCTCGCATGAGGCGCTGCTCGCTGCCCTCCCGGGCGTCCGCGGTGACCGCAAGGTCACCAGCCAGGACCCGGAGAACACCTTCCAGGCCCTGGAAAAGTACGGCACCGATCTGACTGCCATTGCCCGTTCCGGCAAGCTGGATCCGGTGATCGGCCGCGACGCCGAAATCCGCCGCATCATCCAGGTGTTGAGCCGCCGGACCAAGAACAACCCCGTCATCATCGGCGAACCCGGCGTCGGCAAGACCGCCGTCGTCGAAGGACTTGCCCAGCGGATCGTGGCCGGAGACGTGCCGGAGAGCCTGCGTGGCAAGACGCTGGTGGCCCTGGACCTCGCCTCGATGGTGGCCGGCGCCAAGTACCGCGGCGAATTCGAGGAGCGGCTCAAGGCCGTACTGGAGGAGATCAAGAACTCCGAGGGGCAGATTGTCACCTTCATCGATGAGCTCCACACCGTGGTTGGGGCAGGCGCCACCGGGGACAGCTCCATGGATGCCGGCAACATGCTCAAGCCGATGCTGGCCCGCGGCGAGCTCCGCCTGATCGGCGCCACCACCCTGGATGAGTACCGGGAAAACATCGAGAAGGACCCCGCACTCGAGCGGCGCTTCCAGCAGGTGTTCGTTGGCGAGCCTAGCGTGGAGGACACCATCGGCATCCTCCGCGGGCTCAAGGAGCGCTACGAGGCGCACCACAAGGTCGCCATCTCGGACTCCGCCCTGGTGGCCGCCGCCACGCTGTCCAACCGCTACATCTCCGGTCGCCAGCTGCCGGACAAGGCGATCGACCTCGTGGACGAGGCCGCCTCCAGGCTGCGGATGGAGATCGATTCCGCCCCCGAAGAGATCGACCAGCTGCGCCGGGCGGTGGACCGGCTGACCATGGAGGAGCTGGCCCTGGCCAACGAGAAGGACGCCGCGTCCGTGGAGCGACTCGCCAGCCTGCGCGCGGACATGGCGGACAAGAAGGAAGAGCTCGCCGCCCTCAACGCCCGCTGGGAATCCGAGAAGGCGGGCCTGAACCACGTCGGCGATCTCAAGGCCCGGATCGACGAGCTGCGCTCCGCGGCGGAGAAGTACCAGCGCGAAGGTGACCTGGAGGCTGCCTCCCGCATCCTTTACGGCGAGCTCCCGGCGCTGGAACGGGAGCTGAACGCGGCCGCCGAAGCGGAGTCGGCCCGCGTGGCCGGGGGCGGCGCCAAACAGGAGCTCATGGTGGCCGACGAGGTCACCGCCGATGACATTGCCGAGGTGATCTCGGCGTGGACCGGCATCCCCGCCGGGCGGATGCTGCAGGGGGAAAGCCAGAAGCTGCTGGAGATGGAGAGGGTGCTGGGGGAGCGGCTGATCGGCCAGTCCAAGGCTGTCACCGCGGTCTCGGACGCCGTGCGCCGGGCCAGGGCCGGCATCAGTGACCCCAACCGGCCCACCGGTTCCTTCCTGTTCCTGGGGCCCACCGGCGTCGGCAAGACCGAGCTCGCGAAGTCCCTCGCGGACTTCCTGTTCGACGACGAACGCGCCATGGTGCGGATCGACATGTCCGAGTACTCGGAGAAGCACACCGTGGCCCGGCTCGTCGGTGCTCCTCCCGGCTACGTGGGCTACGAGGAGGGCGGGCAGCTGACCGAGGCCGTCCGCCGCCGACCGTACTCTGTGGTGCTGCTCGATGAGGTGGAGAAGGCCCACCCGGAGGTGTTCGACATCCTCCTGCAGGTGCTCGACGACGGCCGCCTCACCGACGGCCAGGGCCGCACCGTGGACTTCCGCAACGTGATCCTGGTCCTGACCTCCAACCTCGGCAGTCAGTTCCTGGTGGATCCGACGCTGGATGCGGCGGCCAAGCGCGCCGCCGTCATGGCCGCCGTCCACGCGTCCTTCAAGCCCGAGTTCCTGAACCGGCTGGATGAAGTGGTGCTCTTCGACCCGCTGAGCGTCGAGGAGCTCTCACGGATTGTCGAGCTGCAGGTCAAGGAACTGGGCGAACGGCTGAAGGGCCGCCGGCTGAACCTCGAGGTCACGGAGGGCGCCCGGGCCTGGCTCGCCGTCACAGGATTCGACCCGGCCTACGGTGCCCGGCCCCTGCGCCGGCTGGTCCAGCGCGAGATTGGCGACCGGCTGGCCAGGGCCATCCTGTCCGGTGAGATCGGGGACGGAGACACCGTGCTCGTGGACACCGCCCCGGACCTTTACGAGCTCACCGTGGGCGGCGCGCAGGCATGGGACCGGCCCGACGGCGGCGCGGCTACCGGCGGCGGCCTCTCGGTCCGCCGCAAGGAGTAGGACCGCTCAGGGCAGCAGGGTCACCATGATGGTGTTTCCGGTGTCCGCGGTGACGTAGCAGTCCACGCGGCGGTCGCCCTTGTCCCAGCTGGTGGAGCTCGGGTACGCGAGCTTGTAGCTGAGCACGTAGTCGGACTGCTTGTCCGTCAGCGGCGCCGCCTTGCACGCATCCAGGGCCTTCTGCTTGAGCGGATCCCGGCCGTGGTAGGAATCGGCGGCGGCGTAGTGCTCGACGGCGACCAGCTGGGCCGAGTGGCCCGTGGCGCAGTCCACCACCAGGGACGTCGGCGCCTCCGGGTCGAAGTCCTTGAAGCAGTCGCCCAGCTGGAAGTCCAGCGGGCCGACGCCGTCGAGCGGCAGCGGACCGCGGCTCGCCGGAGCCTCGGATGAGGTTCCGGCCGGCGCCGGGTTGCTCTCCGCCGCGGACGACTTCTCGCCGCCGCCCAGTGAGGTCAGCCACCAGAGGAGCAGTCCCAGCACAACGACGGCGGCCACGGCGGCGCCTGTCCGTGCCAGGCCCTGGCGCCGGATCCAGCCGGCCAGCTGGGCGGCCCGCTCCGAAACCAGTTTTCCGGCCGCTGAGACAGCCTTCGTGGCGGTCCCTGCCCCGCGTGACCCTGCACTGCGGGAGCCTGCACTGCGTGAGCCTGCGCCGCGCACGCCGGCCCTGCCGACCGGTGGGACGGTCGGGCGGACGGGACGCGGAGGGGTGAAGGCCGGCGCGGACGGCAGGGGTGCCGAGGACAGGGGTGCCGACGACGGGGCGGGGGGCGGCCCAACTGGGGTCCCTCCCGGCGTCCCTCCCACCGTCGCGGATGCCGGCGGCGCGAAGGGCCTGGGCGGAACGGCAGGCGGAGCCGCCGTGGTGGACCGTTTGCCGGATTCACCGGCAGGAGGAACCTCGGGCATCCCGGCGTTGCCGTGCCTTGCGTTCTCTTCGGTCACTGAGAATTCACCACTTTCGCGCGTCTTTACCGCGGCTGGACGCCCGGCGGTGGGGCCCGTTACCGGGAGTCCACTCCGAAACTCTATCTAAGTTGACCGCCGTGCCGCGCGGCCCCGCCGCCTTGTCCGGGGCCGCCGGTGGAGCGACGCCGGGTACAGCGCCGCCCCGGCGAGCAGTAGGAGCTGAAAGCATGTAATCTAGGTGTACGACAAATTGACCAAACATTCCGGGGCCTCACTAACGCCAATGGTGACCACCTCCGGTCCGAGTACAAAAGGGGGTCACGCCATGGGGCGCGGCCGTCAAAAGGCAAAAGCTACCAAGCAGGCTCGGGACATTAAGTACTACTCCCCGAACACTGACTACTCAGCACTTCAGCGTGAGCTCAAGAGCTCTGAGGTCCGTGCGCCGAGTCGTTTCCCGAATGAGCCTGTTGAGCCGGATTATTCGGCCTATGTGGATAAGTACGCGGACGATGTGGAAGAAGACGACGACGAGGTAGATTCCCGTCGGATAGGTTAGTCGAAACTTCTTTCCGGCACCCCCTTGATATCCGGGCGTGCCGGCCATCAATCTTCGGGCCCGCCGGCCACCCCCGTCACGGGTGTGGGCGGCGGGATTTTTTTGCGCCCGTCACGGCGCGGGTGCACCGTGAAGCACCCGGCGGGGGTTAGGCGTAGGCGTTGACCAGCCGGACGGCGCCGCCGTCGACGCCCTTGGCGCCCTGGACATAGTCCGGGCCGGCCTTGAGGACCGAATCCGAATTCTCCCCGACCGTGCCCATGACCCAGGCCGGCAGGCCGCGGTCGTTGAGGCGTTCCACCGCGGCGTCGGCGATCTCGGCCGAGACAATCGCGACCATGCCCACGCCCAGGTTCAGGGTGCGCTCGAGGTCCGCGAGCGGGACGTTGCCGAGCTCGGCGACCAGCTTGAAGATGGGGGGCAGTTCCCACGTGGCGCGGTCCACGGTGGCCAGCAGGCCCTGCGGGAGGACGCGGGCCAGGTTGGCGGCGAGGCCGCCGCCGGTGACGTGGCTGAAGCCATGCACGCCGTGGGCCGAGTTGACCGGGAAGGTGCGGGCCAGATCCAGGCAGTCGGCGGCGTAGACACGGGTGGGTTCGAGGAGTTCCTCGCCCAGCGTGCGGCCCAGCTCGGAAACCTGGCGGTCCAGGGCCCAGCCGGCGTGGTTGATGACGCGGCGGACCAGCGAGTAACCGTTGGAGTGCAGGCCGGAGGAGGCCATGCCGATCACGACGTCGCCCGCGCGGACCCGGTCCGGGCCGAGCAGGTCAGCGGCCTCGACGACGCCGGTGGCGGCGCCTGCGACGTCGTACTCGTGCTCGCCCAGCAGGCCCGGGTGCTCGGCGGTTTCGCCGCCCACCAGGGCGGTGCCGGCGACGGAGCAGGCGGCGGCGATGCCGCGGACGATGTCCGCGATGCGCTCGGGAACCACCTTGCCGCACGCGATGTAGTCCGTCATGTACAGCGGCTCGGCGCCCACCACGACGATGTCATCGACCACCATGCCCACCAGGTCGAAGCCGATGGTGTCGTGGATGTCCATGGCCTGCGCGATTGCCACCTTGGTGCCGACGCCGTCGGTGGAAGTGGCCAGCAGCGGGCGCTTGAAGGTGAGCAGGCGCGAGACGTCGTAGAGGCCGGCGAAACCGCCGACGCCGCCGATCACCGAGGAGTTGTGGGTAGCCTTGACGGCACCCTTCATCAGTTCAACGGCGCGGTCGCCCGCTTCGACGTCGACGCCGGCGGAGGCGTAGGTGATGCCGGCGGAATTCTGGGCGGCGTTCATGTCGGCGGCCGGGGAGGCGGAAGTCATACGGGCTCTTTCTTGTCGGCAACAAAGGTGCCCGCGTCACTGAGTGAGGCGGCGGCACGGTCGGCGGTGGTAACGCGGTCAGCGTCGGTGAGCAGTTCTTCGAACTCGGCGTCCGGGCCCGGATCGCAGCCCGTGGCGCCGGCCTTCCCGGCCGGGTCCTCATCGGTGCTGATACCGGCGGCGGCTTCGACGGCGGTCGAAGAGGCTTCTGCGCCGAGGGCGGCGTCTCCTGCTGCGGGGAGTCCGCCGAGATCCGTGCGTTCCAGCAGGTTCTTGCCGAGCTTGTCCGCACCCGGCAGTTCGATGGGGTACTTGCCGGTGAAGCAGGCGGTGCAGAGGCGCTCGCGCGGCTGCTGGGTGGCGCCGATCATGCCGTCTTCGGAGATATAGGCCAGGGAGTCGGCGCCGATGGCCTGGGTGATTTCTTCAACGGTGGCGCCGTTGGCGATCAGTTCCGCGCGGGAGGCGAAATCAATGCCGTAGAAACACGGCCACTTGACCGGCGGGGAGGAGATCTTGATGTGCACCGACTTGGCGCCGGCTTCGCGGAGCATCCGGACGATCGCGCGCTGGGTGTTGCCGCGGACGATCGAGTCGTCTACCACCACCACGCGCTTGCCGCGAATCACGGATTCCAGGGCATTGAGCTTGAGCCGGATGCCGAGCTGGCGCAGGGTCTGTGAGGGCTGGATGAAGGTGCGGCCCACATAGGAGTTCTTGACGAAGCCGTGCGCGAAGGGGATGCCGGATTCCTCGGCGTAGCCCACAGCGGCCGGCGTGCCCGATTCCGGGACCGGAATGACGATGTCTGCTTCCTGGGTGTTTTCGCGGGCCAACTGGCGGCCCATTTCCACCCGGGACTCATACACCGAGCGGCCCGCGATGGAGGCGTCCGGGCGGGCCAAGTAGACGTATTCGAAGACGCAGCCGGCCGGCGTCGCCTCCGCAAAGCGCTGGGAACGGACACCGTCCTCGTCGATCGCGATGAATTCGCCGGGTTCGATCTCGCGGATGAAGCTTGCGCCGACGGTGGCGAGGGCGGACTGTTCGGACGCGACCACCCAGCCGCGTTCCAGCCGGCCCAGGCAGAGCGGGCGGATGCCGTAGGTGTCCCGGGCGGCGTAGAGGGTGCCTTCATCCATGAAGACGAAGCAGAAACCGCCCTTGATCTTGGGCAGCAGTTCCATGGCGGTCTGTTCGAGGGACTTGCCTTCTTCGCCCTCCAGCAGTGCCGTGACCAGGGCGGTGTCCGAGGTGTTGCCCTGCTTCATTTCGCCGCTGATGTGCCCGCCGTTGCGGTCCATGATCATGGCCTTGAGCTCGGCGGTGTTCGTCAGGTTGCCGTTGTGGGCCAGAGCCACGGTGCCTGTAGCCGTCGCGCCCAGGGTGGGCTGGGCGTTGGCCCAGTGGCTGGCGCCGGTGGTGGAGTAACGGCAGTGGCCGACCGCCAGATGCCCGGTCAGGGTGTTCAGCGTGGTCTCGTCGAAGACCTGGGAAACGAGTCCCATGTCCTTGTAGACGTTGATCCGCTTGCCGTCGCTGGTTGCTATGCCAGCGGACTCCTGACCGCGGTGCTGCAGTGCATACAGCCCGTAATAGGTGAGTTTTGCAACCTCTTCGCCGGGAGCCCAGACCCCGAAGACGCCGCACGCGTCCTGAGGGCCCTTTTCGCCGGGGAGAAGATCATGAGAAAGGTTTCCATCGCCGCGTGCCACTGGTCGATTATCTCACGTCGGGCGCCGGGTGATTCCCGGCGGCCGGTTTATGACCTGCCGGCCGGTTTATGACCTGCCAGCCGGTACGTTGACCGGCTCAGGGTTCGGTGGGGTCCCCGCCCTCGGGGACGGACTCGACGACGGCGCGCTCGGCCCGGCGGACGCTCAGCCGGTCCAGGATCAGGGCCACAATGGCGCCGAGCACTGCGCCGCCGGCCGCGCACAGCGTCAGGAAGAAGCCGAAGACCGTGCTGCGATCCCAGCTTTCATCGCCGGGGAGCCCGTAGGCGAGGAAGGCGGCGACGGCGACGCCCGCAAGGGCTCCCAGGATCAGGAACGGCACGTATTTCGGGGCCCGCCGCACGGTGACCTGGCGCCGCTCGGGCGCCGGCGGGACCGGCAAGGGGACGTTGTCCGGGGCGGGGGAATCGGCGGAAGGCATGTCATTAAGCCTACTGCCCCCAACGCATTGCGACGGCCGGAGCGTGGGAGCACACTGGGGACTGGGGGAGGGCCAGGACTAGCCAAGGAAGCGCCATGTCAGCGTCAGCCGAGCAGATTCGGGACCAGCAGCGCAGCATCTGGGATGAGTTCTCGGCCGGTTGGAAGAAATGGGACACGGAAGTTTGTGGCTGGCACGCGCCCTTCGGGGATGCCCTGATCCAGGAGGCACGGCTTCGTCCCGACTCTGCCGTGCTCGACGTCGCCGCCGGCACCGGCGAGCCCGGGCTCACGGCGGCCGGATTCGTGCCGGCCGGCAGCGTAACCCTGGCCGATCTTTCGGACCGCATGCTCCAGGTGGCGGCAGAGAAGGCCGCGGTCCGCGGGCTGGGCAACGTGCGCACCACCGTCAGCGACGTCGCCGCCCTGCCGTTCGACGACGGCACTTTTGATGCTGTCCTGTGCCGCTTCGGCTTCATGTTCTTTCCCGATATGTCCGCCGCGCTCCGGGAGATGTCACGGGTGGCGAAACCGGGCGCGCGGATCAGCGCCGCCGTCTGGAGCCGGGCCGCGGAAAACCCGTGGGCCAGCCTGATCCTGGGCACCATCGCACGGCACACCGAGCTTCCCGTGCCGCCGGCAGGGGCGCCGGGCCTGTTCCGCTGCGCCGCGCAGGGTTTCATGAGCCGGATGTTCCGGGATGCCGGCCTGGCGGATGTGACCGAGCGGAAGGTCAGCACGGACATGGTGCAGGGGTCCCCGGAGATCTACTGGGAGTTCATGACCGACATTGCGGCCCCCGTGGTGCTGGGCCTTGCCAAAGCGGACGCGGAATCACGGGCGCTGATCCGCTCGGATGTCTTCGAACTGCTGGGCCGCTACGGGCACGACGGCGGCCTCCGGCTGCGCTCGACGGCGACCATCGTGGCCGGGACCCGGCTTTTGACCCGTTAGGCCGGGGTGGCCGGGCCCGAGCCGTCGGCGATGATGGCCCGGACGGAGTTGTTGCGGCCGTCGTGGGTGAGCTCCACGAGGCCCAGCGCTTCCAGCAAGGGCGGCAAGTACATGCCGAAC
This sequence comes from Arthrobacter sp. SO5, assembly GCF_020532805.1. GTDB lineage: Bacteria > Actinomycetota > Actinomycetes > Actinomycetales > Micrococcaceae > Arthrobacter. The sequence continues at coordinate 41,121 of NZ_MQTQ01000091.1, read as the reverse complement.
CGGCCGCGGTATCCCTTCCGCAGTCCGTACCAGCCGCCCACGGGGTTCGCCGGATCCCGGCCCCAGGCCTCGACGGTGCCCGCAGCGGCGGGCTTGTTCTCGTCGGCGGCACCCAGCGGCACCCAGTCGTCTTTCTCCATGAGCCACAAATGAAGGTCCTCGAGGGCGCGGAGGTGGTACTTCAGGGTGGTGGAGCCTACCTGGCACACGAGGGCGGGGGGATCGGAGTCCTCGTCCCGGTACATTGTGTACTCGGAGGTCCCCGGCGCAGTCTTCAGCAGCCAGGGATCCTGCTTGGTTCCGTGTGCCACGTGGCGTCCACCCTTCGGTCCGGCCGGTCGTCCGGCGCTGTGGGACCGAGCCTACCTAGTGCGCCGGGCGAAGGCGAGGGATCAGACCCCGAGTTCAGCCCGCAGCGCGGCCACGTGGCCCTTGGCCTTGACCTGGTAGTGCGCCAGCTTCACGTTGCCCTCGGGATCCACCACCACCGTGGAGCGGACAATTCCCTCGGTGATTTCGCCGTTCACCAGTTTCTCGCCCCAGGCGCCATAGGCGAGGGCCACGGCGTGGTCCTCGTCGGCGAGCAGCGGGAAGGTCAGGGCGAAGTCGCCGGCGAACCGGGCCAGGGCCGCCTGGCCATCGGGGGAGATGCCGAGCACGTCGTAGCCGGAGCCTTGCAGCGAGGCCAGGCTGTCGCGGAAGTCGCAGGCCTCCGTGGTGCAGCCGGGGGTGGCAGCCTGCGGGTAGAAGTAGACAATGACGTTCTTGCCGCGGTAATCGGCCAGCGAAACCTGCTTGGCCCCGGCATCCGGGAGCGTGAACTCCGGTGCGGGGGTTCCGGGCTGGAGCTTGACGGCGAGGTTGGTGCTCATGGGGATCCTTTGCAGAGGGAATTCGGGAGTTTTTGTCCACAACACCGGTGCCGCGTGCCGTATTCCGGCGCGGGCCAGCGCGGGGAAAAGAGCGGGGCAAACGCGGGGCGAGAGCGCGGCTAGAGTCCGCCGGCAAGCCACGCGAAGGCTGTGCCCGCGGGTGCCTGGTATTCGAGCCCGACGCGGCCCGGATAGCCGAGTTCGCGGCTGCGGGCGATCCAGTCGCGGAGGGGCAGGCTTCCCGTGCCCGGGGCGCCGCGGCCCGGGCTGTCGGCTATCTGGAGGTGCCCGAATTCGCCGGCGTGTTGTTCGATGACGGCCGCGACGTCCTCGCCGTTCACCGCGAGGTGGTAGAAATCTGCGAGCAGCCCGAGGTTCTCCGCGCCGGATTCCTCCCGGACCCGGGCGATCACGCCGAGGGCGTCCCCGGCGGTGCGGAGCGGGTATTCAGGCGCGCCGCTGAGCGGCTCCAGCAGGACGGTCCCGCCGAAGCGCCCGACGCCGGCGGCCGCGGCGGCGAGGTTCTGCACCGCGAGCTCGTCCTGCCCGTCAGGGGATTCGCCGTCGATCCTGTTGCCGTAGAGGGCATTGAAGGCCCGGCAGCCGAGGCGCCCGCCGATCCCCGCGACGGCGTCTACGTTGTCCAGGAACTCCGTGGCGCGGGCGGGCCAGGAGACCAGCCCGCGGTCGCCCCCCGGCATGTTCCCGGCGTTGAAGTTCAGCCCGGCGAGCTGCACGCCCGCATCGGTGATGGCCCGCTCGAACGCGGTGGTTTCGGCGTCCGTCGGGACGGAGGCCTCGAAGGGCCACCAGAACTCGACGGCGTCGAACCCGGCCGCCTTCACCGCGGCCGGACGCTCCAGAAGGGGAAGTTCCGTCAGCAGGATGGAACAGTTCACGGAGTAGGTAATGGTGGGTTCTTTCCGGTGGGCGGGAGGGTATTCACGGGGTGCGGTGCGTTTCGGCCACCGCGGGCGCCTTGGGGTCCGGGGACTGTCCTACCGCTTAGTGGGATCCTTGCGGGCCGCCAGGCCCACCAGGGCCCCGACGCCTATGCCTATCAGCAGACCCGTGAACGGCTTGTCGGCGGTGGTCACTCCGATGGCAAAACCAAGGGCCGCGCCAAGGAGCATTCCGATCCACAGGGATTCATACTTCACAGCCTCAGACTAGCAAGCGGCGCCAAGCAGGTTACGGGGCAGCACCGTGAGGCCGGGCAGCTAAGACCTACTTCGCCAGGAACGCGAGCAGCACCTCGTTGACCTCGGCGGCGTGGGTCCACAGCATGCCGTGCGGGGCGCCGTCGATCTCCACATACTCCGCACTGGGCAGGGCCTTGGCGAAACGGCGGCCCGTGGCGTCGATCGGGAGGATGTTGTCCGCGGTGCCGTGGACGATCAGCGCGGGGACGTCGATCTTGGGGATGTCGGCGCGGAAGTCAGTGAGCCAGGTGGGCTGCGCGGCCGCGGACGCGGTGGCGCCGCCGGAGGCCGCGAGGTTCCAGCCTGCCCGCATGACTTCCTCGCTGAGCCGGGGCGTGCCGAGGAAGGTGCTGCTGTTGTAGAAGTTCTTGAAGAACTCGGTGAAGAACGCGTACCGGTCGGTGGTGACAGCGTCCAGGAGGCCGTCGAACACGGACTGCGGGACGCCGTCGGGGTTGTCGCCGGTCTGCAGCAGGTACGGCTCCAGCGACCCGAGGAAGACGGCCTTCGCCACCCGGGCCGAGCCGTAGGTGCCCAGGTACCGGCCCACCTCGCCGGTCCCCATCGAGAAGCCCACCAGGACGGCGTCGTTCAGGTCCAGGGTGGTGAGCAGGGCGTCCAGGTCCGCGGCGAAGGTGTCGTAGTCGTAGCCGTCCGTGGGCTTGCTGGACTGTCCGAACCCGCGCCGGTCATAGGTGACCACGCGGTAGCCGGCGCCCAGCAGGGCCGTGGTCTGCTTCTCCCAGGAGGAGCCGTCCAACGGGTAGCCGTGGATCAGCACTACCGGCTGACCGGTCCCGTGGTCCTCGTAGTACAGCTCGACGTCGGTGCTGTTCTCTGTTCCAACCTTGATGAAAGCCATGAAAGCGGTCCTCTCGGTGCGGACGGTGTGGTCCGGTGTGAAGCTCTGGGCGCGCGGCGTGCAGGCGCTGGTTCCCACTGTAGGGAACTAGCGCGCCGGGCAAAAGGGTGTTCCCTCCGCCCGCGTCCATCCACTATACCCCCGGGGGGTATAGTGGATGGACGACCTACCAGAGGAGAACCCGGATGTGCCGAGCAGTTGCGTGCAAGAAGTGCGGAAAAACCACGTGGGCCGGCTGCGGCCAGCATGTGGACCAGGTCATGCGCGGGGTCAAGAGCGCGGACCGCTGCCGGGGCCACGAGGATGAAGTAAGCACCAAGACCGGCTTTTTCGCCAAGCTCTTCGGCCGCTAGCCCGGCTGCGGACCGTCCCCGAAGAGTGCCCCCGTGACGGCGCCCGTCAGTTCGTGGATGACGTCCAGCCGGGCCTCGCTCTCGCCGTCCTGTTCGCCCCACGTGTAAATGGCCAGGGCGTAGGAGCGGCCGCCGGAGCTCAGGATGGCGGCGTCGTGGACGTAGCCGGCCACCTCTCCGTATTTGTGCTGCACGGTGATGCCGGGGCCCACGGCGGCGGGGATCAGCCGGTCGTTGTTGGTCTCCTGCATGTACCCGAGCAGTTCCTCCGTGTGTTCGGAGTTGAGCAGCTTCCCGGCCGAGAGCTGCTGCAGCAGCGAGGTCATCTCAGCCGGCGTCAGCTCGTTTTGTTCGGGGTCGTAACTGATGCCGATGGACGCGGCGTACTCGATGAGCTTCGGGTAGCCGATGTTCTGCATCAGCAACAGCCAGGAATCGTCGCTGCTGCTGTTGACCATGGCCTTGACCTGGAACGCCGCATCGAAGCTGCCCAGCGGCACGGCCAGGGACTTCTCGCCGGTTTCCACCAGATGGTAGTAGGCGGCCGCGGTGATGATCTTGGCGGTGCTGGCGGCAACGTACTCGGTGACATCGCCGAAGGATTTCGGTTCGCCGCCGCGGGTGTCCGCCAGCACCACACCGATCCGGTAGTCTCCGTTTTCGGCCAGGATCCGGCGGATCTCGGCGTCGAGGTCGGCGACGGCGCGGGGAGGCTTCGCCGCCGGCGCCGCGGCGCCCGGCTCCTGGAGCTGGCTCGCCAGCGAGGCGAAGAAGTCGGTCCGTGGCGTACCGGTGCGGGCGATGCCGAGGCTCACGGTGCCCAGCAGGACCACCAGCAGGGTCGTCCACACCAGGAGCAGCCTCCTGCGGGCGGCTGCGGAGCCGGTGGCCGGACGCTGCGGACCCTTTAAGTTCATGGTGCAGGACCTTCCGGATCAATCGGGGGGAGGGGTTTCCTGCAATTTATGCCCGGGGCGGGGTGAAGTCCACGGACCGCGCGGGCGAGCCCGGAATGTGGCCAAACTCCCAGAAAGGCCTAGGCCCCGGTCATGGAGGCGCCGGCGGTGGACCGCAGACCGTCTTCGTTCGCAGCGCCGGTGAGGAGGTCCTCGGCCAGGGCAGTCCACCGGGGCCGGAAGGCGTACAGGCAGCCCAGCCGCAGGCGGGTGGCCTTGGCGTAGGCATCGAAGCGCGCTGGCGTGACGCGGAGTTCCTCGGCGGCCGCAATGACCTGGCGGCGGGCGTACTGGTACCGCTCCGCGGTCAGGCGCTGTTGGCGCAGCCGCAGCTGGAGGTGCACGGCAAGGTTGGCGAGGTCGGCGGCGGCTTCGGCCCGGCCGGCTTCGTCGAAGTCCAGCAGTCCCAGGGGCGCGCCGGGAGCCTGGACCAGGATCTGCTTGTCGTGAAGGTCCCCGTGGGACCACACCAGGGGATCGGGCTCGCTCCGGAGCAGCCGGTCCGAGACGTCGGCGGCGGCCGCCAGGACAGCCCGGCGATGCGGCTCGGCCTCGGGAATGTTCCCCGCGTGCACCAGCCAGAGGCCGGTCAGCCGCTGCAGGTTCTCCAGTTCGACGGCGGCCGGCCGTGGCGGGAGCGCCTCGGCGGCGGGCCGGAGCGCCCTGGACCGGGCGAGTCCCTGCTGCCGCACCCAGCCCTGGGACCACTGCAGCCAGGCGCCCTCGAACACGGCCGCATCGACCCCGGGGTCCTGTCCCAGCTCGAACAGGGACCGGCCCGCGAGCCCGGACAAGGTGACGCACCCGGGGGTGCAGGAGAGCACATCCGGGGTCAGGAAATCCTCGCCGTCCAGGAGAAGGGACATCCGGGTGTGGCGGTCGGCCGCTTCGGCGGCGTAGTTGCGTCGGAACACCTTGAAGTACCGGTCCCCGGACCTCACGACCGCCCGCTTCCAGGCCCGGTGCACGATCACCTCGCCGAGCGGCGCAAGCTCCAACAGGTCCGGCAGGCCCCCGTCGCGGCCTGCCGGAAGCACGTGCGACTTCCCGGCCTGCATGCGGGCCGCCCGGACCCCCGGCCGGTCCGGCGTGGAGACCTCCATGACGTAGTCGCCCGCGGTGGCCTGCGGCCAGGCCCGGATGACCTGCCATGGTCTGTCCTTGGAGTCCCGGATCACGGCCGGAACCGGCGGGTGCCAGCTCATGTCATCAGCTCCCGCACGCGGCGGACGGGTGCGCTGGAGCGCCGTTCCTGGAGGACGGAAAGGGCAACGGCCGAGCGCAACGGCAGCGGTGAACAGGCCAGGCGCAGCCAGGCGGCGTCGGAATAGGCCAGGAAGCGGCGCGGACTGACGTGGAGCGCCTCCACCGCGGCCAGGACCTGGGCGTGTGCCGCCAGGAACCGTTCCGGCGTCATGCGGTTCCGCCGCATGTGCATTTCCAGCCGGACGTCCAGATTGGCCAGGTCGAGGGACGCCTCGGCCCGGGCGGTATCGTCAAAATCCAGCAACCCGAGGGTCGAACCGCCGCCGACGGCGAGGATCTGTTTGTCGTGGAGGTCCCCGTGGGCCCAGACGAAGGGATCGGCCGGGGTCCCGAGCAGGTCCTGCGCAACGTCCTCTGCCAGGGAGCGCAGGGCATCCCCGTGCGACGACCCGTCCGGGCCGCCGGCGTAATTGCGCCACCACCGCTTCACCCAGAACCGCAGATCCGCCACTTCCACGTCAGGGGAGTGGAGCGGCAGGGCGGCAAGGGCCGCGCCGCTACGAGGGTCGCCACGGGCACCCACCTGGGCGGTCCAGGCCTGCGCCCACTGCTCCCACAGCCCGGCGAAAGACTCGTCGCTGACTGCCTGGTGGTCCTCACTGAGGGCACCGAGGGTGCGGCCCGGCACGGCACTGAACACGATGACGTCCGGGGAACTGCGCAGGACCGTGGGGGCCGAAAAATTCCCGGTGCCCAGCAGGAGTCCGCCGTGGAACCACCTCTCGGCGGTGCGGAGCGCTTCGCCGGGCCGGAAGACCTTGATGTAGCAGCCCTGGCCCCTGATGACAGCGCGGATGCCGGGCCGGTGGGAAATAACTTCGCCGTGCCGGGCTTCGGACTGCAAGGAGGGAAGACCCGGATCGTCGCCGAGCAAGAGCTCAAATTTTCCATCCCGCAGGCGTGCGCCCTGGACCCCGGGCTGTCCCGGCGTCACGACCTCCAGGACGTAGCCCCCGGCGGTCAAATCAGGCCACGCCCGGTGGACGTTCCAGGTTCGGCCCGCAGTGTCGACGGCGGACGGCGGGACGGGCGGAAGCCAGCTCACCGGACCAGCTCCTCGGCCCGGTCGATGCGGCCAAGCATGGCACCGGCCCAGTCGGGCGTCCGGTCCCTGAACGGCTCCACGCAGCTGGCGAACATCCGCAGCGCAGCCCAGCCGTCCACCGCGGCCGGGTCGAACTCCCCGCCGGACTGGACGTAGCCCTCCAGCAGCCGTGCTGTCTGCGGTCCGGGGGCGCCCGGCTGACCGCGCCACTGGCTCATTTCGTCGACGGCAGCGAAGGAGCCCAGGTCCGCTTCCGGGGCGCCGTGATGGGCCCGGTCGAAGTCGATCAGCCGGACCTCGGTACCGCTGACCAGCACCTGATCGGCGGAGAAATCGCCATGGACTTGCACCAGCGGCCTGCCGGTCCGGGCCCCTGCGGGCTGGCGCGCCCGAAGCGCCTGCCGGATCCGTTCCGCCGCTTGGGCGGCCGGCCCCTCCAGCGCAGGCGCGAGTGCCGTGACCATGCCACACGTGGCCGTCAGCTGCCGCTCCACAAGGGTCTCGGGGGAAGGTCCGGGGCCTGGTTCTGCGGGAATCCCATGGAGCCGGGCCAGCGCGCTGCCGGCCCGCCGGAGGGCTTCGGGATCGGCGCTGGCCGTCAGGTCGCCGTCGCCCCACCCGGCGCTGGCGGTGATCCCATGACGGAAGCAGCCGGCATCACCGAGCACCGGCAGCACGGGAACTCCTTGCTGCCGCAGTCGCTCATGCGAGCGGCCCACGGTCTCGGCGGCGGCCAGCGCGGCGGTCTTGATCACGATGGGCCCGGTGGCAGTGTGCTCCAGCAGGACCAGCCGCCGCTCGGGCTTGTAGCGCAACACCCGGGATGCGCCGCGGAACAGGCCCGGGCCGCTGCTTTGCCCGGCGCCGAGCCGTTCCAAGCCGCTGGCCCGGAGCCAGCGGATGTTCTTGCGCAGGGCCCAGTCGTCCTCGACCCGGCCCACCGCGATGACCGCGTCCAGGTCAGGCCCCGCAGGCGTCAGCAGCACCACGCCCCCGCCGTGTTTGTCCGAGGACTCGGCGCGTCCGTGCACCTTGACGTTTCCCGCCGTCGTGAGCGCCCAGCCGTAGTCCTGGGCGCCGATTTCGGGTCCCTGCCGGGGGCCCTCCCCGGGGCCCTCCTGGGGGCCCTCGCGCGTGCGCAGGAAAGCCACCAGCGCTGAGGTGGCGGGCTTGTACCGGACGCGGGTGATGCGCACTGCCTCGCCCACCAACTCGGAAAGCCGCTCGTCGTCGAGCAGGACTGCCAGGCACGGCAGGGCTAGGTCGCGGCCGGCAAGCGCGTGGTCCGCGTCCCGCAACGGCAGCCTCACGGCGGTCACGTCCTCGCCTCCCCAACACGTGCCAGCTCGTCCGCCGGCGAGAGATCCGGAACCTCGCCGGAAAGGGGGCTGGAGGGGCCACCCATCCACCGGGAGAACCGGCTGTCCGGGTCCTGCAGGAGCTCGGCCGGCCGTCCCTCTTCGGTGATGCGGCCGTCCTCGAGCCAGACAATCCGATCGCAGGCGCGGGCGGCGAAGGCATCGTGGGTGATGGTGATCGAGGTCCGCCCAAGGGTCAGCACCTCCAGAGCATCGAGGATCGATTCGCGCGTCGCGGGGTCCAGCCCCGCCGTCGCCTCGTCCAGGATGACGATCGGCGCCTGCCGGAGGATGGCCCGGGCGATCGCGAGCCGCTGCCGCTGGCCGCCGGAGAGATCCTTGGCCGCTTCGCCCAGCACGGTTTCGTACCCGTTGGGGAGGGACCGGATGAAGGCGTCAGCCTGGGCGAGTGTGGCGGCGCGTTCGATGTCCTCGTCCGAGGCGTCGAGGCGGCCGAAACGGATGTTCTCCCGGACGGTGGTGCCGAAGAGGACGGAATCCTGCAGGAGGATGGAGACGTGCGATCGGACCGAGGCGGTCTGCAGATCCCGCAGATCCTCGCCGGCCGCCCGGACCGTGCCGGAGGTGGGGTCGATCATCCTCAGGACCAGGCTGGCCAGGGTCGACTTCCCGGCCCCGGACGGACCCAGGATGGCCAGGTGTTCCCCGGCCGGGATGAACAGGTTGATCCCGTGCAGGACATCTGTCCCCTCGCCGTGGCCGGCGTAGACGTCCTCGAAGGCGATGTCCGGGTGCGCGCTCTTGAGCGGGCGCGCGTTGGGGGACTCGGGGAGGTCGGTCTGGGCCTCGAGCAGGTCCGCCACGCGCTCCCCGGAGGCCGTGGCCCGCGCGATCCTGGTGGTTTGCTTCGCAAGGTCCTTGAGCGGCTTCATTCCGGTTTTCAGGTACGTCAGGAAGATCACCAGGTCACCCGGCGTCATCGAGTGGTTCAAGACGCGCCAGCCTCCGCCGGCCAGGACGACGGCGGTGGCGACGCCGATCAGCACGTCCGTGCGCCGCTCCAGGCTGGCGGCCAGCCGCAGCGCGACGACCCCTGTGCCCAGGGCGGCCTTGTTGCTGTTCCGGAAGTTGGTGCTGATGGTGTCCTCGAGCCCGTAGGCCTGCACTTCGCGCATGGCGCTGAAAGTCTGGGAAGCCGTGGTGGCCAGCGCGCTTTCACCCTTGCGTGATTTACCGGCCGCCTCGGTGATGGGACCCGAACTCCGGCGGGACAGCCAGGCGAAAGCCCCGGTAGCCACAAAAACGATGAGGGCCAGCAGCGGGTCCAGCCAAAGCATGACGATGGTCATGGCCACGAGGGTGACCATGTTCCCCACCATCGGCAGGCCCGCGGTAATGGCGACTTCCTGCAGGCGGGAGACGTCGCTCACGAGGCGCTGCACAGTGTCCCCGGAGGAGGCCCGGGTGTGGTGGCGCATCGACAGGCCCTGCACATGGCGGAAGGTGCGCGCCCGCAAATCCGCTGCCACCCGGGTGCCGACGAGTGCGAAGGAGATCTGGGAGTAGTAGTTGGCGACGGCACGCAAGATGCTGATGACCACGATCGCGCCGCCGCACAGCAGGAGCGTTTCCGCGCTGGCGTCCATGTGGGGTCCCGGCTTCGTGAACGAGGCGCCCAGCGAGCGGGTCACCGCATCAATCACGATCTTCACGGGCCAGGGCTCCAGCAGCCGGAGCAGGACATCCGCGGCGAGGGCCACAAAACCGACCGTCATCAGCAACCGGTGCTGGCGCAGGTGCGGCCGGACGCAACGCAGCGACCGGCGCAGGCCCGACTCCGGCTTGCTGGTCCGGCGTCGCAGCCACCTCCGCCGGGCTGTCGGGGGGCGGGGGGCCACGTGTCTGGAATTGGTACTCATCGCACAGCCATCCGCCGTGCCGGTGGCAGCGCGGCGGTGATGCGTGCGAGCACGCCGTCCCAGCTGAACCGCTTCACCGCATCCTCCCGGGCGGATTCGCCGAGCCGTTGCCGGAGGCCCGGGTCCTCTGCGAGCCTGGTGAGGGCGGCGGCGAGCGGCTCGGTTTCTCCCGGCGGCACCAGGAGCCCGGTGCGGCCGTCGTCCACAATGAACGGGATCTGGCCCGCGGCGCTCGCGATGATCGGCAGCCCGGCGGCCATGTATTCGAAGACCTTCAGCGGGGAAAAGTAGTCGTCCGTGCCAGCGGAATCCGAAGGGTACGGGGCTGCCGCGGCGTCGCATTCGGCCAGGAGCCCCGGCACGTCCGCGGGCGGCACCGCGCCGGTGAACTGCGCGTCCAGGCCAAGCATGCCGGCGAGGCGTTCAAGGTCTGCGCGGCCGGGCCCGTCGCCGATCACTTTCACCCTCCAGCGGCGATCCGGCTCCGCCGTGTGCCCATTGGCGAGGGCCACCGCGTGCATCAGGCAAGGGACCCCGTGCCAGGGTTTCAACGTTCCCACGAAGGCCACGGTGAGGTGATCAGGGTTCCGCCGTCCCGGGGGGCGCGGAGTGATCCGGCCGGTGTTGACGCCGTTCGGTGCCAGCACAGTCCTGGCAACGGGGACCCGGTCCCGGACCCAGCGGACCACCGGTTCCGAGACGCAGGCCACGACGTCGGCGGTTGCTGCGTTGCGTCGGAGCACGGTGTCAGCCTTCCTGACGTCCAGCAGCTGGCGGTAGCGCTGTTGTTCCTCGATCAGCGGGGCATTGACTTCGAGGACCGACGGTATGTCAAGGACGGGGGCAAGGACCGAAAGGGCCGGGCTGAACAGCGAGTAGCGCTCGTAGACCAGACCGCAGCCCTGGCGGAGAACCTCGTCAACGAGGGACAGTGCGGCGTCCTGGATGGCCCGTTCACGCGCGGGTCCCGGGGCGGATTCGGGCCGCACTTCGACGACGTCGAGATCCTCTAGATCTGCCGGCCGGTTGGTTCCCTTGCGGGTGCAGTAGACCGTGACGGTGGCACCGGCATGTCGAAAGGCCCGGACGATTTCCTGGACGTGGACGGAGGAACCCTTCATCCCGAACACGGGCACCCCGGGGTCCGCGCAGACATAGGCCACTCGCATCAGGCGACCCTCCGTTCCGGAAGGGAGAGGGATCGCAGGAGTTCGGCCTGGCGGTGCACGTCGAAGTCGTTCTCGATCAGGGTCCGGGCGTTGCGGGCCAGGGCCAACCGGGCCGCGCCCGGGGAGGCGAGCGCCTTGATGGCCCGGGCCAGGGCGCCGGGGTTTCCGGGCCGGACCAGGATTCCCGTGGTGCCGGTCTTGACCACCTCGGGGATGCCCGTGACCGTCGTGCTGATGCAGGGGACGCCGGTGGCCATGGCCTCCAGCAGCACAGTCGGCATGCCGTCCGCGTTGCCATCGGCGCCGACGACGCAGGGGGCGACAAACACATCGGACGTGTGGAGCAGCTCGTGGATCTGGTCCTGGGTCTGGGCGCCGAGCAGCCGCACGTGCCCGTCCAGCCCGAGCCGATCGATGGTGCTTCCCAGTTCCTCGGCCAGCATTCCCGTGCCGGCAATGCGCAGTTCCAGTTTGAAGCCCTGCTCCACGAGTAGGGCCGCAGCCGGCAGCAGATGCTGGAAGCCCTTCTTCTCCACCAGCCGGCCCACCGCTGCGATCCGCACGGTGCTTCCGAGGGGCCGCGGATCACGGTAGGGGAAACGTTCCAGTTCCAGGCCGTTGCGCACCAGATGGAGCCGGGACGTCGACGTCGGGAAGGTGCGGCGAAGGTAGCGCAGGTTGAAGCGGCTGATGGTCACGGCATGGTGGGCCTGCTCGAGTTTGACCCGCAGCTCCTCGTTGTCCACCGACTCATGGAAGATGTCGACGGCGTGGGCCGTGAAGGAATACGGGATGCCCGTAATGGCGGAGGCCAGCCGCGCCACGCTGGTGGACCCCGTGGCGAAATGGACGTGCAGGTGCCGGATATTGCGGTGCTGCAGGGCAACGGCAAGGTTGATGGCCTGGACGGCGTCGTCCGGTTTGGCGGCAGCGAGTTCGGCAAAATTCCGGGCCACGGCGTCCGTAAGCCCTGCCTCGCCGGCCGCGCGGAAGAAGTCCCATACCTCGGACGTCTTTGGCGAGCGTCCGATGTAGGTCACCGGCGCCCGGACCCTGGCCAGTTCGGGATGGAACCGGGGATCGTCGGGCGGCCGGAGGGAGAATATTTCGATCCGGTCACCGGCGGCTTCGCGCGCCAGGATCTCGGAAACGATGAACGTTTCCGAGAAGCGCGGATACACCTTGAGGACGTAGCCAATCCCCGGATCAGACGGCAACACGGGACGCACCGTCTTTCGCAACGGCGGCTGTTTCAGCCTCGTCGGCCTGGAACATGGGCCGCATCAACTCTGCGGCAAGCTGCGGGACGCGGATCAGCCCGTCCAGGACGGCCCGGCGCCGGTCCACCTTGGTGCCGAGCCGCGTGGCAAGCCAGCCGGCGAGGAAGTCCGGAGTCAGGGTGCCGATGTCCTGCTGGTCCAAGTAGCCGGCCGCCGCCAGCGAGGCCGCCCGGATGCGCTGCTCGGCCCGGCACTGGTTGCGCGGCACGATGAGGGCGGGGATGTCGGTGCTCATGATCTCGCAGACCGTGTTGTAGCCGCCCATCGCGATGACGGCGGCGGCATGCCGGATGTGGAAGACGGTGTCGTCGACGGAGGGAACAACCCTGACCCCAGGGCCCGCGTGGCGTTGGAGATCGCTGAGTTCCTCGGCTGGCATCTGCGGACCGGCCACAATCAGGTGCCCCAGCCCCGCGGGCACCGCCGCGGCGGCCGCGATGCTGGCCAGGGCGTGGCCGTCAGAGCCGCCGCCGACTGTGGTCATGACGTAGGGTCCGGGCATGCAGCTGGTCCCGGAACCGGCCGGCCGGCCGGATGCAAGGTAGCCGGTGTAGTGGATCAGGTTCCGCAGGGCGAAGGGGATTTCGCCGGCCTCCACGGGGTCGTGCACGGCAGGATCGCCGTAGACCCAGATCGCGTCGAACAGGGCCTTGACTACGCGGGGTCCGCCCATCAGCGCCCATTCGGAGAAGGCCGCGTCAGGGGAGTCCAGGACTTCGCGGAGCCCGAGCACCACGCGGACGCGTCCGGCGGAGCGGGCGTGCCGGAGCGCAGGTGCCAATTCGCCGTGCACACCGGTGGCGTGCCGGTCCACAATCACCAGATCCGGGTGGAGGCCATCGAGGGCAGCCTGCAGCAGCCGGGAGCGCAACGCAATGAGTTCCTGCATGGGTACGTCGAGGTTGCGTGGCCCGTAGCCTTCGGGGTTCTTCTTGATCCCCGGCAGCAGGAGCCAGTCCCAGCCCTCCGGGGCGCGGAACGCTGGTGCGAGCGACGTTCCGGTGATGAGGACCCCGGTAACCGCGCGGCCCGTGAGCCCGGGAAGTTGATTGTTCAGTGCGTACGCCAAGGCAAGGTTTCGGCGTACGTGCCCCAGCCCCACAGAATCGTGAGAATAAAGAGCTATCCGTATTGGCTGCACTCGTATCCGCCCCCGTACCCGCGGTTGCCCGGCAGCTCAACCAAGATGACGGATCCTGCCGGGGGTGGTTGATCCTAAGAACCAGCGTGCCCGGCAAGCGTGAGGAATGGATGAGGGGAGGATGAAGGATTTCTCATGAACTGCAAGTGACGCGATTCTTAACGATTCCTAACACTGGTCACCGGGGCTGGGGACGGCGGTGGCGGTTTCGGCCTCACAGCCTGGCGACCACGGACTGCAGCGGGATCCGGATCATGAACGTGGCGCCCCTACCGTAGTCGGAGTCGACGCTGGCAGTGCCGCCGTGCGCCTCGGCGATGGCCGAGACAATCGCCAGGCCCAGTCCCGAGCCCTCCTGGCCCCGGCCGGGGCGGGCGCGGCCGAAGCGCTCGAAGATCCGTTGCTGGTCCTCCAGTGCGATCCCGGGCCCGGTGTCCCGGACCCACAGCAGCAGGGTGTCCGAGTCCGGCAGCACCGAGCCGTCCGGCGCCGTCGAAGGTTCCACCCTGGCACCGAGCGCGATCGTGGCGTCGGGCCCGGTGTATCTGACGGCGTTGGCCACGAGTTGGGCGAGGGCCTGGGTGAGCCGTTGCGGATCGGCGTCCGCAACGCAATCGGAGGTTTCGTCGATGACCCAGTTCCGGTCGGCGAGGACATGGACTTTCTCCATGACCTGGTGGAGGAAATCGGTCATGGGGACGGACTCCCTGCGGAGGAAGTCCGGGTGGCCGGCGTTGGCCAGCAGGAGCAGGTCGTCAACGAGCCGCTGCATCCGGTCCACTTCCTCAAGCAGCATGTCCCGGGTGGCCGTCACGTCCTCCGGGTCCTCGACGGAGACCAGTTCGAGGTGTCCCCGGAGAATAGTGAGCGGCGTCCGGAGCTCGTGGCCGGCGTCGTCCAGGAATCGCTGCTGCTCCTGGGCACCCTCATCCAGTCTTTCCAGCATGGTGTTGAACGTCTTGGCCAGCAGTGTCACGTCGTCAGTGCCGTTGCGCACCTCAACGCGCTGGGTGAGGTCCTCATGGCTGACCACCTGGGTGGCTTCGCGCAGCCGGCGGAGGGGGTTCAGCAGCCGGCCGGCCACCACGCTGCCGAGCAGCGCCGCGGCCACCAGCGTCCCGGCGGCCACCAGCGCATAGGTGTTGATCGAGGCCACGAGGTGTTCCTGCGTTTCGCTAATGTCCCGGCCGATCAGCAGGTACGTCCCGATCCGTTCGCTGGGACCCTTCACGGGCATGACCACGGTCCGGAACGGACGCCCGTTGGCCGTGAGGTCGCCGAACGCGGTGCCGGAGGCGTTGCTCAAGGCAATGGCCACGGGATACATGGCCTTGTCGAGCAAGTCCTGCTCGGGGCTTCCGTCCACGGTCCAGTCCACCTTGCCGTCGATGATCCCGGCCATGACCTCATTGCTGCGCGGCTCGAGGTCCTCCGCGGCCTTGTGGAGTCCCTTGTCGAAAGACTCCTGATCCTTCCTGCTCTCCTGCGGCACCAGTTTGACCACTGCGTTGGCTTTCTCCAGCAGGGCCTGGTCCACCCTGGCCTCGGATTCCTGGAACTGGACGGCAAAGGTGATCATGCCGGCGGTCACCAGCCCCACCAGCATCATGCCCAGCATGGCTGCGACAACCCGGAAGCGCACCGATTGGATCTTCGAGATCCAGCCGGACCGGTCGGCGTCTCCGTTGGACGGGGACAAGGAGGGAGCACGCGCGGGGACCTGCGGCGTGGACACGGGCGGCGCTGGCTGCCCGGTTTCGCGGATGGGGCTGGCGGAGGAGGTCACTGTGTCTCCTTCCTAGTTAAGGCGGTAGCCCGCGCCGCGGGCTGTGACGATGTGGGCGGCCCCGATTTTCTGCCGCAGCTGCCGGACGTAGACGTCGACGACGTTGGACGTGCCGTCGAAGTCGTAGCCCCAGACGTGGCTGAGGAGCTGCTGGCGGCTCAGGATCTGCCCCGGATGGTGCAGGAACATTTCGGCTAGGGCGAATTCGCGGGCGGAGAGTTCAACGGTTTTCTCGCCCACCTTCAGGGTGCGGGTGTGCAGGTTCAGCTCCAGCGAGCCGTAACGGACGATGTTGCCGACGGGGGGATCGTCGTTGTCCCCATTGCGCACGCGGAGCCGGATCCGCGCCACAAGTTCCTCGAAGCGGAACGGTTTGACCATGTAGTCGTCCGCGCCGCCCTCCAGCGCGGCAACGGTGTCGGCGGCCGAGCCCCGGGCAGTGAGGAAGATGACGGGAATGCCCACCTGCGCCGAGCGCAACACGGACAGAACGGTGAAGCCGTCCAGCCGTGGCAGCCCCACGTCGAGCAGCAGCAGATCGAACTCGCCGCTGGAGGCGTAGTCGACGGCGGTGACCCCGTCGGCGACCACGGTGGGCGCAAAGCCGGCTGCGCGCAGGCCCTTTTCGATGAACCGGGAGATGCGTTCTTCGTCTTCGGCAATGAGGATGCGGATCACGGGAGCCCTCAGGGATTGCCCAGCTCGGGACCGGTAGTGCGGCGTCTCCTGCATGAGCACTGGGAGGAAGTCCGAGGCCCCAGCAGCCTCGATACGCCCGGGATGCGGGCGTCGCGCAACCCCTCCAGTGGGGGCTGCGGTCCGTGCGGTACGTCCAAGGCGGCCGTCATGGCGGTTTGCTGGCGGGTGCCGCCCCGGCGGTCTCCTCTTCCGCGGGGCCACCTCCGTGATTCGTTCGAAGGCTGGACATGTGGTGCTCCTGCAATGGCTGCCCTACCGTGCTTTTTTGCGGAGGGCTGCTGGGCCGCGTCGTCGGCGCGTGGCGATGATCCGGTTCTTTCATCCTGCCCCCGCATGGCGCCCCGCGCCACCCCTTGGTGCAAGGTTTCCGGGATTTCCTCACAGCTCCTTCTCAGGTCCACGGTCACCGGCAGCTTGTCCGGCAGCTTGTCCGGCAGCCTTTTCTGGCAGCTTGTCCGGCCGTTTTTTCTGGACGGGCCCGGCGCCGGACCAACCCCCAGCCAGCGGACGTAAACTGACGTTCACATCACCGTGCGTGAACCATGGCTGGGAGACCGGATGCTTTGGAAACTGCTTGTTGAATACCTGCGCCCGCACCGCCGGCTCCTGCTCGCCGTCGTCGTCTTCCAATTGGCGGCGTCCATTGCCTCGCTGTACCTGCCCACCCTGAACGCGGACATTATCGATCAGGGCGTGGCGAAGGGGGACACGGACTACATCCTGCGGATCGGCGGGGTGATGCTCATGGTCACCCTGCTACAGATCGCCTGCACCATCGCCGCCGTGTACTTCGGTGCGAAGGCCGCGATGGCACTGGGCCGGGACGTGCGCGGAGCGGTCTTCACCCGGGTTGCGGAATTCTCCGAGCAAGAGGTCACCCGGTTCGGCGCCCCCAGCCTCATCACCCGGTCCACCAATGACGTCCAGCAGGTCCAGCAGCTCGTCCTGATGTCCGCCACGCTCATGGTCACCGCGCCCATGCTGAGCATCGGCGGCGTCATCATGGCCGTCCGGCTGGACGCGCAGCTGTCCTGGCTGATCGCGGTCAGCGTGCCGGTGCTGCTGGTGGGGGTCGGGTTGATCATCATCCGGATGGTCCCGCTCTTCCGGCTCATGCAGACCCGGATCGACACCGTCAACCGGGTGCTGCGCGAACAGCTCACCGGCATCAGGGTGGTCCGGGCCTTCGTCCGCGAGGACGTGGAGACCGCCCGCTTCGGCCGGGCCAACGAGGACGTCACGGACACCGCCCTGCGCGCGGGCCGACTGATGGCGCTCGCGTTCCCCACCGTGATGCTGGTGCTGAACGTCTCGTCCGTGGCCGTGATCTGGTTCGGCGCGTTCCGGATCGCGGACGGGTCCATGCAGGTGGGCACCATGATCGCGTTCCTGAGCTACCTGATGCAGATCCTGATGTCCGTCATGATGGCCACGTTCATGGCGATCATGATCCCCCGCGCTGCGGTGTCGGCGGACCGGATCGGCCAGGTGCTCGGCACCGAGTCGAGCGTCCGGCCGCCGGATCAGCCGGTCAGCTTCGCCGGCCGCACCGGCCGCGGCGAGCTGGAAATGCGCGACGTCGGGTTCGCCTACCCGGGCGCCGAGTCCCCCGTGCTGAGCGGCATCAGCTTCACCGCCCGAGCGGGAGAGACGACGGCGATCATCGGGGCCACCGGCTCCGGCAAGACCACCCTCGTAAACCTCATGCCGCGGCTTTTCGACGCGACGGCCGGGTCGGTGCGGATCGACGGCGTCGACGTCCGCGAGCTCCACCCGGACCTGCTCTGGGGGCACATCGGCCTGGTCCCGCAAAAGCCCTACCTGTTTTCCGGCACGGTGCGCAGCAACCTGCTCTACGGCAAACCCGACGCCACCGAGGAGGAACTCTGGCGGGCGCTGACCATCGCGCAGGCGGAGAACTTTGTCCGGGAGATGGACGGCGGGCTGGACGCGCCCATCTCACAGGGCGGCACCAACGTCTCCGGCGGGCAGCGGCAGCGGATCGCTATTGCCCGGGCGCTGGTGAAACGGCCCGAACTCTACATTTTTGACGATTCCTTCTCCTCGCTGGACACGGCCACGGACGCCCGGCTCCGGCAGGCGCTCAAGCTGCACACCGCCGGGGCCACGCTGGTGATCATCGCCCAGCGGGTCTCCAGCATCGTGGACGCGGAACAGATCCTGGTGCTGGACAACGGCCGGCTCGTGGCGCGCGGAACGCACGATGAGCTGCTGGAGACCTCGGCCACCTACCAGGAAATCGTGAATTCCCAGCTTGCGGCGGAGGCGGCATGAGTACCACGGACCGCACCGGAACATCCGCCACGCCGGCACCGGCCGCCTCCGGGCGGCCGGCCGGAACCGCCGCCGTCGAACGCATCCCCCGCCCGGCCGGCGGGCCGGGCCGCGGCGGGCCATTCGCCGGGATGAACATCCCCGCGGAGAAGGCGATGAACTTCGGCCCTTCCGCCAAGCGGCTGCTGGGCCAGCTGCACCCTGAGCGGCTGTGGCTGGCGCTGGTCCTGGGGCTCGCCGTCGTGAGCGTGACGTTCTCGGTGATCGGCCCGCGGCTCCTCGGCGAGGGCACCAACCTGATCTTCGCCGGCGTCGTGTCCAAGCAGCTGCCGGCCGGGGTGAGCCAGGCCCAGCTGATCGCGCAGCTGCGTGCCGCCGGGGAGAACCAGAAAGCGGACATGCTCAGCGCCATGACGCTGACGCCCGGGACCGGGATCGACTTCACGGCGCTCTCCATCGTGCTGCTGTGGGCGCTGGTGCTCTACGTGCTGGCGTCGGCGTTCAGCTGGATGCAGGCGTACATTCTCAACGGGATTGTGCAGCGCACCGTGTTCCGGCTGCGCGAGCGGATCGAGGCCAAGATCAATAAGCTGCCGCTACGCTATTTCGACTCGATCCAGCGCGGCGAACTGCTCAGCCGGGTCACCAATGACGTGGACAACATCTCGCAGAGCCTGCAGCAGTCCATCAGCCAGGCGGTCACCTCGCTGCTGACGGTGGTGGGCGTGCTGGTGATGATGCTCATCCTCTCGCCCACGCTGGCCATCATCGCCCTCGTGACCATTCCGCTGACCCTCGTGACGACGGCGGTGATCGCCAAGCGCTCACAGAAGCTTTTCGTGGCGCAGTGGAAGCACACGGGGGAGCTGAACGGCCAGATCGAGGAGACCTACACCGGGCACGCGCTGGTGAAGGTGTTCGGCCGGCAGCGCGAGGTGGAGGAGCGGTTCCGGCAGAAGAACGCGGAGCTGTACCAGGCCAGCTTCGGCGCGCAGTTCATTTCCGGCCTGATCATGCCGGCCATGACGTTCATCGGGAACCTGGTCTACGTGGGGATCGCCGTGGTGGGCGGGCTGCAGGTGGCTTCCGGGACCATGCAGCTGGGCGATGTGCAGGCCTTCATCCAGTACTCGCGGCAGTTCACCCAGCCGCTGGCCCAGTTGGGCTCGATGGCGAACCTGCTGCAGTCCGGCGTGGCCAGCGCCGAGCGGGTGTTCGAGCTGCTGGACACCGAGGAGCAGTCCGCCGATCCGGTGCCGTCTGAGGCGCCCGACGGCGGACGGGGGCGGCTGGTGTTCGAGGACGCCTCCTTTGCCTACTCGCCGGACAAGCCGCTGATTGCGGACCTGAGCCTGGTGGCGGAGCCGGGCCAGACAGTTGCGATTGTGGGCCCGACGGGTGCGGGCAAGACCACCCTGGTGAACCTGATGATGCGCTTCTACGAGCTCGACGCCGGGCGAATCACGCTGGACGGCGTGGACGTCGCTGCGATGTCCCGGCACGAGCTGCGCTCGCGGATGGGCATGGTGCTGCAGGACACCTGGCTGTTCGGCGGGACCATTAGGGACAACATCGCCTACGGCCGGCCCGGGGCCTCGGAGGCGGAGATCATGGAGGCGGCGAAGGCGACGTATGTGGACCGGTTCGTCCGGTCCCTGCCCGAGGGCTATGACACCGTGCTCGACGACGAGGGCGCCAACGTCTCGGCGGGGGAGAAGCAGCTGCTGACCATCGCCCGGGCGTTCCTGGCCCGGCCGTCGGTGCTGATCCTGGACGAGGCGACTTCTTCTGTGGATACGCGGACCGAGGTGCTGGTGCAAAAGGCCATGAGCGCTTTGAGGAGCGACCGGACGTCCTTTGTCATTGCCCACCGGCTCTCCACCATCCGCGACGCCGACCTCATCCTGGTGATGGAGGCCGGACAGATCGTGGAGCAGGGGACGCATGCTTCACTGTTGGAGGCCGGCGGGGCGTACGCAGCGCTGTACGCGGCGCAGTTCGCGGCTCCGGTGGCGGAGGTTTAGCAGGCTACCCATATTCTTTTGCACGTTGGTGCACTTACTCGCATTCTCCTTGACCTTGACGATCAGCCTACTTAGGGTCGAGGTGCTTCGCTGTCCTGCGATCATCAACCTTGAAGCTGAGCGTCGATCCCGCGGCACGGGCACACGGCACCGAGGCCTGTGCTGCGAAGCGCGCCGGGCAGCGCAGCCCGGTCCCGAGAAGGAGCATCGATGAGATCCGGTTCCCGAACATCCATCCTGCTGACGCTGGCCCTGGCCATCACAGCACTCAGCGTGTCAGCCGTTCCAGCCACTGCCGTGGCTCCCCCCTCGCCCGCGAACGCCGCAGCACCGGACGGGACGACGCCGATCCCCACCGTTCAGGGCCCACTGGCATCCACCGCCGAGTCGTACCCGTTCGGGGCGGCCGACCACCAGGAAGTACCCCAGGATCTCTCGAAGCTCGGCTATGACGAGCAGGAATACCTGGTCAGCGGCACCTCGAACGTCTACACCTGGCCGACGTCGGGCCCCGCCCAGGTCCGCACCCCGGACGCCCCGTACACCACCCGTGTGCTGGTCCGGAAACCTGCCAAGGGACAGAAGTTCAGCGGCAATGTGGTGGTGGAGATGCTCAACCCAAGCAATCTGTTCGACCTCAACATCGGCTGGGCAGTCGCCCACGAGCAGATCGTCGCCAACGGCGACGCCTGGGTGGGCATCACCGCCAAGCCGATCGCCGTAGAGGCGCTCAAGAATTTCGATGCGCAGCGGTACGGGTCCCTGTCCTTCGCGAATCCGCTGCCACTCAGCGACCCGCGTAACTGCGGAACGGTGGCCGCCGACTCGTCCCGGACAACGGAGAACGGCCTGATCTGGGACATCTACTCCCAAGTGGGCGCCTGGCTCAAGAGCAATGATCCCGCCAACCCGCTGCGCTACGGATCACCGACCACCCGCGTGGAGCACGCCTACGGCTTCGGCTACTCCCAGACGGGCGGCTTCCTTGTCAACTACATCAACGGCGTGCACCCTCTCGTCGTTAAGTCCGATGGCAAGCCCATTTACGACGCGTACATAGTCGCCGTCGCCGGTGGTGCGTTTGCCGGTGCGTACCCCATGAACCAGTGCGAGCCCGCCCCGCCCGCGGACGACGCGCGCCGGCAGTTCAAGAACGTCGGCGTGCCGATTATGCGGATGATGTCGCAGTCCGATTACCTCAGGGGCATCGGTGCCCGCCGCGCCGACAGTGATGTCCCCGGGGACCGGTACCGGCATTACGAAATGGCCGGTGCGGGCCACGCCACACCGGATGAGCTCATCTTCTCCGCCTCGTCCGCAGACATCATTGCCGCCGGCCGGGCCGTCCCGCCCGCATCCTGCAATGAGGGACCGCGCAGCAGGTTCCCCAGCTCCATCTTCTTCAACGCCGCGCTACGGAACCTGGACCTCTGGGTCCGGGAAGGCATTGCGCCGCCGCGGGCGGAGCCGACCCTTGTCCGCGACGGTGCCCCGGTGCTGGACAAGTTCGGCAATGTGCAAGGCGGCCTGCGCTCTCCGTTCCTGGACGCTCCGACGAGCACCTGGTACGGCACTGCAACCGGCGCGTCCTTCTGCTTCATCGCCGGTTACGAGCGGCCACTCCCGCAGGACGTGATCGACAGCCTGTACCGGAACCACGGCAGCTACGTGAAGGCAGTGAAGGACAGCGTGCGAACACTCGAGCGCCAGTCATTCCTGACCGACTATGACGCCCGCCGGCTCCGGACGGAAGCAGCACAAAGCAAAACCCCCTAAAGAAGATGTCCAGCTAACGCGGTCCTGAGCAGCAGAGGAGGACCCCGCCGCACTGGTGGGGTCCTCCTTCTGCGCCCAAGCCCTCGACAGTGCGAAGGGGCGCGGCTTCATGTGCGCGGTAGGTGTGTCCAGCTGTCCTTTGCCGCGAACGCGAGGATGTCCTTGGTGGATCGCACGAGCCGATCCGGCGTTGACGCCGCGGCATCGACGCAGATGGCTCCGAACAGGACGGGGACTGCTCCTTGGTTCACGCTTGCGGCAGGGCGCGATCGGCCTCACGGCTGGTCGGCATGGTCGCCGATGGTGTGGTGCGGGGCCAGGTCCAGGCGGCGCGCAGGATGAAGGCCAGGATCAGCACCTCGACTCCGATAGTGAGGGCGTAGTAAAAGGCGTAGTCCCAGGACGCCCCTGCCGCGTTGAACACCATGACGGGGATGTACAGCGATGCAACGACGAGGTTCGTGGCGCGGTTCACACGGGCGGGCAGCGTCATGGAGAGCATGATCATCAAGGCCGGGATCGCGATAATCACGAAGAAAATGGACATCAA
>NZ_MQTQ01000091.1:17394-18550 GCF_020532805.1 Arthrobacter sp. SO5 | reverse complement strand
TGACGAGAAACATGAGGCTGGTCCATGCGGCGGCGAGCTTGGCCTGCACGGGGATCGGTGGGTTGTCGAGCAGGTTCGAGGTTTTTTGTCGGATGGTCATCGGTTCGTCTTTCAAGAGGAGCGGTCCGTCCGCCGGAGTGGCGGCAGGTCTGGGCGTGCACACGTACGGGTTGGGTCGTTCTCGTCAGTCCGATCGTCAGACGGTGACGATGACCTTCCCCCGGGTGTGGCCGGCCCCGACGTAGCGGAGGGCGTCGGCTGCTTTGTCGAGGGGGTAGGTGCGGTCGATGACCGGCGTGATCTGCCCGGTCGCGAGGAGGTCGGCCAGGGTGAGCAGGTCCTGGCGCTTCTCGACCGACAGGAAGGGCCTCAGCTGCTGACGGGCGAACCCGGACAGCACGCGCGCTTTGACGATCCGACCGAGGGGGCCGAGCCAGCGGCCGCCGCGTCCGCTGTTGGGGATGAGGGTGCCGGTGGGCGTCAGCGCTCGGCGGACATCCGCCAGGGGCTGGGCCTCCACGTTGTCGAGGATGACGTCGTAGCGCTTCTCGGTGCGGGTGAAGTCGGCCCTCGTGTAGTCAACTACGTGGTCGGCACCGAGCGACCGGACCAAGTCGACGTTGCGGGTGCTGCACACACCCGTCACCTCGGCGCCAAACGCCTTGGCGATCTGTACGGCGAAGGAGCCCACGCCGCCCGACGCGCCCGTGACCAGCACCGTCTGGCCCGGTTGAACGTTCGCGATCTCACGCAACGCCTGCAACGCCGCCATGGCCGACGTGGGCACCGCTGCCGCGTCCACGACCGACACGTTGGCGGGCACGGACACAAGGTTGTCCGCCGGGACGCAGGCGTACTCCGCGAGCGTTCCAGCGGTGCTCCAGCCGAACACCTCGCCGCCGGGGCGGAAAGCGGTGACATCCTTCCCGACCGCTGCCACCACGCCAGCGAGGTCCCTGCCAGGGATGCCGTGGCGCGGCCGGCGGAGTCCGTACGCCAGGCGCACCACGTACGGCTCACCGGTCATGACGAAGTAGTCGCCAGGGTGAACCGAGGCCGCGCCCACTTGGACGAGCACATCGCCTCGACCGGGTAGCGGTAGCCCGACCTCGGACGACTCGAGCACTGAGGGCGGGCCGTAGCGGTGCTGGACGGC
>NZ_MQTQ01000091.1:0-17309 GCF_020532805.1 Arthrobacter sp. SO5 | reverse complement strand
TCCGAGCAGCGACTCTCGCTGGCTCGTACACCGTACGACGTACGGTGTACGCTCGAGTGTGAGCGTACGCTGTACTAATGTCAAGCCTTTTGAGAGAGCGAGGAGACCCGTGTCTGCAAGAAAACAACGCCAGGTCGCGTCAGATGCAGGGTTGAGCAAGCAGCGGGTGGTGGTCGAGGCGGTCCGGCTCGCCGACCGCGACGGGGTCGACGGGCTGAGCATGCGTCGGCTGGCTGGCGTGCTCGGCGCGGGCGCGATGTCGCTCTACCACTATGTGGCGAGCAAGGATGAGTTGCTGGACGCCATGATCGACGTCGTGTTCGAGGAGATCGAGCTCCCGCCCGAAGAGACCGACTGGCAGTCGGCGATACGACGGCGGGCGGTATCCGCCCGACAGGTTCTCGCACGCCACCCGTGGGCGAACGGCCTAATGGAGTCGCGGACATCGCCGGGGCCTGCGAACCTTCGCCACCACGAAGCGGTCACCGCCTGCCTGCGGAGGGCTGGCTTCACGGTCTTGATGGCGACGCACGCCAACTGGTTGCTCGACAGCTATGTTTACGGTTTCGCCCTGCAGGAAGCCAGCCTGCCGTTCGACACGGCGGATGAGTTCGCGGACATGGGCGAGGACGTCTACTTGCCCCAGCTTCCTCCTGACGAGTTCCCCTACCTCAATGAGTCCGCCGCGGCGCTCGTCGCTGCCGGCTACGACCCGGCGGAGGAGTTCAACTTCGGCCTCGACCTCGTCCTAGCCGCCCTCGAGCCTCTGAGAGCCCCCGCATAGCGACGCTCACGGACCGTCGCGCGTCCCTCTGCACCGCAGTTCCGATCCATAACCGCCGTGTTGAGACGATGCCAAGCCTTAGAGTGGGACACCGAGCGATCACCCAACGCGCCCCGCGTGCCGCTGAATTACGCATGTTTGCTCCGAACTGCAAGCGCCGTGTTTGGGTTGTGGGATGCGCTTCTACGAGCTCGACGCCGGGCGAATCACGCTCGACGGCATGGACGTCGCCGCGATGTCCCGGCACGAGCTGCGCTCGCGGATGGGCATGGTGCTGCAGGACACCTGGCTGGTCGGCGGGACCATTAGGGACAACATCGCCTACGGTCGGCCCGGGGCCTCGGAGGCGGAGATCATGGAGGCGGCGAAGGCGACACTTTGCATCTGAGCGGGAGGCTCGTAGAGGTCATCGGGGCCACGGAGAATCCTTGGTATCTTACAGATCAAGCTATCGAGAACCCCAGCCAAGGCTATTTGCTCCCACGCAATAGTTTCCCCTCGTTTTCGCATCGGCCCGGCTTTCTTCCTGATAATGATGACGTTGCTCGCATGCCCCATTCGCCGACCCCGGCGAATGGGGCTACTTGCTCACCCGAGGATCAAAGATGTTCACCTTCTCGCCGATTTGGGAGACCCCACAGGTGGCTCGTGACGATCCAGACGGGTTGGTAGAAAGGGCCGCTGGGGCCGCTGCTCTTCTGCTGTCTCCGACGTCCCACGTTAAGTCTCCGGTATGGTTTTGGGAGAATTTGTTCATAGGAGTGAAAGATGAGTGCGAGGCAGGCATGGCTGTAGAGACCGCAAACAAAGATGCGGCCCGGATGCCTTGGTGGGCTAGGCGAACCGTCGGCATTGTCGTGGTTATAGTTAGTGCCTGTGGAGCGATATGCAGCGGCGCTTCGAGAATCTGGGTAAATGCTGACCCGACCCTGGCGAACGTACTACTGTGGGTTGGGTTGGTCAGCGTTGCGTTATGCGTCATCCTTCAAGGAGTCATAACGGCCGCCAAGGACAAGACCGTTGAAGCCTTAGTGGCCAAGGTCGACACGGCAAAGGCAATAGGTATTCAGGAAGCGCTGGCCGAGGTTCGTAGAGAAATTCAATACCTTGCCAAGGTTAGTGGTCGAGGCTGGACGCCGGAGGGGTCGGAGGACTTTCAGGTTCAAGTTGTGGAGCTTGCTGCCCGGCTGCTGAACTCGGCAGGCATCCCCAGTGTTCGAGTTTGCTTCTTTATTGCCGCCACGCCGGAGGTGCAGCCAGGCACTTCAACGTCAGACGCCAACATTCAAGCGCTCACGTCGTTTCATCATTCGGCTATGCCTGGGCGGCATGCGCCAACGGTGGAGCACTTGCGGACGAATGACAAGTACGGGATGTTCAAACTCCTTAAGGATGGTCGCATCAGCCATGTGAAGAAACGGACCCGAGTGCCAAAAGACCATCCGGGATGGCGTTCAGCTGTCCGAGTAGGTGTAATCGGACGAAGTCCCAACAGGAACAAGTCTGTGCCGTGGGGTGTTCTCACTGCCGACTCGCTAGAAGAATATGCTTTTCCAGAATCCTCTGACGCTATTCTCGAGCTAGTGGCCGCATTGATCGTTATGGCTCGCACCGCTGAGTCTGCGACCAAACCTGATGTGGAGCAGTTCCTTGAAGAACCGGCGTCAGGGCGCCTTGGGTCCTCCGTCAATGGCCTTGAGGCCTTTGCTCAGAAAGTGGGTTGACATGCCGGCTACAAATGAAGCATTGAACTTGGCCGGGTTGATTTATGAGCGACTGTCAAAACTCGCCCCTGTCGAAACCCTCAAGCTCCAGAAACTCATGTACTACTGCAACGCGTGGAGCCTCGCATTGACAGATAGGCCGATGTTTAGGGACGAGATCCAGGCTTGGAAACATGGACCGGTCGTAGCCTCTCTCTACCCTTACCATCGCGGCGCTGTTCTGATAGGTGAGTGGCCCCACGGTTCCGGCGTGGATGTACCCAAGCGCGATAGTGAACTTGCCCAGCAGGTCGTAGAGATTTACGGCGGTCGTACAGGTTGGGCGTTGCGTGAACTCACGCACACCGAGACCCCTTGGCGGGACGCTTGGTTAGAGTCTGAACAGGGGCGCGTTCGCGGCTTCGAAATTTCTCATACGACCATGAGGGACTACTACCGAAGCCTTTTAGTACAAACCCGAAGCTGAATTTCCGGTCCGACGAGCCGTAGCCTTTGCCACCCAGAACCGCAATAGGTGCATGCCACGGACGGGCCGTGCAGCCCGCACCATTCGCCTCAACCGCGGCCGTTGCCGCCCGGTGAGCCGAACAGCAGGACCTTCATGACAAGTGACGCATTGTTTGGAAGTGCCGAACCCTGTCGGTGGCCGTACCGGCCGCCAACCCTATCGGTGCCATCCGCCCCTTTGGCGGCTGGTCGGCTCTGTCGGCGGTCCGCGTATCCCAGCTCGGGCAACGGAAGGGTATGCGGCTAAACGAGCGGCCACGGGTAGCGCATGCCGGTGCGGTCAACCGGCAGTGCGCTGGCGAGCAGCATCCGCTGGACGCGGCGCTGCAGGGCGGTGACCTCGTCGTCGTCGAGCAGCTCCGCGAGCGCGGCCGGGACGGACTCGGCAAGCGGCGCAATATCAGCCAGCAGCGCCTCCCGAATCGGTTCCCCGGCGAAGTCCCAGATCACGGTGCGCAGCTTGAACGCTGCCGAGAAGCACAGCCCGTGGTCGATGCCCCAGATCCGGCCGTCGTCGCCGCGCAGCACGTGGCCGCTCTTGCGGTCGGTGTTGTTGGCGATGTAGTCGAATAGAGCGATCCGGGCCAGCTCGCGATGGGTCTCCGGGACGTCCTCGAACAGCGTGAAGTAATGCTCCTGGAAGTCGCACTGGATGAACCACTGCAGCGAGCCGACCCCCAGCGGCGCGTCCTCCCTTATGACCGTGGGCGGCACCATGCCCCACCCCAGCGCCTCGCTGAGCAGGTAGGCCGCGCGTTCGCGCCGGTGCAGCCCGGGTTCGAAGTCGGACAGCGGACGTTCGCCGGCCTGCGGCTTGTACACCGCCTGCGCGGTGTCCTCACCGTGGCTGAGCTGCACCAGGAACGTCTCGTTGCTGCTGCGCAGGATACGTCCGAGCACCTCGACGCGGCCCTCGCTGAGCAGGGTCAGCTCCCGGCCGGACACCGGCTGCCCCAACTCACTGTGACCTCAGCCCGCTGAGCGGTTCCGCGGTCGAGTTCACCATCAGTACGGCCGGATCCAGGCCCTCCACAAACGAGATGGCCGAGACCGAGCCCGGGCTGATCATGATGCGCTGGAAGAGGTCCAGCGGCGTGCCCAGGGCGTGGGCCACCGCGGCCTTGATGGGATCGGCGTGGGAGAAGCACACAACCACACCGCCGGCGTGCGCCGCACATAGTGCCTCGATCGCTCCGACGATCCGCGCCTGCATTTCCGGAAAGCTCTCGCCGTTCGGGAAGCGGAACTGGGACGGGCTGTGCTGGACGGTCTGCCACTCGGGCAGGGCCGTCAGCTCGGCGATCGCGGCTCCGGTCCACCCGCCGAAATCGCACTCCAGCAGCCCGTCGTCGTGCTTCACCGCCAGTCCGGTGCGGCCCGCCGTTGGCTCCGCCGTCTCGCAGGCGCGCTCCAACGGCGAAGAATACAGGGCGTCTACCGGCAGGCCAGAAAGCCGTTCGGAAACCCTTTCCGCCTGGGCGCGGCCCCGGTCCGACAGGTGCAGTCCCGGCGCCCTGCCCGGCAGCACCATGCCCGTCGTCGGTGTCTCTCCGTGGCGCACCAGAAGCAGGAGCGTGCCCTGCCGTGGGTGCTCCGCCGAAGATCCAGGCGTTGCTGCTGTCATCACGTTCTAAGCGTAGCGATAGGGGTCCCCGCCCGAGCTTGCGAGGGATGGGGAAATCGCGGAGCGGTAGGGGGTGCCATGGTCCCGAGGCGAGGTCTACGGTGGAGGAGTGATTGACCGTCCCGAAATCTTCACTGTTGGTGAACTGCGTGCCTCAGGCCACGTTCACAAGGACCTACGCCGCGAAATCCGCGACAACCTGCTCGCCGCGCTCGCCGCCGGCCGCGACCCCTGGCCCGGGATGTTCGGCTTCAGCCGCACCGTCCTGCCCCAGCTGGAGCGGGCCCTCCTCGCCGGGCACGACGTCGTCCTGCTCGGCGAACGGGGTCAGGGCAAGACCCGGCTCCTGCGCACCCTGGCCGGGCTGCTGGACGAGTGGTCGCCGGTGATCGAGGGCTCGGAACTGAACGAACACCCGTACGAACCCCTCACGGAGCACTCCCGCGCCCGCGTCCTCACCGAGGGGGACCGGCTCCGGGTGGCGTGGCGCCACCGCTCGGAACGGTACGTCGAGAAGCTCGCGACGCCGGACACGTCCGTCGCCGACCTGATCGGCGACGTCGACCCGATGCGGGTGGCCGAGGGCCGCCGCCTGGGCGACCCGGAAACCATCCACTACGGCCTGGTGCCGCGCTCCAACCGCGGCATCATCGCCATCAACGAACTCCCCGACCTCGCCGAGCGGATCCAGGTCTCCATGCTCAACGTGATGGAGGAACGCGACATCCAGATCCGCGGCTACGTGCTGCGGCTGCCGCTGGACGTCCTGGTGGTCGCGTCCGCCAACCCGGAGGACTACACGAACCGCGGCAGGATAATCACGCCGCTGCGGGACCGCTTCGGCGCCGAGATCCGCACCCACTACCCGATCGAGCTCGAGGATGAGGTGGCCGTCATCCGGCAGGAGGGCCACCTGGTGGCCGGCGTCCCGCCCGTCATCCTCGAGATCCTGGCCCGCTACACCCGGGCGCTGCGGCAGTCCCCGGCGATCAACCAGACCTCCGGGGTATCCGCGCGGTTCGCCATCGCCGGCGCCGAAACCGTCGCCGCGGCCGCCCTGCGCCGGGCCAGCGTGCGCGGCGAGGACGAGGCCGTCGCCCGGATCATCGACCTGGACGCCGCCGTGGAAGTCCTCGCCGGGAAGATCGAGTTCGAGTCGGGGGAGGAGGGCCGGGAACAGGACATCCTGGACCACCTCCTGCGCATGGCCACCGCCGAAGCCGTGCGGGCGCACTTCCACGGCCTCGACATGGGAGAACTCGTCGCCGCACTGGACGGCCACACCACCGTGACCACCGGCGAACTCGTCACCGCGCGGGAGTTCCTCGGGAACCTGCCCTCGCTCAACGGATCAAGCCTCTACGACGACATCGGTGAGCGCCTGGGCGCCACCAACGACGGTCAGCGGGCCGCCGCCGTCGAACTGGCCCTGGAAGGCCTCTACCTCGCCCGGCGGATCTCCAAGGAGTCCGACGACGAGGCCACCGTCTACGGGTAGCCACAGGAGGCCTCATGACCGCACACCACCGGTCCCGGTACAGCCGCTACGCGGGCGGGCCCGATCCGCTCGCCCCTCCGGTGGACCTGGCGGAGGCGCTGGACGCCGTCGCCGAGGACGTCATGGCCGGCTACTCGCCCCGGCAGGCCCTGCAGGAGTATCTGCGGCGCGGCGGCCGGAACCGGGAAGGACTGGACGACCTCGCCGGCCGCGTCCAGCAGCGGCGCAAAGACCTGCTGGGCCAGCACCGGCTGGATGGCACCCTCAACGAGGTGCAGAAGCTGCTGGACACGGCGGTGCTGGAGGAACGCAAACAGCTGGCCCGCGACGCCATGATGGACAACTCCGACCGTGCCTTCCGGGAAATGCAGCTGCAGAACCTCCCGAAGTCCACGGCGGCAGCGGTCAACGAACTCGCCTCCTATGACTGGCAGTCCAGCACCGCCCGGGAAGCCTACGAGCGGATCAAGGACCTGCTGGGCCGCGAAGTCCTGGACCAGCGGTTCGCCGGCATGAAGCAGGCCCTCGAAGGCGCCACCGAGGAGGACCGCGCGGCCGTCGCCGAGATGCTGCAGGACCTCAACGGGCTCCTCGACAAACACCGCCGCGGCGAGGACACCGACGCGGACTTCCAGGAATTCATGGCCAAGCACGGCCAGTACTTCCCGGAGAACCCGCAGTCGGTCGAGGAACTGGTGGACGCGCTCGCCCAGCGCGCGGCCGCCGCCCAGCGGCTCATGCAGTCCATGTCCGCCGAGCAGCGCGAGGAGCTGATGCATCTTTCGGCCCAGGCGTTCGGCTCGCCGGAACTTATGGCACAGCTGGGCCAACTCGATGCGAACCTGCAGGCCCTGCGCCCCGGGGAGGACTGGTCCGGCTCCGAACGCTTCGACGGCGAGGAGGGACTCGGGCTCGGCGACGGCACCGGCGTGCTCCAGGACCTCGCCGAACTTGACGAGCTCGCCGAACAGCTCGCCCAGGACTACAACGGTTCACACCTCGACGACCTGGACCTGGACGCCCTGGCCCGCCAGCTGGGGCAGGACGCGGCGGTCTCGGCCCGCACCCTTGCGGAGATCGAGAAGGCCATGCACGACGGCGGCTACCTCCGGCGCGGGGCCGACGGCGATCTCAGCCTCTCACCGCAGGCCATGCGGCGG
This sequence comes from Arthrobacter sp. SO5, assembly GCF_020532805.1. Lineage (GTDB taxonomy): Bacteria > Actinomycetota > Actinomycetes > Actinomycetales > Micrococcaceae > Arthrobacter. Next base: position 10,012 of record NZ_MQTQ01000091.1, on the reverse strand, counting down.
CTGGGCAGGTCGCTGCTGCGGGACACGGCCAAGCAACTCTCCGGCCGGCAGGGGCGGCGGGAAACGCGGGTTGCCGGGGCGGCCGGGGAGCAGACCGGCTCCAGCCGCCAGTGGGAGTTCGGCGACGCCGAACCTTGGGACGTCACCCGGACCATCACCAACGCGATCCGCCGGACCATCGCCGACGGCGGCGACCCGCGCCACGGACTGCGCCTGGCCATGGACGACATCGAGGTCACGGAAACCGAGGCGCGCACGCAGGCCGCCGTCGCCCTCCTGGTGGATGTGTCCTTCTCGATGGCCGCCGAGGGGCGCTGGGTGCCGATGAAACGCACGGCGCTGGCCCTGCACCACCTGGTGACCACCAGGTTCCGCGGCGACCGGCTGCAGCTGATCAGCTTCGGCCGCTACGCGCAGTCCATGGACATCGGCGAGCTCACGGCCCTGCCGGCCCTGCGGGAGCAGGGCACCAACCTGCACCACGGTTTGCTGCTGGCCGGCCGGTTTTTCCGCCAGCACCCGTCCATGCAGCCGGTCCTGCTGGTGGTGACCGACGGCGAACCCACCGCGCACCTGCTCGCCGACGGCGAGTCGTGGTTCGCGTATCCGCCCGAGCCCGAGACCATCCGCGTGACGGTCGCCGAACTGGACCGGCTGGGGCGGGCCGGCGCGCAGGCCACGTTCTTCCGGCTGGGCAATGACCCGGGCCTGGAACGGTTCGTGGCTCGGATGGCCCGCAGGATCGACGGCCGGGTCGTGGCAACGGAGACCGGGGATCTGGGCGCCGCCGTCGTGGGGGAGTACCTCCGCGCGCACTTCCGCGGACGGGCGTTCGGCGACGACGACTGGGCGACGTAGGTGAGCGGGTCCGCCGTCGGAATCCGCAGATTCCTGTCGGATCAGGCGGCATTCCAAACTATGCGGTGCTGCCGCTGACTTTCTTGGCGTCCAGTTGCCTGCGAGCATCAGGAATGAAGGACGAAGCTGGACGCCACCTACAAAGAGTGACCGATGTCCTGAAGAGCCAAGTCGCGAAATCCTTCAGTGGGTTCGAGTTTCTGCCGGAAGTCCGCTTCCGTCATGATCTCGAGAGTCTGGCCGCCGTCGACGAGCGCAAAGGCCTTTGCAAGGCTTGAGCTGTATTTCATGCCAGGGCGAAAGGTGCGCTCGTCGAAGTCGCCAGTGACCAGGATGGTCGTCTTTTTCGTTGGTTTCGTAGAAATGGAACCACCATGTCGGATCACCATTGCTTGGGCATCTTCCCGGACCCAAGAGATCTTCCCTGTGAAACAAACGACCTCCCCTGCCATCGGGCCGTTCGGATCGATCTCCAGCCCGTCGAGATTTAGCCGTACCCGCGCAGGGTTGGAAGCTTTCCGAGCGCCGCTCCAAGAGTCAGGGTCGATCCGGCCCATTCTGACGCCGGCGTACGCGACAAGGTCCTGCAGTGTGATTGCCCCCTGGGATTCCGCCAGCGCGATGGCAATTTGGGCGGCCGCAGTCGCGTCGGCGCCGGAGTCGTGATGGTCAAATGACGGGAGAGCCAAGGCCTCGGCTACCCACGGCAGCTTGTAAGCGGGGAGATCTAGGAGCGCCCTACTCATTACGAGGGTGCAGGTGTAGTCGATTGTCGGCCATGCTAGCCCAGCAAAGTCGCATGCCTCACGAAGGGCCCCGGCATCGAAGGCAGCATTGTGGGCAACGACGATGTCCCCGTCAATGAAGTCCAAGATTCTGGACAGTGACGACGACCAGTCAGGTGCATCCCGGACGTCGTGTGCCGTGATGCCATGGATTCCAATATTGAAGTCGTCAAAACCTGCGTCGTCTGGCGGGGTGATCAGCCATGATGTGGACGCTGTGATAACACCGTTGGTGACCTTGGTGAGCCCAACCGAGCAGATGGATCCTCGGCGGGAATTTGCTGTTTCGAAATCGATGGCGGTGAAGGAAAGAGGCATGGTGGACATTCCTCGGTCTGAAGTAATTTGGGCAGCACGACCAGCCCGGGGGGCGTGTGTCACGAGAAGATTTGGATGTGCTGCGGTCGGTCAGTTGGCCATGGACAGTTCGTTGGCGGGGATCGGCCACGGTCTAATGACAGTGCCCGCGTCGTGGAAATACGACCTGTTTTTGCGAGTCCGGTCAGATTCGATATCGAGCCAGTAATTCAAAAGACGGATACAACCCCTCGCGATCCGAAGTGCTTCTTCAGAAACGGGCTTAGTGCAAGCGGGATCCGATTCCCAAGCTGAAGATGGCGGCGGGGCCGGCCAATCTATGTCTTGCAGTGGAGCGAGTCGTTTTGTATCCGGTACGAGTGCACCGGCTGCCTTGGCTGCCTTGCGGTCTGCGGAAAGCTGAAGGTTGTGAGCCAGCCGCCGGTCATTTTCGTCCCAGAAGTCTTGTTGGAGTGCAGCAACCCAAGATTCACAGTCTTGAAGGAAGACCTCGGGCTTTAGCCGGACCCAATCCAGCACGCGCTGTTCCCGGCAGGCGGCCAGTGCTCGTTCGGAGAGCAGCAAAGGCCGGTTGTAGGAAACGCAGTCGAAGGCCGCGCCGTCAAATCCATCGGTGACAATGGCGTTGGTAGACGATGCGCGCATCGGGCCGCCAGCGGCATTCACTGAGACCTGCCACAGTCCCCAACGACCATCGTGTATATCCAGAACTGCAACTCCGTGCGGCACGGCGATTTGAGCACCCACTGATTCCCCCAATATTTACGTTGAGCTCATCGTAGGTTATGCGACTGACAATAAAGTGCAGGTTCGTGCTTGGTTGCGAAGCCTGGGTCGGCTCGAGCGCCGCACCGTTTCTGCGGCATGCTACGCACGCTCCAACAGGCCCCAAGCGCACTCGGGATCCTGATAGGAGGTGAGCATGGACGCCGCTTCGCCTGCTCGTCATGATGAAGCCATGACTTCCGACGATTCTGCAGGCGGCCCGAGGCCGCGGCGGGCGACGCTGGACGACGCCGCCGTCGTTGCCCGGTTGCTTCATGATTTCAACACTGAATTCTCGACGCCGACGCCCGGCACCCAGGAGCTTGAATCACGATTGACGCAACTCCTGGCGGGGGACGACGTGGTGGTCCTGCTGACCGGCGAGCCAGCGAGCGGGGTTGCTGTGCTGAGTTTCCGGCCCAATGTCTGGTACCGAGGGCCGGTCGCGATCCTCGACGAGCTCTACGTCCGTCCAGAGCTCCGCGGTCACCGCCTCGGCAGCGCACTCCTGGACGCGGCCCTCGATCTGGTAAGCGACCGGGGCGGCGCACTCCTTGAGATCAACGTGGACGGCGAGGACACCGATGCGCGCCGTTTCTATGAAGCCCACGGGTTCACCAACACCGAACCCAACCAGACAGACCCAATGCTTTACTACTATCGCGAGCTTTGAAACGGAAGAAGGGTCTCCTGAATGGCGGGAATGCCTCCAGCCACGCTGGAAGTGGATGACGCCGTCGTCCAGCGCCTGGTCCGGGACCAGCGGCCCGATCTCGCCGACCGTCCTCTGGTGCGGGTCGCGAACGGCTGGGACAACGCGACCTTCCGGCTCGGCGACGACCTGGCCGTCCGGCTGCCGCGCAGAGCGGAGGCCGTGCCGCTGATCTTTCATGAGCAGCGCTACCTTCCGGACATAGCCCTCCGCTCCCCGGTGGCGGTTCCCGTCCCCGTCCATGCCGGCCGGCCGACGTCGGACTTTCCCTGGCCGTGGAGCATCGTGCGGTGGGTCCCCGGAGCCGCCGCGGCCGACGTCGGCCCCGCAGGCCGCGGGCCGGCCGCGGAGGGCCTGGCCGGTTTCCTCCGCGCCCTCCACGTGCCCGCCGAAACCGGCGTCCCGGTGAATCCTTTCCGCGGCGTTCCGCTGCTGGAACGTGACGCTGCGGTGGTGGAACGGCTCCGGGACCGCGAACGCTACCCGCAGGCGGCAGCGCTGAGAGCGGTGTGGGCGCAGGCCCGTGCCGCTCAAGCCTGGGACGGTCCGCCGATGCTGCTCCACGGGGACCTTCACCCGGGCAATGTCCTGCTGGCGGACGGCGGCTCGCTGGCCGGCGTCATCGATTTCGGCGACGTCGGCGCAGGGGACCCGGCTGTCGATCTTGCGGTGGCCTGGCTGATGTTCGACGCCCGCGCCCGCCAGCGCTTTATGGGCGCCATTGGCCCCGCAGTGGACGGGGACACCTGGATGCGGGCCCGGGGCTGGGCCCTCATCCTGTCCACCGCCCTGCTGAGCAACTCAGACGACAATCCGCGGATGTTCTCCGCGGGGGAGTTCGGGATCAGACAGATCCTGGATGACGGAACCAGCCTGCAACCCTGACGCCAACGCTAAATGTCGGTGGCTCCTGCCATGCTGTGGGTATGGAAGGCAGAGCAGCTGCGCATACGTTGGAAGCCATGGAGGCCTCCCTTGCCAGGCTGGCTGCTTTTGCCGGTCGCGGAGCCGGGAACGCGGCCTCGACTCGCGCCGACCCTCTTCGGGACGAAGCCGACGCGTGCTTGGACGGTATGGCTGAGGTGGTCAGCATGGAAGCCAGGGTGGCCGGGTTGAAAGTCCACTTCGCCGCCGGATATGCCCGCGCTGCCGCCGCTATGGCCGCCGCAGCTGCTTCCCCGCAGGCGCGCATGGCCCAGGAAATGGCGGTGACAGCAGAGGTGGCCTGCGTCCTGACCGTGAGTGAACGATCGGCGGCGGCGCTCCTGTCGGAGTCAGCCACCCTGACCACCCGGTTGCCCCTGACGCTGTCCGCGCTGCAGGCAGGAAGCATATCCTGGCAACACGCGCGGGTGATGTGTGATGAAACGTCCGGTCTGGACCCCGCTGCGGCGGCTGCTTTGGAGACTCATTTCCTTGACCCCGAAGCTGCCATTGCTGCGCGTGGCTGCCCGGCGGGGGAGCTGGTGCCGGGAAGGTTCCGGGCCAAAGCGCGCCGATGGCGTGAGCTGCACCATCCTGAAAGCATCGAAGCACGCCACCGCAAAGGTGCGGAGGACCGTCGGCTGGAATACATGCCGGACCGCGACGGCATGGCCTGGCTCTCGGCCTATTTGACTGCGGATGCGGCGGTGGGTGTGTGGTCCCGGGCCACGGAAGCGGCGCGTGCCCTGCAGGGGCCGGACGAATCCCGCACCCTGACTCAGCTCCGTGCGGACGTCGCCGCTTCCTGGCTGCTGGCGGGGGTGACGGAAGGAACTCCGTCACCCAGGGCACAGGTCCTGGTGACCGTGCCGGTGCTGTCTCTTCTAGGCGCCGTGACGGAACCGGCCTCGCTGGATGGGTACGGTCCCGTTCCGCCGTCCATGGCCCGTCGGCTGGTGGGGGATGGTGCCGAATCATTCCTACGTGTGCTCACCGATCCGCGCAGCGGAGCGCCGCTGGAGATCGGCCGGACCAGCTACAGGGTTCCGAAGGCGATGCGCCAATGGTTGCGGCTACGGGACGGCCGGTGTACCTTTCCGGGCTGCAATAACCATTCCTTGGACAACGAAGCGGATCACGTGCTGGCTTGGGCCGACGGCGGCAGCACCGGCGTCACCAACCTGGGTCAGCCCTGCCGGCGCCACCATCGACTCAGACACACCACAGCGTGGAAGCCGGTAGGTGCGACCCGGGACCAGCCACCTGGCTGGATCTCACCCGCGGGACGCTCCTATGCCAGCGAACAACAGGACTGGGAACCACCACGCTGGCCGAAGGGTCTCGGCGATGAGGGTGAAGGCTGGGAGTTGGAACCGCCCGACTGGCCGGACGACGTTGCCGGCGCCGTCGGACCCGGGGAGACCGGGCCACCATTGCCCGTGGATCCCTTTCCAGACTGGGAACTGTTCATCGCGGCGTAGGATCGGCTCTCCACAGATGGACGCCGTTCCGCCGGCTGCGCATGATGAAGACAAGACTTCCGACGATTTTCCAAGCGGTCAGCGGCCTCGGCGGGCGACGGTGGTCGACGCCCCTAATGCCTTACTACTGCCGGGAACTCTGAAACGGGCCCGTTGTTCACGGCGAGGAAGATCAGGCAGATCCTGGAAGGCTGACTTGGGGAACCACTGGCAGGGGCTTCCCTCGGGCCCAGCACGCCAATGGTCCTTCCCAGTTCAGCCCCGGCCCCGGCAGAGGCGACCAGGCCGGCTCCCGTCGTCGTCGGCCAGCCGCTTGCCCAGGCGCATGCGCACAACGACTACGAGCATGACCGCCCCCTGTTCGATGCGCTGGAGCATGGCTTCACCAGTGTGGAAGCGGACGTGTGGCTGGTGGACGGCGAGCTGCTGGTGGCCCACGACCTCGCGGATGTCCGGCCCGGCGTGACGCTCGAGAGCCTCTACCTCGATCCGCTCCAGGACCTGGTCCGCGGCCAGGGCCACAGCGTCTACCCGAAGTGGGATGGCAGCCTGCAGCTTCTGATCGACATCAAGAGCGACGGCGAATCCACCTACGCCGCAATCGAGCAGGAACTGGCCGAGCACCGCGACATCATGAGCCGATACAGCCACGGCACCACCAAGACCGGCCCGGTCACCGCGGTCATCAGCGGAAACCGCCCGCTGGCCACCATGCAGGCGCAGGAGAAGCGCTTCAGCTTCTACGATGGCCGTTCCGCGGACCTCACCTCCGGAAAGCCTGCCGGCCTGATGCCGCTGGTCAGCGACAACTGGACCAAGCTCTTCACCTGGCAGGGCGTGGGCCCGATGCCGGAGGCCGAGCGCGCCAAACTGCGCGCCTACGTGGCCGACTCGCACGCCAATGGCTACCGCGTCCGCTTCTGGACCACCCCGGACATACCCGGCACTGCACGCGAAGCCGTCTGGAACGAACTCTTCGACGCCGGCGTGGACCACATCAACACCGACGACCTCGCCGCGCTGCAGCAGTTCCTGACCGCCCGCGGGGCCTGAGCCGCACACCTCAAGCCCGCCAAGTAAAGGAACACCGCCATGCCTTCAAACACCATCAAAACGGCGACGGCGGCAGCCGCCTTGGCGCTCGGACTCCTTGCGTCCCAGCCCGCCACCGCCGCCGACAACACCGCCGACAGCACTTCCAACAGCCGGGGGTTCACGTTCGGCGTGATCGGCGACATCCCCTACGGCGAGGCCGAAATCGCGAAGTTCCCCGCCCGCATCCAGGACATCAACGCCGACAGCGCGCTGAAGTTCGTCACCCACGTGGGCGACATCAAGAACGGCTCCTCGGTCTGCTCGGACGAGTACTTCCAGAACATCCGCGCGCAGTTCGACACCTTCGAGCACCCGCTGGTCTACACCCCGGGCGACAACGAGTGGGTGGACTGCCACCGCACCAACAACGGCGCCTACAACCCGCTGGAACGGCTCGAGACGCTGCGGGATGTTTTCTTCGACGAGCCCGGCAAGACCCTGGGCGCCACCATGCCTGTGAAGACCCAGGCGGACCTCGGGCTGCCGGAGAACGTCCGCTTCACCCAGAACCGGGTGGCGTTTTCCGTGCTGAATATCCAGGGCAGCAACAACTCGCTGCAGCCGTGGACCGGCCTGGGCGAAACCACAGCCACGCCCGAGCAGTTGGCCGAAGTTGAGCACCGGACGGACGCCGTCCTGGGCCAGATCCGCAAGACCTTCGCTGACGCCGAACGCCGCCGCGACCGCGCCGTTGTCCTGATGACCCAGGCAGACATGTTCGACCCGTCGCTGCTCGCCGCCGCGACCGCCAACCCGGACACCATGTCCGGCTTCCGCGAAATCGTCCAGGCCATCATCGACGAAACCAACAGCTTCGACGCCCCGGTCTACCTCATCAACGGCGACAGCCACGTCTTCGCCGAGAACCAGCCGCTCGCGGAGGGCTCACCCTGGCTGGACATCTACGGCCAGCCCGCCGCCGATGACCTGCAGCGCATCACCGTGGACGGATCCGCCAACGCCACCAACTACGTCAGGTTCACCGTCGCCGGCAACAGTGCCGATGGCGCGGACGTTCTGGCCTGGGAAAAGGTCCCCTTCAGCCAGTAGCCACCAGTCGGAAGCGGACGACGGCGGGAGGTCCCGCCGTTGTCCGCTCAAAGGTTCATTCCTGGGTGCTGAGCTGCCAATGGACTCGGATGGCCTCGGCAATGGGGCCGGTGGTGACGTCGACGCGGAAAGCAACGGGCGCGGTTCCTGTCTCTTCGATGACCGAGTCACGGTACACGCGGCCGCAGGAGGGGCACAGGGTGTAGAGATCCTCGTCCGCAGGCCATTCCGCCAGCCCGGCGGGAACCGGGCTGCTGTCTCCGATGTAGACGGGGACGCCTTGGGAATTGGCCTGGATCAAACCGTCCTTGGTGACGGTGTTGCCGCACACACAGGTGATGGTGGTGACATCATGACCGGTAACGTCGGCGGTTTCGGTGTCCATGATGACCTCCAGGGTGGTGGAAGAGACGTTCTTGAATCAGCTTATGCCTGCTGCCGACATCGACGACTGTAAGTTTCCATTGTGGCGGCTGCCCGCCTGCGCCACGATGTTCGTATGAACGCTGAAACGCCGACGGCGGCGGAGCTGAACCTTCCCCAGGCCTTCCTCCTTCTCGCAACGAACGACCAGGACGGCACACCTGAGGTGCCGATGTTCGTACTCAGGACCACCCTGGCGGGGGCAATACTGGCCGAGCTGGAGCTGATCGGTGCCATCGGGCTGGAGGGGAAGAACGTCAGGGCCACCGGCACCGCCCCGCGCGTCTACGAGGGGATGGCGTCACGGGGCATCGTGGAACACGTCGGCGAAAAACACCTGGGCCTGTTCAAATCGACGCGGTACCCGGAGAAGGACCACGGCCCGGAGGCGGCGCTCCTGAAGGAGATTCGGGCGGCAGTCGGCGGGCCGCCGTCGGAATCCGGGGCGTCGGATGCCGCGCCAACCGGTGCCGGGACGGCTGATGTCGGGGCATCCGACGCGGGGACGCCCGCTCCCGCGAAGCCTGAGGCCAAGGCGCCCGATGCCAGGACCACCGCGCTGATCGCACTGCTTCAGGCTGCCGGGCTGCTCGGCAAGCTGGTACCGGCAGCAGACAAGATCCGGGCAAGTGAACTGGCGAAGGACTATTGGCCTTCCCGCGCGGTGGAGGACGAACTGCGCATGATCAGACTGGCGGAGGAAGAAGAACCAGGCATCTCAGGTCGAAAGGGATCTCCTCAATGACAGCGCGAGACACGTCCTCAGTCGGTGCGCCGTGCTGGGTCGACACCTGGCAGCCCGATCCCCGGGCCGCCAAAGACTTCTACGGTCAGCTCTTTGGTTGGAGTTTCGACGAACCGGTCCCGATGCCGTCCGGTCTCGACGGCGACTACTACGCCGCGCGCCTTCACGGGCAGTTGGTGGCAGGCATCGGGCAGGCGCCGCCGCAGTCGCCCACGGGCTGGATCACCCACGTCCGTGTTGACGATGTCGGGGAGTCCCGCGCCTTGCGGGCACAAGGCAGGCTCCTCCTGCCGTCCGATCCCGGGTCCGATGACGGCTTTGCAGTGCTCGCCGATCCTGCCGGCGTCCCCTTCGGCCTGCGGCAGGCGGGTGAGAACGACGGCGTCGAGCTGGCCAATGAGCTGAACTGCTGGGCCATGAGTTCGCTGCACACCTCGGATGTTGGACGTGCCCAGGCGTTCTACGGGGCGATGTTCGGTTGGGAGATCAAATCATTGCCGGACGTTCCTTTCTCGCTGTGGCTGCGTTCGGACCGGGTCGTGGCGGTGGTGACGGCCACCGATGGCGTCCAGGTCCCACCGCATTGGAGCGTTAACTTCGCCGTCGGAGATGCCGACGCCGTCGCCCAGCATGCTGTTGCTCTCGGCGGTGCGATTGTGATGGCGCCCGCGGACACTCCGGGATTTCGAAGCGCCGTGATCAGCGACCCTCAAGGGGGCGTCGTCGCGGTCAGTGCAGCTACCGATTGAGGCCAACTTCCAGCTGTCGGTGGCCGGGGGTGCCTAGGAGACTGCTGAATTAGTGGGCTTGAGGGGGCTGGATCTTTTCCCGAGGCAGCTGCTGGCTGCTGTGAGCA
>NZ_MQTQ01000090.1:6570-8169 GCF_020532805.1 Arthrobacter sp. SO5 | reverse complement strand
GTCCTGGGTCCGGGGGATGGGCATAGGGGGCTATGTCCAGTGGCCGCGGGGACGGTGGCGCATGTCCGGTGTTCGTCGCGCGTCCGGGAGGGCATGTCCAGTCCTGGGTCCGGGGGATGGGCATAGGGGGCTATGTCCAATGGCCGCGGGACGGTGGCGCATGTCCAGTCCTGGCGGCGGGGCGGGAATAGCCCGTGCTACCCCGCAGTTGTGTCAGAATAGCAACACACATACGTGCTCCGGGGTCGGTGTAAGTCCGAACCGGCGGTTATAGTCCGCGACCCGCGAGTCGGCGTTTCCTTCGGGAGGGGCCGGCGGACGGTTGAACCGGTGGAACTCCGGTACCGACAGTTAAAGTCTGGATGAGAGAAGCACGTACAGCTGTTACTGCGGAGCCTTTTTGGTGCCGCGGAATTGTGCTGTCGTATACCCCCGGAGCCATCGCGGTTCTTGAGGGAAGGAACGACACACGCATGGACCTCTTGCGGTGGCTCTTCGAAGCGCAGATCCCGGTCGGTGGATCTGTCCTGATTCTTCGGGAAGTACTTGGCAACATTTTTGGGCTCGCCAGCGCCGTGGGAGGCATGCGCCGCCGGGTCTGGGCCTGGCCGGTGGGCATCGCCGGTAACCTCCTGCTCCTGACGGTCTTTCTGGGCAACGTCTTCGGCTCGGCCACTCCAGCCACGCTCTGGGGCCAGGCCGGACGGCAGGTCATGTTCATTGGCGTCGCTGTATATGGCTGGTACCGCTGGCAGCAGAGCAGGCAGTCCTCCGCCGGTGGTGCAGCAATAGCGCCACGCTGGGCAAGCAATAAGACCCGGGTCATCCTGGCTCTGAGCCTCGTGGCCGGAACCGCTGCCCTCACCCCGATCTTCGATTCGCTCGGCTCCTACCCACCAGTGTGGGCCGACGCGTGGACCTTCATGGGTTCGCTGCTGGCGACCTACGGCATGGCCCGCGGCTGGACCGAATTCTGGCTGATTTGGGTGGCGGTGGACATCGTCGGTGTGCCGTTACTGTTCACCGCCGGCTACTACGCCAGCGCCTTCATGTACCTGTTCTATGGCTTTTTCACGCTCGCCGGATTCTTCGTCTGGTGGCGCGCGTCGAAGCAGCTGGAGACGGCTGTCACGGTGGAGACCGTCTTCGCGGACTCTTTGGTGGCTAAATGAGCGCCCCGGGCGTCGCCGGGCTCAGCGCCGGGCTCAGCGCCGGATTCAGCGCCGGATTCAGCACCGCCGAGGCTGCCGCCATGGACGCGGCACTCGAAGCCGCCCTGCAGGGGCCGCGGGGCGCGAACCCCCTGGTCGGCGCCGTCGTCATCCGCCCCGGCGGCTCCCCGCTGGCCACCGGCCACCACCGCGGTGCCGGTACGGCCCACGCGGAGGCCGACGCGATCGCGCAGGCCAAAGCCGCCGGCCGCGACCTCGCCGGCACCACGATGGTGGTCACGCTGGAGCCCTGCAACCACTGCGGCCGCACCGGACCCTGTGCCCAGGCAATCATTGACGCGGGGATCACTGACGTCATCTATGCCGTCGATGATCCTCATGATCCGGCCGCCGGGGGTGCTGCCACGCTGCGCGCCGCGGGCGTCCG
>NZ_MQTQ01000090.1:5495-6539 GCF_020532805.1 Arthrobacter sp. SO5 | reverse complement strand
CCCTTCGTCACGCTGCACATCGCGCAAACCCTGGACGGCCGGATTGCCGCGAGCGACGGCACCAGCCAGTGGATCTCCAGCCCGGAATCGCTCGCCGACAACCACTCCCTGCGCGGCCGGATCGACGCGATCCTGGTCGGGACCCAGACGGTGCTGGTCGACAATCCCCGGCTCACGGCGCGCACTCCCGACGGCGAGCCTGCCGGCAGGCAGCCGCTGCGAGCCGTGATGGGCTACCGCGGGATCCCTGCGGGCGCCGCGATCAACGGCGAGGACGGCAAAGCGGTGCACCTGGCGACCCGGGACCCCCGCGAGGCCCTGGACGAGCTGTTCGCCGCCGGCGTGCGCCACCTCATGGTGGAAGGCGGTTCCCGGATCCTGGGCGCCTTCCTCGCTGCCGGACTCGTGGACGAACTCATCGTCTACCTCGCCCCGACGCTCCTGGGCTCGGGCACGCCCGCCCTGGCAGATCTCGGCATCACCACCCTGGCCGACGCCCAGCAATGGGAATGGGACGCGGCGTCCGGTGGGGCCGTCCAGCAGCTCGGCCGCGACCTGCGGCTGCACCTTCGGCCCGCCCGGGCAACAGGTTCACTCCCGGCCGGCGCCGCCCGCACAACCAGCTCATCCGATTCGACCCCGCGCAGTACCGGCGCGGACACCGCCGCAGGAGGCAACTGATGTTTACCGGAATAATCGCCGAGCAGGGGAACGTGTTGGCTGTTGAGCGCGACGGCGACATCAGCGCCACGCTCCGGCTCCACGCTCCCGGGACCACCGAAGGACTCGCCCTGGGCGGATCCATCGCCGTCAACGGCGTGTGCCTCACGGCGACGTCGATCACCGGCAAGGAGTTCAGCGTCGACGTCATGGGGGAGACCCTCATCCGCAGCACTATCGGTGAACTGTCCCCGGGGGACACAGTCAACCTGGAGCGCTGCGTCCCGGCCGGCGGCCGGCTCGACGGGCACGTCGTCCAGGGCCACGTCGACGGCGTCGGCCAATTGCTGGAGCGCGAGGCGCTCGGGAACTGGGACCGGCTCC
>NZ_MQTQ01000090.1:0-5470 GCF_020532805.1 Arthrobacter sp. SO5 | reverse complement strand
GGCTGGCACGGTACATTGCCGAGAAGGGCTCGATCGCCGTCGACGGCGTGTCCCTGACCGTGACCGCCGTGAGCCCGGCCCCCGAACCCGAACCGTGGTTTGAGGTAGGGCTGATCCCCACCACCCTCGCCGACACCGGGCTGGGCGCGAAGGGCATCGGCAGCCACGTAAACCTCGAAGTCGACGTGCTGGCGAAGTATACTGAGCGCCTGCTCGCGTTTTCGGGAGCACGCGGGGGAGCAGCGGCACACGCGAAGGGGGCCACGGCGTGAACCACGTCCAAGACACGCACGCCGGCCTGTCCGCGCGGCACTCCCTGTCCGCCGACACCGCCGACGCTGCCCGGTCTGCCGACACCGCCCGGCCCGCCGGGCTCGGGGCACAGGGGATCCCGGGGGCGGGCCTCGATCGGATCGAGGACGCCATCCGTGCCATCGCCGCCGGACGCCCCGTCCTGGTGGTCGACAACGAGGACCGCGAAAACGAAGGCGACATCATCTTCGCCGCGCAACACGCAACCCCGGCCCTGATGGGCTGGACCATCCGGTACAGCTCGGGCGTCATCTGTGTACCCCTCGACGCCGGCCGTGCCGACGCGCTGGCGCTGCCCCCGATGGTCGAAATCAACCAGGACGCCAAAGGCACGGCCTACACGGTTTCCTGCGACGCTGCGCTGGGCGTCAGCACCGGAATCTCAGCCACCGACCGCGCCCTGACCGCGCGCGTTCTGGCCGATCCCGGGAGCCAGCCGTCAGCGTTGACCCGGCCCGGGCATGTTTTTCCGCTCCGCGCCGTTAAGGGGGGAGTGCGGGAACGCCCCGGACACACCGAAGCGGCCGTGGAGCTGTGTCAGCTGGCCGGGCTCGAGTCCGTGGGCGTGATCGCAGAAGTAGTACGCGACAACGGAGAAATGATGCGGCTGGACGAATTACGGGGCTTCGCCGTCGAACACGGCTGCCCACTGATCTCGATTGCGGATCTGGTGACGTACCTTGAAGCCGGACAACCCCGCAACGCAACAGACCCCGCGTGATGGAGGAGACAAGATGACGACGTCGGAAGCTCAAGAGCGGCGGTCGGCTGAGCGCCAGCCGCACCCGGTCAGTTCGGGACCCATCGTGCAGCTGCCCACCGCCTTCGGGGACTTTGTGGCGCAGGCCTGGACCGACCTGGAAACCGGGGCTGAGCACCTGGCGGTCAGCTCGCCGCTGCCCCCGGTCGACGGGACCGCGCCGCTGGTCCGCCTCCATTCGGAGTGCCTCACCGGAGACGTCTTCGGCTCCTACCGCTGCGACTGCGGCGAACAGCTGGCCTATGCGCTGGAGATGATCAACGAGTTCGGCGGGACGCTGCTGTACCTGCGGGGCCAGGAGGGCCGGGGCATTGGCCTGGCGAACAAAATGAAGGCCTATGCCCTGCAGGAAGCCGGTTTCGACACGGTGGAGGCCAACGAACAGCTGGGCCTTCCCGTGGACGCCCGCAGCTACCAGGCCGCGGCCCAGATCCTCGCGGACATGGGCCTGCATGAGGTCCGCCTCCTGAGCAACAATCCGGACAAACAGGACCGGTTGGCCCAGGCCGGCGTCCGCGTCGTCGAGATGGTACCCACCGAGGTTCCGTCCCGCGAGCAGAACATCCGCTACTTGCAGACCAAAAAAGACCGGATGGATCACCGCCTGGTCCTGGACATGCAGCCGGCCGCGCCGGCTGCCGGTCCCGGCGGTTTCGACGCCTCCCCCGACTAAAGCACGACTAAAGCAGGACCAAAGCACTACCAAATCGACGGAGCGGCCGCCCCGGAGCGGTCCGGCTCAGCCTTCGCTACGCACCCGACACCTACGCAGAACAAGGAATCCCTGATGGCCGGACACGGCGCACCACAGATTGACCTCAGCACCTTCAAGCCGGCGGAAACTTCCCGGCTGAAGCTGGCCATTGTGGCCGCCAGCTGGCACACGGAGATCATGGACGGGCTGCTGGACGGCGCCCTCCGCGCGGCGAAGGACGCCGGGATCAGCGATCCCACCGTGCTGCGGGTTCCCGGCACCTTCGAACTTCCCGTCGCGGCGGCCCGGCTGGCGCCGCATTTCGACGCCGTCGTGGCGCTCGGCGTCGTCATCCGCGGCGGTACCCCGCACTTCGAATACGTCTGCGAGGCGGCCACCCTTGGATTGACTGAGGTGTCCGTGCGGACTGGGGTGCCGGTGGGCTTCGGGGTGCTGACCTGCGATACGGAACAGCAGGGCATCGACCGGGCGGGGCTTCCGGGCTCCAAGGAGGACAAGGGCCACGAGGCCGTCACCGCAGCCCTGGCCACGGCCGTGACACTGCAACAGTTCAGCTGACGCATCCTGGGCCTCCCCGGCCGGGCCGCGAAAGCCCGGCGCGGCCGGCGTCCCCGTTTCTGTGCGATCGCTCACATCCCCGCCGTCATGCCAGGGCCCGGCAGGCGCTGCCCGGCTGCGAGCAAGTAGGCTGGACGGTGTGAAGAATTTCGAGTCGCTGTTCGCAGAACTGAGTGAGAAGGCAGCCGCACGTCCGGAGGGCTCCCGCACGGTCGCCGAACTGGATTCCGGAGTCCACGGCATCGGCAAGAAAGTCGTGGAGGAAGCAGCCGAGGTCTGGATGGCTGCCGAGTACGAATCCGATGAGGCCGCCGCAGAGGAAATCTCGCAGCTGCTCTATCACCTGCAGGTTCTGATGCTCGCCAAAGGACTCAGCCTGGAAGACGTCTACAAGCATCTCTAGCCGCGTCCGCACCGTAGCCCGCCGCCTTCCGCGGATCCGGTGCCCTACGTGGCCGCTGTGCCTGAACCGACTGTTCTGAACCGACTGTTCTGATCCGACTTTTCCTGGGCGGATGCCGTCCTGACCAAGAAAGACCTCCCCATGCTCAGAGTTGCCGTCCCGAACAAGGGATCCCTGTCCGAAGCCGCCTCGGCCATGCTCGCCGAGGCCGGTTACCGCCAGCGCCGCGACACCCGCGAACTGGTCATGGTGGACCCGGACAACGATATTGAATTCTTCTTCCTCCGCCCGCGCGACATCGCCGTGTACGTCGGCCAGGGCACGCTCGACGTCGGCATCACCGGCCGCGACCTCCTTCTCGACGCTGAAGTGGAGGCCGAAGAGCTGCTCCCGCTGGGCTTCGCTGCCTCCACTTTCCGCTTCGCCGGCCCGGTGGGCGACTTCACCACGGTGGAACAGCTTGAAGGCAAGCGGCTCGCCACGAGCTACGACGGACTGCTCCGCGGCTACCTCGCCGAGCGCGGCATCAAGGCCAAAGTCGTCCGCCTCGATGGTGCCGTGGAATCCTCGGTGCGGCTCGGCGTCGCGGACGCGATCGCCGACGTCGTCGAAACCGGCAATACGCTCAAGGCCGCCGGCATGGAGATCTTCGGCGAACCGATCCTGCGTTCCGAATCCGTCCTGATCGGCCGCAAGGGTGAGCAGAACCCGGCAGCCGAGGTGCTGATCCGCCGTTTGCAGGGCGTTCTCGTGGCGCGGCAGTACGTCATGATGGACTACGACATCCGCAAGGAACTCGTCGACGAAGCCTCCCAGCTGACGCCGGGGCTGGAATCGCCGACCGTTTCGCCGCTGCGCGACTCGGACTGGGTGGCCGTCCGCTCGATGGTGCCGAAAAAACAGACCAACCGGATCATGGATGAGCTCTACGACCTGGGCGCCCGCGCCATCCTGGTCAGCAGCATCCACGCCTGCCGGATCTGATCCGGCGTAAATTTTCCTTCCGTGAGCGAACCCCAGGAGAAGTCATGAGTGTTGCCGTGCGCGTCATCCCGTGCCTGGATGTCGATGCCGGCCGCGTGGTCAAGGGCATCAACTTCGAAGGCCTCCGCGATGCCGGGGACCCGGTGGAGCTGGCGCACCGTTACGACAACGGCGGCGCGGACGAGCTGACGTTCCTCGACGTCACGGCGTCGTCCGGTAAC
This sequence comes from Arthrobacter sp. SO5, assembly GCF_020532805.1. Taxonomy (GTDB): domain Bacteria; phylum Actinomycetota; class Actinomycetes; order Actinomycetales; family Micrococcaceae; genus Arthrobacter. The sequence continues at coordinate 1,517 of NZ_MQTQ01000090.1, read as the reverse complement.
CGGGAAACCACGTTCGACGTCGTCCGCCGCACCGCCGAGGAGGTCTTCATCCCCCTCACGGTGGGTGGCGGCGTCCGCGGTGTGGCCGAGGTGGACAGGCTGCTGCGCAGCGGCGCGGACAAGGCGGCCATCAACACGGCCGCCGTCGCCCGGCCCGGCGTGATCGATGAGATCACCCGCCACTTCGGCTCCCAGGTCCTCGTGCTGTCACTCGACGCCCGCCGCACGCGCCCCGGCTCGCAGCCCACCGCGTCCGGCTTCGAGGTCACGACGCACGGCGGGCGCCAGGGCACCGGGATCGATGCGATCGCCTGGGCCCGTGAAACTGCCGACCGCGGCGTCGGCGAGATCCTGCTCAACTCCATCGACGCCGACGGCACCAAGGACGGCTTCGACCTCGAGCTCATCCGGCTGGCTCGGGCCGCCGTTAAAGTCCCGATCATCGCCTCCGGCGGCGCCGGCAAGCCAGAGCACTTCCCGCCGGCCGTGGCGGCAGGCGCGGATGCGGTGCTCGCCGCGTCGGTTTTCCACTTCGGACCGCTGGACATGATCGCCCAGGTCAAGGCCGCGATCCGGGCCGCCGGCTTCGAAGTCCGCTAGCACCGCCGGCATTAAGCAACGCGGGGTCACTTACCGCCCATCCCGGAGGGGATTATGGGCGGTAAGTGACCCCGCGTTGCTGTGTTCCGGTTGCTGTGTTTCGGCGGAGCGGGACTAGAGACCGACCTCGGCTGACTGGAGGAGTGCGACGGCGTCCGGCTGGCCTTCGAAGGTCACGAGGGCGTGGCGGGTGCGGCCGTGGGCGTGCATCAGGAGCTCGCCCGGCTCGCCCACAATGGCCACGGAGACGGGGGCACGCTTGGCGACGTGCCGGGGCCCGGAGGGACGCACCAGGACAATGCCCAGGTCCACACCGCGGTACAGGATGGCGGCCCGCTTCACCAGCTCGTCCCACAGCGCATCCGAATACTCCGCGTCCAGTGCGCGCGGGGCCCAGCGGTCGACGGCGCGGCGGACGTCCTCGGTGTGCACGAAGTATTCGATCAGGTTGGCGCTTTCGTCCAGGGCCTTGATCTTCAGCGGGGAGAACGCCGACGGGCCGGCACGGAAGGCCTTGACCAGCTTGTTGTAGTCCTCCGCGGTCGTGAGCTTGGCGGCCAGCTGGGCGGTGGCGTTGTCCGATGCCTTGGCGAGACGCTTGATCACCAGGCCCAGTCCGACGGCGGCTTTCCGCTCGCGAAGGTACAGGTGCGCGGCAAGGTCCCTGGTGCGCCAGCCCTTACAGAGCGTGGGGGAGTCTGGACCGGCCGCCAGCAGGGTTTCGGCCAGGACTTCTCGGGAGGGATCGACGAAATGCATCACTTGTGAAACTAGCACGGGACGGCGCTGCATGGGCACTGGAACCGCCGTCGTTTCGGGAGGCATTAGACTTGAGGGGATGTCTGAGCAGCCCGCCCCCGCCCCCGTAACTGGCCGTGCCGTCCGTGGCAGCGCCGGGAACGGCTACGCCCCCGGTC
>NZ_MQTQ01000009.1 GCF_020532805.1 Arthrobacter sp. SO5 | reverse complement strand
CGCCCCACCCGAGGCTTCACCTTCCCCCGCGGCGCATGCCCAGCCCTCCGGCCCGCGGGTGGACATAGTCCCAAACTGCCCAATTCCCCGCGCCAAGACTGGACATGTCCCCCCGACGCCGAACGAACCTTTCTGCGTCCATGTTGTTTTCATTGACAAAGCCACACGTTCAAAGATAAAGTCAACTAAATCCACTTCATGTGATGGCCATCACGGAAATCGCGGGATTATCCGCATTACTGACCCAAAGGAGAGCCAGTGTTCGCCGAAGAACGCCAGCAGCTGATTGTCGGTCTCATCTCCGCGAGCGGCCGGGCCAGCGTCACTGAGCTTGCAGACCGTTTCAGGATCACCACCGAGACTGTCCGCCGGGACCTCGCCACCCTCGAAGCCGTCGGTACTGTGCGCAGGGTCCACGGCGGGGCTGTTTCCCCGGACAGGTTCAGCACCACCGAGGAGAGCATCCTGGAGCGGACGGTCCAGCGGCAGCCGGAAAAGATCCGCATCGCCGAAGCCGCCCTGGCTCTCATCCCGCAAGGCCGCGCCGGAAGCATCCTCATTGACGCCGGTTCCACCACAGAGGCCCTCGCGGGGCTCCTGGCCACCCGGACGGCCGCAACAGCCGCCAGCACAGCCCCGGATGCGGAACTGGTGGTCATCACGCATTCCCTGCCCATCGCAACAAGGCTTTCCGGCGAACCCGGCATCGCCCTGCACCTGCTCGGCGGCAAGGTCCGCGGGATCACCCAGGCCGCCGTCGGGCAGTCCACCGTGGAAGCCGCCCGCCGGATCCGCCCGGACATCGCCTTCATCGGCACCAACGGCATCCACGCAGCCTTCGGGCTGAGCACTCCCGATCCTGAAGAAGCCGCCGTCAAGGCTGCCTTCGTCCAATCAGCACGCCGCATCGTGGTGCTGGCTGATGCCTCCAAGCTGGACGCCGAAACCCTGGTCCAGTTCGCCTCGTTGAAAGATCTGGACACCTTGATCACTGACACGAAACCCGGTCAGGACCTGGCCGACGCCCTCGCCGAGGCCGGCGTGGAGGTGGTGGTCGCTTGATTGTCACCCTGACCGTCAACCCGAGCCTGGACCGCACCGTGGCGCTGCCGGGTCCCCTGCTCCGCGGCGAAGTCCAGCGGGCTGTCTCCGTCCGGCAGGAATCCGGCGGAAAGGGCGTTAACGTCTCGCGCGCACTCGTCGCCGCGGGGCTCACGACAGTCGCCGTGCTGCCCGGAGCCGAGGCCGATCCGGTCCTGGCCGGGCTCCGGGAAGGCGACGTGCCGTTCGCCGCCCTCCCGATCGGCGAGCCGCTGCGCAGCAATGTGGCGCTCACCGAACCCGGCGGCGTCACCACCAAGATCAACGAACCCGGCCCGGTGCTGAGTCCGGACCAGCAGGAAGCCCTGATCGGGCTGCTCCTGGACCGAGCCCGCGGAGCCAGCTGGGTGGTCCTGGCCGGGTCGCTCCCACCCGGGGTCCCGGCGGACTTCTACGCCACCGTCACCCGGCGGCTGCGCTCCATGGATCACGGCAACAAGGCTCCGCTGGTCGCCGTCGATTCCTCCGGCGAACCGCTCGCCGCCGTGATCTCCGGCGACACCCTGGGGAAACCGGACCTGATAAAACCCAATGCCGAGGAACTGGCGGAACTGGCTGCCGCAGCCGGGTTCGCCGCGCACAGGTCCGCCGAAGAACTCGAAGCGGATCCGGGGGCAGCCGCGGCAGCGGCCGCCGCCGTCGTGCGCTCCGGGGTGGGTGCCGTGCTGGCAACGCTCGGCTCCAAGGGCGCGGTGCTTGTAACGGCCGACGGCGCGTGGCTGGCCACGCACCCGCCGGTCACCGCAGTGAGCACGGTAGGCGCCGGCGATTCCTCGCTGGCCGGCTACCTGCTCGCCTCCAGCCGGGGCGCCGCCCCGGCCGATTGTCTCCGTCAGGCTGTGGCCCATGGTGCCGCTGCCGCTTCGCTGCCGGGCTCCACAGTTCCGGCAGTTCACCAAACCACCCCCGACGCCGTAACCATCACGGCCCTGAAGAAGGATTGACAGTGACTCAGCTCATCACCACCGACCTGGTCGAGCTCGACCAGAACCTGGGCAGCACGCCCGAGGACGTCATCCGGCACCTGGCTGGCAGGGTTGCAGCCAACGGACGCGCCACCGAAGTCGAGGGACTCTTCGCGGACGCCTTCGCCAGGGAGTCCAAGACCGCAACCGGCGTTCCGGGCGGCATCGCGATCCCGCACTGCCGCTCGACGGCGGTCACCCACCCCACCCTGGCAATGGCGCGGCTGTCCCGGCCGGTCGATTTCGGTGCCAAGGACGGACCGGCAGATCTGATTTTCTTCATTGCCGCTCCGGAGGGCGCGGACCAGGAGCACCTGAAGCTGCTCTCGAAGCTTGCGAGGTCCCTCATTGAGAAGGACTTCACGGCCAGTCTGCGCGCCGCAACCTCCTAGGCGGAGATTGTGGAACTCGTCGAAGCCGCACTGGCGGACAAACCCACCGTCCACGCCGTGACGGCACCGTCCGGCGCCCCCGCCCCCGGAGCCGCCGCAGGCGCCGCCGGAGAAGGTGGCGGTACCGGGAAGGCCAAAGGGCCCAAGCGCCTCGTCGCCGTCACCGCCTGCCCTACCGGCATTGCCCACACCTACATGGCCGCCGACTCGCTGGTCGCCGCGGCCAAGGAAGTCGGCGTGGACCTGCAGGTGGAAACCCAGGGATCCTCTGGCGCGAAGGCACTTGATCCGGCCGTCATCGCCGCCGCGGACGCCGTGATCTTCGCCGTGGACGTGGACGTGCGCGGCAAAGAGCGTTTCGCCGGCATGCCGGTGATCAACGCCCCGGTCAAGCGCGGTATCGACGAGCCGGACAAGATGGTCGCGGAAGCACTCGCCGCCGCGGACAACCCGCATGCCCGCCGCGTGCCGCACTACGGCGCCGAGGAGCAGGCCGAACACGAGGCAGAGGAAAAGGGCGAGCACCTCGGCACGAAACTGAAGAAGGCGCTCCTCACGGGCGTCAGCTACATGATCCCGTTCGTTGCGGGCGGCGGTCTGCTCATCGCCCTCGGCTTCCTGCTGGGCGGCTACGACATCACGGGCTTCGCGGACAAGATCCTCGCGGATAACAGCCTCTTCAACCTGCCCACCGTGTATCCGGAACTGGCGTGGGGCCCGCTGGGCGCCTATCTGGGTGCCGTGCTTTTCAAGATCGGCGCCTTGTCCCTCGGCTTCCTCGTGCCCGCCCTGGCCGGCTACATCGCCTACGCCATCGCCGACCGGCCCGGCATCGCCCCGGGCTTCGTTGCGGGCGCCGTTGCCGTCTTCATGGGCGCAGGCTTCCTCGGCGGCATCGTCGGCGGCCTGATCGCCGGCTACGTGGCACATGCGATCGGCAAACTCAGCGTGGCCCGGTGGCTGCGCGGCCTGATGCCGGTGGTCATTATCCCGCTCGTAGCCTCACTCGTGGCATCGGGCCTGCTGTTTGTCTTCCTGGGCGCCTACATCGCCCGGGTCACTGTCGGACTCAACGAATTCCTGGCCGGCCTCACCGGTGCCAGCGCCATCGCCCTGGGCGTCATCCTGGGCCTGATGATGTGCTTCGACCTCGGCGGTCCGGTCAACAAGGTTGCCTACTCATTCGCCGTCGCAGGCCTGGGCGCAGCCTCCATCGCTAACCAGGCGCCGTGGCAAATCATGGCGGCCGTCATGGCCGCGGGCATGGTCCCGCCGCTGGCCATGGCACTGGCTGCGACCGTGCTGAACAAGAGGCTTTTCAGCCTGGCGGAGCAGGAAAACGGCAAGGCCGCCTGGCTGCTCGGAGCCTCTTTCATCACCGAAGGTGCCATCCCGTTCGCAGCCGCAGACCCGCTTCGCGTCATCCCGGCCAGCATGCTCGGCGGGGCCGTGACGGGTGCCATCTCGATGGCGGCAGGGGTGGGATCGAAGGCTCCGCACGGCGGAATCTTCGTCTTCTTCGCGATCGATAACTTCCTGATGTTCGTCGTCGCGATCGCTGCCGGTACCGCCGTGAGCGCCTTTGCCGTGATCGGGCTCAAGCGCTGGGCAGTCAAGAAGCCGGTTGATTCGTTGGTGGCGGTTCCCGTAGCCGCCTGAGCCCACCGGGCAGACTTTCCGCTAGCTGACATTCCCCAATCTGAAACCAAGGAGCAGAAATGACCGAACGTCACGCCACGATTGGCAGCCGCGTAGGGCTGCACGCCCGCCCGGCCGCCATCTTCGCCGAGGCTGCGGGCGAGTTCGATCTCGAAATCACCATCGCCCGCCTGGGTGAACCGGAGGACGAGGCCATGGACGCCGCCAGCATCCTGTCCCTGATGAGCCTCGGCGCATCCCACGGCGAGGTTGTGGTGTTGCGTGCCGAGGGCGACGGCGCCGACGCAGCCCTCGAGCGCCTGGTCCGGATTCTCGAGACGGATCACGACGCCGCATAGCACCACCGCACCGCCGCTAAGCACCCCTAGCGCATGCTTGTCAGAGCCCCGCCGCGCCGATAGTTTGGAATCCGCGGCACCACCACCCGTGGACAGCCGCTCAACTGGTTCCCGGCCAAAGGAGACAACCCCGTGGCAAGCGTGCAGGACAGCATTGAAGTCGACGTTCCCGTGTCCACCGCCTACAACCAGTGGACGCAGTTCGAGACTTTCCCCGAGTTCATGAGCGGGGTCCAATCGGTGGAACAGATCGACGAGACGTCCCTGCAGTTCCGCACCGAGATCGCCGGGGTCAGGCGCGAGTACCTGGCCCAGATCACGGAGCAGACGCCGGACCGGAAGATTGCCTGGGTCAGCACGGACAAGCCGCGAAACGCCGGAACGGTGACGTTCGAGCCGCTCGGCGGGGAGCGCGCGCGGGTCAGTGTGGAGCTGGAATGGGATCCCGAGGGCCTGGCGGAGAAGGCCGGTTCAGCCCTCGGCGCGGACAGCCGCCAGGTGACCGCGGACCTCGGTCGCTTCAAGGAATTCATCGAATCCCGCGGCATCGAGACCGGCGAGTGGCGCTCCTCCGTTGAGCAGGGTGAGGTCGACGTCGACGCCTACAGCGCCGAAGACCGGCGGCCGAGGTAGCCGTGGCCCCGAAGAAGAAGAATACCGGGCTTGCCTCGGGGCTCGGGAACGCCTGAGTCCGATGGCCGGGGACTGCACGACCGGAGTCTCAGGCCTCCCTGCGCGCACTTTTCGCGTCGGCCTCGGGGGCTTCGGCGGCAGCGGCTTTCGCCGCGGTCCGCGAAGCCGTCTTCGCGGCCGGCCTGGCGGCGGCCGTCTTCGAGGCCGTCTTCGCGGCAGGCCCAGCGGCGGCCGTCTTCGCGGCCCTCTTCGCGGCCGGCTTCGCAGCGGCCCGGGCATCCCCCTTAGCCGGGGCCGCCACGCCTCCGCGCTTTTTCTCGAGGCTCCGTTTGAGCGCTTCCATCAGGTCGATCACCTCGCCGTCGCCGGATGCTGCGGCGGGCACCCCGAAGGTCTCCTCGGTGTCGAGGGACTCCCCCTTCTCCAGCTTCGCCTCGATGAGGGTGCGGAGCTGGACCTGGTAGTCGTCGGTGAACTGGTCCGGTTCGAAGTCCGCCGCCATCGAATCGACCAGCGCAGCGGACATTTCACGCTCCTGGGCGGAGATCCGGATGGAGGTCTCAAGCGAGGGGAAGCTGGCCTCCCGCACCTCGTCGGCCCAGAGCAGGGCCTGCAGCATCAGCACGTCGCCGCGGACCCGCAGTGCCCCCAGCCTCGTTTTGTCCCGCAGGGCGAACTGGACAATGGCCACCCGGTCGGTGTCCTCAAGGGCGCGTCGCAGCAGCATGTAGGCCTTGGGGGACTTGGAATCCGGCTCGAGGTAGTAGCTCTTCTCGAACGTGACGGGATCGAGCTGCTCGGCCGGGACGAACTGCACGACGTCAATCTCGTGGCTGTTCTCGGCCGGGATGGACTTGAGCTCGTCGCGGCTCAGGACCACCGTGCGTCCGTCGTCCTCGTAGGCTTTGTCGATGTCCTCGTAGTCCACGATCTTGCTGCACACCTCGCAGCGGCGCTGGTAGCGGATCCGGCCGCCGTCGGCGTTGTGGACCTGATGGAGGCTGATGTCGTGGTCCTCGGTTGCGCTGTAAACCTTGACGGGCACGTTGACCAGCCCGAACGCTATTGCGCCTTTCCAGATGGCTCTCATGGATCAAGTGAACATCACAGGTGCACAGAGGTGAAGGGCCTTGCCTGAAACGACGCCGTCCTCCGGCAAACAGCGGGTCCGCGTGGCCGGCCGCGAAATCGTGGTGACGAACCTGGACAAGGTCCTGTATCCCGAGACCGGGACCACCAAGGCCGATGTCCTGACCTACTACGCCGCCGTGGCGCCCGTCCTGATTCCGGCGGCGGCCAACCGGCCGGCCACCCGGAAGCGCTGGGTGCATGGCGTGGGGACCGCCGTCGCGCCGGGGGAGATGTTCTTCCAGAAGAACCTGGATCATTCGACTCCGGGGTGGGTGCCCCGGGCGTCCATCACACACAAGGAACGGACCATCCAGTACCCCCTGGTCAATGACCCGGCCACGCTTGCGTGGCTGGCGCAGATCGCCGCGCTGGAGATCCATGTGCCGCAGTGGCGCGTGGATTCCCACGGCAACCAGCTGGCGCCGGACAGGCTGGTGCTGGATCTGGACCCCGGAGAGGGTGCGGGGCTGGCGGAATGTGTGGAAGTCGCCAAACTGGCCCGCGCCATCCTGCAGGATGTCGGCCTGGATCCCGTTCCGGTGACCAGCGGCAGCAAAGGCATACACCTCTACGCGGCGCTCGACGGGACCCGCAGCTCGGAGCAGATCTCCGAGTTCGCCCATGAACTGGCCCGGTCGCTGGAAGCGGACCATCCGGACCTCGCCGTCAGCGACATGAAGAAGACGCTGCGCACCGGCAAGGTCCTGGTGGACTGGAGCCAGAACAGCGCCGCGAAGACCACCATCGTGCCCTATTCGCTGCGCGGGCGGCTCCAGCCCACGGTCGCCGCGCCCCGGACCTGGCGCGAGCTCAGCGCCCCGGCCCTGCACCAGCTGGACTACCGGGACGTCATGAAGCGGGTGGGCGCCGGCAAGGACCCCTTCGCCGCTATCTCCGGCGGGCAGCGCTCCCCCGGCCAGCCGGCGCAGGCGCCCGCCGAGCCCACGGGCGACGGCGGCGACGCCGACCCCCGGCTGGAGCGGTACCGCACCAAACGCGACGCCGCGGCGACCCCGGAACCGTTCACGGCCGAGCAACACCACGAGGCCAGCGCCGGCACCATCCGGGAGAAGTTCGTGATCCAGGAACACCATGCCAGCCGCCTGCACTTCGACTTCCGACTGGAGCGCGACGGCGTACTGGTGTCCTGGGCGTTGCCCAAGGGCGTCCCCACCACTAAAACGAAGAACCACCTCGCGGTCCAGACCGAGGACCACCCGATGGACTACGCCGGCTTCGAGGGGACCATCCCCAAGGGCCAGTACGGCGCCGGCACCGTGAGCATCTGGGACCACGGGTCCTACGACTGCGAGAAATGGATCGCCGGCAAGGAGGTCATCGCCACCCTCACGGGGGCGGACGACGGCGGCCTGGGCGGCACCCGCCGGTTCGCCCTGATCCACACCGGCAAGGCCGACGACCAGTGGCTCATCCATCTAATGGACCCGCTGGGGCCAGCCCGTGGACGCCACGAGACGACGGCGCCCGGCGCGGACGACGGCGGGACGGCAGGCGCGCAAGCCGGCACTGAAGCAGACGCAGGTGCCGCGGACCCCGGCGCCGAAGGCCCTCCCGCGGCGGATCCGGCGGATTTCAGCCCGATGCTCGCGAGCGCCGGAACCGCTGCGGACCTGCCGGACAAGGACTGGCAGTTTGAACTGAAGTGGGATGGGGTCCGCGCCCTGGTCGTGGGGGACGCGAAGGGGATCCGCATCCTGAGCCGCAACGGCAACGAGATGTCCGCGAGCTATCCCGAACTGACCGAGCGCTCCTGCTGGCCGCAGCAGGACTTCATCGCCGACGGCGAGATCATCGCCGTCGGACCGTCCGGGCGCCCCGACTTCGGCTTGCTGCAGGGCCGCATGAAGCTGACCAAGGCCAACGAGGTCGCCAAGGCGCGGCTCTCCACGCCGGTGCGGCTGATGCTGTTCGACCTCCTGTCCGACGGCGGCAGGGACCTCCGCCGCCTCCCGCTCAGTGAACGCCGGTCCCGGCTGGAGGGGTTTTTCCGCCGCTCCGGCTGCCCGGTGGAACTCTCCGCGGTAATCGACGGCGATGTCCGGCACATCCTGGAAAGCGCCGAAGAGCTGGGGCTCGAGGGTGTGATGGCCAAGCGCACCGACGGCCGCTACGTCGGCCAGCGGAGCCGGTCCTGGCTGAAGCTCAAGTTCGAACGCACCCAGGAAGTGGTGGTCGGCGGCTGGCGGCCGGGAAAAGGAGAGCGCAGCCAGTCCGTTGGATCGCTGCTGCTGGGAATCCCGGACGGCTCGGGACTGCGGTACGTGGGGCGGGTGGGCAGCGGCTTCAGCACCCGCGAACTCAAGGAACTGCGGCAGCAACTGGATGCCCTGCCCCGGAAAACGTCACCCTTCGACGAGGTGCCGGCGGCCGATGCCTCGGACGCGCACTGGGTGAGCGCCCGGCTCGTCGGAGAGGTCACCTACGGGGAATGGACCGCCGCCGGGAAGCTCCGGCACCCGGTCTGGCGGGGCTGGCGGCTGGACAAGACACCGGCCGATGTGGCGGTGGAGCAGGGCTGAGTGAGTGGCTAGGAAGAGTGCGGGATGTCCGGCTTGCCGGTCCGGTGAACCGCGTTCACGGCGGCCTCATGGCCCATCCGGCCATGCTGGACGTCGTGCTCCTTGGGATGACGGTGTTTCCCGCTGCCGTCCGGCCACTGCTGGCCCTCTGCTGCGGTGGGCGGAGCGGGGCGCGTGGTTTCCGGGCCGGGAGCCTCGCCCATGGACTCAGCCAGGTGACTGGCTACGCTAGGCTCGATCTCTTCGCCGAAGTGGTGTTCCGCCATTGTTCTTCCCTTCCGCTGTGCAGACTAAAAACTGTGCAAACGAGCTGCACCTTAACTCTGCAGGTTTAGCTGTGCAAATAAATCCAGCAATCAATACTCCAGCAATCAATACTCCAGCAATCAAAGCCGTGCAGTGACCTCCGAGATAACCGCAGGGTCGTGGAACGGTGACTGACGTGTTCCCTCATGGTAGGTCGGCACGGAAGTGTTGTCTGTAGCAGTTACCAGCGGACCTTCTTTTCCGCCGGGCCCTGCTTTCCGCTGACATGCGTGGGCTTGTGGCTGTGGCCGACGCTCTGTGAACCGGCGCCGCCGCGCGACTTGCTGGCGAGCATTTCCTTCTGGGCATCGGTCAGTCGTGATTTGATGCCCTTCGCCTGCCCGGCCGGTGTGGCATCCGCCCCGGTTTCAGGGGTGGCCTCAGGGGTTTCTTCGGTGTCTCTGCCGGTCATGGGCTGCTCTCCTGTGTGTGGCTTTTCATCAGCGCTCCGCTGGCATCAACCCTAGGCGCTTTCCGGATAGCTTGGGTACCCCTTTTCGGCGCGGCCTGCGGGACCCCAGGCGACGTCCCGGGCGGCCCGAAAGGCGCCAATCCGGGCCCGAAGGCGGCCTCCTGGCGCCTTCAGGGCAAAAAGTTTGGCCGCGACGCGGCGGACGGCTCCGCTTCCCAGCAATGGCGCGGTGAAACGGGGGAAAACAATTCCCCGGATCCGCCCCGTTCCGCGGGCGAAACAGCGGATCATACGGCACCGAACTCGGAAACTCCAGAGAATTCGCGTAAAATTGAAGGCCTGCCCAGAGCGGGGCAGCTACCAGTCGCAAGCAAATGACCTCCCCAGGAGTGGCCCAAATGCCCACAGACCTAAGCACGACCGACTCTTCAGCAGGCGTTATGAACGCCGGCGGAACCAACATAGTTGCACCCAAGGGTGTGAGAAAACCAAAGCTACGGACACGCCGTCGACTCAAAGAGTCTGACGTCAACGTCGTCAACCAGCCGATGCTCAAGAAAGCACTCGGCGGCACCATTGTGGGTAACACCATGGAATGGTACGACGTCGGCGTGTTCGGCTACCTGATCACCACCATGGGACCGGTGTTCCTGCCCGAAGCGGACAAGTCCGTGCAGACCCTGTTCCTGCTGGGAACGTTCGCCGCCACCTTCATTGCCCGCCCCCTCGGCGGAGTTATCTTTGGCTGGCTCGGCGACAAGATCGGCCGCCAGAAGGTCCTCGCGGCCACGCTGATGATCATGGCCGCCAGCACCTTCGCCGTCGGGCTCCTGCCCGGCTACGCGCAGATCGGTATCTGGGCCGCGGTCCTGCTGGTCCTGTTGAAGGTCGTCCAGGGCTTCTCCACCGGCGGCGAGTACGCCGGCGCCACCACCTTTGTCAGCGAATACGCCCCGGACAAGCGCCGCGGCTTCTTCGCAAGCTTCCTGGACATGGGCAGCTACCTCGGCTTCGCGGCCGGCGCGGCCCTCGTTTCCGTGCTGCAGCTGACCCTCGGCCAGGACACCATGGAGCAGTGGGGCTGGCGAATCCCGTTCCTGCTGGCCGGCCCGCTGGGCCTGATCGCTGTCTACTTCCGGAGCAAGATCGAGGAATCCCCCCAGTTCCAGGCCACCCTGGACGCCCAGGAGGAAAGCTCCAAGGGCGCCAGCGCCGGGGATGCCGCCGCCTCGAAGGGCCCGGTGGGGATCGTCAAGGCTTACTGGCGTTCACTCATCGTGGCGATGATCCTCGTGGCAGCCGCGAACACCGCCGGCTACGCCCTGACGTCCTACATGCCGACGTACCTCACCGAGTCCAAGGGCTATGACCCCGTCCACGGCACGTTGCTGACGATCCCCGTGCTGGTCATCATGAGCCTCTGCATCCCGCTGACCGGCAAGCTTTCAGACCGGATCGGCCGCCGCCCCGTGCTGTGGATCGGTGCGCTGAGCACAGTAGTGCTGGCCATACCGGCGTTCGTGCTGATCGGCATCGGTGATGTCTGGTCCACCCTGGCCGGGCTGTCATTGATCGCCTTCCCGGTGACGTTCTACGTGGCCAACCTCGCCTCCGCGCTGCCGGCCCAGTTCCCGACGTCGAGCCGGTACGGCGCGATGGGCATCGCGTACAACTTCTCCGTGGCCATCTTCGGCGGCACCACGCCGTTCATCGTCGCCGCCCTCATCGGCGCCACCGGCAATGACATGATGCCGGCGTACTACCTGATGGCCACCTCGGCGATCGGTGCCGCGGCGATCTACTTCCTCAAGGAATCGGCCCAGATGCCGCTTCCGGGATCCATGCCCAGCGTGGACACCGAGGCCGAGGCCAAGGAGCTCGTCGCGAACCAGGACGAGAACCCGCTGATCGACCTGGAGCATATGGACATGCCCTTCACCACGTTGCCCGCTGACTCGACGGCGGCCCGCGAATCCGAGAAGGTTCCGGCCCAGGCCTAAGCCTGCCCCTCCGGCAGCCCCGCCCATCAAGGCCTGCTCCGCGTGATCTTCCCGTTGAGGGAAGCACCCGGAGCAGGCCTTAGGCGCGTCCGGCGGCGGCCCAAACCGATAGCCTGCCAGCCACAGCCAGAGGAGGTCCGCCGTGCAGTCCCTCCTTCGTCATCTGAGCGTCCTTCACAGCCTCGCGCCGGCGGACAAGGACCACCTCTCGGCGGTGCGCGTGGCCCTCAGCGTGGCCGTCCCGTCCCTCGTGCTCCTCGCCGCCGGCCGCCCGGAGCTCATCATCTACGCCGTCTTCGGCGCCCTCACCGGAATGTATGGCCGGGCCGAGCCCCATCAGCTGCGGCTCAGGCATCAGGGCCAGGCCGCTCTCCTGCTGGTGGGCGGGCTGGCCGTCGGCGTGTTCCTCTCGGTGAACCACCTCCATTCCTGGGCGCTGGTTCTCACCGAAACGGTGCTCGCCGCGGCGGGGTCCCTGTTCGCGGACAAGGTCGGGTTGAAGCCCAACGGCCCCTTTTTCGGCCTCCTGGCCCTGGGCGCCTGCGCGTCCATCCCCACCCCGGCACCCTGGACCTGGGCCGTGCTGGTCGGAGCCCTGTCCGCCGCGTTTTCGATGCTGGTGGGCTTCGTCGGCTGGGTCCGGGGCCGGGCCTGGGATCCCGGTGCGGAACGCGACGTTCCGGCACTGCGCGGGGCCCGGCGTCGGGCTGCCTGGCTCCATGCGGCCCGCTACCTCGTGGCTGTCGGCGCTGCCGGATCCATCGGCGTGCTGAGCGGCAGCGGGCATCCGCACTGGGCCATGGCCGCCGCGGCCGTGCCACTCGCCGGGCCGGACATGCCCAGCAGCGTCTACCGCGGGCTGCACCGGATCGTCGGGACCCTGCTCGGCCTGGTGGTGGTCGCCCTGGTGCTGTTCCCCTGGGCGTTGTCGCCACTGCAGGCCTTCCCTGGCCGGGAGACCGTGGTCCTGGCAGTGCTCGTGATCGTCTTGCAATTCACCACCGAGCTGTTCATGACGCGGCACTACGGGATTGCCATGGTCTCCTTCACGCCGGTGATCCTGCTGATGACGCAGCTCGCCGCCCCCGCCGACCCGCACGTGCTCGTGATGGACCGCGCCGTCGAGACACTGATCGGTGCCGGCCTCGGCATCCTCGTCGTTGTCCTGATGCCCCGGTGGCGGCCAACAGGAGCATGGGCCGTCCGGCGCTGACCGGCTATTTGGCGCGGCGCGGCGGCCCGGCCACGAGCCTGGACGGCAGGATCCGCGCGGCTGCCAGCAGCACCTTGTAGCGCTTCGTCGGGACGGAGACAGCCTTGCCGCGGGCGTTGTCGGCCAGGCCCTCACGGACAACGCGCTCCGCCTCTAGCCACATCCAGCGCGGAGGCACCGTCTTGTCCATCCCCATCCGGTCGTGGAACTCCGTGCGCGTGAAGCCCGGACAAACCGCTGTCACTTTGACGCCCCGCGCGGCATAGGCGATGTTCGCCCAGCGGGAGAAGCTGACCAGCCACGCCTTCGCGGCCGAATACGTTTCCCGCGGCAGGAACGCCGCAACGCTGGCCACATTGATGATCCGGCCGGAGCGCCGTTCCAGCATGCCCTGCAGGGCGGCGTGCGTGAGCTCCATGGCGGTCTCGACGTGCAGTTTGAGGTGCCGCTTCTCGTCGGCGATATCGTTCTCGGCGAAGGATTGCAGCAGCCCGAACCCGGCGTTGTTCACCAGGATCTCCACGGGCCGGGAGGGGTCCGCGAGGCGTGCCACGACGGCCGCCACGCCGCCGTCCTCAGCGAGGTCCGCCGCGAGCACCTCGGCGCGGATTCCGTAACGATCCTGAAGCTCCGCCGCACGTGCCTGGAGCCGGGCGTCGTCACGGGCCACCAGGATCACGTTGTGGCCCTGCTCCGCGAGCTGGCGGGCCATTTCCGCGCCGATGCCGGCGGTTGCTCCGGTAATCAGGGCGGATGTCTCAGCTGGTGTCGCGCTGGAAGTCATGGCGCCAGCCTAGCCGCGGCGGGTGAAGCGTCAAGCCCGGGCCGGCCTGCGGCCAGTTCGCCTGCGGAGCGGTCCGCTTTCATCCGGGACCGTGCCGGCGTCCGCGATGCTCCGCAGTTGCAGCGCGGAGAACGGAGCGGCCAAGGCTCCAGCTTAGGCCGGGGGCTGCTCCGGCCAGTCGACATACTGCTCGTAGGAATCATGCGTGCGCAGGTACCGGTACATAAAGGGGCAGTTCGGAATGATCCGCTTGCCGGACGCCACTACGTCGTCCAGTGCGAAGTGGGCCAGCACTTTGCCGAGCCCCTGGCCCTGGAATTGCTCCGCAGTGTCCGTGTGAATGAAGTCCACATGGCCGGGTTCGTCAATGAAGCGGATCCCGACTGCCAGCACGCCGCCGACATGGAGTTCATAGCGGTGCAGCTCATCATTCCGGGTTGTGGATACGTCCGGGCTGAACGTGTCTTCAGTGACTGCAGAGTTCTCGGTCATGGTTCGACATTGGCACTTAAAGGCGGGCGTGGCAATGGCGGCCCCGATCCGCCGGGCGCCGACTCGGCCACGAGCCGGACCGGGATCCGCCCCAGCAACAGGACGGCGAGCGCGAAACACGCTGCTCCCCCGCCGAGCAGTCCCAGCGTGAGTCCGTTGAGTGCTGCGTCGACCACCGGAACATAGACGACGACGGCGGCCGTCACCACGGCGGCAGCCGGCCGGGACGGGGCAGTCACCGGCGCCGTCGGGCGTTCTTCGAGCCGGCCGACGAGCGCCAGCACGGGCAGCAGCAGGCCGATCAACGCCAGCAGCACGAGCGGCCGGCCCCACCACCAGCCGGCGGTTCCCCCCGCAGGCTGTGGAAGATCGGTCAGCAGCAGCATGCCGGACATTGCCGCGAGCAGGGGCAGATGCCAGAGGTAGACGGTCATCGAGAACCGCCCGGCTGCCCCGATGAGCCGCCGCATCCAGGCAAGGGACCCCAGCTCAGCCAGCACAGGCCGGAGTAGCTGCAGGGCCGCGGCCTGCGAGAACCCGAGGAGCAGCAGAGTCAGGTTGGGCGGGTTGAGGTTCACCAGCATGTTCCCGGAGTACAGCCCCAGCCACACGAGCACCCCCAGGGTCAGGTTGCTGCCCAGAATGATTCCCACCAGCCCGGGGCGGCCGATGTCCCGGAGGTCACCGTCGGCGAGAAGGAAGCCGAGCTGCTGCACGGCGCACCACAGGAAGATCATGTTGAGGTACGCCAGAACCGGCATCGCCCCCCGCAGGCAGTCCACCGCCACCACCAGCGACGTGAGACCTGCCAGGGCCAGCCAGGGTGCCCGGGCATGCAGCCGTGCCAGGAGCGGAAGGCTAAGCTGCGCCGCAAGGTAGGACGCGAGGAACCACAGCGGCATCCCCGCCCCGGTGGCCAGCAACTGGATCACCTGCCGGTCAACGCCGGCAAGCCGCGCCGCCCAGAGCCCGGTGAACATGACGGCCAGCAGCGCCGCCGCCGGCCGGATGAGCCGCAGCATGCGGGCCTGCATGAAGTCTACGGCGTTGCCACCCCGGGCGCGGAGGCGGCGCCAGGATTGCAGGCCGGTAATCCCCCCGGCGACGAAGAAGAGCGGCATGACCTGCAGGACCCATACCACGGGCTCGAACCACCCCTGATTGCCGAGGGTGTTGTCGGAGGTCACGGTGCCGTCCGGGTGCAGCACGGGGCTCACCATCATGGTGTGCCCCACCACCACGATCGCGAGGCAGAAAAACCTGGCGAGGTCCTGGGCTGCTGCGGGTATTTCGGACAGCGGAATTAGTGGATTCTTCTACGCTGCCAGGGCTGGCTGTTGATAACCATA
>NZ_MQTQ01000089.1:2898-35563 GCF_020532805.1 Arthrobacter sp. SO5 | reverse complement strand
GGGTCGGGAAGCTCATGGGGTGTCCTTTGCTGTGGGCTCTGCGACTGGCTGATGAGGTGGGTTCGACGGGGCCGCCAGCGACCGCACGACGGCGGCGACCAGGCCGGAGGCGGTGGGTTGCTCGGCAACGGACGCGACGGTGAGGCCCAGTGATTCAGCCTCGGCCGCCGTCGAGCGTCCGATCGCGACGAAGCGGCAGCTGCCCAACGGGGCGAGGTCCCCGTGGATGCGCCGGGCTGCGCTGGGGGAAGCGGCGACGACGGCGTCCAGCCGGCCGGCGTCGATTTCCGCCTTCGCCTGCGCCGGGGTCAGCACGGCGGCCGCGTTGTCCTGCGGTGTCGCGGGACCCGGTTCCGCTGGTTGGCCCGCGGCGAGGCTCCGGCCCGGGTCGGCCGGGTAATCCACGGTGCGGTACGCGGTCACGGCCTGGACGAAGGCGCCCCGCGCCTCCAGTCCGCGGCGGAGCCGGGGGTCGGCGATGTCCGCCTGCGGCAGGAACACGCTGCCCTGGTGCAGGGGCCAGACCTCGAGAAGTCCCGCGCCGGACTGCTGCCCCGTGGGCGCCAGGTCGACGGCGACGCCCCGGGATTCGAGGAAACGGCGCGTCGCGGGCCCGATGGCGGCCACGAGGAGGCTGCCTGGCAGCCAGGAGCTGAGCGAGGTGCCGCGCTCGGCTGCCTTGGCCTCGAGCGCCTGGACCGTCGTCACACTGCTGATCACGAGCCAGTTGTAGGCACCGGCGCCCAGAGCATCAAAGGCGACATCGAGGGAGTGCTGGTCGCCGGCCAGCTCAAAGTCGATGAGGGGCAGCAGCAGCGGCTCGGCACCGGCGCCACGCAGCGCCGAGACGAGTTCCCCCGCCCGGTCGGGGCTGCGGGCCACCAGCACGCGGGCGCCGTCGGGCACCCTCATGCCCGGCGGCGCAGCCGGCTGGCCGCCGGGCTGGCTGCCCGGCTGGCTCGGGGCACTGTGCCGTCCCATGACCTGATGGATTCCGTGATCAGGAGGCGGCCAGGTCCGCGATGTCGGCGGCTCCGCGGGCCAGCAGGACTTCGGCCAGCTCGATCCCGAGCAGGGTGGCCCCAACCTCGGTGAGTCCGTCGGTGGCCTTCTTGTCGCGGACGGCGGCGGTTCCGTCGACGGCGCAGACCACGGCTTCAAGGTGCAGCATGCCGCCCTTGCGGTAGGCGTAGGCGCCCACCGGCGCGGCGCAGCCGGCCTCGAGGCGGGCCAGGAGCGCGCGCTCCGCCGTCACGGCCAGGCGTGTGTCCGGATCATCGAGCGCCGCGAGGGCCTGCGCCAGCACGCCCTGCGAGCCTTCGGTGGATCCTGCCTTGCGGGGCGCGTCAGCGCTGCGGCATTCGATCGCGAGCGAACCCTGCCCGGCCGCGGGCAGCATGATGTCGGGTTCGAAGTATTCGCTGACGGCGTCGAGCCGGCCGATCCGGTGCAGGCCGGCGGCCGCGAGCACGACGGCGTCGAGGTCGCAGCTCTTGCCCTCCACCAGGGCGTCGGTGCTGTTGCCCGGCAGCCCGGGAACGCGGCCCAGGCGGGTGTCCACGTTGCCGCGGATGTCCCGGATGTCCAGGTCGGGGCGCGCGGCGCGCAGCTGGGCGGCCCGGCGGGGCGAGCCGGTGCCGACCGTGGCCCCGGTGGGCAGGTCTGCGAGCTTAAGCCCGTCGCGGGCGCAGAGCACGTCCCGGACGTCGACGCGCTTCGGCGTGGCCGCGAGCGCCAGTCCGAGGGCCGCTCCGGTGGGCAGGTCCTTGAGCGAATGGACCGCGACGTCGCAGGTCCCCTGCAGCACGGCATCACGCAGCGCGGCGACGAAGACGCCGGTGCCGCCCATCTGGGACAGCGAGCCGGTGAGGACATCCCCGTCGGTGCGGATATGGACCAGCTCTACCGGGAACCCGCCGACGGCGGCCAGCTGGTCCGCGGTCTGCTGGGTCTGGGTCAGGGCCAGCTGGCTGGCCCTGGTTCCGATCCTGACGGTCATGGGGTGTCCTGGTCCCCCGCCGGAGCGGTTGCGCCGGCGGCGGCCGGCGGGTACGGGTCGTGGCCGGTGCCGACGGTGGTGTCGGCGGCGGAGATGGCCGGCTTCTGGCCGCGGAAGTTCGCGCAGCAGCCCGGACGGCACACGTCGTACCAGGGTCCGAGCTTGGTCAGGTGCGGGCGGTCGGCGATGTTGTTGGCCTTGGTTCGTTCACTGATCAGGTCCACGATGCCGCCGACGAACTTGCGGTGGGTTCCGGGGGTGGGGACCCGGGTTGCGGCCAGGCCCAGCTTTCCGCACGTTTCCAGCGCCTCGGTGTCGAGATCCCAGAGGACCTCCATGTGGTCGCTGACGAAGCCCAGGGGCACGATCACGATTCCCTTGACGCCCTTGCCGGCGAGTTCCTCGATGGCGTCGTTGATGTCGGGCTCGAGCCACGGCACGTGCGGGGCCCCGGAGCGGGACTGGTAGACCAGCGACCAGGGCGCGGTGTCGCCTGTCTCCGCCTCCACCCGGCGGATGACCTGGGTGCCGGTGGCCAGGTGCTGGGCCACGTAGGCGGAGTCTTCCTCGAACTGGCGCGGTTCCCCCTCGGAGTTTCCGGAGGCTGTCGCATCGCGGGTGGGAATGGAGTGTGTCGCGAAGAGAATGTGTACCGGCGCGTCGGGGGTCCCCGCCTGGGCCAGCTGGCGCCGGACGTCGGCGAGGCCGGCGGCGGTTCCTTCGACAAACGGCTCCACGAAGCCGGGGTGGTCAAAGTATTGGCGGACTTTGTCGACTTCGAGCCGTCCGTCCAGGCCGGTCTCCGTCAGTGCCATGCCGATGTCCTCGCGGTACTGGCGGCAGCTGGAGTAACACGAGTAGGCGCTCGTGGTGATCATCAGCACCTTGCGGTGCCCGGCGTCGTAGATCTCCTGCAGGGTCCGCGGGATATACGGATCCCAGTTGCGGTTGCCCCAGAAGATCGGCAGGTCGATGCCGCGGGCCGAGAACTCGG
Source organism: Arthrobacter sp. SO5 (assembly GCF_020532805.1). Lineage (GTDB taxonomy): Bacteria > Actinomycetota > Actinomycetes > Actinomycetales > Micrococcaceae > Arthrobacter. The sequence goes on along the minus strand of NZ_MQTQ01000089.1, from coordinate 32,570 downwards.
CCTCCATCGCGGCCTTGAGCTCCCGGTTCTGCTGGTTGATCGGGCTGATGCCGCCGTTGGCGCGGTAGTGGTGCGAGACTTCTTCGAGCCGTTCATCCGGGATGCCGCGTCCACGGGTGACGTTGCGCAGGAACGGAATGACGTCATCCTGGCCTTCGGGGCCGCCGAAGGAGGCGAGGAGCACGGCGTCGTAGTCCTTGGGCGCCATCCGGCCCGCTTCGGTGACGGGGTTGACGACGGTGGCCGCCGTGGCGGAGTCCTGGGGATCCAGCGGGCTCATGAAAGGACCTCGGCAATCTCGGCGGCGGTCACCCGGCGGCCGGTGTAGAACGGGATTTCTTCGCGGACATGGTGGCGGGCTTCGGTGGCGCGCAGGTGGCGCATCAGGTCAACGAGGTCCACGAGCTCGGGGGCTTCCAGGCCCAGGATCCATTCCCAGTCGCCCAGGGCGAAGGAGGAAACGGTGTTGGCGATCACCTGGGGGAAGTCCCGGCCCAGCAGGCCGTGGTCGCGCAGCATGGCGCCGCGCTCGGCCTCCGGCAGCAGGTACCACTCGTAGGAACGCACGAACGGGTAGACGCAGAGCCACTCTGCCGGTTCCACGCCGCGGGAGAACGCGGGGGTGTGGTTCTTGGCGAACTCGGCCTCACGGTGCACGCCCATCGCCGACCAGGCAATCTCGGTGCCGGCGAACAGCCGGCTGCGGCGGATGTCCCGGACGGCGCGCTGGAGGGCCTCCGGCTCGGCGCCGTGCAACCAGACCATGATGTCAGCATCGGCCCGCATGGCGGAGACGTCGTAGCTGCCGCGGTGCACCACGCCGGCCTCGGCCAGCTGTGCGGTGAGGGCGTCGAATTCTTGTGCAGCATCGCTGTTGCGGAGGACATCTGCAGAGCGCTTAAAGACCGTCCACAGGGTGAAGAACTGATCTGCTGATTCTTCGCTGGCTGATTCGGCTGCTGGTCCGGTTTTAGTGACAGTTTCGGCAGAAGTGTGGCTCATAAATACCATAGTGCCCCCTCGCCGAAGCTAAGTCGAAACCGCACTGTTCTACAACACGTAGAAGTGATCAAGCTCACACTTCCTGGCGCGGCCGCAGGACGCCGACGCCGGTCAGGCCAGCAGCGCCGTTACCTGCCCGGGCGTGTCGGCGACGATCGCGGCGAGGCCGTTGCCCGAAAGCCAGCCCCCCACGACCGCCAGGGTGCCGTCCGCCGCGCAGATGCTGCGAACCTCGGACACCCGGCGCTTGTGCCCCAGCGAAGCGAAGGGCAGCGCACCGGCCCAGCGCACCACGTCCCAGCCGACGACGTCCCGGGCGGTGACCGGGACGGTGAGCAGGGCCGAGGCGTCCTTGAGGGAAGCCTGGAACAGCGCGTCGTCGGTGCGCGGCCCGGCAGCGCCGCTCGCGCCGTGGGGCGTGTCGCCGCGGCCGTAGGAGAGCCGGAGGACGTGCGTCCCGGGGCCCGCCCGCTCCGCCAGCCAGCCCCATTTGGCGGTCGCGTGGGTCAGGGCCTTGGCCTGGATATCCGGGCTCTGGGGAGCGACGAGGATGCCGGTCCCGCGCGGTGCGGCGTCCAGCTGTGGCAGGTCCACCACGAGGGTGACCAGGCTGACGTCGGGGCCGGAGTCGGGACGGTGGCCGGCAAGTTCGGGCAGGGCGGGCGCGAGCAGCCCGACGGCGGCAGGACCCTCCACGGCGACAACGAGCAGTCCGGCGTCGAACGTGGCGCCTCCCGCGGCAATGCGCCAGCCGTCCGGGGTGCGTTCCACGGCGTCCGCCGGTGTGTTGGCGAGCAGCGTGACGCCGCGCCCGCGCAGATCAGCTAGGAGCGCCGAAACCAGGGTGTGCATGCCCCCGCGCAGGCCCCCGACGGCGGAACCGGCCTTCTGCAGCCCGGCCTGCGGACTGCCGCTTCCGGCCTGCGCTCCCGTGGCCCGCACTCCCCTGCGCTGGGCCGTGACCGCGGCGGCGAGGGAACCGTGCTGCCTGATCCCGGCGCGCAGTCCGGGTGCCACCATGTCGACGTCGAGCACCCCTGGATCGGCCGAGTGGACGCCGCCGACCACGGGCGCCACGAGCCGGTCCAGGACCCGCCGCCCCATCCGTGCGCGGACCAGCGCGGAGACGCTCATGTCCTCGTTCCGGGTGCCGACCGAGGCCGGCAGGAGGGCATCGAGGGAGGCCCGCAGGGAACCGAGCAGGCCGAGGGAACGCCGGACTTCCGGGTCCCAGGGGTTCGCCGGGATGCCGAGCACGCCGGTGCGGGGAAGCTCGCGCGGGCCCCCGGGCAACTGGACCCAGGCGCCGCCCGGGTTGGGTGCCACGATCTCCGCTGCCATGCCCAGTTCCGCGGCGAGGTCAGCCACCGCGGAGGAACGGGTGGCGTAGGACTCGGCGCCGCTGTCCAGGGTCAGTCCGGCAACGACGTGGCTGCCGACGCAGCCGCCCCACGCGCCGGAGGCTTCCAGGATGCTCGTGCGGACGCCCGCCCGGGCCAGGGTACGGGCGGCCAGCAGCCCGGAGATCCCGCCGCCGACCACCACAGCGGTCTTCCCGGAAGCGCCCGTCCCGGGGGCGGCTGCGCCTGCCTCCATCCGTTTACTCCGGGGAGATCGAGTGGATGAGCCCGACGACGCGCGTCAGCACCTCGGGGTCCGTCTCCGGGGGCACGCCGTGGCCGAGGTTCAGCACGTGGCCCGGGGCCGAGGCGCCGGCCGCGATCACGTCGCGGACGTGCGCTTCCAGGACGTCCCACGGCGCGGAGAGCAGGGCCGGGTCGATGTTGCCCTGCAGCGGTACCGTGCCGCCGAGGCGGCGGTTGGCTTCGTCGAGCGGCAGCCGGTAGTCCACGCCCACGACGTCGACGCCGACGTCGCGCATCGCCACCAGGAGTTCCGAGGTGCCGGTGCCGAAGTGGATCAGCGGGGCGCCGAGGTGCCGGACGTGGTCCAGGGCACGGGCCGACGCCGGGGCAACGTAGCGCTCATAGTCGGCCAGGCCCAGGGACCCCGCCCAGGAATCGAAAAGCTGCGCTGCGGAGGCGCCGGCTTCCAGCTGCGCGCGCAGGAACAGGCCGGAGGCGTCGGCGGCCCAGTTCGCAAGGGCGGTCCAGGTCTCCGGGTCTGCGTGCATCATGGTGCGCGGGCCGAGGTGGTCGCGGGAGGGCTTGCCTTCCACCATGTAGGCCGCGAGGGTGAACGGGGCGCCGGCGAAGCCGATCAGCGGGGTGGAGCCCAGCTGGGCCACGGTGAGCCGGACGGCTTCGCGGATCGGCTCCAGCGCCTCCCAGGTCAGCTGCGGCAGCGCCGCAACGTCCGCGGCGGTGCGGACCGGTGTGTCCAGCACGGGCCCGACGCCGGGGACGATGTCCACGCCGACGCCGGCCAGCTTGAGCGGGATGACGATGTCGGAGAAGAAGATGGCCGCGTCAACGTCGTGGCGCCGCACGGGCTGCAGGGTGATCTCGGAGGCGAGTTCGGGGCGCAGGCAGGAGTCCAGCATCGCGACGCCCTCGCGGAGTTTGAGGTATTCGGGCAGCGATCGGCCGGCCTGGCGCATGAACCAGACGGGGCGCCGGGAGGGCTTGCCGCCCCGGTAGGCGGTGATCAGTGGTGAGTCCGCGGTGCGCCCGTCCATGAGCGGGTGTCCCGCGTCGAGGCCGGAGATGTCAGGTGCTGCAGCGCTGGGGGTCATGCCTTCGATTGTGCCCAAAATCGGCCCCAAAAGATAACGACAGCCTGTCACCTGCCCCCGGGCCTGCCCGCACCGTGGCGGGGATCACAGGCCGGGGTGAGCCTTCACACGGGAGATTACGGCCGATCGGTTGTTCTACACGGAAACGAAAAAGCTATGATTGACCTGCTGTGGTTCTATTTTCACTGGTGGCGACCCACGCCGACATCGACCTCGAGACCGTTGCTCAGCTGAGCACCGGCGCTTCCGAGCTCGCCGCATCCGCCCTCGCCGGGTCGCCGGCCGTGGCGGGTGCGATCGTGCTGTCCACGTGCAACCGCTTCGAAATCTATGGCGAGGCACCCCGCCAGGACGACGTCGACGCCGCCCGCGCGGCCCTCATCGCCCAGCTCAGCGGCTCCACCGGGCTCAATGAACAGCTCGTCTCGCGCTCCTTCAACACCCGGACCGGCGCGGACGTCAGCCGGCATCTCTTTGCGGTCAGCTCCGGGCTGGATTCCGCCGTCGTCGGCGAACGTGAGATCGCCGGCCAGGTCCGCCGGGCCCTCATCACCGCCCAGCACGAGGGGACCGCCAGCTCCGGCCTCGTCAGGCTCTTCCAGGCGGCGTCCAAGACCGCCAAGGACGTCGGCGCCCAAACGGCCCTCGGCGCCCGCGGCCTGTCCGTGGTCTCCGTGGCCCTGGACCTCGCCACCGAAATTTCCGAGGACCCTGACTGGTCCACCAAGAAAATCGTCGTCTTCGGCACCGGCGCCTATGCCGGAGCCACGATGTCCCTGCTGCGCGAACGCGGCTGCACGGACGTTTCCGTCTACTCTTCCTCGGGCCGCGCCGCCGGCTTCGTCGCCACCCGCGGGGGCACGGCGCTGGACGGCGGCACCCTGCTCGCCGCCGTCGCCGAGGCGGACGTCATGATCGGCTGCAGCGGCGCGGACACCAGGGTCGAGGCCGCGGAACTGGCAGGGGTCCGGGCGGCGTCGCCCCGGCCGCTGATCGCCATTGACCTGGCCCTCACCCACGATTTCGATCCCGCCGTCGGCGGGCTCGACGGCGTCGAACTGCTGACGCTGGAATCCGTGCGGCTCGCGGCCCCGCAGGAGCAGGCCGAATCGCTGGCCCAGGCCAGCAGCATCGTGGCCGGCGCCGCCAGTGCCTTCGAGCAGGAACGCGAAGCCCGGTCCGTGGACTCGGCCATCGTGGCCCTGCGCCGGCACACCATGGACGTGCTGGATGCCGAGATGGAACGGGTGCGCTCCCGCCACGGCTGCACCGCAGCGGCCGAGGAAGTCGAGTTCGCACTCCGCCGGATGGTCAAGCAGTTGCTGCACGTCCCCACGGTCCGGGCCCGCGAACTCGCCGCCAACGGCCAGCAGGAAAACTATGTTGCGGCCCTCGAGGCGCTGTACGGCATCACGGTCGAGCAGCCCGCGGCGAACGCGGCCGACGCAGAGTGCCCGGTCGAGCACGCCAGCCCTCCCGCCGCCGAGGCCGCGCGGGACACAGCGTAGCGTCCGCCCCCCCCCTTTCGGACGGGCGTTCGACGGCGCCAGCTAGGGGCGGCAGGGCTGGTCCAGGGTCGGGGACATGCCCAGCGCCCTAGAAGTTTTCGTGAGTTCGCCGCGGGTCTCCGCTCGGGGGTCGAGGGGCGGCCGGGTCGGGGACATGTCCCGCGCCCGGGCCCGCACATGAACATATCCCCCATATGCCCTGTCCCGGCCGCGACCAATGAGCATGTCCCCCCGAGGAGCAGCCCGACTCCCCGCCCGCGCCGGAAAAATCAGAACAAGAATGCCCACCGGTCCGGGGACATGCCCAGCGCCCGGGCCCGCACATGGACATATCCCCCATATGCTCTGTCCTGGCCGCGACCAATGAGCATGTCCCCCGGCGCGAAAAGGGCACGTCCCGGCCGCGACCCCGGACGAACTTGCCGAAATGGCCACTAGCGGCCGAAGGCGTTGACGCCCGTCAGCTCGGCGGACAGCGTCCACAACCGGGCGGCATCCGCCCGGTCCACTGCATGCGCATTCACGCCCCGGATCCGCGCCTCCGGCGATCCTTCGAGAGTGGGTTCCGCGATATCGCAGTCCTCGCAGTAAACCCCTCCCATTCCTTCGAGCGCCGGAGACGTCGCCGCCCAGACGGAGGTCGCCGCGCCCTGGGCGGGAGTCTTGAACCGTGAATCGACCTTGCCGTCTTCATCCATCCAGCCCGCGGCGATCATCTCCTCCCTCGGCAGGTGGCGCTGCAGTTCGGTCATAATCCCGCCCGGGTGCACGGCGAAGGCACGCACCCCGGCGTCCCTTCCCAGTGCGTCCAGTTGCACGGCGAACAGCGCATTGGCCGTCTTGGCCTGGCCGTAGGCCGCCCATTTGTTGTATCCGGTCTCGAAGTTGATGTCATCGAATCGGACCGGGGAAATCTTGTGTCCGGTGGAGGACAGCGACACCACCCTCGCCCCGGAGCCGGCAGAGAGTGCTGGCCAGAGCAGGTTGGTGAGCGCAAAATGGCCCAGGTGGTTCGTGGCGAACTGCGATTCCCAGCCCGGCCCCACGCGGCGTTCGGGGCTGGCCATGATCGCTGCGTTGTTGATCAGGATGTCCAGGCTGCGGCCGGTGCCTTCAGGTCCCAGGAAGGCCGCCGCGAACTCCTTGACGCTGGACTGCTCCGCCAGGTCCAGCCCGGCAACACTGACTTCTCCGGCGCCGGTTCCCGCGGGGATTCCGGCTTCCGCGAGGACTTCCAGTGCGTGCTCGGGCCGCCGCGCCGGAACAACCACTGTGGCGCCCGCTGATGCCAGTGCCCGGACGGTTTCCAGGCCCAGTCCGGAGTAGCCGCCGGTGACCATGGCGGTCTTCCCGCGCAGGTCGATCCCGGCAATGACGTCTGCCGCGGTTGAATCGCGGCCGAAGCCGGAGCCGATGTTGTGTTGCGGTGTCAGGCTGGTGCCGTGGGTTGGATTCTCGCTCATATCGCTGCCTTTCCGGGACTGTTTGCTAGGGGGTCAGTTCAGGGGTGGATCAGTGCAGGCCCAGGTCGAGCCCGGCGGTCAGTAGACCGGTTTCCCGGGTTCGACGTCGCGCACCCAGGCGAGGATTCCGCCGTCGAGGTGGCTGACGCGCTTATAGCCGGCCGAGCGCGCGGCGGCGAGCACCGCCGCCGAGCGTGTGCCGGCCTTGCAGTGGAACACGATGTCCACGTCCTGCGGCAGTTCCTGCCACGCGTCACCGGCCAGGATCCGGCCCTGCGGGATCAAGACGGACCCGTCGATGCGGACAATCTCGTATTCCCCGCCCTCCCGGACGTCCACAAGGTGGAACTCTTTGAGCCCAGCATGGCGGGCGGCCAGCATGGTGGCGAGCTGGGTTGGGGTGACGGTGTGTTCGGGGCCCGCCTCGGCGGCGGGCGCGATGCCGCAGAAGGCATCGTAGTCGGTGAGTTCCGTGATGCGTTCCGCCTCCGGGTCGCGGGAAACCTTGATTTCGCGCCACGTCCCGCCGAGGGCATCGAAGAGGGCCACGCGTCCCAGCATTGACCGCCCGACGCCGGTGATCAGCTTGACCGCTTCAGTCACCATGAGCGAGCCGACGGCGGCGCAGAGCATCCCGAACACTCCGCCCTCTCCGCAGGACGGGACGGAACCGGCCGGCGGGGCCTCCGGGTACAGGTCCCGGTAGGTGGGCCCGTACTGTTCCCAGAACACGCTGACCTGGCCGTCGAAACGGAAGATCGAGCCCCAGACGTAGGGCTTGCCAAGGATCGCGGCGGCGTCGTTGACGAGGTAGCGGGTGGCAAAATTGTCGGCGCCGTCGAGGATGAGGTCGTAGCCGGCGAACAGCTCAAGGGCGTTGGAGGCGTCGAGACGGACGTTGTGGAGCCGGACGTCGACTAGCGGGTTGAGGGCGGCGACGGCATCGCGGGCGGACTCGATCTTGGGCCGGCCTACGTCCCCGACACCGTGGATGACCTGGCGCTGGAGGTTGCTCAGCTCCACAGTGTCGTCATCGATGATGCCCAGGGTTCCTACGCCCGCGGCGGCCAGATAGAGCAGCGCGGGCGAGCCGAGCCCGCCGGCGCCGATCACGAGGACCCTGGCGTTCTTGAGCCGACGCTGCCCGATCGCCCCGATCTCGGGGATGATCAGGTGCCGGGAGTAGCGTTCCACCTCTTCCGCGCTGAGGTCCGCCGCCGGTTCCACCAGCGGCCCTGGCAGAGTTCCGGGAAGCTCCGTGGTTGCGGGGCCGGCGTTTGCGGTGAACTTGGTAGCCATACTTCAATCTATGCCCGAAGATGGCGCCAGGTCATATTACCCGCGCGTAAGGTGGTGGTAACAGCGAGGGAAAGTGGGCGGACAGTGGTTCATCAGGCACCGGTTGAGCGGGGTCAGGCCGGAAAGCCGGTGGCCGGGCAGCCACGCAACGGACAGCGGTCGGCGCGTCTGCCCCGTGACGAACGCCGCGCCCAACTGCTGGCCGCCGCCCAGGAAGTGTTCGTGGCCAACGGCTACCACGGCGCCGCGATGGATGAGATCGCCGAGACCGCCCATGTCAGCAAGCCCGTGCTCTACCAGCACTTTCCCTCCAAGCGGGAGCTCTACCTGGCGCTGCTGGACAGCCACCTGAGCAAGCTGATCGAGCTCCTGCTCGGCGCCCTGAACTCAACATCGGATAACGACCACCGCGTCCAGGCCGTCATGCGCGCCTACTTCCGCTTCATCGCCAGCGACGACCAGGCGCACCGCCTCGTGTTCGAATCGGACCTGATCAATGATCCCGACGTCGGCGCCCGGCTGGAAAGTTTCAACAAGACGTTCGCCGACGCCGTCGCCCGCGTCATCGCTGAGGACACCAAGCTCCCCGAGCTCGAAGCCCAGCTGCTGGGGCGGGGACTGGCCGGAATGGCGCAGGTCAGCGCGCGGTACTGGCTGGAAACCGACGGAAACCTCGACCTCGATGTGGCCAGCGACCTGATCTACCGTTTAGCTTGGCGCGGAATCAGCCGCTTCCCCAAAGAGTCCTAGAGTACAAATAGAGTTGACCCTTAGAACTTTGATTGGCTTGGAGGCCTCGCTGTGGAAGTAAAGATCGGCATTCAGAACATCGGCCGCGAAATTGTGTTGGAGTCGTCCCAGGATGCGGACGCCGTGGCCAAGGTTGTGGGCGAGGCGATCTCGAAGGGCACCGAGCTTCGCCTGACGGACGAAAAGGGCCGCCTGATCATTATCCCCGCCAACGTCCTGGGCTACGTCGAAATCGGCGCCGAAGAGCAACGTCGAGTCGGTTTCGGCGCGCTCTAACGTCCCGTCGCCGCTGCGCGGGCGGCGTGGCCGCGCGTCCCAGTCCCCCGATCCGCTAGGAGTCCGAGAAGATGCTTTCCCTCATTGTGGTCGCCCTGGTGGCCACCGCCGCGGGCTTCGTGGTCTGGGCGAATGACAAGCGGCACACAAAGTACGGCATCTATGTGCCTGCCGGCGTGGCCGTCACCGTCGCGATGCTCAGCTGGATCGCCTTCATGGCGGCGGGGCTTGGCTACCGGCCGGGGCTGACCTGGATCCCGTGGATCCTGCCGATGGTGCTGGGGGCCGCGGCGGCACTGGCGGCGGTCTGGTACCTCGGCCGGACCCGCACCGGCCACGACACCGCCCGGCTCACAGCCATCCTGCGGCTCTAGCGGCGCGCAACCTGTTCCGCTGAGCCGGTGTGACCACCGCCCTGCCGGGTGCGTGGTCACGGTTCTTTAAGGCTCCGGCGGCTGCCGTCCCGTCCAGTTCCATCCGGTTCCGGCCGGATACAGCCCCGGCTCCGCCCTGCTCGCCGCCGTCGACGCGCCGGCAAACCGCCCGGACCTAGCCGGGTAGCCCCAGCAGCTTCATCCGGCTCGAATGGTTGGCCGCGAGTTCAGCGGTCAGCCCGCGGACCAGTTCCCGGGACTCTACCGCGTCCGCGCCGGTCACGCCGCCGAGGATCCCGCGCTCGAAGCCCACCCGTTGCGCCTGGGTCAAGGCCTGGGTCAAGGCCTCCCCCAGCAGCCGTCGCGACCACAGTGCCAGCCTGGACGCCAGCCGGGGGTCGTCGGCGAGGGCTTCCTTGAGCAGCTCGCGCAGCACGGCCGTTGCCTCCTCGTCGGACTGGATATGCTCCACGAGTTCCCGCGTCGCGGCGTCGACCTGGCGGGAGACGGCGCGGTAGAAGTCGGCGGAGACGGTGTCGATCACGTAGGCCTTCATCAGCGATTCGAACCAGTCCGCCGGGCGGGTGCGCTCGTGGAAGTGGTCCACCGAGGGCTGGAACGGAAGCATGGCCTCCTCGGGGTCCGCGCCCAGCTCCTCCAGCCGCGCGCGGACCAGCTCAAAGTGCTGGAACTCGATCACGGCGATCCGGCCGAGGACCGCACGGTCATGGAGGGACGGCGAATACCTGGCGTCGGAGGACAGCCGCTCAAAGGCCGACAGCTCCCCGTAGGCCATCACACCGAGCAGATCCAACCGGAATCTGTTGTAACGGGCCGGTTCGGCCGGGGATGCGCTCATGATCCAAGACTAACGGCGCAAATCGAGCTAACCTGATTTTCGTGTCCCATCATCGCCTGACGCCGAGCGTCCACCGGCAGCAAAACCAACTCGCCGCGGCCCTGACCGCGCTGCGCACCACGCTGGAGCTACCGGGTCCTTTCCCCGAGGACGTGATCGGGGAGGCCAAGGACGCCGTGGCCAGCCACGAGCTGCCGGCGCTGGATCTTACTCACATCGAGTTCGTGACCGTCGATCCGGAGTTCTCCACCGACCTGGACCAGGCCCTCTTCATCGACCGCTCCGGCGCGGGCTACAAGGTCTTCTACGCCATCGCCGACGTGCCGTCCTTTGTGGCTCCCGGCGGGGCGCTGGACGCGGAAACCCGCCGGCGCGGCCAGACTTTCTACACCCCCGACGGCCGGATCCCGCTGCACCCGGAGGTCATCAGCGAGGAAGCCGGCAGCCTGCTTGCCGGCCAGCTGTGTGCCGCCTTCGTCTGGGAGTTCGAGCTCGATGCCGCCGCCGAGGTGTCCGCGGTGCTGGTCCGGCGGGCACAGGTCCGCAGCCGGGCCAAACTCAGCTACAAGGGTGTCCAGGCCGAGCTCGACGCCGGCACCGCGTCACCGGTGCTCCAGCTGCTGAGGGAAGTGGGGAAAAAACGGGTGGAGCTGGAGCGGCTCCGCGGCGGAGCCAGCCTGAATATGCCGGAGCAGGAAATCGAACAGCTGCCCGACGGCGGCTACCGGATTGTCGCTGCGCCGCCGCTGCCGGTGGAGGACTGGAACGCCCAGATTTCGCTCATGACGGGGATGGCCGCCGCCGGGATCATGCTGGCGGGCAAGGTGGGGATCCTGCGAACCATGCCGGCCCCGGACGAGAATTCGCTGGCGCATTTCCACCGCCAGACCCGCGCCCTCGGCAAGCCGTGGGACGGCGAGGTGAGCTACGGCGAGTACCTGCGCACCCTAGACCCCACCGACCCGCAGCAACTGGCGATCGTGCATTCGGCCGGCATGTTGTTCCGCGGCGCCGGCTACACACCCTTTGACGGGACCGTTCCGGACGCTGCCGTCCAGTCCGCGATCGGCGCCGCCTACGCCCACTCCACCGCTCCGCTGCGCCGGCTGATCGACCGCTTTGTCCTTGTCATCTGCGAGGCGCTCAGCAACGGCACTGACGTCCCGGACTGGGCGCGGGAGGCCCTTCCCTCGCTGCCGTCGATCATGGCGGCCTCGGACCAGCTGGCCGCAAAGCTGGAGCGCCTATCGCTGGACACGGTCGAGGCGGCGCTGCTGATCAACCACGTCGGCCAGGAACTCGACGCCGTCGTCATCTCCGGCTCCAAACCCGTGAAAAACGCGAAAAGCGGTACGAACGGAAAGAACGGCAAGAACGGGAAGAACGGCACAGGCAACCCCAATGGCAACGGGCCGTCCGGGATTGTCCAAATCGCCGAGCCCGCCGTCACCGCGCGGTGCCCTGGCGAACTGGAGTCCGGCACCCAGGTCCGGGTCCGGGTGGTGTCCTCGGATATCGCGACGCGCGAGGTCCGGCTGGAGCTGGTGGGCTGAGGCCTCGGGTACTTCCAGCCAAGAAATTGTGCCGCGACTGGCCACGGCGGTACGGCCCGTCAGGGTTCCGGGCGGCATACGGCTAGACTGGAAGGGTAGATATGGATGCCCGGTCGTTGATTTCCATGATTTTTGAATTCAACAAGCCCGCCCCTACGCGATCTTGAGACAGACCCGCTGGTCCCCAGTGCCAGCAATTAGATAGCCCGCGATCGGCTTCCACTGGAATTGCCTGCGCGCCCGAGCGTGCTCCGGAACGGCCACCCGGCCGGCCCCGTTGAGCAAGCAGCGCAGCCCAAAATGAATAAGGAAACTCCCCTTGTGAGTGAATTGCACACGCACCAGCTTCTGACCGACGAATCCGGAACGGAAACGATCGAGCCCGAAGAGACCATCATCTCGGACGAAAAGCCGCACGAGATCGCCGAGAAGACCTTCGCCGACTACAACGTCCGCGCCGATATTGTGGAGTCCCTTGCCGACGCCGGCATTACCCACCCCTTCCCGATCCAGTCCATGACCCTCCCGGTCGCCCTGGCCGGGCATGACATCATCGGCCAGGCCAAGACCGGCACCGGCAAGACCCTGGGCTTCGGCATCCCGGCGCTGCAGCGCGTCGTCGGACCGGACGACGCCGGCTATGCCTTGCTTCCCGCTCCGGGCGCCCCGCAGGCCCTCGTCATCGTGCCGACCCGCGAACTGGCCGTCCAGGTCGCCAGCGACCTGCAGAACGCCGCCCGCAAGCGCAACGCCCGCATCACCACGATCTACGGCGGCCGTGCCTACGAGCCGCAGGTCGAGGCGCTGCAGAAGGGTGTCGAAGTTGTCGTGGGTACGCCCGGACGTCTCATCGACCTCTACAAGCAGAAGCACCTTGTCCTGAAGAACGTCAAGATGGTCATCCTGGACGAGGCCGACGAAATGCTGGACCTCGGCTTCCTGCCCGACGTCGAGACCCTCATCGCCGGCACCCCGCCCGTCCGCCAGACGCTGCTGTTCTCCGCCACCATGCCCGGCCCGGTCATCGCCATGGCCCGCCGCTACATGACGCAGCCGACCCACATCCGCGCCGCTGACCCGGACGATGAGGGCCTGACCAAGCGCGACATCCGCCAGCTGATTTACCGTGCCCACAGCATGGACAAAATCGAGGTTGTAGCCCGTATCCTGCAGGCCCGCGGCCGCGGGCGCACCATCATCTTCACCAAGACCAAGCGCACCGCCGCCAAGGTGGCCGAGGAACTGGTGGACCGCGGCTTCGCCGCCGCCGCCATCCACGGCGACCTCGGCCAGGGCGCCCGCGAGCAGGCCCTCCGCGCCTTCCGCAACAACAAGGTGGACGTCCTCGTCGCCACCGATGTCGCCGCCCGCGGCATCGACGTCGACGACGTCACGCACGTCATCAACTACCAGTGCGTTGAAGACGAGAAGATCTACCTGCACCGCGTCGGCCGCACGGGCCGCGCCGGCAACAAGGGCACCGCCGTGACGTTCGTCGACTGGGACGACATGCCCCGCTGGGGCCTGATCAACAAGGCCCTCGGCCTGAGCGTCCCGGAGCCCGTGGAAACCTACTCGTCCTCCCCGCACCTCTTCGAGGAGCTCGACATCCCCGCGGGCACCAAGGGCCGCCTGCCGCGCGACAAGCGCGTGCTGGCCGGCGTCGACGCCGAACTCCTCGAAGACCTGGGCGAGACCGGCAAGAAGAACTCCCCGCGCGGCGGGCAGACCAGCGGCGGCCGCGGCGGACGCGACGCCGGCACCTCCGGCGGCAGCCGTGACGGCAGCCGCACCTCCGGCAGCAACCGTGACGGCAGCCGCACTTCCGGTGGCGGCCGCGACGGCAGCCGCGACACCCGTCGCAGCGGCAGCGCCGGCGCCGGCAGCAAGGACGGCGGACGCTCAGGCGACCGCCGGCGTCGTCCCGCTGAGGCTGACGCGGGCACGGGTCCCGCCGTTGAGGCTCCGGCCAAGGCTGCCGCCAGCGCGCCGACCGAGGTCGACCGCGCCACCCGGGCGCGCCGCCGTACGCGCACCCGCCGCCACAACGGCGAAGTGGTCGCAGGCGAGTCGCAGGCCGGGGCTCCGGCACGCAGCACCGAGGCCTAAACCCCCTCATGACTGACACCGTCTGGGCGCCGGACGGCAGCAATCTGGTGGTACACGCGGACAACGCGGAGTACCTGCCGATGCTGCCGGACGGCGCCTTCACACTCATTTATGTGGACCCGCCGTTCAATACCGGCCGGGTCCAGAAGCGCCAGGAAACCAGGATGGTGCTCAATTCCGGTGGCGAGGGCGACCGGGTCGGGTTCAAGGGCCGCTCCTACGACACCATCAAGGGCGCGCTACACAAGTACGACGACGCGTTCAGCGACTACTGGACCTTCCTGGAGCCGCGGCTCGTCGAAGCCTGGCGGCTGCTCGCCGATGACGGCACCCTGTACCTGCACCTGGACTACCGGGAGGTGCACTACGCCAAGGTGATGCTCGACGCCATCTTCGGCCGCGAGTGCTTCCTGAACGAGATCATCTGGGCCTACGACTACGGCGCCCGTGCCAAGTACCGCTGGCCCACCAAACACGACAACATCCTCGTGTACGTCAAAAACCCCGCGAAGTACCACTTCGACAGCGCCGAAGTGGACCGGGAACCGTACATGGCGCCGGGCCTGGTCACGCCGGCCAAACGCGAACTCGGCAAGCTGCCCACGGACGTCTGGTGGCACACCATCGTCTCCCCCACGGGCAAGGAGAAGACCGGCTACCCGACGCAGAAACCCGAGGGGCTGATCCGCCGCGTGGTGGCGGCCTCCAGCCGGCCCGGGGACTGGTGCCTGGACTTCTTCGCCGGCTCCGGGACGCTCGGCGCCGTCGCAGCCAAGCTCGGGCGCCGGTTCGTGTGCGTGGACCAGAACCAGCCTGCCATCGACGTCATGGCCAAAAGGCTCGCCCCGCACGCCGAGTTCAGCGTCTTCCCGCCCAACTAGCTCGCAGCTAAGGCCGTTTTGACGCGCCAAAACGGCCCCTGCTGCCAGTCAGTTGGGTTGAAGGCGGTCAGCGCACCACGGATGTTCCGGTTCCGAGCTCCTCGATCCGGGCAAAGACCTCCGGCGAGGTCACGTTCTCGCCCAGCAGGTTCGGCTTCCCGGCGCCGTGGTAATCGGAGGAGCCGGTGACCAGCAGCCCGTGCCGCTCCGCTAGTCTGCGCAGGAACACCCTGCCCTCCTCGGGATTGTCCCGGTGGTCGATCTCCAGCCCGGCCAGCCCGGCGTCGATCATTTCCTGGTAGACGCGCTCCCCCACGATCCGGCCGCGGGCCGACGCCACCGGATGCGCGAACACCGGCACCCCGCCCGCCGCACGGACCAGCCCGACGGCGAGCGCCGGGTCCGGCGCGTAGTGCTGCACGAAATACCGCGAACGCGAGGTCAGGATCGAGTCGAAGGCCTCGGTGCGGTCCGCGACCACGCCGGCGGCCACGAGGGCGTCGGCGATGTGCGGCCGGCCCAGCGTGGCGCCGGGGGCCACATGGTGGATGACATCGTCCCAGCTCAGCGGGTAGTCCTCCGCAAGCAGGCTGACCATCCGTTCGGCCCGGGTGAAACGGGCATCCTTCGCCTTCGTGATTTCCTCCAGCAGCCCGGGGTGCGCCGGGTCCTGCAGGTAGCACAGCAGGTGGACGCTGATGCCTTCGCTCGTCCGGCAGGAGATCTCCATGCCCGGAACCAGGGCGACGCCGTGTTCCCGGGCCGCCACGCCCGCTTCGGCCCAGCCGTCGGTGGAGTCGTGGTCGGTCAGGGCAACGACGTCGAGCCCCGCCTCCGCCGCCGAGGCCATCACCGCGCCTGGCGGTTGGGTGCCGTCGGAAACATTCGAGTGGGCGTGCAGGTCTATCCTCACCCCACCAGCCTAGTAGATAGCCGCCGAACGGCTCCCGCGCCAGCCCCGGCCTGTTGGCCTAAGCCGCTCCGCTGGTGAGACTATGGAGGCGTGAACGATGCAGATAACACCCAAGTCTCCGCTTCCCAGCCCCTCGACGAGCGCGTCAACAACCGCTCCCAGCGGCCCAGCTCCGACGCTTTCAAGGCGTTTATGGCCAGCAACTGGGCCCCGTCCCGCGAGCAGCTCCCGGAACGCGACGCCGTCGCCGGCCACGCCGCCACCCGCCGCCGCGCCATTTCCGAGCTGTTCAAGGGCGAACGCCTCGTCATCCCCGCCGGTCCGCTGAAGGTCCGCTCGAACGACTGCGATTACCGCTTCCGCCCCCATTCGGGCTTCGCCCACCTGACCGGCCTTGGCCTGGACCACGAGCCCGATGCCGTGCTCATCCTGGAACCCGCGGAGGCAGGCAAGGGCGACGACGGCGGCCACCACCACGCGACGCTGTATTTCCGTCCGTTGGCCGGCCGTGACACCGAGCAGTTCTACGCCGACTCCCGGGCCGGTGAATTCTGGATCGGCGCCCGCCCCACCCTGGCCGAGTTCAAGGCCCGTCTCGGCCTGGACACCGCGGATATCAGCGAACTCGAACTCGGCATCACCAAGAACGTGGGCGCCCCGGAAATCGGCGGGATCTCCATCCGGCTGGTGCGCAAGGTCGACGAGAACATCGACGCCCTCGTGGACACCGCCCGCTACAACACTGCCAAGGACCCGGAGAACCTGGACCTGGGGATCCTGGATGCCCTCGATGAGAAGCTCACGGAAGCCCTCTCCGAACTGCGCCTGCTCAAGGACGACTGGGAAATCGAGCAGATGAAGATCGCCGTCGCCGCCACCGTGCAGGGCTTCACCGAAGTGGTCAAGGCCTTGCCGAGGGCGCTCACCCACCAGCGCGGCGAGCGCGTCGTCGAGGGCGCGTTCTTCGCCCGGGCCAGGGAGGAAGGAAACGAACTCGGCTACGACACCATCGCAGCCTCCGGCAACAACGCCACCGTGCTGCACTGGACCCGGAACACCGGCAAGGTCACGGCGGGCGAACTGCTGCTCCTGGACGCCGGGGTCGAGGCCGACTCGCTGTACACCGCGGACGTCACCCGCACCCTGCCTGCCAACGGCACCTTCTCCGAGATCCAGCGCAAGGTTTACGAGGCAGTGCTCGACGCCGCCGACGCGGGCTTCGCTGCCGCGCAGCCCGGCACCAGGTTCCGCGACATCCACACTGCGGCGACCACCGTCCTGGCCGAACGCCTGGCCGATTGGGGCCTCCTGCCGGTCTCCGTGGAGGAGGCCGTCAGCGCCGAGGGCCAGCAGCACCGCCGTTGGATGCCGCACGGCACCAGCCACCACCTCGGCCTGGACGTGCATGACTGCGCCCAGGCGAAGCGGGAGTTGTACCTGGACGGCGTGCTGACCCCCGGCATGGTGTTCACCATCGAGCCCGGCCTGTACTTCAAGAACGAGGACCTTGGCATCCCCGAGGAGTACCGCGGTATCGGCGTACGCATCGAGGACGACATCCTTATGACTGCCGACGGCCCGGTCAACCTCAGTGCGGCCCTGCCGCGCAAGGCCGACGACGTCGAGTCCTGGATGGCGGGCATTTACCAGGAAGCCGACGGCCAGACCGCGTAGCTCACACAGAAAGCCCCGTCCGGAACTCCGGGCGAGGCTTTCTGTCTGCTGGCTCGCGCCCTAGTGCTCCGTGTTGCCCAGGTCCGGCTCCTGCTTCGGCGCGTCGGTGACACGGACCCCGTACTGCGGGCGCCCGTCCGGCAGGTCCGGATAGGTGACGCCGGACTGCCTGGGGGCCTCTCCCTCGGCCAGCCCGGCGTCTGCCGGAGCCCCGGAGGCCGGAGCCCCGGAAGCCGGCTGGCCGGCGGGCTGTTCGCCCGTTCCGGGAGTCCTCTGTCCGTACGGATCGTTCCAGCCGGAAGGCCGCTGCGGGGCGTGGCCCTGCTGGCCGGGCTGGTGGGCGCCGTGATCCGCGCCCTGATCCGCGCCCGGCTGGTACGGCTGGTGCTGGGCGTACCCGTCGTTGACTGCCGGGGCGGAGGCGTCATGCTGGGTCATCGGAAGCTGGTGGAGCAGCCTGCGGGCCTCGTTCGCCGCTTCAAAGGAAACCACGACGTCATAGTTTGTTGCCACCACCTGGTTCGTGGAGGTGAAGTCGCGCTTGCCCCGCTGCATGGCGTAGGTGACTATGCCGAACAGCATGAAGAAGGCCGCACCCATGAGCACCGACGTCATGATCGAGAAGGCGCCGTCGGTCGTGGAGAAGAAGGAGAGCATGATGCCGACGAACAGTCCGAACCACATGCCGCTCAACGCGCCGGAGAGGGCCACCCGGGGGTAGGTGAGCCGCCCGGTGACCCGTTCCACCATCTTCAGGTCGTTGCCGACGATCGAGACCATCTGCACCGGGAACTGCTGGTCCGCGAGGTAGTCCACCGCCTTCTGGGCATCCAGGTAGGAGTTGTAGGAACCTACAGTGTCGCCCCGGGGGACAGTGCGGGCCTCGTCCGGGCCGTTGCGGGCGCCAGCCCTGGGAGCACCAAAAATGTTTGACATAATCCCATTCTTACCTATCCGGCTGGGCAGCGGCTGCAAATTCAGCTAAAAGAGAGCAGACTCGGTAGCCTGTACAGGTGAGCACAAATCTTTCGCGAGTGTTTGTCGCGCGCCTCCTCGGACTGGATGTCTTCGACCCGCTGGGCGACCGTCTCGGCCGGCTGCGCGACGTCGTCGTGCTCTCCCGAGGCACCAGGGGCGCCCCGCATGTCGTGGGCATCGTCGTCGAGGTCCCCGGGAAGAAGCGGGTCTTCGTGCCGATGACCCGGATCACCTCGATCGACCAGACCCAGATCATCTGCACGGGCCTGGTGAACCTGCGCCGCTTCGAACAGCGCGGCGCGGAAACCCTCGTCGTGGCCGAGCTCTTCGACCGCCGCGTCACCCTCGCCGACGGCAGCGGGGATGCCACCATCGAGGACATCGCGATGGACAGGCACCGCTCCGGGGACTGGTTCGTCAGCAAACTCTTTGTCCGGCGCGGCCATTCCCTCTCGCCGTTGAGCAGGCTGCGCCGCAACGAGACCATGATCATCGACTGGGCCGATGCCCAGCAGGGTGCCCGCACGGAGCCGCAGGCCGCCACCCAATTCGTCGCGACGCACGAGGACCTGAAGCCCGCCGACTTCGCCGAGGCCCTCCAGGAGATGAGCGACAAGCGCCGCTTCGAGGTAGCCAGCGAGCTGCAGGATGAACGACTCGCCGACGTCCTGCAGGAGATGCCCGAAGGCGACCAGGTGGAGATCCTCTCCGCCCTCGACGTGAACCGTGCCGCGGACGTGCTGGAGGAAATGGACCCGGACGACGCCGCCGACCTCCTCGCCGAACTCCCCAGCGCCCAGGCCGAAGAACTGCTCCAGCTAATGGAACCCGAAGGCGCCGACGACGTCCGGCGGCTGCTCGAATACGACGAGGATACCGCCGGCGGCCTGATGACCCCGGTCCCGGTCATCCTGCCCCCGGAGGCCACCGTCGCCGAGGCCCTCGCCCATGTCCGCCGCGAGGAGCTCTCCCCGGCCCTGGCATCGTCGATCTTCATTGCCCGGCCCCCGCTGGAGACGCCCACCGGCCGATTCCTCGGCGTCGTCCACATCCAGCAGCTGCTGCGCTACCCGCCGCCCGAGCCGCTGGGCAACCTGGTGGACAAAACCCTGGAGCCGGTCTCGGACCAGGCCCACATCAGCGAGGTGGCCCGGACGCTGGCCACTTATAACCTCAACTCGCTCCCCGTCGTCAACAGCGACGGTCGGCTTGTGGGGGCGGTGACTGTTGACGATGTGCTGGATCACCTGCTGCCCGATGACTGGCGCGCCCACGAGGACGATGTCCCGATAAGGAAGCTTGGAGGCCGCATTGGCTGATGTCAGCGCACCACGGAACCCCCAAGTCCGGCCGGGCAGCAAACCGGAGAAGGGAAGCCTCGACACCCCCCTGAGCGGCCGCCAGCGGATCCTGCCGAAGTTCTCTCCCAACCCGGACGCTTTCGGGCAGACCACGGAAGGCTTCGCCCGTTTTATGGGCACGCCGCAGTTCCTGGTCTACATGACCGTGTTCGTCATCATCTGGCTCGGATGGAACACCCTTGCCCCGGCGGACTGGCAGTTCGACTCCCGGGCGCTGGGCTTCACCCTGCTGACCCTGATGCTCTCGCTGCAGGCCTCCTACGCCGCGCCGCTGCTGCTCCTCGCCCAGAACCGGCAGGACGACCGTGACCGCGTCTCCCTCCAGCAGGATCGACAGCGCGCGGAACGCAACCTCTCCGACACCGAATACCTGACGCGGGAACTCGCCTCCCTGCGGATCGCCCTGCGGGAAGTCGCCACCCGCGACTACGTCCGGGCCGAACTGCGCAGCCTGCTGGAGGACATGCTGGAGGCGCAGGAGGAACTGCGCACCCACGATTCTTCCGCCGGGGTCCACGAGTCGCCGCGGGACAAGGTCAAGGAAAAGCTGAAGGAACGCCGCGACAAACAACGCAGCCCCCGGACCCAGCAGGTCCCCCGGGTCAAAGCGCCCCGCAAGCGGCAGAGCGCGCCGGACAGCCCGTCTGACGCCGAGCCGGGCCACGGCGCCTCGCCGGCACACCTGATCCTCCCCGAGAGCTGAGCATTCACCGCATGAGCACCCCGCCGGACGGCACGCAGCTGGACTCCCCCCTGGAATCCCCCGGGCCCTCCCCCTTGTCCCAGGCTGTGCACGCCGCCCTGGCCACCGTGATCGATCCCGAGCTGCGCCGCCCCATCACCGATTTGGGCATGCTGGACGCGGTGGACATCTCCGGCGGCGGCCAGGTCCGGGTTACCGTCCTCCTGACCATCGCGGGCTGCCCGCTGCGCGGCACCATCACCGCGGACTGCGAGGCGGCCCTCTCCGCAGTGCCGGGCGTCACCGCCGTCGAGGTCGACCTCAAGGTCATGACCCAGGCACAGCGTGAGGCCCTCAAGGAACAGCTCCGGGGCACCGGCGGGCAGCGCGGTATCCCGTTCAACGCCCCGGGCTCGCTGACCAGGGTCTACGCCGTCGCGAGCGGCAAGGGCGGCGTGGGAAAGTCCTCAGTGACCGTGAACCTCGCCTGCGCGCTGGCCGCGCAGGGGCTCCGTGTGGGGATCGTGGACGCGGACGTGTACGGCTTCTCGGTTCCCGCACTGATGGGTATCACCCAGGTCCCGACCCGGGTGGATGACATGATCCTGCCCCCGGTGGCCTACGGGGTCAAAGTGATTTCCATCGGCATGTTCGTGACCGGGAACCAGCCGGTCGCCTGGCGGGGACCCATGCTGCACCGGGCCCTGGAACAGTTCCTCACCGACGTCTACTTCGGGGACCTCGATGCCCTCTTCCTGGACCTGCCGCCCGGAACCGGGGACATTGCCATCTCCGTCGCCCAGCTCCTGCCGAAGGCGCAGATCCTCGTGGTGACGACGCCGCAGGCGGCCGCGGCGGATGTGGCCGAGCGGGCCGGAGCCATCGCGACCCAGACCGGTCAGACCGTGGCCGGCGTGGTGGAGAACATGTCCTTCCTGGAAATGCCCGACGGCGGCCGGATGGAACTGTTCGGAAGCGGCGGCGGTGCCGTGCTCGCCGAGCGCCTCTCGGCCACTGTGGGCGCTGACGTGCCCCTGCTGGGCCAGATCCCGCTGGACATCCGTTTGCGTGAAGGCGGGGACGCGGGAGTGCCGCTGGTCCTGGGCCGGCCTGAGACACCGGCTGCGGCGGCCCTGCTGGACATTGCAGGGAAGCTTGCCGCGGTTCCCCGCGGCCTGAAAGGCATGTCACTGGGCCTCCAGCCGCGCTGACCGGCCGCGCTGACCGGAAAGGTGGCTCAGCCGGGCCGGCCAGGCCTGGCCCCGTGACTCAGCCGCCCGGCAGGCCCTTCTAGGTTGCCTCGGCGTCGAAGGGCGCGGGCTCGCCGTCGGGCAGGCGCTCGATCACGCGTGCCGGTCGGTGCTCCGCAGCGGCCGCGGCTGCGGCGACGGAAACCGCGGCCGGGGCTCCGCCGCTGACCGGCTTGGTGTCATCCTCCAGCAGGGCTTCCTTGATGATCCGCCGCGGATCGTACTGCCGGGGATCGTACTTCTTCCAGTCGACATCATCAATGTCGATGCCAACCTCTTCTTTGATCTGCTCCCGCGCCCCCGACGCCATCCGGCGCACTTCCTTGACGATGTTGGCAAGTTTCTGGGTATATTCGGGCAGCCTGCTGGGACCAATCACCAGAAGGCCGATGATCAGCAGAAGTAAGAACTCCGGTCCATTGATTCCAAGCACTGTAGGAAGATTACCCTCTCAAACGCAGCTGCAACGATTCGGCCATGCCGCACGACCCCGGCGTGCCGCCGATCCGCCCTTCACGGCGCCAGGAGCTCCAGGATCCGGCCCAGCCCGCGTTCCATCCGTTCGATGACAACGTCCGCGCCGCCCTCCCCGCTTCCGGTGCCTCCCGTACCGTTCTTCGGGGTCCCCGCCGGAGAGCCTGCGCGGGAACGCACGAGGGCGGCGACGCCGTCGTCGGCCTGCTCGGCGGACTGGTCCGAGACAAAAGTAAACGTCGCGGAGGGCGTCTGGTAGATGGCCCGGAACGGTGCGGCGGCGTTGATCCACAGCGAGCCTTCGCCCGCGGCGGAAGGCCCTCCGGTTGGCGCCGCCGGCAGTCCTATGCCCTGGAGTGTTTCGGGGCTGAACCCGTCCGCGGCCGCAGAATGGCCGGTGAGCGCGTTGACCGGCGGCGTGGAACCGGGCAGGTGCTGTTCCAGGACCGTGACGAAGTGCCGACCGTCAGTGAGCCGCAGCTCCAGGAGCTTCTCACCGGCCACCACGCCGCCCCTGGCCCAGACCAGGTGGTAGTCCAGTTCCCTGAGCTCGGGACATGTCCAGCCCTGGGCCCGCAGCCCGCTGAGCTGAGCGGCGGTGAGTGCTCCTGCGGGGGCGTGGGCGGTTCCGGTGAGGCTCCAGCCGGATGCGTCGGCGCCGCCGGGGGTATCGAGGCCCGCGTCGCCGACGGGACGGTCCTGCTGCACGAACGCGGGCGAGCCGGCCCCGGACGCCATCGGCGGGGTTTCGCGGCCCATCAGGTAGGCGCTGCCGGCCATCAGGGTCACAGCGGCTGCCACCCCGCCGGCCGTGAGCACCGAGAGGCGCAGGGCACGGTGCGGCGCGGTGTTCGGCGTTAGGCGTGGGCCGGTAGGTGGTTCCGACGCCAGTTCAGCGGTGCGGGCCAGCAGGCGTGCGGTCAGGTCCTCGCTGGCCCGGGGGATCTCGGCATCGCGGAGCCTCGCCAGGTACTGGCGCTGCCTGCGCTGTTGAAGCAGGCAGTCAGTGCATGAGTCCAGGTTGAGATGCCGCCGCTTGTGCCGGCCCTTAAGCCATCGCTTGAGTAAGCCCATCGCCCGGTTCAGAGGAGGCCGGCGATGCGGGGCATCTTCAGGCGCGGCTTCAGGGACTGCTTGGGCCGGGGGTCGCGGTGCGCCAGCTTCTCGCGGAGCATGGTCCGTCCGCGGTGGATCCGGGACCGCACGGTTCCCAGCTTGATGCCCAGGGCAACGGCCACTTCATCATAGGAGAGTCCCTCGAGGTCGCACAGCACGACGGCGGCCCGGAAGTCCGGCGGCAGCTCCTCAAGGGCGGCCTGGACATCGAGGTCGAGGTTGTTGAATTCGAAGCTCTGTTCCGGGCCGGGCTCGCGCCCGGGCAGCCGGGACTCCGCATCTTCGGCAAGCGCATCGAAACGGATCCGGCTCTTGCGCCGTGCCTGGTCCAGGAAAAGGTTGGTGGTGATGCGGTGCAGCCATCCGTCCAGGGTGCCGGGCTTGAAATTCTCGAGGGATCGGAACACCCGGACAAACACTTCCTGGGTGAGGTCCTCGGCGTCGAACTTGTTGCCCGTCAGCCGGTACGCGAGGCGGTAGACCTTGGCGGAGTGGTTGGTCACCACTTCTTCCCAGCTCGGCCGGACCCACTCGGCGTCGGCGGTGGACTGGGACTCTTCAGTTTCGGGGACAACTGCCTGAAACGACATCGCCCGCTCCCCTCATGGATGGTACGTACGCCCCTAATGGTGCTTGCGGCTGCAAGCTCCTGCAATCAGTGATTCGGCGCCGTTCACCTCGCGGATGAGCGGATACTCATCATTTCAAATTAAGCTGGGAAATTCCTGACGCAAGAGCCCCTTCAGCCCACGGCGGAACGGCGTCAGCCGCTATCGCCCTTGCGGCAGGGCGCCTCCCCGTTGGGACCCGCCGGACACAGTACGCTGGAGGGAACACACCCCCTGCCGCCCAGAAAGCGATACCCCCATGAGCGCCGATAAGTCCACGAGCTGGTCCTACGCAGAAGACCTGCCTGCCGAGGATGAGGTTCTGTTGCACGCGCGCGAAAGGTCCTTCGAATTGGGCGTCACCCCGGTCGGCCCGGGAGTGGGCGCAGTCCTGACGGTGCTGGCCGCCGCGTCGAAGGCACAGACCGCCGTCGAGATCGGCACCGGCGCCGGCGTCTCCGGCGTCTGCATCCTGCGCGGCCTGGGCCCGCAGGCCGTACTGACCACCATCGATGTCGACGTCGAACACCTGAAGGCCGCGCGGGAGGCATTCCACGAAGCCGGCAGTCCGGCAAACCGCACGCGCACTATTTCCGGCCGGGCCGGCGACGTGCTCCCCCGGCTCACCGACGCCGCCTACGACCTCGTCTTCATCGACGCCGACAAGCCGAATTATCCCGGCTACGTGGAACAGGCCATCCGGCTGCTCAAATCAGGCGGCGTGCTGATCGTCAACGACGCCCTGGACAAGGACCGCGTCGCCAATCCGGCTGCCCGCGATGCCACCACGGTTGTCCTGCGCCAGGTCGGCAGGGCCGTCCGCGACGACGACCGGCTGGCGTCGGCGATGCTGCCGACCGGAGACGGGCTCCTGGTCGCCGTCAAGAAGTAGGGCCGGCATACCGGCCGGCGGTCAGCGAACAAAGGGCGGGGTCCGCAGCCGCTTGGCTGCCGACCCCGCCCCTGTCAAGGGTGCAGTGAAGCTATTCGGTGACGCCGACGAGGCATTCCTTGAGGTTTGTGGCTTCGGCAGAATTCAGTTCGACCACGAGCCGTCCGCCGCCCTCGAGCGGAACGCGCATGATCAAGCTTCGTCCCTCTTTTGTTACTTCCATCGGGCCGTCGCCGGTGCGTGGTTTCATAGCCGCCATAAGGAATATCCCCTCCATTAGTCCAGTGACTTACCAGCCCGGCCGGGCTGCGTCCGCTTAGTCAATCAAGCCGCCCGGCGGCTGTGATGGCAGCCACCAAGGCCATAAGTTCAGCGTGCTTCTTGTCCTTGCTTAGCAACTATTATCGCGTAATAACGCGCCCGTAGCTAATCGTTGGACTTTCCGCCGCGCCGCGCCACGCCGGGCCGGCAGCCCGGAAAGGTGTTCCGGGTCACGGCGGATAGTCCCCTCCCCCGGGCAGCGGCGCCCACGCCCAGAGCCAGACAATCCAGACAATCTGGAGCAGCAGGAACATCACCACCACCGTCCCGCGGTAGGCGCGGGACCGCGAGACCAGCGCCGCGCTCAGCGCCAGCGGGAAGAGTGGAAGCAGCATCCGGAACGTGCTGGTCTGCGGATGCAGGAAGACCAGCAGGTAGCCCAGATAGCAGGCGCACCACAAGCGCAGCTCCGTGCCGAGCGCCCTGACCGGGCGGGACATCATGACCAGCGTGAAAGCTGCGACAAACGCGAACGGCGCCAGCAGCCCCAGTACCGGGCCGAAGAGCAGGATGCCGGTGTCGAACCAGGGTTTGAAGGGGACAAGGTCGTGGCCCCGCCAGACGGTTTCAGTCTTCGTGTAGGCCTGGATGTCTCCGGTCACAGCCCAGGCAATCGCGGGCCACAGGAGTGCCCCGACGCAGCTCACGGCCGTGAGTGCTGCCAGTGAGAAAAGTTCCGCGGTGCTGTGGGGCACGGCGCCACGCCCTGGGCCGGCTGCCGCGCTGCCGGCTTCCTTGCCGCCGCGGGCGGCGTAGCGCTGCCACAACCGGTACAGGAACAGCAGACCCGCCATCGCCGCGAACGGCACCCCGGTAGGCCGGGACAGGCACATCAGCACGACGACGGGCATCGCCAGCACGTAACGCCGCTGCACAACGAGCAGCAGCGCTGATGCCAGCAGCAGGAGGTTCAGGGATTCTGCGTACGGCACCTGCAGAACCGGCGACACCGGAAAAGTCGACAGGAAGACCGTTCCCCACAGCGCGGTCCGGGGCGGGGCCTTGTGCCGGAAAAGGCTGTAGGCCACGAGGGCCGCGCCGAGGCCGGACACCATGGCGATCACGGTCAGGGCAAGCGCCGGGGGCATCCCGGTAAGGCCGGAAACAACCCGGCCCAGCAGGGGAAAGAGCGCGTAGAAGGCCCAGCCGTTCTCCTGCACGTTGCCGGCCGCGTCGGCCGGGAGGACCTCCGGGTAGCCGTTCTGCAGGACTTCGCCGTACCAGCGGGCGTCCCAGATATTAACGAAGGACCAGTAGTCCGGCTTGGCCGGAAACCAGGGGTTGACACCCTGGTGCAGGGCCGCGGCCATGAAGATGCACGCGCTGACCAGCCGGGCGGCAAGGTAGAGCGCCGACACCTGGACCCACCATGGCCAGCGCGCCATCCGGGCCCCGGCGGAGGCGATCCGGTGCCAGACTGCCTCGTTCGCACCCAACGGGGACCGGGCCGAAACGTCCGCCGGAACCGTTGCCGGGCTGCCCGGGGTTTCCTTACTCAATGGCCTGCTCCGGCGCCGCGCGCAGTTGTGCCAGTGCCGCTTCGAGCTCCGAGACCCTCCGGTCTTTGGCCGTGAGCTGGTCCCGCAACTCGTCAAGGACCTGGTCCACCTGGTCCATCCGGTAGCCGCGGAGGCCGATCGCAAAGCGGAGCCGGTCGACGTCGGACGGTTCCGCGCCGGCAGGCAGCAGCACCGGCGGCAGGTTGGCCACCGGCTCGTCGAAGCCGTCCTCGAGGCCCCGCAGTCCGCCGTCGTCCTGGCCGCGGCGTCCGCGGAACACTTTCGACGCCGTGCCGGTGCCGATCAGGACGGCAAGGCCGATCAGCGCAATCGCAAAGAAGACCAGGAAAAAGCTCACCACCCCATCGTGCCAGACGCCGGCCGCCGGGATACCCCGCTGCGCCGTTCAGCCCAGCGTGCCGTTACCCGTGCTGGATCCGGGGTTAGCGCCGGTACTGCCGCCGTTCGGGTTCCGGTGGCGGGCCGCCCCCTCGACGACGAGCTCCACGGCGAGCGCCGGATCGTCCACCACCTGCACGAGGTCGAGGTCCTCCTCGGATACCATGCCCTCGGAAACCAGGGTGCCCCGGATCCATTCCAGCATCGGGCTCCAGAACGACGTTCCCAGCAGCACGATCGGGAAGGAGGTCACCTTGCGGGTCTGGACCAGGACCATCGCTTCGAAGAGTTCATCGAGGGTTCCCAGCCCGCCGGGCAAAACGATGAACCCCTGGGCGTACTTCACGAACATGGTCTTGCGCGCAAAGAAGTACCGGAAGTTGATCCCCAGGTCCACCCACTGGTTCATGCCCTGCTCGAACGGCAACTCGATGCCCAGGCCCACCGACACTCCGTTGCCCTGGACGGCGCCTTTGTTGGCGGCCTCCATGGATCCCGGACCTCCGCCGGTGATCACGGCCAGGCCCGCCTCGGCGAGCTTCCGGCCCACTTCGACGCCGAGTTCGTAGTTCTTGCTGCCGGGCACCGTGCGCGCCGAGCCGAAGACGCTGACCGCCGGTCCGAGGTCGGCGAGCGCGCCGAAGCCTTCCACAAACTCACTCTGGATCCGCAGGACCCGCCAGGGATCAGTGTGGACGAACTGGCCGGGGCCTTTCGTGTCCAGCAGGGTCCGGTCGGACATCGTGACCTTGGCGGCCTTGCGCCGCAACTCCAGCGGCCCCTTGTGCCTGATGCCGTTGGCCGGCGGTGTGCTGCGTGCCGGGGGCGCCGGCGTTGCGGCCGGATCCTGCTGCGGGTCCTGGCCTGGGCGATTCTGCGGATCGGTACTCATGCCCACAGGGTAGCGCGGAATACCGCGCATTCCGTGCCGGCACGTTGCGGCCCGCGCGGATCCCGCAGGGTAGCCGGAAATACCCCAAAGACACTGACCTGCAGGTATCTCTTGAATTACGATCTCCCCGATTCCGAGTGATTGCAGTCATATGCCCTCAATGTTCGCTAGATTCTTCTTATGACTACTCAAGTGCCCGGCGAAGCCCTCGTCTCCCTGAATGCCGTCAACAAGCATTACGGCCAGTTGCACGTCCTGAAGGACATCAACCTGAACGTCCGCAAGGGCGAGGTTGTTGTGGTCATTGGTCCGTCCGGCTCCGGCAAGTCAACGCTGTGCCGCGCCATCAACCGCCTTGAGACGATCGACGACGGCGTCATCATGATCGACGGCAAGGAACTGCCCGAAGAAGGCAAGGAACTGGCAAAGCTGCGCGCCGACGTCGGCATGGTCTTCCAGTCCTTCAACCTCTTCGCGCACAAGACGATCCTCGAGAACGTCACGCTTGGGCCGATCAAGGTCAAGGGGCAGTCCAAGGCCGAGGCCGACAAGGACGCCATGGCGCTGCTGGAGCGCGTCG
Source organism: Arthrobacter sp. SO5 (assembly GCF_020532805.1). Classification (GTDB taxonomy): domain Bacteria; phylum Actinomycetota; class Actinomycetes; order Actinomycetales; family Micrococcaceae; genus Arthrobacter. Next base: position 4,162 of record NZ_MQTQ01000089.1, on the reverse strand, counting down.
GCGTCGGGCACCAGGCCCCGAAACTGCCGGCCCAGCTCTCCGGCGGCCAGCAGCAGCGCGTAGCGATTGCCCGCGCACTGGCCATGAAGCCGAAGGTCATGCTCTTCGACGAGCCCACCTCCGCGCTTGACCCGGAAATGATCAACGAGGTCCTTGACGTCATGATCCAGCTCGCCAAGGAAGGCATGACCATGATCGTGGTCACCCACGAGATGGGCTTCGCCCGCAAGGCCGCAGACCGCGTGGTCTTCATGGCCGACGGCCAGATCGTCGAGGATGCGACCCCCGAAGAGTTCTTCACCAACCCCAAGAGCAGCCGGGCCAAGGATTTCCTGTCCAAGCTGCTGACCCACTGAAGCCCCCCGAGTTCTCACCAGGCCGCCGCAAGGCGGCCGTTCTCTGAAAGGAATGTCATGAAGGCATTTTTGACCCGAAGGAAATCCCTTTTGGTAGCCGCATCCGCAGCTCTGGCCCTCAGCCTGAGCGCCTGCGGCGGCAGCTCCTCCACCTCCAACCCGCCGGTCGCTGAGAAGCCGAGCTTCGCTGCCGATTCCACGATGGCCAAGCTTTCATCCGCAGGGAAGATCACCATCGGCACCAAGTTCGACCAGCCGCTGTTCGGCCAGAAGGGCCTCGACGGCAAGCCTGTCGGCTTCGACGTCGAGATGGGCAAGCTGGTCGCCGGCAAGCTGGGCATCCCCGCCGACAAGATCGAGTGGGTTGAGACTGTCTCCGCCAACCGCGAGGCGTTCCTCAAGCAGGGCAAAGTGGACGTCATCATCGCCACGTACACCATCAATGACAAGCGCAAAACTGAAGTCGACTTCGCAGGACCGTACTACGAAGCGGGCCAGGCTCTGATGGTGAACAAGGACAACACGTCCATCACCAAGCCGGAAGACGTGAAGGGCAAGAACGTCTGCTCCGTGACCGGTTCCACCCCGGCCGGGACCATCGTGGAAAAGTACGGAGCAGTCCTCGTTCCGGCCGCCACGTACTCCGCCTGCCTCGAGCCGCTGCGCAACAAGCAGGTCGAAGCGATCACCACTGACAACGTCATCCTCGCCGGTTTCGTGAACAAGGAACCGGACGCCTTCAAACTGGCCTCGGACCAGACCTTCACCAAGGAGCCGTACGGCATCGGCCTGAAGAAGGACGACACGGTTTTCCGCGGCTGGATCAACGACCAGCTGGAGGCCTTCGCCAAGGACGGTTCCTACAAGAAGGCCTGGGAGGCCACCGCGGGCGCCGTCATCAAGACCGC
>NZ_MQTQ01000089.1:0-2844 GCF_020532805.1 Arthrobacter sp. SO5 | reverse complement strand
AACCGCTACTAGACCGGCATGGCGGTTGCCGGGGCGCGCGCACGTCGCCGCTCCGGCAGCCGCCACGCCCGTTTTCCGCCCGAATCACCTCAAGGCAGCCGAAGGAAACTATGGACGTCATTATTGAAAACCTCCCCCAGTACTGGGACGGTTTTCTCAGAACCCTATTCCTGTCCGGGATCTCGGGAATCATTGCCCTGATCTTCGGCACGGTGCTTGCCGCCGCCCGCGTTTCGCCCGTCGCCGCCCTGCGCGGCTTCAGCATGACGTACGTGGAGATTGTGCGGAATACTCCGCTGACCATCGCGTTCTTCTTCGCCGCCGTGGTGCTGCCCCGCCTCGGTGTGACGTTCCAGCAGTTCGAGGTCGCCGCCATTATCGCCCTGAGCGCCTACACCTCGGCCTTTATCGCCGAGGCCGTCCGCTCCGGCGTCAACAGCGTGCCCGTGGGGCAGGCCGAGGCCGCCCGCAGCGTGGGCATGAAGTTCAGCCAGGTCCTGTCCCTCATCATTCTGCCGCAGGCCCTGCGGACCGTGATTCCGCCGCTGATCAATATTCTGATCGCCTTGGTCAAGAACTCCTCCGTGGCCGGCGCGTTCTTTGTCCTGGAACTCTTCGGCACCGGCCGCCAGCTCGCCAACGCCAACGGCGATGCCGTTCTGTGGGTCCTGGTCGGCGTCGCGTTCTTCTACCTGCTCATAACCGTCCCGCTTGGCTACTTCGCCAACGTCGTTGAACGAAAGGTGGCGATCGCCCGATGAGCTCGGTCCTTTACGACGTCCCCGGGCCCAAGGCCCGCCGTGTTTCCCTGATCGGCTCCGCGATCGGCATCATCGCCATCGCAGGCCTGCTCGTCTGGGCGATCACCATCCTGGCGCAGCAGGGCATCTTCGATGCCAAGCGCTGGGAAGTGTTCCAGATTCCCGATGTGTGGGTCCTGATCGGCAACGGCATCGTCGCCACCCTCAGCGCCGCGGCCGTCGCGGCGGTCATCGCCTTTCCGCTGGGCCTGCTGCTCTGCCTCATGCGGATCTCCGCTGTTGGCTGGATCCGCATTCCCACCCGGATCATGCTGGAATTCCTGCGCGGCATGCCCGTGGTCCTGATGATGTTCTTCGTGCTGCTGGTCTTCGCGACCGGATCGTTCGTGGCCGTCGTTGCCGGCCTGGTGCTCTACAACTCGGCGATCTTCGCCGAGATCATCCGGGCCGGCATCCAGTCGCTGCCGAAGGGCCAGCGCGAAGCGGGACTGGCCGTCGGCCTGACTAGCTTCCAGTCGCGGCGCAACATCGAACTCCCGCAGGCAATCCGGCGCATGCTGCCCTCGCTCGTGGCCCAGCTCGTGGTGCTGCTGAAGGACACCTCGCTCGGCTACATCGTGTCCTACGAGGAGCTGCTGCGGAAGGTGCAGATCATGGCCGACTTCCTCGGACCGCAGTACCTGTTCCCGGTGTTCTTCGTGGCGGCCGTGATCTACATCGCGATCGACTTCTCGGTCTCGCGCCTGGCCATCTGGCTCGAACGCCGCGGCTCCAAGAAGGCCGCAGGCGGCGTGGTGCACGTGCCGGTCGCCGGCATTCCGGTGGCCAAGTAGCCTGTCCCCGACGCAAAGGTCCGGAACCCCTGCACAGGGGTTCCGGACCTTCCGCGTTGGCGGGGTTTTCCGGGCGGCGTTACCTGTGGTGTGCCGGACGGCGCTACGCCGCGAGCCACTTCCGCAGCACCCGCAGGCATTCGCGGACCGCGTCCGCCTCGACGTGCTCGTTGTCCTTGTGCGCCAGCAAAGCGTCCCCGGGGCCGAAGTTCACCGCCGGGATGCCCAGTTCGCTGAAGCGGGCGACGTCGGTCCAGCCGTATTTCGGTTTCGGTTCGGCCCCCACGGCTGCCACGAAGGACGCTGCGGCGGGGTGGTTCAGTCCCGGCCGCGCGCCGGCCGCACTGTCAGTGCGGACGACGTCGAACCCTGCCAAAAGTTCCCGCACGTGGGCTTCAGCCTCATCCGGAGTCTTGTCCGGGGCGAAGCGGTAGTTGATTTCGACGACGCACTTGTCCGGGATGACGTTGCCTGCGGTGCCGCCGTGGATCTTCACAGCGTTGAGGCTTTCCCGGTAGTCCAGCCCGTCCACGGTGACCGTCCGCGGCTCGTAGGCGGCCAGCCGCGCCAGGACCGGCGCCGCCGCGTGAATCGCGTTGCTGCCCATCCAGGCCCGTGCGGAGTGGGCCGCTTCCCCCCGGGTGGCCGCTTCGAAGCGGCTGGTGCCGTTGCACCCGCCTTCCACCGTCCCGTCCGTGGGCTCCAGCAGGATCGCGAAATCGCCGCCCAGCAGGCCGGGGTGGTTACGGACCAGCCGGCCGAGGCCGCTCTTGGCCGCCTCCACTTCCTCGTGGTCGTAGAACACAAACGTGACGTCCCTGGCCGGCTCCGCGCCGCCGTCGAACAGCGTGGCCGCCAGCGCCAGCTGCACGGCCACTCCGCTCTTCATGTCGGTGGCGCCGCGGCCGTAAAGGATGCCCTCGCCGGGGGCGCCGGATGCCCAGTAGGACGGGACGGTGCCGAGGGACCCCTCGGTCCTCGGCAGCGGCACAGTGTCGAGGTGCCCTGCCAGGATGACCCGCTCGGCGCGGCCAAGATTGGTCCGGGCGATGATCGAGTCCCCGTCGCGGGTCAACTCGAGCTGCGGGATGGCCAGGAGCGCATGCTCAACGGCGTCTGCCAGCTCCCGTTCCGCGCCGGAGACGCTGTAGACGTCGATGAGCTGGGCCGTCAGCAGCGCGACGTCCTGGCGCAGGTCGAGCCGGGCGGGGGCATGGGGGTGCGGGGTCGGGGCGGTCACCGTTCCACTG
>NZ_MQTQ01000088.1 GCF_020532805.1 Arthrobacter sp. SO5 | reverse complement strand
CCGTAAGCCAGTGAGGATATAGGTGGCATCACCTACGGGGTCTGACTCACCGTAAGCCTGACGCGATGTTGTTGTCCTTCGACCGATTGGTCGGCCTGGTGGGTGATGCCACTGCATACGAATGGCTCGGTGACGTGACCTCATAGGAGCGTGCGTTCAAAGCGCCCATCACTGGCTTGTCCGTCCCACTCGAACACCGTGTGCCAACTCAACAGCTGACGTTGAACGCGATCGAGAAGAGGTACGGCCATGACCCGGAAGAGCCCTGCTACCGACATCATCATCGGCGGAATCGACACCCACGGACACACCCACCACGCAGCCGTCTTGGATCATATCGGTCGTCAGCTCGGCGACCGGGAATTCCCCACCACACCTGCCGGCTACCAGGCACTGGGTGCCTGGTTGACTCGACATGGCCGGCTAGCGTGCGTCGGGGTAGAAGGCACTGGCACCTATGGTGCTGGACTCACCAGGTACCTGAAAGAAATTGGCGTGACAGTGGTGGAGGTCAATCGACCTGATCGCTCAGCACGTCGGGCGAAAGGAAAATCCGACCCGCTGGACGCGTACGCGGCCGCCCGCGCCGCGTTATCAGGGACCGCCGGAGGCCAACCCAAGACGCGCAACGGGAGGATCGAAGCGATCCGTGCGATCCGGGTCGCCCGCAGCGGCGCAGTCAAAGCCCGCACCCAAACCACGAATCAGCTCAAAGCCCTACTGATTACTGCACCCGCCCAGCTACGAGAACAGCTGCGCCATTTGAGTACGACCGTGCTGATCACGACGTGCGCCAGGATGCGACCA
>NZ_MQTQ01000087.1 GCF_020532805.1 Arthrobacter sp. SO5 | reverse complement strand
GGCGGCGGCGGCGTCCGCCCCCGCCGCGCATTCGGCCCGCAGGCGCTCGGCCTCGACGGCGGCCTGCTGGCGCCCGGCAGCGGCAGAAGCGGCGCCGGCTGCGAGCCAGGCGAGCAGCGAGTCCGCGTCGGCCCGGTCCGGGGCCGCCCCCATGTCCAGGTCAAGGGCCGCGGTTTCGGCCTCGGCGCGGGCCAGCAACAGCTCCAGCCCGCTGTTCAGGCTGGCGACCTCGGCGCGGGCCGTCAGTGCTTTCCGGGCGAGTTCCTGCTCCACAGCCTCGAAGCGCTGCGTGCCGAACAGGCTCTGCAGCAGCTCGAGCCGGTCGGAGGCCTTGGACCGGAGGAAGGCGGCGAAGTCGCCCTGCGGCAGCATCACCACCCGGGTGAACTGTTCGCGGTTCATGCCCAGGACGTCCGTGATCTCCGCGCCGGCCTCGTCGTTGCGGCCGGACTTTTCGATCCATTCGCCGTCGACGCGTTCGCGCAGCAGCGTGTTGGCCTGCTGGACGGTGAAGCCGTTCTTGCCGCGGGCGCTCGGCTTGTTCCAGGCGGGAGAGCGGGAGACTTCGAAGTGCCGGCCGCGGGCCGAGAACTCGCAGGTGACACGGGGCTCGGCAGCTGCCGCGGCGTGGTCGCTGCGCAGCCGCTTGCCGTCCTGGCGGGCGCCTGGCACCGAGCCGTAGAGCGCGAAACAGATGGCGTCCAGGACACTCGTCTTGCCGGCACCCGTGGGCCCGTTCAGAAGGAACAGCCCGTGCGCGCTCAGCCGGTCGAAATCGATGAGTTCTGTGCCGGCGAACGGGCCGAAGGCGGAGATTTCGAGACGGTGGATCCTCACAGCGACATTCCTTCCAGGCGCACGGTTTCGAGGGCGTCGGCCAGGATGGCGGACTCGGCGTCGTCGGCTCCGCGGCCGCGGACGTGTTCGAGGAAGCCGCAGCAGACGGACAGGTCGTCCTCGGCCTCGGCGAGCCTGCTGCTGTAGCTGGCTTTGGCGGCAGCGCCGGCCCCTTCCGGGTCGAAGCCCAGCACGAGGGTGTCCGGGAAGCGGCTCCGCAGCCTCTCCATGGCCTGCGCGGGACGCTGGGCGTCGGTCAGCGTGACCTGGCAGTAGGCGCCTTCGGCCCAGGCAAGGTCCCCGGAGGAGAGCAGCTCGTCCAGTGTGCCGCGCAGCACGGCCAGGGTCCGCGGCGCCGCCCACAGCACCTCGCGGACTTCACCGATTCCGGCGGCATCCACCTCCACGAGCCAGCTGCCCTTCTTGTGCTTCGCCTCGGAGAAGGAGTATGCCAGCGGCGACCCGGAGTAGCGCACGGTGGCGGACAGCTCCTGGCGGCCGTGCAGGTGGCCCAGCGCGGTGTAGCCGAAGCCGTCGAAGAGGTCCAGCGGCACGGCGCCCACCCCGCCGATGCTCAAGTCCCGTTCGCTGTCCGAACTGATCCCGCCGCTGGCGAAGGTGTGCGCCAGGACCACCGAATGGACGGTCCGGGCCCGGGCCCTTTCGTCCAGATCCTCGCGTATCCGGGCGGTGGCAGCCCGGGTCACTTCGAAGTGGCTGGCGGTCTCGACGCCCAGCTGCCCGGCCACGAGCCGGGGCTCGAGCCACGGAATGCCGTAAACGGCCAGCACGGGTCCGGTGCCGTCGGCGTCGTCGTCGAGGGGGAACAGTACGGGCTTGTCCAGTTCGGCGAGCCGGGTACGCAGGTGCACTCCGCCGCGTTCCAGCAGCCGGGAGGCGAAGCCCAGCCGGATGGCCGAGTCGTGGTTGCCGCTGGTCAGCACCACCTGCGCGCCGGCGCCGGTCAGGCGCACCAGGGCGTCGTCGAGCAGTCCGACGACGTAGACGCCGGGCAGTGCACGGTCGTAGACGTCGCCGGCGATGAGGACAACGTCCACCGCCTCATCGCGCACGAAGGTGACGAGCTGGTCGATGAACGCGCGCTGGGCATCGAGCATCCCGACGCCGTGGAACGACCGGCCCAGGTGCCAGTCCGAAGTGTGCAATAACCGCATGCTCCTACGGTATCCGCTGCCACCGACAGGAATGCGCCGCCGCCCCGGCACAGCAACGCGGGGTCACATCGCGCCGGTCCGAAGGCCTGGAACGGGCGCGAAGTGACCCCGCGTTGGCTTAATGTCCCAGTGCAATCGCGGCGACGGTGCTGGCAGCCAGCGTGACGACGGCGGCGGCGGACCACCGCATGAGGGCCGCCGGTGGCGCAGCGGAGGAGCGCCGGAGCTCCCGTCCCCGGGCCAGCACGCAAAGGCCCAGGACCACGGTAGCCGCCATGGCCGTCAGCGCGCACAGGCCCAGATAGTCCGGGGCGCCGGCCCGGGCCGCCAGCACGGAACCGGAGACGGCTCCGGGCTGATTGACGGAGACTGCCCAGCTCCGCCAGATCAAGAGGTCAGCCACCACGAGGGCCAGCAGCGTCCGGCGCCACGCCAGCGACGTACGCTCGGGCTGCAGCCCGGGATCCCGCCCCGTCCCGCCGGTCACCGCACCGCCGATCACCGCGCCACCAGGATCAGCACGGCAAAGATCAGCGCCGCGGCCGCGACCCCGATGGTCATGATGAGCATCACGCCGGAGAACGGCAGCTCGCGGTTGTTGCGCATGGCCGCCTCCATCTGCCCCCACCGGCGGTAGGACAGGGCGGCCAGGCCCGCACCGATGACAGCCAGGACCACGCACAAGCCGATCCGGATCGGCGTCGGGGCGATGCCCGGCGCCAGCTGGTCGATGGCCAGGGCCCCCGCGATCAGGGCCAGTGACGTCCTGACCCAGGCCAGGAAGGTACGTTCGTTGGCAAGGGAAAACCGGTAGTCGGGCGTACTGCCGCTCTTCCGCCAAGCTGGCTCGCGCATCATGTCCCCTGCTGTTCCTTTGTTGACCGACGAGGCTCTCCGCTCCACCCCGTCTCGCGGCGCCGGAGCGGCCCTCAACAGCACACTACCGGGCGGGTAAAATTGCATGGCATGAGCAACGAGCCGGTCACCACCCCCGCAGCGGTCCCCGCACCGTCCGCAATCCCCTCGCACGAGTCCCGGATCCACGGCTGCCTGCTCGGCGGCGCCCTCGGCGATTCCCTCGGCTACGCCGTCGAATCCGACGACATCGCCACGATCCGCATGAGGTTCGGTCCGGAGGGGCTCCAGGACTTTTCAGCGCTCGACGGCGGCAGCCACTTTTCCGATGACACCCAGCTGACGCTTTACACCGTGGACGGGCTGCTGGAGGCGCTGGAGTGGGCAAACTCGGGTGTGGGTGCGGACACGAACGCGTGCCTGTGGCTCGCCTACCTTCGCTGGCTTGGGACCCAGGGCGTCCCGGTTCCGGAGGCGGCGCCGTTCCAGCCTGCCCGCTGGATCGATTCCCACGCGGTCCTCCGGCACCGCCGCGGCCCCGCAGTCGCGTGCCTCAGCGGCCTGGCCACCGGTGAGATGGGAACGTTCTACCGGCCGGTCAACCCGGAGTCCAAGGACTGCGGAACCGTGATGCGCTCGGCGCCCTTCGGGCTGATCCCCTACATCGCTGCCGAGGGGGTCTACAAGCTCAGCGCCGACGCTGCCTCGCTGACCCATGGGCACCCCGCCGCCCGGCAGGGCGCCGGCGTCTTCAGCCTCGTCATCCATGCCCTGACCGCAGGGCAGGGCCTGGATGACGCCGCCGCGTTCGCGCTGGCGCAGCTGGGCGCAGGTCATCTGCGCAAGGGTGAAGAGCCCGATCCCGACCTCGCCGCGCGGCTCGACGCGGCGTTGCGCCTGGCGCGAAGCGGGACACACCTGGCCCCGGAGGAACTGGTGAGGGAACTCGGCGGGGGGCGGGTGGCCGAGGAGGCACTCGCCGTCGCGCTGTACGCGGTCCTGGCCACCGAACCGGGCCCGACGGCGGCGGCCGCGGACCGTCCCAAGGCCCACTTCAGGGCGGCAATCGCCCTCGCGGTAAACCACAGCGGGGACAGCGACTCGACGGCATCCATTGCCGGGAACATCCTGGGCACTTTTTACGGCGAGGAGTGCCTGCCGGAAGAATGGCTTGAGGCGCTGGAAGCCACGGAGGTCATCCGGGGCATGGCCTCGCGGCTGGCGGCTGTCACCGGGGCTTGAAACTGCCGGCCTGATCCGGCCGGGGCCTAAGCCCGCCGCAGCGAGATGTTGTTGCAGGCCTCGCACACGTCTTCCGGGATCAGTCCGCGGCGCTGCAGGATGCCGAAGACCGCGCAGCCGAGGCAGAAGCCCGCGAACGATTCAAGGGACGCGGCCACCATCAGGACCGCGAGCAGGATCCAGGCGGCCGGGGCGAAGCCGGCGGCCAGCAGGATCGCTGATGCTGTGGAAATGACGGCGCCGATGCCCTGGGCAAAGCGCTTCGGCGGCCCGGGGACCAGCCGGGACTTCCCCAGCAGCGGCGTCAGGACTTTGACGGAGAGTATCGCGAACGGGGAGATCCGCGGGCCGAACAGCAGCCGCAGCCAGAACCCGACGGCGATCAGCACCAGCCCCCAGCCGGAGCCGGTCAGCAGCGTCAGCACGGCCAGGACAACCACGAGTCCGGCGGTGATGCGCGCGGCGTACTCGTTGACCGGGTTGGGAAACGCGAAGACCTGACGCCAGCCGGTCCCGTCCTGCCCTGCGGTTGCGGGCCTAGGTGCCTCCGTCAGTTTGCTCATCATCCAAGGCTAGGAGCGGGCTTCCCCGGGGGCGAAATGTTGTTGCGCCGTGTGACCTGCAGACTCGGGGCGGGACTGTCCTCAGGTGATCGCGGCGGACGCCACATGGCCGCCCACCATCTGCAGGAATTCGCCCTCCGAGATGACCTCGATCTGCTGGCCGCGCTCGTGCAGTTCCAGGACCCGCCGGGCTTTGCCCGTGAGCCGGCCGGAGCGCAGGTCGGCGGCGACGAACCCGTCCCCCACCACCAGGACGGTGGTGCGGGCCGTGACCCGGCTCTCGGGCCGGGCGCCGAGTTCGGCGGAGCGGCTCTTGGCCTCGGGCCGGGGTATCGCCAGTTCGCCGGTAAACACCACGGTCTGGCCGAACAGCGGGTGGCCGGCTTCGGCCAGGGCGTTCGGCAGCGGGTTGGCTCCCTCTTCGGGCCAGCCGGGCTGGTAGGCGCGGACCGGCGTGGCAGCGTCCACTCCCCCGGCGAGGGCTTCGAGAGCCGACAGGCTGGCCTTGGACAGAGGGTCCCGCAGGGGGTCGAAGGCCGGCTGGCGGGAGATGCTGAGGCCCAGGGACAGGTAGAGTTCGGCGATGCTGGCGGCGCCGTTGCGGGCGGCAATGTCGATCAGGATCCCGGCGCAGGCCCGGGCGTCCTCGGCGGCGTCGTGGTGGTTCACCAGCGGGACGCCCGCCTCCTCGGCCGCATACGGCAGGGAGTTAGACACCAGCGAGTAGCACCTGCGGGACAGCATGACCGTGCAGACGTAGTCATAGGCGGGGCCCGGCAGCCCGGAGACCTCGAGCCCGGAGCGGATCACGCCGAGATCGAAGGCGGCGTTGTGGGCAGCGAGCACGTCGCCGCCGATGAACGCCCCGATCTCCGGGAAGAGCTCACCGAAGCGGGGAAGGCCCGCCACCTGCTCCGGCCGGATGCCGTGGATCCGCACGTTGTGGCGGTCGAAGCGGTCGTGGTTTTCCGGCGGCCGCATCAGCCAGGCGGCCTCCTCGACGACGACGCCGCCGCGGACCTTGCTCAGGCCAACAGCGCACGGTGAACCGCGGAAGCCGTTCGCGGTCTCAAAGTCGATCGCCGTAAAGTCCAAACCCACGCCCCAACGTTACCGCCCGCACCCGGACCGGCCCGCATCGGGCACCCGGACCGGCCCGCATCGGGCGCCCGGACCGGCCCGCATCGGGCGCCCCCTGCGTCGGCCGGTTCCCTTCCCGCGCCCTGCAGGGAAGCCCGACGGCGGCCGTCCAGTACCCTTAACGGGTGAACCTTATAGCAATGAGTGACCTTGCCGTGTCCGCGATCGGAGGCGCAGGGCCCGTGCAGCCGCACCTGTCCTCGCTCCTGCCCGATTGGCTCAACCCCCAGGTCTTCCTGGCGAATCCGGCCTTCGCGCCCTGGGTGGTCCTGCTGGTTTGTGGCATCATCTTCGCCGAAACCGGACTGCTGATCGGCTTCTTCCTGCCCGGGGACTCCATGCTGTTCACGGCCGGTCTGCTCGTGGCCACCGGCACCATCCAGGTCAACATCTGGGTGCTGACCGCCCTCATCATCGTCGCCGCGATTATCGGCAACCAGGTTGGCTACCTGATCGGGTCCAAAGCCGGGCCCTCGATCTTCAACAAGCCCAATTCCAAGCTGTTCAAGCGTGAAAACGTGGAAAACGCGCATGCCTTCTTCGAGAAGCACGGCGGCAAGGCCCTGATCCTCGCCCGCTTCGTCCCGATCATCCGCACGTTCGTCCCGGTGATCGTGGGCGTCGCGCAGATGGACAAGCGCAAATTCTTCACGTATAACGTGATCGGCGCGGTGCTTTGGGGCGGCGGCGTCACCCTGCTCGGGTACCTGCTGGGCGACACGGTGCCGTGGGTCAAGGACAACCTGGACATTATCTTCATCGTCATCGTCCTGGTGTCCGTGATTCCGATCGGCATCGAAGTCATCCGCGGCATCGTCGCCAAACGCCAGGCCGAGAAGTACGGCTCGGACGTCGTTGAAGAGTTCATCGAGGAACACGAGCCCGAGGAAGAACGCAAGACCCCCTAGCAGCACCCGGGCCGGCTACCGCCCGGCCAGGGCCTCCACGATCGCGGGCAGCAGCGCCCGGAAGGCGTGGCCGCGGTGGCTGATGGCGTTCTTCTCCCCCGGGCTCAGCTCTGCGCAGCTGCGGTCCAGGCCGGTCGGCTGGAGCACGGGGTCATAGCCAAAGCCGCCGGCGCCGCGCGGCTCCCGCAGGAGGGTGCCTTCCAGCTGCCCGTACTCGACGACTTCGCGCCCCTGCCCCTGCGCGGATCCGGGGACAGCCAGCGCCGCCGCGCAGACGAACGCCGCGCCCCGGTACTCGTCCGGCACGTCCGCCAACTGGTCCAGCAGCAGCCGCAGGTTGGCGGCGTCGTCCCCGTGCCGGCCCGCCCAGCGGGCCGAAAAGATGCCCGGCGCCCCGCCGAGCACGTCCACGGCGAGCCCGGAGTCGTCGGCAATCGCCACGAGCCCGGTGGCCCGGGCCACCGCCCGCGCCTTCAGCAGTGAGTTCTCCGCAAAGGTCACGCCTGTTTCGGCAACGTCGGGGGCTCCGACGGCGGCGGCGTCCACCACCTGGGTGTCGACGTCGAGTCCTGGCACCTGCCCGCGCAGCAGTTCGCGGAGTTCGCGGAGCTTGCCCTTGTTGTGGGTGGCAAGCACCAGAACCGGCGCGGGCGCCGGAACGCTTGCCGTCACGGTGCTTCGGCCAGGGTTTCGCGCTGGATGGCGGCGAGCTGCTCCGTGCCCAGCAGTGCCAGGTCCAGGAGCTTGTTCAGCTCGTCCCGGTCGAAGGGCGCACCCTCGGCGGTGCCCTGGACCTCGACGAACTTGCCGGAGCCGGTGACGACGACGTTCATGTCGGTTTCGGCGCGGACGTCCTCGACGTAGGGCAGGTCCAGCATCGGGATGCCGTCGATGATGCCGACGGAGACAGCGGCGATCGTGTCAACCAGGGGCTGGGCATTGCGCGGGATCATCTTCTTTTCGCGGGCGAAGCGGATCGCATCCGCCAGCGCCACGTAGGCGCCGGTGATCGCGGCGGTGCGGGTGCCGCCGTCGGCCTGCAGGACATCGCAGTCCAGCACGATGGTGATCTCGCCAAGGGCCTTGGTGTCGATGATGGAGCGCAGCGAGCGGCCGATCAGCCGGGAAATCTCGTGGGTGCGGCCGCCGATCTTGCCCTTGACGGATTCGCGGTCGGAGCGGGTGTTCGTGGCGCGGGGCAGCATGGCGTATTCGGCGGTGACCCAGCCGCGGCCCTCGCCCTTGAGCCAGCGGGGAACGCCTTCGGTCAGGGAAGCCGTGCACAGCACCCGGGTGTTGCCGAACTCGATCAGGGCCGAGCCTTCGGCCTGCTTGGACCAGCCGCGGGTGATGCTGATCGGGCGGAGCTGGTCCGGGGTGCGGCCATCGGCGCGGATGACGGGGGCAGTAAGGGCTTCGGAAGTCATGCCCCTAGCTTATCGATCTTGCGGGCGTCCTCGGCGCGGAACCCCGGGGCCCGGGGCGCGTCCGCGCGGGACCCGCCCACGCCGTCAGATCGTGTAGTGCACGCCCGCGACGGCGACGGCCACATGCTGACCGAAGACTTCCTTGGCCTCCGCCATGACGGTGCTGGGGGACGTCCAGACCGGGATGTGCGTCAGGAGCAGCCGCCGGGCACCGGCGGCCCCGGCGGCCAGCCCCGCGCGTTTGCCGGTCAGGTGGACGTCCTTGATGCCGTCGTCGCGGCCTTCCTCGAAGGCCGCCTCGCACAGGAAGAGGTCCGCGTCCCGGGCGGCGTCTTCCAGTCCGCTGCAGGAGTCCGTGTCCCCGGAATAGCTCAGGACGCGGGTGACGGGGTTGCCGTCCTTGTCAGGTTCCGTGACCTCCACGCGGAGCGCGTAGGCCTCCTCGACAGGGTGGTTGACGGCGAAGGGCGTCACGGAGAAGGGGCCCACGCGCACGGGCTTGCGCTCGGACCAGTTGCTGAAGTCGAATTCCTCGTGCATGCCGGGGTCCAGTTCGAGGCCGTAGGCCGTAGCCATCCGGTCCGCGGTTGCCGCCGGTCCCCAGACCGGGATCCTTCCAGCGTCCCAGCCGCCCGGCTTCCAGCGCACCGCCACGTGCAGCCCGCACAGGTCCATGCAGTGGTCCGGATGCAGGTGGGTCAGGAAGACGGCATCGATGTCCTCCAGGTCGGTGTAGCGCTGGATGGCGCCGAGCGCGCCGCTGCCAAGATCCAGGACAATCTTCCAGTTACGCTCGCCGTCGTTGGCGGTCAGCAGGTAGCACGACGCCGGCGAGCCGGGCCCCGGGAAGGAACCGGTGCAGCCCACGATGGTCAGCTTCACAGCAGAGGTCCCCCGCCCGCGGATCCGCCCACGAAGTTGGAGATCCGCGGCCGTCCCGCGCCGGTCTGCGCGGCGGCGATCATTTCGGGGGTGATCCTGGCGAGGCTGCCCGTGGGGTACTGGGCAGCGACGTGGTCCACGTGGCGGACGCTCAGGACCTCGGGGCCGAGGAAGCGGCGCGCGAGGTGCTCGAACTGCCCGGCGTCCCCCGTGGCGATGAAGTTGTGCTCGGGTGCGGAGGTGCCGGTGCGCTCCAGGCCGCGGGACGCGAGCGCCCGGTAGACGTCCTTGGCGGTCTCCTCCGCGCTGGAGACCAGGGTGACGTCCTCGCCCATGACGTAGGAGATCACGCCGGTGAGCAGCGGGTAGTGGGTGCAGCCGAGCACCACGGTGTCCACCCCGGCGGCCTTCAGCGGTTCAAGGTATTCGCGGGCGACGGCGAGCAGCTCGGGGCCCGTGGTGATGCCGGCCTCCACGTAGGGCACGAAGGCCGGGCACGCCACCGAGGTGATGATCAGGTCCGGCGCCGCCGCGAAGGTGTCCTCGTAGGCACGGGAGCCGACGGTGGCCGACGTGCCGATCACGCCGACCCGGCCGCTGCGGGTGGCGGCAACCGCGCGTCGAACGGCCGGCTGGATCACTTCGATCACGGGAATCCCGTACCGGGCTGTGTAGCGTTCCCGGGCGTCGCGGAGCACGGCGGCGGAGGCGGAGTTGCAGGCAATGGTCAGGAGCTTGACGCCGGAATCCACCAGCTCGTCCATCACCCCGAGGGCATTCGCGCGGACCTCGGCGATGGGCAACGGCCCGTAGGGCCCGTGGGCGGTGTCGCCGACATACAGGATGGATTCGTTGGGCAGCTGGTCAATGATGGACCGCGCCACCGTGAGGCCGCCGACGCCGGAGTCGAAGACGCCGATCGGGCGCTCCCCCAGCCCGGCATTTCCGGCGCTGCCCGCTGCGGTCTCCGCCGCAGCTGGCGCTGCCGGATCCGTGCTCGATGCTGAAGTCATGATTATTCGAGGATAGGGCTTCACTACAGGCGCGGCCATCACATTGTGTCGTGCAACTCGTGTCTGATGGGTCACACGGCGGGTTCACGCGGCGGGTTCCGACGGCGGGCGACGAGGGCGACCGACGCGGAGCGACGCGGAGCAGAGCCCAGTGTCATTTTTCGGAGTCGTCTGCACAAGCTGCCCTGAAAGTACGGGAGTTGTGCAGACGGGTATGGACATCTGGTGTCCGAAGTCCCCTGCACAAAGCGTCACTTTGGTCGGGAGTCGGCTGCACGTAACCTGAATGGATCTCGGGGGCCGTGAAGGAAGGCGCCGGTACAGGCTGGGGTCTTGGTAGTTACGGCGTGAATTGAGCGCTAAGGCCGTGCCCACCGGAGGTTCACGTTGCGTCGGCTCGCTGGCGGGAGAAGGTCAGGTGGCCGGCGCGGCGCGCTGGATGGCCCGGTGAACGGTGGAGCGGGCGACGCCGAAGAGGTCGGCGATCTCCGTTGTGGTGTGTGTTCCGCCCCGGTGGAGGGTCACTAGGTCGGCTTCCTGCCTTCTGGAGAGTTTGGGCTGTCGACCTCGAAGCTTGCCCTTGGCCTTCGCCACCGCCATGCCTTCGCGGGTCCGGGCGCGGATGAGGTCGGCTTCGAATCCGGCGGCCATGCCCGGGACGTTAAACAGCAGCTTTCCAATCGGGTCCTGGGGGTTGTAGATGCTGCCGCCGATGTTGAGGGGCGCGCCCTTGCGTGTGAGCTCGCCGGCGATATAGCACCGGGAAACGACCCGAAAATCACGCATCTGTTGCGTCGACCCTCAGAAACCGCCGCACCTTCTCCGGGCATTAATTCGGGCAGGGTATATGGGAATCCGGCAAGGGCGGAAACACGCGGATGTGACGAAGGCCCAGAGGCAGCGCCGGGACGTCCGGTGGACGACCGATGCTTACGGTGAGTCAGACCCCGTAGGTGATGCCACCTATATCCTCACTGGCTTACGGACAGAGGATAGAGACAGAGAATCAACGCGAAGACTCAAGCAGGCAACTGCAGGGGCGGTTCTGACGGAAAGTCCTCACTGGCCATCCGGCAACTTTGATCTGAGTTCCTCCGCCTCGGAAGCGAGGGCCCGACGCTGGTCCCGCGTCAGTCTTCTAAACTGCAGGTCGAGGACTACCCGGCTGCCCAATTCGCCTACACCCAACAGCTGACCAACCCGACGGATTGCTTCGTCCGCATCCTCTGAAGCCTCAATCATCCGAAAGACCTCGTCACGCCGATCTATCGCCCGCACAAGGGCATCGACGACCATCAATTGGTCCCTGATCCGCCGCTCGTCCTCATCCATGCGGCGATTCTTGCACGACGGAAGTCATTCGCCATTGCGTCCGGCTGCGGCTCGGCTCACGGGCGTTCCTCAAATAGGCCGGCTAGAACCATCGAAAGTTGGCCCCGACCTCGAAACGAGACTAAGGGATTGCCGACAATTGGTTGGGAATATCCCCACTTCCGACGTCGCAACGGTCGGTAAGCTCTAGACACAACCATTGGGGGAACAATGAGATTAGAAGTGCTCAAAACAGCTCTTTTCGGTGTGCTCTTGCTGTCACTCGCCGGCTGTTCGAGCTATCCCGGCATCGCGGCTGTCCACCGCGTCGCTGAAGCACGTGACGATCTACCGGCCGAAATTGTGAGAGCGGACGCGGATCAACCTTCAAACTTCAGACTTCTAGTCGAGCAATCGGGAGTGAAGTACTTCGTCTCCGAGAGCGATGACTACATGAGTGCCTGCATAGCGGCATATCCCATCGACGAACCCCAACAGTGGACATTGGCATGTAGCGGCGGGATCACGAATGAACGGGAAATCGTGACCAGTAGCCACATCGGCCAACCAACGGTCAAGTTGGTAACGACTGGCTTCGACACTCGCACACTTGAAACCGAGGGATGGAAGAAGATCCACGAGAACGTCCTGGTGGGGTCATCAACCCGGTCTTAGGCGCCCGGTAGAGGATGGCGGATTCAGGCGGTCATTGCAACAGGAGTCCTTCGATCAGTTCGATCGGGTTTCTGAACTCTAGTCTTTTGCGTGGCCGGTCGTTGAGTTCCTGGGCGACCCAGTCGAGGTCTGTCGCGCTGTGGATGCTCAGGTCGGTGCCTTTGGGGAAGTACTGGCGCAGCAGGCCATTCGTGTTTTCATTGATGCCCCGCTGCCAGGGCGAGTGCGGGTCGCAAAAGTAGATGTCGATGCCGGCGTCGATCTTCACGGTTTTCCAGTCCTGCATCTCGATGCCCTGGTCCCAGGTAAGGGACTGCCTCAGCGCCTCGGGGAGCGTCTTGATCTTGGCTGCCAGAGCGTCACGCATCTGTTCTGCTCTGTATCCATCCGGCAGATGAACGAGCATCGTGTAGTTGGTGGGTCTCTCCACGAGGGTCCCGATCGCGGACTGGTTGCCTTTGCCGACGATCAGGTCGCCCTCCCAGTGCCCTGGCGCCGCACGGTCCTGAACCTCGGGAGGACGTTCGGAAATGTTAATCATCCCCGGGATCCGGTTCTTCCGCTGGCCGGCTTTCCTGCAGGGCTGCCTGAGCGCACGTCCGGTGCGCAGGGACGCCGTCAGATCACGCTTCAGCGCCCCGCGGGACTGCACCTACAGGGACTGGTAGATCGTCTCGGGTGACACCGGCATCTCCGGCTCATCGGGGAACTCGACCCGGAGCCGTCCTGCGATCTGCTCCGGCGAGTACTTCTTTTTCAGGTCCTCTTCCACCTTCGCACGCAGCACCGTGTTCGTGTGCAGTTTCGCCGGTTTCGGCCGCGAGGCCAGCTCATACGCCAGCGCGTGGGCCGAGGTCACCCGGTAAGGCAACCCGGCCACCGAGTTACGGCGCAGCTCCCTGGACACCGTCGAGGCTGATCTGTCGATCGCGGCCCCGATCCGGCGCAGCGAGTGTCCCTGGGCGTGCAGCACCGCGATCTCTTCCCGCTGGGCGAAGGTCAGGCACCTGCCCTTCAGATCCCGGCCGCGGCGGGGCCTGACACCCCCGGCCTCCGCCAGAACCCGGCGCCCGGTCCGCCTGCTCGTATTGATCGGCACAACGGCATCGGTGATGAAATCACCGGCCTGCATCCCTGCCCAAAACAGCTGCAGAAGATCCGGTCTTACGTAAATTGAATACCTCGCCATGACAACACCCATCCGCTAAGTGTTGCAATCACCGCAAGAACCCAAAGATCCCTTACCGGGACACCCGGGCTTTGCGGATCCGCTTGAGGTATTGGAGGGGCCAACTAGACTCGCTTGAACAACGAGGTTTGGGGAACCGATATGAGTACGCCAATAGTGCCGGCCAAAACGTCGACTAATCGACTGAACCGGCTGTCCGTCGCAGCCATCATCGTCGCCGTAATCGCCGTCTCCGGCGTCTGGATCTTTGGCACCGCAGTTGTTGCTGTCTTTGCTGTGGGGTCCGGACACATGGCCCTCAGCCAGATTAGGTTGAAGGGAGAACGCGGCCGTGGTCTGGCCATTGTTGCCCTGGCCATCGGCTACGGCATCGCCATGTTCGCGTTGATCAATACGTTGATGTTCATTCCCGGCGCGCTCCAGCAGCTCGTTAGCTAGCGTCCATCCCGACAAGAGTCCAGCTTAATGAGTGCACGGTAAAGGATCCCCTACCGGACGCTCCGGACACCCAGCGCCTTACGTGAAGGAGTCAACCAAACCGCCGTCAGGCCCAATGGATTCTTTTGCCGGGCAACGTCCGACTGGTTTTCCACAACTTTGGATTATTTCTCGACTTCGGGATTTTATGAGCGGACCATTCTTATCTCTGGCAGCTCATCCACGTCCCATGCCTGTACCTTGCGCGCTCCGTCCGGACTGAACCCTGACTTTCGGTAGAAGGCTCTAGCACGCGGGTTGCCCTCAAGTACCCAGAGGTAGGCCGGAGTGTCGCCGATGGCGGCCTCCAAAAGTTGGGTACCGAGACCGGAACCGTGGGTACGGCTCAGGGTATAGATCCTATAGAGCTCCGGGATGCCGAGCATTTCCGGGTCCCGTGCCGGGCCAGCGTCGGCCAGCCCCACCACTTCGCCGGCCTCATCATGGGCTACGAGCCGGGGATCCTCACTCGCCAGGAACATGCGGCGCTGGTCTATACGTTCGGCAATGCTGTCCCGGTGGCTGGCAAAGAACGTCGACGGGAGCAGGTGACCGTAAGATTCCTCGTGTGCAGCGGTGTGCATCCGGACTACGGCTTCAGCATCTGCTGGCGTCGTTTGGCTAATTCTGTAGCGCATCTTTGTAGCCTACCCACAACGCCGGTGAAGGATCCTTCACCGGTCGCTGTGGGACTCACGAAGGTCGAGGCGCATGACGGGCCGGCTTGCGTAGGTTCGGCCGATCTCTCGGAATCCGGCGGACTCGTACGTCGCGAGCGTACCGGTGAACAAGGCTGATCCGGAGACCAGTGATGCCTGAAGCCTCTCGACGTCCACCGGATGCCCATCCACGACGGATGCCCCGTGCGCTCGGGCATGTTCGGCGCCTGCGCGGAGGAGCGCCAAACCGACCCCGATGCGGCGATACTCGGGAGAGACCGCAAAACAGGTTACCCACCACGCGTTGGGATCATCGTCGAGCACGCGCCGGAGTGCCCGGTTCTTTAGGATTCCGGGGAGCGACGCGCGCGGCACGACTCTCGTCCATCCAACCGGCAGACCGTTGACGTAGGCCAGCAGGCCGATGGGAACGACTGCTCCGTCGATTTCATGCTGGAGTGCGTCTCGGTTGCTCGATTCGTCGTGGACCCGGAATCGCTGACACCAGCAGGAGTCACGGTTCGACGCGCGACGACCGAACACCTGCACCACGTCGTCCCACCGTTCAGTTGTAGCGGGGTAGACAGTGAGATCGAGGGGTCCGCGCCCATCGCGCGACGTTGCCATGCGGCCACACTAACAGGGGCCGGTGCGGTCGTATCCGTAAGCCAGTGAGGATATAGGTGGCATCACCTACGGGGTCTGACTCACCGTAAGCCTGACGCGATGTTGTTGTCCT
>NZ_MQTQ01000086.1 GCF_020532805.1 Arthrobacter sp. SO5 | reverse complement strand
GATTCCTACGTCCTTCTTCGGCTCCTAATGCCAAGGCATCCACCGTGTGCTCTTAAAAACTTGACCACAAAAGATCAAAAACGCTAATTTTCGAGAGAACCATGAAAACCACACCGCCAACACCGGCCACACCCCCGAAAGGGCACACCCGCCATCCACGGCACAGATCCAGGTTCATATTCTTGGAAATTGCTTCTTATAAAAGATGCTCGCGTCCACTATGTAGTTCTCAAACAACAAC
>NZ_MQTQ01000085.1:1269-3759 GCF_020532805.1 Arthrobacter sp. SO5 | reverse complement strand
CCCCTGTGCCGTGTGCGGCAGCCCCGAACACCCCGCCCCGGCCCCGGCCGCTGCGTCCGCCCTGGCCGTCGCTGAAGCGGAGAAGGCCGCGCAGGACGCATGCGAGGCAGCAGAAAGCGCCCTGGCTGAGCTGGACCGCGGGCTGGCCGACGCCCAGCAGGGAGTTGCCGTGCTGGCGGCCCAGGGCGGCAACACCCCGCCGGAGGAAGCCCGCCAAGAGGCGCTGCTGGCAGGCGAACGCGCCGCCGAGGCCGGCCGTGCAGCCGAAGAACTTGCAGACAGCCGGTCCCGGCTCTCCGAGCTTGGGGAGGAAATCGCCGCCGCGGAACGGGCCCAGGCGGCTGATGCCTCGACCTTTGACCAAACGGACTCCACGATCGCTGAAGTCCAGGCACAGGCGGAGACCCTCGAACTCGCCATGGCGAAACTGCGCGCGGGCCACGGGACGCTGGGGGAGCGGATCGCCGCCCTCACGCGGACCGTTGCCATCCTGGAACACGCCGCAGAGGCGCGGACCGGGCTGGAACAGGCCAGGACCCGTGCCGGGGAGGCCCGGGCACAACTGGAGCAGGCGCTGCCCGCATCCGGGTTCGGCTCGGCGCAGGCAGCCCGGGCCGTGCTGCTCCCGGCAGCCGACGCAGCAGGCCTCGAAGCCGCCATCCGTTCCGGGCAGGACGAGTCCGCCAGGATCGAGGAGCTGTTCGCGGGCGAGGAACTGGCGCTCGCCGCCCGAGAACGGGAGACCGAGGGCCCGGCAGAGGCCGGGGCCCTGGAACAACTCCGTGCCGGCGCCGCCGCCGCCGACCTCGCCGCCCGCCAGGCTGGCCTGGCCGCCGGACTCGCCGAAAAGTCAGTGCGGACGCTGGGGCGGATCGCGGGCGAGTATGCCGAGCGCGCCGCCACAGGCCGGGAACCCCGGGAGCGGGCCGCACTGCTGAACGCCGTCGCCGACGCCGCCCGCGGCGCGGGAGAGAACACCTACCGCATGAGCCTGAACAGCTATGTGCTTGCCGCCAGGCTCGAACAGGTCGCCGTCGCCGCCTCGGAACGGCTGATCGGCATGAGCGATGGCCGCTACACACTGCAGCACACCGACGCCAAGGCCGCCCGCGGCGCCAAGTCCGGTCTCGGCCTTGAGGTGGTGGACCAGTGGACCGGGCAGCGCCGCGACACCGCCACGCTCTCGGGCGGCGAGTCGTTCATGGCCTCGCTCGCCCTGGCACTGGGGCTGGCGGACGTCGTGCAGCAGGAATCCGGCGGGGTGGATATCGAGACGCTGTTCGTGGACGAGGGCTTTGGCAGCCTCGACGAGCAAGCGCTCGAGCAGGTCATGGACGCCCTCGAGGGACTGCGCGACGGCGGCCGGGTGGTCGGGCTCGTGAGCCACGTGGCGGAAATGAAGCAGCGCATCAGCACGCAGCTCCAGGTAGTGAAGGAACGCAGCGGTTCCACGCTGCACATCTCCGACGACGTCCCGGGCTGACCCGTCCCGCCCTGACGGCCGGGCGCACGTGGGGCTATCATTGAACAGTTACCGGGTCGCGCGCATCGGGAGGAGGGACGATGCGCACCTTTGAACGAACCCGGAATCATGACACACCTACCGCCGTCCCAGGCGCCCGTTTCCGCGGCGCCGCTTTCATCTCCCGCGTCAGCTGAGGCTGCCGGTGCGGGCCGCGCCGCCGGGCGCTTCGCCCGGCTCCCGTTGCTGGCCGGCAGGAGCTTCATCCCGCTGGGACTCTTCGCCAGGCTGCCACTCGCCATGCTCACCGTCGGCGCCCTCACCCTGGTGACTGCCGTCACCGGATCCTATGCGGTTGGCGGCGTGTCGGCCGGGGCCGTCGGCATCGGTTCAGCGCTCGGCGCCCCCGTCCTCGGCGCCCTGGCGGACCGGCTCGGCCAGCGCCCGGTGCTGGTCTTTGCCGCGGTCTTCAACGCGATCGCCGTCGTCGCCCTGATCCTGGCCGCCTACCTGGCCCCCGGAGGCCAGGACCTGGCCGGCGCTGCGCCGGTTCTTGCCGCCGCGTTGGTGGCCGGCGCCAGCTGCCCTCAGGTTGGTCCCCTGGCCCGGGTCCGCTGGATGGCCCTGACGTCCCGTGGCGGTCCGGAGGCCAACTCGGCGGACCTTGACACGGCCCTGTCCTACGAAAGCACGGCAGACGAGCTCACCTTTGTCCTGGGGCCCGCGCTCGTCGGAATCCTCGCCAGCCTCATCGCACCCTGGCTGCCGCTGGCCCTCGCCGCCGCGCTGACCATCACCCTGGTTCCGGCTTTCGCCGTTCACCCCACCCACCACGCGGTGGTCCGGACGCCGGCGCGGACCGCGGCCGGTGCGGCACGGCAGAAGGAGCTCCGCAAAGCCATGCCGGCGCGGCAGCGCGCGGGGGCAGCCGCCGCCGTAGCCCTCCCGGTGCTTGCCATGGTGTGCATGGGCACATTCTTCGGCTCCACCCAAACGGCGCTGAGCTCTTTCTCCGCCAGCTTCGCGAC
>NZ_MQTQ01000085.1:0-1258 GCF_020532805.1 Arthrobacter sp. SO5 | reverse complement strand
CTGGCGGGACTGCTGTATGCCGTGATGGGCCTCAGTTCAGCCGCCACGGCCCTCTCGGCGGCCTACTGGCCCCGCCGATTCACGCTCAATGCCCGCTGGCTGGCCTGTGCGGCGCTGATGGCCGGCTTCGCCTCACTCCTGCTGCTGCCCGCGACGGCGCTGCCCATGATCCTGGTGCTCCTGGTCCTGGGCCTGCCGGTGGGGCCGCTCATGGTGACGGTCTTCGCCATCGGCGGCCTCGTCGCCCCCACCGGCAAGCTCGGCACAGTCATGACGGCCCTTGCCAGCGGCATCGTCGCCGGGACCGCACTGGGATCCTCCATCGCTGGACAGCTCGCCCAGAACGACGGCTACTCCACGGCCTTCCTCGTACCCGTGTGCGCCGCGGCCGCGCTGTTCCTGCTCGGGGCGGCCGCCGCCGTCGTCCTCCGGAAGAAAAAGGCCCCCGTCCCCACCACCTGACAGTTGCCGGCGTGTGCGGTGCGGGAAGCGGCAAGCTCCCGGGCTTTCAGCCCAGCTGGGTCTCGATGCGCCGGGCGCTGGCCGCCAGCGCGGCCGCCACCTCGTCCGGGTCCTGCGCGGCACGGATGTAAACGACGGCGAGCGCGGCCGGCCGCCCGCCCGGCACGCGGACCGGAACGGCCAGCGAGGAGACTCCCGCGATGACCTCGTCGTGGCTGGCCGCGTACCCCCGGCGTCGTGCCTCTGCGGCCTCGGGCCGGTAGGGGATCCGGGGCGCAGCGGTGGCCCACTCGTGTTCGGAGTGCGCCGACTGGATGGCAATGCCGGGGGCGCCGGCGCTGATGGGGTGCCGGGATCCGGGGTGCTGGACCACGGTTGCCCCGGTGTGCCGCGGATCCACGGTGACCAGTGTGACGCAGTCCTCGTGGTCCCAGACCGCCACGAAGGCGCTCATGGTCAGCGTGTTGGCGAGGTGCGTCAGCTCCGGCAGGGCTGCCGTCTGCAGGTTCCGCGCGACCCCGCGGGCCAGGACGGCGAGTCCGGGACCCGGCTGGACCCGCCCGGCGTCATCGCGCACCAACAGGGAATGGTCCTCCAGGGTGCGCAGGATGCGGTAGGCCACGGAGCGGTGGACACCCATAGCATCGGCCAGCTCGGCAATGGTCAGCGGACGCTGGGCGTCGGCGAGGATTTCCAGTGCCCGGATGCCGCGGGAGAGCGTCTGGGACGGGGAGGCCTGGGCGCTGGCGGGGTTCAGGGTCATTGGTCCATCCTAGGGGCGGGGTCGCCCGGGGCC
>NZ_MQTQ01000084.1 GCF_020532805.1 Arthrobacter sp. SO5 | reverse complement strand
GGACAACGGGTTGATATTCCCGTACCGGCGAAAAACCGCCCATGCTGAACAGGGGATACTAACCGCCCGAAACCTGCCCTATCACCCTTCGGGGTGTGTGGGTTTTGGTGGAGCGCGGGACCTGATCCTGGGAGGCAAGCGTATTAACAGGTGTGACGCAGGAAGGTAGCCGAGCCGGGCGATGGTTGTCCCGGTCTAAGGATG
>NZ_MQTQ01000083.1:46491-52849 GCF_020532805.1 Arthrobacter sp. SO5 | reverse complement strand
GAACGTCGCCCTCCGCGAGCTAGCCCACGCCAGCGCAGCCGGGGAAGTCACCAGAGCGAAGACAGACCACTCCCGCCATTTCGTTTTCAGCCTTCTCCGCGTCTTCGGACCCAGCACACCCTCCTCCGAGGTGAACGCAGCCGAGTCCCACTACAAAGCAGCGCTGATGACACGTAAATTCGGACTCAACAGGAACTGATCGAGCCGCCGGGCGTCCGCGTGCGGGTACCCAATGGGCAAGGAGATCGTGTTCGTCCGCCCCAACCTCCGTCACCCGGTTCCGCCGGTCAGGTTCTGACGCCGCCCCTCGACACCAGAGCGGCACCAGGGCGCTGGAGCATTCATCCGCCCGTCACCCGCCGCTGGTACCCTCGGCCGATGAACGACACCCTGCCCGAACCACGCATCACCACCACCGCAGCCAATGCCACCACCATCAAGGACCTCTCTGACCGTGCAGGCTTTGACGAGCAGTTCCTCGGCCGCCGGGTGCCGATCCCATCCATCAACGACGTCGAGACGACCCTGCTGCCCTACACCCACTTCTCGGTGCTCATGCGGCCCGACAAGCGTCTGGCCGCCATCACGGCGCTCGGCATCGACGGAAAACAACTCATAAACCTCGACCGATCCGGCATCAACTGGCGCCTTGATCCCCGGCTGGCCGAGGACCAGCAGACCGGAGAGAGGGTCTACGCGCGCAACAACATCGACCGCGGGCACCTCGTCCGGCGGGCCTCCGCCGCCTGGGGCGACACCCGGGCCGAGGCGGCCCAGGCAAACGAGGACACCTTCCACTACACGAACGCGGCCCCGCAAGCGGCGACGTTCAACCAGAGCCTCGAGCTCTGGCTCGGACTGGAAACCTACTTGTTGCAGAACGCCGCCGACAACGGCCGGCGGCTGATCGTGTTCACCGGGCCGATCTTCAGCGACATCGATCCCGTGTACCGGGGCGTGCAAATCCCCCTGCGGTTCTTCAAGGTCGCGGTGTTCCTCGAGAGCGGGTCACTGGCCGCCACGGGCTATGTCGTGGACCAGACGCCGCAGCTGAAAGACCTACCGGACGTGCCGCGGCCGGGCGCCGTACATGATGGTGACGCTCCCCCGCTGGGCCCGTTCAAGACGTTCCAAGTCCCCATCCGCGACATCGCAGCACTGACCGGCCTCAACATGACCCACCTCAGCGCCATCGACCGGATGCCGATTGCCGCATCACTGCCCACCGCCCGGATCACCTCAACCTGGCGGGAGCTCACCAGCCCCGAATGCCTCGACCTGGACTTCGACCTCCAGCACTAAGCCGATAGCAGCCAACCCCAGACTTCCTACGCCAACACCCTCCCCGCTCATCAAAGGGGGATGCCTCCTTTGCTGAGAACAGGCGATGCGCGACACACTGCTGAGACAGAACATGGACATGAACTACGCCGCCACTGCTGGGGTTCACCCACCGGTTGCCAAGCCCCGCCTTACGTCTAAGCAAAGGATCCTTTGCCTGGACCGACGGCACGGGTCGGCGTCAACTGCGGGCCGGGTCGCTCAGTGGCGGAGGTGAATCTCGTGGTCGAGGCCGAGGAGCCAGGGTTGGATCCTTGTTCGGGCCAGTGGCAGAACGACTCCGACGATGGCTGGGACGGCGCGCACGATGCGGCCCGGCAGAGTTTGTGATCGTGGGACCATCATCATCCTTGTGATCTCGCGGACGACTTTCTGCACGATGGGGCGCCGGAGGTGTTCGTAGTCCTTCAGCCGTCCCTGGTCGAAGAGGGTGGCGAACACAAACGCGTCCTCGATGCCGAGGTTCATGCCGCGGGCTCCGATGCCGGCATGGGTGTGAGCGGCATCGCCGCCGAGATGGACCCGGCCGTGACTGAACTTCGCGGCTACCCGGTTGGACACTTGGAAACTGGACTCCCAGTGAACCGGTCCGATCTTGGTGCCGGCAGGGAGGGCCCCGAGGAGGTCTGCCCCGCTGCCCAGGACGCGCCAGAGATTCCCGGCGTGACGGACCACGAACATCCCTCCATCGGCGAGAAGGAAGATATTTGCCTCATCCGGGGGCAGCGGCGTTTCGAGCTCGACGTCGAACAGTTGCCACGGTTCAGGGTAAGTGGTGCCTTCGAAGTCGACGCCGAGCAGGTTCCGCACCGTACTGGTGGCACCGTCCGCGCCGAACACGGTGCTCGCAAGGATCACTTGCTCCCCTGAAGAGGAGCGGGTGGTCACCTCCACGCCGGCATCACCCTGCTCCAGATTCGTTAGTTCCACGCCCCGTTCGACGACCCCGGAGCGCTCCTGAACGGCCTCGGTCAGGATCCGCTCGGAGTCAGCCTGACTCTGGACACAAAGGAACGGGTACTCATCAGCGACATCATCGAGCTGCAGGGTACCCAGCACCTTCCCGCGACGGCGGATGTTGATGCGTTCAAGCTTCCGACCGTTGGCGATGAACGATTCCGAGACACCCGATGCGGACAGGAGATCGAGGGTGCGCGCGTTGACGCCGAACGCCTTCGAGAACGACGACGGTTCACTCCGCCGATCGATGAGGCGGACCCTGTGCCCCTGATCCAGGAGGAACAGCGCCGCGGAGAGCCCCGTCGGCCCCGCACCGACGATCAGAACGTCCGTCTTCGCCTGCATGCCCGACTCCCCTGGTTGATAGCATCTGCTTGCTATAGTCGTATTGTAAGTGCCTACTGTCAATAGGGCGGCTGGTCTGCTGGTTGGGACCTCAAGAGCGCGCAGTGAAAGGCTTCGGTATCAGGGACCGGCATCCAAACCGGTCCGTGCAGCCAATGCTGGGAAGCCCAATCGGCCCGGCCTGCCCGGTCGGACGCTTCGTTGAGCGGCGTCGGTATCGACGCTGCCGGGCTTCTGTACTGCGCCATACTTGGGTCGTGGTCTTGCGCCTCGCGCACGAACCTCCGACAACGATCACGGCCCCTGAAGGAGTGTGAGTGGATGCCTGCTTCGATTCCCGAAAGCCGGATTCTCGAGGCCACACTCGAGGTGTGGCGCGAGGAGGGATACCGTTCGGCCACCACCCGTAAGATCGCGGAACGCGCTGCGGTGGGCGAGGTCACTCTGTTCCGCCGATTCGGCGCCAAGTCCGACCTCTTCACCGCTGCCCTTGCTCACGAATCCGCGCGCATGGGTAACCTTCAGCTCGTCTATACAGGCGAGGCGGAACACGACATCCTGCTGATCGCCACCGCCTACACCCAACTCGTGGAAAGAAACGCAACGATCATGCTGGACTTCTTGCAATCCGCGCCGGACAGCCCCGAACTGTCGGCAGTCGGCACCGTGCCGCTACGGGTCATGACTGAACTGGCCGAGATCATTCAACGCCATCAGGCTGCCGGGACGCTCCGCGGAGGCACCCCCTACGATCTCCTCGTTTCACTCCTCAGTCCGATCCTGATGAAGAGACTGCTCACGAAGGCGCAACCGGGTATCCCCTTGGCCAACGATGTACACGCAGACGTCCAATTCTTCCTGTGCGGCTACGGGCAGCTTCCGACCACGAAGTAGCGCGTGGAGCAGTTCCCCAATACAGCGGGATCGCCGCATTTCCAGCTGCGCGATCAGGACGAGTGAAGAAACTATCTGTCCGATGATTCATCAAAGGCCGTTCTTCCTGCAAAGGATCCTTTCCTGAGATGGCCGGGAAACGAACCGTATACAACTGCGGCGATGGCCCGATAGTTCTTTCCAAGTTCCGTCGCGGGCCTGGTTCCCGTTAGCGGATCGGTGCAAGCGACTTCGAAACCTAGCGGCGAGAGGCAGGCAGCCTACCTATCCGGGCCACGGTCGGCCCTCTAGGGCCAGGCTTCTCAGCATCCCCGCCGAGCATCCGTCCGGACCGCTTGGAACGATGTGTCAAAACTGTCGTCCCCGCCGCGTCCACTCCGCGGATCCTCAATCGATGCTCATGCCCGCTCTCGAGAGGCAAGTCTTCGTTCCAGGGACGCCTGGAACCGAATCAAGTATCCGTCGGGATCCACCACCAGAAACTGTGTGACGCCGGATTCGTACTCGCCGGTTCTGTACCACCGGCTCTCCGGCGCCATGAAGAGCGGCCAGCCTCCGGCTTCCAGCGCATCTACAAGCGGTTCGATCGACGGAACTGAAACCTGAAAGTTAATCCCGCGCCCGAGTGGACGTTCAAGATTCCCGGTGATCCAGTTGCGACCCATTCCAGCCTGCTCAAGCATCACGTGCGCCGAGCCGCTGCCAATGTAGGCGAAGCCCTCATGGATCCGGTGATAGAGCACCGCGAACCCGCACAGCCGACACCAGAAATCCAGGCTCGTGTCGAGATCCGTGACCAGGAGCTCCGGCACCAAGCCCGGATCGGGTGCAACAGTAGCTGTCGTCATATCTTCCCCTTGCTCACAAACGGTTTCCGCGCCAACCCCGGGAATCAGCCAACCCGTCTCATCTATCGGTCATATTTACCACTAAACATGGTCCCTGACTCCCAGTCTCAGCCGTTAGGACCACCGCAGCGCGCCAACGGCCACAAATCCTCCCACCGCGCTGGCCGTCGGGTCAGGTCCGTTCCGAAGAATCATCCACAGGAAATGAGTAACCACCGTGGCAGCCGACTACGACGAAGTAAAACCCGACGTCGCTGAATCCCGCAACGCCTCTCTGGAGGCCCTGAAGGCGTCCAACTCCCCCGACGCCCGCAGCGTCGTGCTGGAACTCGACGAAACAGACACCGTCGACGGCGTAGAACTCCCTGGCGCCGACCTCTCCGGTGAAGAACTCATTGTCCAGGTGATACCCCAAGCAGAGGACGAGTTCACCTGCTACTCCTGCTTCCTCGTCCGCCACCGCTCACAGATCGCCCTCCGCAAGGGCGCCCATGCATTCTGCACCGACTGTGAAGACTGAGCCGGCGCTGCTCGTCAACTGTCTTTGAGCCGCCGTCCCCCGGGGAGATTCTCGCCCCAGGACGGGTACATTTCGCCGTCGTTGTGCTCTGCTTCGCGACGGGCCGTCTCCGCTTCGATCGCCTTCGCAACGAAATGACTCCAGGTGTTATCCCCCTCGGCGTAGCTGGTCGCACGGTACGCGGCCCGCGCCCGGTTCCGCAACGCGGCGGGGATGCCCACCGTCATATTCGCAGTTTCGGCTTCTTTGGGTTCCGCCTTCTTGGACGTCTCCGGCCGGTGACCGGGAAGCATCCGTGCCAGCGGAGCCTCCGCGGCCGGCGCTGCCGTGCGGCGCGGAGGCAGTCCAAGTGCGGGGCGGCTGGGTGTGGCTTCGGCGCTCACGCGTTAACCTCCTGAGATTCTGCGACGGCGATGCGCCTGGTCACTTCCATGGCGACTGCGTGGAGGTCTTCGGCCACGCTGGACGCCGACTTCGGCCCGGCATTGCCGGCTTTCGCTTCACCGCGCAGGACCTCCCACCACTTCGGGCCTTTACTGAGCTCCCGCTCGAGCTCGTGGGCCAGCAATCCACGCTCACGGCACGCCTGCGCCGTGGCCTCCGCGTGGCGGATGCTCATCGGGAACAACACTTCGTCTGTTCCAAAATCCGCGGTGAGGTGGTCGCGGGTGACCTTGTGCACCTGCTTGGAATTCGTACCGGTACCGACGAGGACGACGCCCAGTAGGTCCAGAGTGGGATTGAGGCCCACGACGCTGTCCATGCGTGCCGCGACGGCGGCGACACCCTTACGACTGGACATATCTGTCTTCAGCGGAACCAGTGCATAGCGGGCTGCAGCCACCGCGGCCGCCTGAAGCGGCTCATTTCCCGGCGGGCAATCCAACAGGACCAGATCGTACTCCCCCGCGACGTTGGCAAGCAGTTTGGCGAGAGCCAGCTGCGCAGCGTCACGATCCTTCTGGGCTTTGGCTCCAAGGAACGCCGCAGCATCGTCGAGATGGGGGCCCCCGGCTATGACATCCAGGTTGGGTCGGACGCCGGTCAGCAGGTCGGGTTCTCCCCCGAAACATAACGAAGCCGCCAGGCTTCTGCCGCCGTCACCCTGGTCGGCGTAACCGAGGTCCTCAGCAAGGTTTCCTTGAGGGTCTAGATCCACGAGGAGCACACGCGATCCGCCCTCGGCAAGGAGTCCACCTACGTTGGCAACAAGGCTGGTCTTGAAAACCCCGCCTTTGCCGTTGATTACCGCGATTACTCGGCTTAGGGCGCCGCGGTCCAGATCGTGTTTCATAAATTTCCTTCCAAAGTTATTCCAGCGTAGCCAGCAACACTGGCTTTCCTTGTGAAGCTTGCTTCCGTGTCTTTACTTTTTTCACTTGTGGATACAGCGAACCAAGTTAAAACGTTTTAAGCATGTTTGCTGGTTTCACCGTATTCACTTGTGAAT
>NZ_MQTQ01000083.1:0-46422 GCF_020532805.1 Arthrobacter sp. SO5 | reverse complement strand
GAGGGAGGGATCCAGTACAGGTCCGAGTCGGGCTCTTCCACTTCGTGTTCTGCCAGTTCGGGTACTAGGTTGCGATCCAACCAGGCGTGCCAAACTGCGCGCTGCAGCCGATGACGGCTAATCTGCTCTGCGGCATCGTCTAATGCCCCGAGCCGCCGGGCCAGCGCCGTAAGGCTGGTCCCGGCCGTAATGGTCCAGTGTCCGTGCCGGCGTTCGATCATGTCGTAGCTGCCCATGGTTGCCAGGGACGTTTCGACGGCCGTGCGGCTGAGTCCTGTGGACCGGACGATGGCTGCTGTCGTGGGGGAGAGTCGTCCGCGTTCGATGGATTCGTAGACGAGGGCGGCGACGTCGCCCAGGGCGCGGAAGACGGGGCGGATGCCATGGATTTTTCCACTCCGCCAGGAGAGATCGCGTGCGAGTTGTTCAAAGTGCTGGGGGAGTTGGATCACGTAGGTATCAGCGTTGCGGCCGCGGGCATCGGCGACTTTGGTCAGGATGCCGTCTGAGGCTTGTTGGAGCATCGGGAGGAGTCTGGCGATGGTGCCGTGGTGTTTACCCAGTGCGGTGGCGAAGGTACGGCAGCCTACGTCCAACAGGTCGGTCTCCATGGTTCGCATGTAGCCGAGTACTGCGCGCAGCAGCAGGCGCAGGCTCAGGCCTTCGCGGCCGCGTTCTTTCAGTCTGTGGTCCAGCACGGCGTAGAGGACATTTTCAAGATCGTTCACGAGCTGGTGCACAGCAGCTTTGCTGCTGGTTCTAGTCGCCCCCCCTGTGGGTTCTGTGGGGCTTGTGTCGTTAATACGGGTAGCTCTTCTGCCTGTTGGCTGGGTTCCCCGTTTTTCGATCCAGCGGCAGGCTTCGGTCCACTCCGAGTAGATGAGGCGTTCCTGCCGGTCGGTGTTGGTGTACAGGGCTGCAAGGCCGGGGAACTGGCCACCCAGCTCGAGGCGGACCTGGTCCAGGGTCCAGCCGCAGGCGGCGAAGTGGTTCAGGACCGCCATGCGGGCCTCTGACGGGCTGGCGTATTTGGCTGTGTCGTACAGCCCGGTACGGGCCAGCACCCGTAAGGGAGATTGGCTCCCGCCAAAGGGGACGGGGCGGATACCGTGAGCCGTCGCCGCGGCCGCCATTTTGGCAGTGCGGTCTTTCAGTTTGCGGGCCCGCTGGAGTTCGGGCGCCAGAGCACTTCGGAGAGCAGTGACAGCGCTGGCGGAGTTGCGGCGCCGCATAATGTCGTAGGCCATTGCCAGAGGCGTGGTGAGGATCTGGTGCCCTCCAGACTTATGTGCGGTTCCTGGAACCCGGATACAGCCGTCGGTAACGTTCTGGTGCGGGCTGGGATCAAGACTCGGAGCCAGCAGGGTCATGGCTTCGATGAGTTCCCGGGCCTCCGGGCCGCTAACACGTTCCGCGAGCGGGATGTAGAGGTGGCGTCCGCCGCTGGGGGAGAAGTCCGCGACGTAGCGGACACCGCAGCTTTCCAGAAAGTCCCCGAGGCGTCGGGCATCGTCATCGACGACGCCTTGCAGCGCTTTAGAAGTGTCAAGGTCAAGGCAGAGAGTCGCCACGGAGCCATCTGCTCCATGAATGGGAACGGCCGCCGGCTCCCTTGGGAGGGAACCGGTGATCCGGGGCGCGTTTAGCGGCCGGGGGTACTGAAACCGGCCCTTTATCCAACGTCCCAGGCGATACGTCGGGGCGCCTGCGATCAGCGGGGCCAGCTTCCACGCCATGACCGGCGTGACTTGACACGCGGACGGGGCTGCGTCAGTTGTTGACGGCGCGGCCGCGACAGGTACCATAGACAACAGCTAGTCCCTTCGAGGTATAGCGAATGGAGCGCCCCTCACGGGGAGCTTGTGGAAAGTTCAGATCGTTGTCCGCCAAGATTCGGATCTGAACGCATACTTTTTGAAGGCCCGCCTAGTGCGGGCCTTCAGTCTTTAACTGGCCTTAGCGATAGGCAGGGACTCCTGGCCTTCTAGGGCATCAAGGTCGATGGTGCTTAGGTGCTCATGCAGCAGCCGCGCGAGCAG
This sequence comes from Arthrobacter sp. SO5, assembly GCF_020532805.1. Lineage (GTDB taxonomy): Bacteria > Actinomycetota > Actinomycetes > Actinomycetales > Micrococcaceae > Arthrobacter. Next base: position 44,383 of record NZ_MQTQ01000083.1, on the reverse strand, counting down.
TTCAGAGCGGCTCTCAGAGGTGATTTCTACGACTCTGCTGAGCTTTACGGCATCCGCGCGGGGAATCTTGGATGTGACAGTCAGGCGATCGCCCTTATGCATCCGTGCCATGGACCCTCCTAAGTTTGTGTACCGAGCCCTAGCCAATATCAATCCGATTGCCTTAAGTGGGATGTGAACCCGGCGTGTCGGATCAGGAGCGGCCTTCTCGATCTCTTTAGATCGTCCAACCACTATAATCAATCTTGGACATGTCTAAGGGTACACGGGCACACACAACGTCTCTCTGGAGCACCCTTCCTGTCTGGTCGGTCCATGAGAGGGCCTTCCAGCCTCTTTTTCGGGAGTTTGAATTGATGCACACAAGCCGAGTGGAAAGTATTGCCCGGCAAAAAACGCTCAGCCGCGGACAGTACGAAGATATCTATCGTCAGTTCGTTCTCTTCGACCTGGCCGAAGACATGGATCTGGGCTTCTTTTTGGCCTACTACCGAAACTTTTCCGTCCCTTCGCTGGCCAAAGCGCTGGAGGCGACGGGGGAGATTCGCTCACGCCCCCAGAAGAGGTCTTATGACACCGCGATCGTGATCTACGAGATCATCGCCGGAGGGCTTGATAGCGAGCGGGGTGCTGCAATGGTCGCGCTCTTGCGTAACGTGCATAAGGGTGTCCCCGGAAGCAATGCTGACTTCGTCTATGTCCTGATGACGATGCTGGTCGTTCCGATTCGGTGGGTGGACAGGCACGCTTGGCGCCAATCCTTGGACGTTGAAAAACAAGCGGCCGTGGATTTCTTCGCTGAGCTCGGAACACGCATGGGACTGCAAGATATCCCCAACGATTTCGCAGGCGCTGAGGAATTCCTGGACAGCTATGAACAGGAGTATGTGGCGCCGAGTCCCGCCGGGCTGAGCTTGATGAGCTCGACACTAGGCGTCCTCCGCGGGCGCCTGCCGGCGCCGGTGCGTCCGGCCACAGAATTGATCCTGTCTGCAATGCTCGAAGACGAGAGGCAGTCGTCAGCACTGGGTCTTCCCCAACCGAAGCCCTTCGTTGCGAAGGTGCTGGCAGGACTCTTGAAGTTCAAAGCCGCCGTGTCATCAAGGCGCCCTCTGAGGACGACGCCGCGGTTCAGGCCTGGCTTGTCAGGTTCTTCGCAGTACCCCTCCGGTTACGCACTCGAAGACCTGGGACCCGTCAAACCATGACTCCGCTTATCGCCCCTAGCTACGTCGGATTGGTTCAATCAACTATCTCCGAGCTCGGTTTACCTGAAAAACTGACCCTGGATGGGCTGCGCCACATCGTCTCTACAAGGCGGGCACGGAAACTGGTGGTCCGGAGAACCGAGGAGCTTTCGGGCAGCCTGGTCTGCGCCATGACGTACTGCAACGAGAGCGTAGACCTCGTCCTGTTCGCGCCCGCCGATGAACGCCGGCGCGAGGACCATTATGTGTGTCACGAATTTGGTCATCTGCTATTGGGCCATCACGAGCGGGCCCGAGGAAACGTGGCACGCCCTATGCCCCTTCTGGGTTCGGCGATGGTCACCAGACAGCTGCAGGTGGGCGACGTCGAACCGAAGCTGCTGGGACGGCGCCGGTCTGCCACCTGCTCAACATTTACCGTGGTGGAAGAGAAACGCGCGGAGAGCTTCGCGGACATCATTATGGACCGTATCTGGCGCGCCAATCGCCGCCCAATGGATGAGCCGTCAAAGTTCGCCGAGGTGTTCGGGTGATGAGTGTACTTGTGGCCTCTTGCCTGGGACTCCTGACACTTCTGAGAGTTTCGGCCCTCTGGAATCCTCCTGCGCGGCCGGCTTTCATGGCTTCAGTTTTCGCGACAGCAGGATTCACCCTGTACATCGAGCCGGTTTACGTCGCTGTCGACTCAATCATGGGAGGCCGCAATCTCGCCGGGTTGATTCTCTCCCTGTCCGTTCTCGCAGCCTTCTCGCAACTACATGTAGCTGTCACCAGCGCTGCTGGTGCATCCGCAAATATCGTCGCCAACGCACGCCGAGGTACCTTTGGACGGCACAAAGTTGCTTGGATACTCGCATCTCTGATTCTTATAGCTGGATTCTTGATGAGCGACCTTCCCGTCACCAGCCCCTCGTTGATCCGTACCTATGGATCCCAACCGGGCATGATGGCCTTCCTCTTGGCCGCTTCTTCCTTCATCGCCTACACCAGCGCCAGCATCGTCAGAGTTCTTGTCAGTCATCTTCGACAAATGTCCGCTGCCTTCCGGTTCGGTTTCTTCCTCGTCTGCGCCGGCTGCCTGGGTGCCATTTCCCTGCTAGCTGCTAGATCTGTGCTGCAATTTGTGGCCGACCGCTCCATTCAAGAATCGTTTTCCCCGTACTACGGCGTAGGCCAGGGGGTGGCCGTTATCTGCGTTGCAGCAGGGCTTTCAACCTCGCGTTTGGTTGGCATAGGACACACGGTCTCCTTCGACATCGCTGCCAGGTGGCACTTACTCCGGATGCTTCCTCTCTGGCGAGCAGCCACTAGAGGGAAGCCGAACTTGGTGCTCCACAACGGCAGACTCCCTGTAGCGGATGTTTTCAACGCCAGACCCCACACGGCTCTGCAGCGCCGCATAACCGAAATCCGGGACTGCCTTCTGGTTGATCCCGACGGGCTCTCGGACACGTGGGCCACCCACGGATCGATCCTCATTCAAGCAGAACGACTGATGAAAGCACCGCTAACAACTTCAAGCACTGATAGGACCGCAGCATGATCAACAAGCAGAACGCGTCCAAGCGGCGAGAAGAGCTATCCCGCCGTTTGGACCTCCTCATGGACGTCGTCGTCGCAGAGGGCGGACACCCATACAAATTTGCTGACATCCAGTCTGCGCTTGCCGCTAAGGGCGTCGGTTTGTCGCGGGCACGCTGGTTCTATATGCGGGAGGGGACAGGGGCGACCGTAACGGATCCTAAGCTCCTATCAGCCCTGGCCGACTTCTTCGGCGTCCCCGCGGCATATCTTTTGGACTCGGATCCATCCCTGCCAGCCAGGGTGGAGGCTCAGCTCAAACTCTTGAAGGCGATGAGAATCGCTGAAGTCCGTAGTTTCGCGGCCCGAGCACTCGGTGACCTATCTCCGGAGGCAACGGAGGCCATCGCCAAAATTCTCGAGGACGAAATGAAATCAACGGACTAGTTGTATTAGCCATGTCTAAGACATGGCTATCCTTGATCTATGACCTACCACTCGTGCAGGGCCCAAACCCGCAGAGCAATGGAGCGTTACACGCCCTGGCTCACCAGGGCGCCCTCAGATTCGCATGTCACGATTCCGCCCCCAGCGCATACGAACGAAGGCTCTCTAGAAGCGCCTCGATGCGTGGCATATTCGCCGAAAAGGCATGATTCAGCCGACCGGTCGCGGTACCGAGGACAGGGGTTTTTTTCAGCACGCCGGCTCCCGCAAGGACGCCGGCAGCCTTGCTTAGGGTCGCCGGCGAAAATTCGGCCAGCTCTTTGGCAAGCTCAGCACGCGTAGCAGGTTCACTCCTGCCTGCCAGGTGGTGGATAAGGGCAAGGTTTACCCCACTACTGAAGACGGTTTGAGCAGTCGCTACCGCGTCATTCCATGCGGGGTCTGCGGGCTTAACCAGTCGGGGCATATCGAACATCCTACTTGTCGCACATTGTTGTCAGCTCAGGCCAATGCCGTCGTTAAAGAGATACTTAAAGTATTGCTATAATATTTTAGATAACACTAGGAGGAGGGCTCGAGTGCAACCCAAGAGACTCATCATCGGAGCAGGCGTCGCGGCACCTTTGGCGGTCCTTGGGCTCATCTCGTCCATGCTTCTCCTGCTGGGGCCCGCGAAACCTGCCGTGGCTGACTGTGGCCCGGTCTCGGTCGTAGTGGACGGGAACACGAAGGTCGAGGGTTACACCCACGAACAGCTGAAGAATGCCGCAACGATCATGGGCGCCGGGAAGGCACAGGACTTGTCGGTCAACGGGCAGATGGTCAGCGTGATGGTAGCCCTGGGGGAGTCGGGGTTGCGGGTGCTCGATGCCGGCGACGGCGCCGGCCCGGACTCCCGCGGGCTGTTTCAGCAGCGCGACAACGGCGCGTGGGGCTCCTACGCGGACCGCATGGACCCCACCACGAGCGCAACCAACTTCATCAAAGCCCTGAAAGGCGTGGCCGGCTGGGAGCTGTTGGAACCGACGATTGCCGGCAACAAGGTCCAGCGCAACGCCGACCCGTACCACTACCAGAAGTACTGGCCCGAGGCCGTCAAACTCGTCCAGGCGCTCTCGAACTCGAAGTTCTCCCTGCAAGGCAGCGACTGTGCCATCCCCGGACAATCCGGGGCCGGGGATGACTACCCATGGAAGAACTCACCGACCTGGCTGCAGGTCGGCGCCAACACAGCCAGCACCTCACCGCTGGGAATGTACTACCGCGAGTGCGTGGACTTCGCCCTCTGGCGGGTCAACCAGCAGATGGGGTCCACCAGCGCACCATTCAAGTTCCTCAACGGCTCCTTCCGCCCGGACGGACAGGGGCTCGGCTCGGCCCTGACCTGGAAGGCCGGCTGGGACGCCAAGGGCTGGGACTCCGGCAACACACCCCGGGTCGGCGCCGTTGTCTGGTACGCACCCGGCGCCGGGGGAGCGGACCCGAACTTCGGCCACGTCGCCGTCGTCAAGGAAGTCAAAGACAACGGGACATACGTCGAAGAGGGCTACAACGGCAACCCGGCCCCGGCGGACCACGCCTACTACACCCGGACCGTGACCAGCACTGTCCCCTCAGCTTTCCTGTACCTGCCCACCCAGGAGGAGAAGAAATGAAGAAGCCCCTGACCCTGGTTGGCGTGGCGCTGCTGTGCGTTTCGTGCGCACCGGCCGCGAACACGACAGCGCCAACGTCTGCCAGTGCCAGCCCCACGGCGTCTGCGCCGGTCTCCCTGAGCGCCAACAGCGGACTCCAGGCACCGGGCGGCACACCATTCCCGCCACGATCGGCATCACTTGGGATCAGGCCAGCAAGGACAAAGCCGTGGACGTCGCAGGGAAGGCCATGACGGATTTCGCCCGCCCCACGATGGAGGACGAGCAGTGGGCGAACGACCTGGCCCGGTGGCTGACCCCGCGGGCCACCGCCGACTACTCGGCCGTGGACCCGGCCAACATCCCGGCCTCCCGCGTCACCGGCCCGGCCACCCTCGCCGTCGATGAAACCAACGGCTTCGGCGTCAAGGCCTCGGTCCCCACCAACGCCGGGACCTACACGGTGCAGCTGCTCCGCACGGGCAAGGACTCCCCGTGGAAGGTCAACCGACTCACCCCACCCGCCTCCTAAAGCGCCTCAGTCCATCCCCACGTAAGGAAGAAGATCATGGCTACACCACCAAACGAAGTCTTGGCCTTTCCCAACATCCGGGCCATCGTCCGCGATAACGGCACCGCCGAAGTCATCGTCGCGGGCAACTCCCGCGTCGTCCCTGCCGGGGATACCGTGCAGGAACTGCGCACCAACGCCCTGGCCCTCATCGTGGGCGAGGCACAGACGCTCCAGCGCCCCGTCCGGGTCCGGATCGAGGACCCCGACGGCCAGGGCGAACTCATCGTCCACCCGGACAGCAGGATCGAATCCGTCTCCTATGACCCCCACCAAAGCCGCCGGCGGGCAGAAGCCCCTGCAACCACACCCCCAACCGTCGCCCCGGCCATCATTGAAACCGTCGCCGCTCCCACACCGTCGCCCGTTGCCGCGCCGGTACAGTCCGCACCGGTGGACGCCCAGCCGTGGCCACCCGCCCCGGTGGCAGTCGCGGAACCAGCGGACACCGTCCCGGCGCCGGCCACCCCGGAACCGCAGACGGCCGTGGTTGCTGAGGAAGAGGTGCCGACGCGGCGCAGCTTGAAGGAAACCTCGTTCCTGGTCAGCGTCCCGGTGCTGGAACCGGCTACACAGGGCTGGCGCGGAACGCTCACGCGCCTGGGACTACGGATGGACCCCTCGGAGGAAGAACTCACCGAACGCGAGGATATCCGCACGGTCAGCCAGCACTGGCCCGGCCCGCGCACCATTGCCGTGGTCAACCGTAAGGGCGGGGCAAACAAGACCCCCACCGTGGTGATGCTCTCGGCCATCCTCGCCCGCTACAGCGGCGCCGCCACGGTCGCGTGGGACAACAACGAATCCCAGGGGACCCTGGGTTGGCGGACGGAAAAGGGCTCCCACGACCGGAGCGTGTTGGATCTGATCGATTCCTCGACCGAGCTGCTGTCCCCGTCAACGAACGCGGCCGAAATCGCGAAGTTCGTCCACCACCAGACGGCGGATAAGTTCGATGTCCTGCGTTCGGATGAGAACGAGGAAGGCGATCACGAAGTGACCGCTGAGGAAGTCGATATCGCCCATCAGGTCCTCACCCGCTATTACCGGCTGGTGGTGATGGATTCGGGCAACACTGCCCGGGCCGCGAACTGGCGGCGGATGATCGACCACACGAACCAGCTGGTCGTCCCGGTGACGGCCATTGAGGACCGCGCCGAAGCGGCCCGGCTGACGCTGCAGACGCTGGAATCCCGTGGCGGCCACGACGCGGAGCTGGCGCGCAACGCCGTTGTCATCGTCTCTGAGTCCACCGACGCCAAGCGCAGCGTGAGCGGGGATGCCCTGAAGCGGGCCAAGGACGAAGCGCAGCGGATCGCTGACGGCTTCGAACCGTTCGTCCGGGCTGTCGTCCGGATCCCCTACGATCCGGCCCTGGTCAACGGACCCATCCGCTATGAAGCCCTCCAGCCCGCCACCCGGCGGGCATGGCTCGCGGCCGCGGCCGCCGTCGCCGCCGGCTTCTAAAGACACTCACCAACGGACTTTGAAAGGAGGCCATCGTGCAACAGTCCCTGAACCCCTGGATCACCCGCCCGGCCACCGCCGATGGCGCAGAACCGGCAACCCCGGATGCGCACGTGCCGCCGGCGGCCGTGATCAGTGCGCCGCTGCGGGGAATGGTCGAACCCGACGCCGCGGACCGCCTGGCCCGCCGCACCTTCTCCGGCTCCGCAGCGCTGTGGGTCACCGGGACTCACGGCGGCTCCGGTGAAAACCGCATCGCTGATCTGATCGACGGGGCACGGCCCGCCGATCACTGCTGGCCCGTTCTTCAGGACGGCAGCAAACCCCGGGTGCTGCTGGTCTGCCGCGCCGACATGCGCGGCCTGACAGCTGCACAGAGCGCCCTGACCCAATGGGCCTCGGGCGCGGCACCCGCGGTTGATCTGCTCGGTCTCGCCGTTCTGGCTGACGCACCGGGGAAGATTCCCAAACCGTTGCGGGACTTCGCCGCCATCGTCGGCGGGGGAGCGCCGCGGCTCTGGACCCTGCCATGGGTAGAGGCATGGCGGCACGGGGACGCCACAAGAGAGCCGGCCCGCGAGTACCAACGCTTCATCACTGACTTAACCACCCTGGCCACCACCACCACCAAACCCGGCACCACCAATTGAAAGGTCTCTCACCATGAACTCCTTCTCCGCAGTTGCAGCGTCCGTCATCCCTAACCCGACTCCCACCGTCCCGGCAGAAGCCGGCGGTCTGCTCACGGTCCTGAACTGGGCCTCCGGCATCGGCCTGGTCCTCGGCGTCCTGGGCGTGATCATCGTGGGCATCGGTATGGTCATCCAGCTCCAGCGCGGTGAGGGGGCCCAAGCCATCGGCAAGCTCGGCTGGGTCCTGATGGGCTGCATCATCATCACCGGCGCCGCCGGCATCGTCCGCGCCTTCGTCTAAACGAGCACCAACAACGGGAGGTTCACCATGAGCCAGTCAACAGAGAGCACCACCGAAAGCAATCCGTTCACCAAACCCCGGTTCATCATTGCTGCCGCGCTGGTGGTCGCGCTGATAGCAGCAGCCATCGTTATCTTCCTGCTCCCCAAAGGGGAGGACACCGCCCAGCCCGCAACGGTTCCCTCCGCACCCGCCCAGTCGGCTAGTGCCAGCCCCAGCGCCTCGAATATCGCTGGGAAAAGCGTCTGCGGTTTGCCGGCTTCTTCGGAAACTACGCTGGGCTCAGCGCCGAAGTCCAACTGGGAGCTAGTCGGCAAAATGGCAGCCCCGACCGATCCCAAAACCTTCGGGCCTGGGCTGACGGACGACAGCGGATTCAGGTCCTGCTTTGCTCACTCGCCAACGGGTGCCCTTTACGCGGCAATGAATGTAGCTGCGCTGGGCTCATCAGGAGCGTCCGAGCTTGAGATGAAGCTCGCGGACAAATTGCTCGTGCCCGGCGCTGGAAGGGATGCTGCCATGCGCGAAACAAGCGCGGGCGCCAGTTCCTCCGGGAACAGCACCACCATCCAGGTCCAAGGGTTTCTGATCAAGTCCTACACCGCTTCTGAAGCCAGCGTTGATTTGGCCTTCAAGACGGACACCGGAGCCCTTGGCCACTCAACGTTGTCCATGCGATGGATGGAAGGAGATTGGAAAGTGAAGCCGGCTGACGATGGCGTAACTTTCAGCAACGTGTCACAGCTCAGGGATCTGAGCGGCTTTATCCTCTGGGCCGGAATCTGACATGGCCGAATGCAAGTGGGGGGACATGGGGTGCGGATTCGGGAACGCCCTCGCAGACCTGACTGACGACGCCATGGGCAATATGGCCAAAGCCATCATGGAGGGCATGAGTCAGATGGTGACGACTCTGTCGACTTTTTGGGTGTCCATGCCCACGGTGAACTTGGCCAGTGCGGACGGGGCAACGCCGAGTCCCATTGTTTCTGCGGTCAATAGCGAGTTGTTGCCTTGGACGCTGGCGCTGGCGGTACTGGCGGTGATCGTCGGCGGTATCCGGATGATCTGGGAGCAACGCGGGGCGCCGCTGAAGGATCTTCTGCGGTCCCTGCTCACTCTGACCTTGGTGTCGGGTCTGGGTCTGGGCGTCATCTCGATCCTGGTGATTGCGGCGGACGCTTTTTCAGCCGCGATCATCGACCGCTCCACGAACGGCAAGGGCTTCGCCGATGCAATGAACGTCCTGGTGATGACCAATCAGGCCGGGGTCGGCGTATTTATCCTCATCATCCTGGGCCTGATCGGGCTGATTGCCTCTCTCGTTCAAATCGTCCTGATGGTCGTGCGCAGCGGCATGCTGGTGATCCTGGCGGGCATCCTGCCCACCACCGCTGCTTTCACCAACACGGAAATGGGGAGGCAGTGGTTCCAGAAAGCAATCGGGTGGACCATCGCCTTCATCCTCTACAAACCGGCGGCGGCCATTGTCTACTCGGTCGCTTTCCTCCTCATGGGCAGCAGGGGCCAGGACGCTTTGATCGGCTCCATTACCGGGTTCACGTTGATGCTCGTCGCCCTCTTCGCATTGCCCGCGCTGATGCGGTTCGTGACTCCCATGGTGGGTGCCGTCGCCTCCAGCGGTGGAGCGGGAGCAGGAGCCGCCGTCGGGGCCATGGCCACAGGTGCTGTGTCCATGGGCCGTGGCGGCAGCGGTAAAGGCAATGCCTCCCCGACGCCGGCCAGTACACAAAGCACCCAATCGGGGTCATCTCCGAGGGGCAGTAACGGAACGGCCGGCCCCAGGGGGAACGGGGGCCAGCCGACACCCGGGGCTACTGGACCGGGTGGGGCTGCCAGCGCCGCAACAGCCGGTGCAGCCGGCACCACGGGCGCCGCCGGGGCAGGAGCTGCTGCCGGCACCGCGGGTGCCGCGTCGGGAGCGGCGTCAGCTGCGAGTCCGGCCGGTATGGCCGTCGCCGCAGGAGCACAAGCAGCGTCCAGGATTTCCCAGGCCGCACAACAGACCGCGCAGGATTCAACCGGGGAGGGCCCCAGTGGCAGCAATTAATACCGAATACAAGGAACCGTCCTACGGCAACTGGCGCGTCCCGCGCTCTGCCGGGCTGGGTAACCTCGGCGCGATCGGCACCGGCATTGTCATGGCCGGGTTGTTGCTGGGCATCATCAGCTTCGCGATCTGGGGCCTCTTCCCGGGCCTGGGGGTCCTGGCCGTGGCCGGGGCCAGTGCCCTGTTGCTGACGGTCAAGGACAAGCACGGCCAGTCCGTTGTTGACCGGTTCGGCACCCGGATGAGCTTCCGGCTCTCCAAGTCCTCCGGAACGAATCTCTACCGCTCCGGCCCCCTCGGTGTGACGGCCTGGGGCATGTACCAACTGCCCGGCCTCGCCGCGAAGTCCACCCTGTACGAATTCACCGACTCCTACAAGCGCCCGTTCGCGCTGCTGCATGTGCCGTCCACCAGCCACTACACCGTGATTTTCTCCACCGAACCCGACGGCGCGTCCCTGGTGGACCCGGAGCAGGTCGATGCGTGGGTGGCGAACTGGGGCGGCTGGCTCGCCGGCCTCGGAGACGAGGCGGGCCTGGACGCCGCCGCCGTAACGGTGGAGACCGCACCGGATTCCGGCTACCGGCTCCGCAATGAGGTCACGATGAACATCGACCCGAATGCCTCGGATTTTGCCAAGGACGTGCTCAACGAGGTCATCGACACGTATCCGGAAGGTTCGGCCACGGTCCGGGCCTGGGTGTCCCTGTCCTTCAACGCCTCCCTGCGGGCCGGATCGAAGAAACGCACACCCGAAGATGTGGCCCGGGACCTCGCGTCCCGGATCCCCGGGCTGTCGGCCCGGCTGCAGTCCACCGGCGCCGGGATCGCCCGTCCGATGTCCGCGCAGGAACTCTGCGAGGTCGTCCGGATCGCCTTCGATCCGCCCGCTGCCCTGATCATTGACGAAGCGCACGCCGCCGGCTCCCCGGTGTCCCTGACTTGGGGCGAAGTTGGACCCTCCGCGACGCAGGCGAGCTGGGATGACTACCGGCACGACAGCGCGTTCTCAGTTTCATGGACCATGACCGGTGCCCCGCGCGGTTCGGTGAACTCCTCGGTCCTGTCCCGGCTGCTGGCCCCGCACGGGGACATTGACCGTAAGCGGATCTCGCTGCTGTACCGCCCGATGGATTCGGCCCGTGCCGCGGCCGTGGTGGAGCGGGACCAGAACAACGCCAACGTCCGCATCACCTCCGGAAACCGCCCGTCCGCCCGGGCCCTGGTCGATGCCCGTTCCGCCGTGCAGACCGCGCAGGAAGAGGCTCAGGGCGCCGGGCTGGTGAACTTCGGCATGGTCGTCACGGCCACCGTGACCGACAAGGAACGTCTCGCCGATGCCGTGGCCGCCGTGGAACAGACCTCCGGCACCGCCCGGGTGCTGCTGCGCCGGGCGTACGGCGCCCAGGACACCGCGTTCGCCGCGTCCCTGCCGCTCGGGCTGGTCCTTCCCAAGCACAGCCTCCTGCCCTCCGAAATCAAGGACGCCCTGTAATGGCCCGCATGAGGTTTTTGACAGCAAAGACATCAAAGACAGTAAATGAGTCAGCGGACACCGGCGTGACAAAGCGTCCTGCCCGCGAAGCCGGCCCAGGTGCCCGGGGCTGGACCGGACGCGGCGGCGGGATGGCCGCCCTCGTCCCGTCCGTGAAGGAATACCGGGGAACCACGGTCCAGGTCTGCGGGCTGTGGCCGTTTTCCTCCGGGGCATCCTCGCCCATGATCGGCGTCCCGCTCGGACGCCATGAGGAAACCCAGGCCACGGTCTGCTGCGACCCGATCAGCTGGTTCCAGCGGGCACGTCTGATTTCCAACCCTTCCGCGTTCATCCTGGGCAAGCCGGGGCTGGGAAAGTCCACCGTTGTGCGCCGGATGTTCATCGGACTCTCCGCACAGGGCGTCCACCCTCTGATCCTGGGGGACCTCAAAGGCGAGCACGTCAAAGCGGTCCAGGCGCTCGGCGGCCAGGTCATCAAGCTCGGCCGCGGCGTCGGCTACCTGAACATCCTCGATCCCGGCCAGGCCGTTGAAGCCGCGCAGCTGCTCGAAGACAGCGGCCACCATGAGGACGCCGCCCGGGTCCGCGCTGACGCTCACGGCCGGCGCCTGACCATGGTTGTCTCCCTGATCACCATCAGCCGGAACAACCCGCCCACCGATCAGGAACAGACGATCCTGGACCGTGCCCTGCGGGTCCTCGATGACCGGTTCGACGGTGTCCCGGTCCTGAAAGACCTGTTGGACGTGATCATCTCCGCCCCCGATGAGCTGCGCCAGGTCGCACTGGACCGCGGCGACATGGCCGTCTACCTGCAGGAAACCCGGGCACTGGAAGCAACCCTGCTCGGGCTGACCGGAGGCGGGAAGCTCGGAGAAATCTTCTCCCGGCACACCACCAACCCCATGATGCGCGACCGCGCCGTGGTCTTCGATGTCTCCAGCATTGACGAGACCGAAACCGACCTCCAAGCTGCAATTCTGCTCGCGTGCTGGTCCTACGGCTTCGGCACCGTCAACGTCGCCAACGCCCTCGCGGACGCCGGCCTGGAACCGCGCCGGAACTACTTCGTGGTCCTCGACGAACTGTGGCGGGCGCTGCGCGCCGGCAAAGGCATGGTGGACCGGGTAGACGCCCTGACCCGGCTGAACCGCTCCGTGGGTGTCGGGCAGATCATGATTTCCCACACCATGTCCGACCTGCTCGCGCTCCCGGCGGAAGAAGACCGGATGAAAGCCCGCGGATTCGTCGAACGCTCCGGCATGGTGATCTGCGGCGGCCTCCCGGCCTCCGAAATGCCGTTACTGACCTCGGCCATTCCGCTGTCCCGGCAGGAGCAGCAGAAGCTCATCTCCTGGCAGGACCCGCCCGCCTGGGACTCCCGCGGACTCAACGTCGAACCTCCCGGACGCGGGAAGTTCCTGATCAAGGTCGGCGGCCGGCCCGGAATCCCGGTCCTGGTGGGACTGACATCTTTGGAGCAAGGCCCGGACGGAGTCAACGACACCGAGGGAAAGTGGAGAGAAACCCCGGAAACCCTCCTCGAGCCAATGACCCCTGACGTACCCCTTGAAGGAGGCACACTGTGAGCGCACCGAACCGCAAAGGAATGGGCCTCGGGGATGCCCTGCTGGTCTGGATGGCCATCGGCTTCATCGTCATCGTCGGCGGCGGGACCTACGCGGCCGCCCACCTGGGGTTCTGGATGGCCGGCATCGACGCACCCCCCAAACATCCCATCGACCTGATCTCCGGACTGGTCAAGGGCCGCGTGCCGTGGCCCGTCCAGTCCACCGTCGCGGCCGCCCTCATGGCAGGCGTTCTCCTGGTCCTGGCCATCGTCGTGCTCGTGGCCTGGAAGAAGGGTGCGTCCAAGCGTGCCCGCGTCGACAAGGCCGCCCGGTACCTGGGCCGCGGGAAGTCCTTGGCCGCGTTCTCCGAGAAGGGCGCGAAAGCGACGGCGAATCGGCTGGGAGTGACAGGCACGCCGGGCATCGTGGTGGGCAAGGTGGTCTCCACCGGCCAGACGTTCATTCAGTCCTGGGAAGACCTCAGCCTCGATATCTGGGGTCCCCGGACCGGTAAGTCCACCTCCCGCGTCATGCCCGCGATCCTGGATGCACCGGGTGCTGTCGTTTCCACCTCGAACAAGCGTGACGTGGTGGACGGCACCCGTGGCGTCCGCGAGCTCACGGCCCCGGTATGGGTGTTCGATCCGCAGAAGATCGCGCAGGAGGAAGCACAGTGGTGGTGGAACCCGCTCTCCTACGTCACCGACGAAGAGAAGGCGTACAAGCTCACGCAGCACTTCTCCGTCGGCTCCCGTGTCCCGGGATCCAAACCGGACGCCTACTTCGACCCCAAGGCCGAAGACATCCTCTCCTCGTACTTCCTCGCTGCCGCGCTCGGTGAGCTTCCCATCACGCAGGTCTACCTGTGGGTGACGGAGCAGGTAAACCGGGAACCGATCAACATCCTGAAAGAGCATGACTACGAGCTGCAGTACAAGGGCCTGGAGTCCACGCTGGAGCTGGCCGACAAACAGCGCGACGGTATCTTCGGCACCGCCGAGAAGATGATCCAGTGCCTGAAGTCCAGGAACACGCTGCGCTGGGTCGCTCCGATGGGTGGCGCGACGGTAGCCACGGACGCCCGCCGGCAGTTCAACCCGCACGCTTTCGCCGCCTCACAGGAAACGATCTACATCCTCTCCAAGGAAGGGGCCGGCTCAGCTTCCCCGCTCACCACAGCGCTGACGGTGGCGATCGCTGAGGCAATGGAGGAACGGGCCGAACGCAGCGGCGGCCGTCTACCCAAACCAGCACTGTTCGCCCTCGATGAGTTGGCCAACGTCGTCCGCTGGGCAGCCCTGCCGGACCAGTTCAGCCACTACGGCTCCAAGGGCCTGATCGTCATGGGAATCCTGCAGTCCTGGTCCCAGGGCGTCGAACTCTGGGGCGAGGCGAACATGCGGAAAATCTGGTCGGCCGCGAACGTCAAGGTCTACGGCGGCGGCGTCGCTGAAGAAGGCTTCCTCCGGGCGCTCTCGGACCTGATCGGGGACTACAGCTACACCAACGTCTCCATCTCCTCCGGAAAATCCGGCTCCAGCCGCTCCCGGCAGGAGGGCAAGGAACGAATCTTCGACGTCTCCAACCTCGCGGAACTGGACCGAGGCCGCGCCGTCGTCCTCGCCTCCGGCGCACCCGCCACACTGGTCCGCACCATGCCCTGGTACACCGGCCGGCACAAAGACGCCGTGGAAGCCTCCATCAAGAAGTACAGCCCCCGCCCGGAGGAACCGGACGCCGTCCTGGTGCCCTCCGCTCCGGTCGCCAATCCCTGGGTCACCGGGTAAGGAAGCAATCAGCCATGGCAGATGATTTCGGATTGTTCGACACGGACACCCCCGCCCCCAACCCCGGCGCCGGCGAAGATGGGAAACCGGAGAAGGTGCCGGAGCTCGTCTACGGCACGGCCGAAGAGTTCCTTCACGAGCAGCTGCTGCCGACATACGTCCGCAGCGTCACCGGCAAGACCGCAAAGTGGTGCATCGAGTGGTACTTCCACCCCGAAGCCGTCTCCCGCATTGCGGCCTTGTGGCGTTCCTGGGAGCACCTGCGCCTCGACCCCGCCACCGGCATGAGCGTCTGGTGGAGGGACCACGCAGACCACCACATGGGCGTCCTGCTGAACCCACAAGGGCCGTTCTACAACTGCGACATGAAAGAACACCGCGAACCAGAACACCTTGAGCCCAAGAAAGCACCCCGTGGCTGGTTCCGTGACGCGCGGCAACCCGAAGCTGGAGGATCCTTTTAGTAGGCTCAACGATTACGTGTTTGCGTCGATAGTCGGGGAATTAGGAATGAAAAAGTGAGCGCGGAAGCGGCAGCAGTCGAAGAATTCCGGCAGGTTGTCGACGCCCTAGCGAAGGTAGATGGATGGAACGGACCAGACCATGGCATTAAGCCAAGTTTCGGTTCGCTAAAGAAATCGTTCCAACGCGGGGACAAGAGGGAAGCTAAGGCGCCCGGGTACAACCCTAGATGCGCCTACATAGGATGCAACGTCCAAGGGAAAAAACTGGTCTCATCCAACTCACATGTGATCGCCAAGTCTGCCTCAATCATGCCTCTCGCAGACCCGCGCACCGCACCACACCTCAAAGTACTTCAACCTGACTATAGGGATCTCACAAACCCAGCCCTGCGACCAGTGGATGTCGGCCAGGCGTCGACATTCATCGGATACTGCCGGCCCCACGAAGACTCCTTTCAGACTTTCGAGCGGGAGAAAGAGCTGAAGACAACGGAGCATTACATGTTGCAGCTCATGCGCTCCGCAGCTCGAGAGGTCTGGAAGAAAGAGGTCTACATAAACAGCCTTGAGGAAATCGGTCAAACATACAAGGGCGCGGTAGACGGCCTTCGCATCAGCAGTGAGGAGAAAGACCACTGGCGCAAACGGATTCAATCGCCGGTTGACGACCTGCAAACGGAAGCGGCAATCCAATGGGGTCGACTTCACTCAATCCACACAGACCTCTATGCGGCACTCCACTCAAACACACTTCCACGCTGGGTGATCAAGACCGAGTACGAGAGCAATCTCAAAGTCGCGCTCTCAGGAAGCACGTTCCTGGATGAACTTCCGGCAGTCGAGGGCGCTCCTGCAGCACCGATGTTCGTCATGGCCGTTATACCAAACGGGAACAAGACCTTGATGCTTCTGGCTTCCTCCAGCGACGACTCTCTCTGGGTTCAGTCCTATGGGATGGCCCATCTCGCAAATCCTGACGCTCTTACACAGGCATGGATGGGCGCTACGGACCATTGGTTCACGAGTCCGGAATGGTGGAACGACCATGCCCCCGAAGCCTTACGCCGAGACGTGCTGGACCGCCTCGCTAGGCCCTAAGCGGGCAGCCAGGCACTGTTGGTTCCCTCTAGTTCGCTGATGGGTCGACCTTAGAGAAACGGATGGAATTGCATGAAAAACCGACGGGGATTCAAACTTTGAACCTTCGGCGGACGCTACTACTGCTGAGTTCGGTCGCCCATAGTCGCAAAGTAGCGCATGGCAATATCCCGACCACTGAGGGCACGGCGACCCTGCAGCCAGCTCATGACCGTCATCGAGATCTTCGTCAGAGGATCGGCAAATGCAGTCGCAGAGGGCACGGCTTCGCCGGATAGCAACCAAGAGAAACCCAGGCCCAAGCCAACCTCCGTGCTAGTTGATTTCATGAGGTTACCGAGCTTGGACCTCTTTCCCGATTCTCGCAGTTCCCTAGCTGCTTCCTGCATGCGTTCCCTGAATATTGAATAGGCGGCGCCTGCGTCCTGGAGGGTGTCGCCATCTTTTGGTAGCTGATCCATTGCACTCTTCAGTTTGTCTCTGAAGCTTTCAAAAGCTCCGTCCCTACGCAGTGCAAGAGCGTCTGCAGTCGTCAAGTTTGTGGTGTCCAGATTGGGAATTTTCCCTGCAGCCAACGTGCGAACGTGCCGCGTGTCACCTCGTAGTTGTTGAAGCGATGAAGAGTCGAAGCCCGGCGCTGCCCGTGTGATTACTTCATCCAAGAGATGGCGTTCAAGGGCTCTTGTGAGAGTGAGGTCGCAGGCGCTGTCCTCGCTGCAAACCGCTAACTGCCAGGAAACGTAAATTACGGCAGAGGCAAGAGCAGCGTTGGCCCGCCTTGCTTCTAGGGCGTTTCTGGGAGGTCTCAGGCTCAAACTCTTAAAAACGGCACCAAGCTCATCTACATATTCGGCCTCGGCCCTGGGGCCGGATCGGACAACGTCTTCGAATGCCATCTCAAAGTTGGAGAATCCAAATTCGATCATGTTCCCGAGACCGAGCGCGTCGGTGACAGCCTGTCGTGATGGGCTGGAGAAGCTTGGCCGTGCTGAAGTGAAGCGGATTAGACCGCCCGCAATTAGTGGTTCAACTTCAGCTATCTGGGTTACGACTCGCTGTAAGTCTGCAATGGCTTGCTCGCGATGCCCGGTGCGCGCTGCAGCCGCCACTTCGTAAAGTGGGTCGGAGGCAACCAAGCCGTCATACGCAAGTAGGAGACTGAGTGCTTTTTCCTGAACTTGGCCAGACTCCCCCAGCCCAAAGAGGCTGCCGGGATTGAACCGATGATGGCTCAGCAAGGGCCATACCTCACTGTTTCCTCTGGTAGGACGTTCAGCCGCATTCGAGTCTGAGTCTCGCGCCTCAAGTACTTTACGAAGATCGCGTTCCCTTAGCTGCCAACCACGCTTAACTACCGTGCTCGGGCTTTCCCCTAACCCAAGAGTGAGCTGCTCCATTAAACCCATTGGCGAAGTCTACGGCCCCTATCGCGGCTGCAGCAGGAACCTGGTTCCGTTGAGTTACCTCGCGGGACCGGTTTTGCCTCGTTCAGCGGCCACGGCTGCCCCTGTGCGGGTCTTCTTGGCCTTGGCCGCGCCCTTGCCCATGCTGACAGCAGCGCGGGGGTGTGTGCCCTCGCTGCGTTCCGCAGCGGCGCGCCCACGGACTTGAGTTTCGGTGGCTCCGGTTGTTGCCAGGGATGCTGCGAAGGCTTCCTGGCGTTGCGCTGACCCGTAGTCGGTTGCCGACGTAGTCTCCGTTTTCAGGCCCTGGTCTTTGAGCCGGCCGCTGTCGCTGCCGGTGACGCGGTTCTCGATCTCGCGGCCGACGCTTTCCATGCGAGCGAACAGTTCCTCTTCGGCGCGCGCGTACCGCTGTTCCACAGGCGTCCTTTCGGAGCCTGTAAAGCCTCCCTCTGCCAGGAGTTTGGCTTCGTGCATGTCCTTGGCTGCCTGGACGAAAGCGGGATCCTCGAAGTGTGAATCCGCGGCGCCGTTGATGTTCGCGGTAGTTTCTTTGCGCAGCTGGTCGACGTCGGGGCCGTTGATGCCGTCCTTGCCGATGAGGAAGAGGCGTTCCTTCACGGTGTCGGCGGCGGCCGCCACTGCCGCGGGTGTCTTGGCGGCGTGTGCGGTCTGCAACGCCTGGGCCAGTTCGGGGTTGGCAAGGTACTCCTCGGGCACCTGGTGGCGTTCCATTTCCGGGGCCAGGGTCGCGGCCTGGGCGCGGAGTTCTTCGGCGCGGGCCGCGGCGAGCAATCCCATGGCTTTCTCGTGTTCGGCGGCCGCCTTGCGTGTCTCTTCCTGGCTGCGGTCCAGTGCGTCCTGCCGTGCCTTTTCCGTGGTTATGGTCTGGATCCCTGATTCCAGGTAGGCGGCGTCCGCGCCGACGTCGTGGGTGTCGATGCCGTAGCGGGCGAGGACTTCCTGACGGATCTTTTCCGAGGCCGCGAGGGCGGTCGGGTCGTAGTCTTTCCAGCCTTCAGCGACGGCGTGGGCCGTGGCGATGTCGTGGGGCTGGGCCTTGTCCCACCACTGGTCTCTATTTACCGGTGCCAGCGCCGCGTGCGCGGCGCTGCGGTCTGCCGTTCGCCGGGCCTGCGCTTCGTGCGCTGCCTGGGCATCCTGGTGTTCCTGCTGCCGTTGGGATTCCTGCCGGCGACGGGCCAGCGTCTCGGCAATGCGGGACGCGATCATCAGCGACTGCCGCATTCCGCCGTCCAGCAGTTCGTCCATTCCGTCTGATTCACTCATCGTGCTCCCCTTGCAGTTGGTGGTGGTCTTTATCGGTCCAGTACGGGGCCGGAATCACGGCCCGTGTGCTGGCGGGTTTTGGCCGGCATTGGTGTGCTCGGTACCGCTGACCCTGGACGGATCGGCGCCATGCCGCGCAGTCCAAGTTCCACGGAGTTCGGAGCCGCAGCCTGTTCCGGTGCACCGACGGTGACCGGGCGGGGCATGGTCGCCGCGAACGGCCTCAGCTGCTCAGTAACGACAGCCCGGAGCCGCTGCGCTTCACGTGTACGTCCGGACTGCTGGTGCATCTCGTGGATGGCGAAAGCAGTGTTCACCAGCTGCAGCATGAGCGCCGACTGAGCGGCCGTCTTGCTCTTGCTGGACGCGGCCATGAACAACATGGCAGTTCCGGCAATGGACGGCAGAGCGACAGGCTTGCTGTGCTGCCGTGGTGCCCGGAGCTGGGCGGTGCGGGACAGCTCGGCGGCGGTGGCCGCCAGCGGACCCGGCGTCGGTTCGAGCCGGTGGGACCATGCCGCGAACGCGCCGGATACTTCCCTCGCCGCTTTCGCCCAGGTGGCGTGATCATCACGGGGCAGTGTACGCAGCTGCTCAACCAGGGCACTCGCGTTCCGTGTGTATTCGACCCACATCTCCGCCGGGGGCGTCCCGTTCTCGGGACCGGTCCTGGAAACGGTGCGCCTGTTGCGGGCTGCCGCGTTCCACTCAGCTGCAGCCTCTGGTGCGAGGTGCGGTGAGTCCATCCACTCTTCACGCAAGGCACCAAGCTTCAGGTCGGAGGCGAGGGTGCCGCCGCCGAACCAGATAGGACGCTCGCCCTGCTTGGGCCGTTCGGCTACGGAGTACCCAACGATGACGTCGGTGGTGTTCTTGGCGTAGCGGGGGCGGACCAGCATCCCGGTGTCGCGGGCACGCCGGACGAACTCACCTTCGGTCGCGGAGGAGCTGGCGCTGGCACGGACTTTCCGAGCCAAAGAGGACCGGTGCATCTCCCGCTCATCCCGGACAGCGGTGGCTTTCTCGGCCCGGTCGTAGCCACGTGTGGAGTGCACGGTAGAGAGCTGTTCCAGTCCGTACTTGACCTCCAGCTCACGGCACGATTCCTGCGCCCTCTTGTAGTCCCCGTGGGTCGATGCTTTGGTTCCGTCTTCGCGGACCAGGGACACGGCCAGGTGGATGTGGTGGTTGCCGTTCTCACTCGTTCCGTGGTTGACCGCAACCCACCGGCAGCGGGCCTTTCCGCTACTTTCGGTGAAGCCCATGGAGTCCACGAAGTCGTTCGCGATGTCGCCCCACTGCTGGTCCGTCAGGGCGCCCTCTTCGGCGCGCAGGCTCAGCGAGCAGTGCCACACGCTGGCATCCTTGTAGCCGACGTGGACGCGCTCTTTCTTCGCCGCGTCCCACTGCATGTCCTTGATCTGCACCGATACGTCATATGCCCGGCGCGGCTGGTCAAGATGCTTGGCAATCGCAAGCGCATCGTCACGGTCCAGCACACCATCGTCGTACCACGCCATGATCGCTGCGTCGCCGGCTACCAGGTGCGGATCGGAGTGCGCGTTCTTGGTCTTGTTGGCATCCGTCGACGCCAGGTAAACCATGAGGCCGCCCATGCGTGAACCGCGGGTGATGTTCGGAATCATCCCTACATCAGCCCCTCAATGGTCCGGTCGATACGCATGGCCACCGACCGCAGGTGCTTCGACGCTTCGTGCGCCTCTGCGGGGAACTCGCTCGTGGCATTGGCCTGCCGTGCAAGCTGGTTGATGTTGTTGGAGGAACGCGCCAGCAAGTTGTGCAGAGACATCAGTTCCGCGATAGCGGCACGTCGTTCTGTTGTCGTCTCCTGCGTCTCGGACAATGCCGAGGTAATCAGCAGGTTCGGGACTGTCACCTTCTCGCGTTCGGCCCTTGCGACAAGCGCGGCTTCCTCTTCCACAGTGACCCACAGGTCACGGCGCTTCTTGGTGCCGGTGGGAGTGTTCTCCCGGCGTCGGCGCGACAAATTGAAACGGTGAGTGAATCCCTCATCCGACATTCAATCCATCCCTTCAAGGCCCAGCGCAGCGACCCCTGAACCGGGGACCACACTGACCAGTGTGCCGCACACGACCGCCAGTGTCGAGCGCGACAAGCCACTTACACCCGTGTAAGTGTATAGCTTGCTCCGTAGGGTCTTCTTTGGAGATTATTTCGGCTTTCGCACTTGGTCTCCGAAAACCAGCTTTCGGGTGTCACTGGTGGCCGGTAGGGTTTGAGTATGAACATCAACGACATTGCCGCTAAAGCCGCCGCCAAGATCGACGCCGCCAGGGACACCAAAGTCAACGCAGTCAAGACGGCCGCCGCCAGCGGCGTGGAGGTTCAGGAAGCAGCGCAGCTGCTCGCGACAGCGGAACAGAAATACGCCAAGGACTACCAGGCTGCCTTGCGCGCCGAATGGACTGAATCCGACTTGCGCGGCTTCGGACTGGACGTACCGACCAAGAAGGCCGGCGGGCGTCCGCGGGGCCGGAAGGGCGCGCAAGAGTCAGCTCCCGTCGCTGGCGTCTCCGAGTAGTAACCCCTCGCCCACATGGGCACGGCAAAAGCTATTTCCTACGGGCTTTTCCCGCACACATCTGGACGACGGGACCCACCTGACCGTCTGCACACAACCACCACGTCACCATCCCCAGCGCACGTCTCCCTGGGTGAGCGGTGGCCGTGCACAGTCTCCGTATGGGGCGGCCGGCTCGGAGATAGTCAAAGGGAAACCACTGAGCCGTGGGAACTGCACCGCCCAGGTATAGAGCCGGTCTCCGGTTTGCCGTCCGGGTGCGTGTGGTTAAACAGAAAAGGACCGGCCTGGTGGCCGGTCCTTTTCTGCTCCTCGGACAAAGGAAATCTGTGATCCAGCTTAGCTGAATGTTGTACCGGCGCTGAACGGCTGACGTGTCATCGTATCGCCGGAGCCGCGGCACCTGGATGGTTCCGGGAGGTCGCGTCAAACGGCGGTCCGCCGCCGGTGAGTTGCTGCTGTGGTTCGCACCGTGCGGCGGACCGCCCGACCTCTGGAAGGTTCCTGACGCTCATGCGCTGAGTTGCCGGGGGCCTTGCCGGGCGGCTGGGGCTCCGCCCGGCAAGGGGCTCTTACGCGGCTGCGTGTTCCTGGGCGGGGGCGGCGCTGTCGAGGATGATCTGCTCGACCGGACTTGCCGTATACCCCCAGGCAATGAGCCGGGTCAGATAGTCGATGTGGCGGATGCTCGGGGACCGCCATGAGTCCTTGGCGATGGTCTTCTCATACCCTGCGCAGACCAGCGCGATCAGGGATACCTCGGGCCGTACCGTGGACCTGGCCACGTGGTCCCGCAACGGGTTCCAGGCCCACCGGTCCGAAGTCTCCCCCGTCTTGGCTCCTGCCATCTCGGCGGCGACGGTTCCCTCGTAACTGCTGGCCGTTTCGGGATGGTGGGTGATGGCGTGAACGGTGAAGTGCTGCCAGCCTTTGGGCGGCTGTTTCTTCGCCAGCAGCGCTTTCACAAAATCGCGCCGGACCACAGTTGCCGACTGCATCAGTTTGTTGTTTTCTATCGGGGTTTTCCGCTCGGCCTTCTGCTCCTCCGTCATCGGACCTTTGTTCGCCGCTGACGCGCCGTAGCCGCTGTACCGGAGCGTGAACCCCAGCTCCTTCCATCCGGCCACGACCGGGACGGTGGAGTGATGGCCGTTGTAGGAGGAGGCGATGTGCACGGCGTTGGCGTCCTCCTCGGTGGCCGGTTCCCCGTCGGCCCGGTTCAGCGAGGACACCCGCACGTTTTCGCTCTCCCCGTCGTATCCGGCCCGTTCCACCACGGTGGTCCCGGCGGCTTCCAGCTCGGCGGTCAGCGCTGCGAGAGCAGACGGTTTCCGTCGGCGTCAATCACGACGCAGTGGTGATGGGCTTTGCCGGCATCGATACCGGCCCACAATTTCGCCAAAACAGCCTCCAGCTTGTCGGATGGGTGAAATCCCAGCAGATAACCGCGCCGTCGTGTCCTTATCCGGCGATCATGTCGCGTCTCTCAATCAGCGGTCGGGTCATCGCGGAGAGTGCGGGCGGCCAATCCTTCGGAGCCGTCACGAGATGAATCGTCCGGCCACAGCAACAAAGCCATACCCGCCTCCCCTGGGTAGCCACGACCCTACAACGGCCACGGAACCACCCGTCAACACCATAAGGACAGCAACACAAAAACGTCGCAGACGTGAGATGCGGGCCAGGGCATCCGGAGCCCTGCGACGGAGGCACTGGACCAACAGCCGGCCGCGCCAGCGGACGCCCAAAACCTGGTTGGAGCGAAGCGGAAATCAGGGTCTTGCTAGGGTGGACGGGTCCCGTCAGTGGCAGGCGCTTCTCTCCCGAGCAGCACCTCCTGGCCGGCCATTCCAATCAAAAGGGGCAGCACATGGGGTTATGGAGTTTTTTCAGGAAACGCCCGAGAGCCGCCGGCACCCTTAAGTCATCGCCCGAGGCGGGCGCCCTGGAGATGAGGGAGCCGCCGACTACCGAACAGCTCATGGACCTCGATGAGGCGTGGGCCGAGCTGGCGGCGGCCCAGGAGGCATCGGAACTGACAAACTTCCATGCCTGCACCCGCACGGGCCAGCCCTGGACAGAAGACCCGGCAGCAGTCAGAGCAGTAGCGGCAACGCTGCGGGAGTTCCCGGCCGCGGAAGCCCAGCCGCCAAGGTAGCGGCGGGGCGGGCGACGCCGGCGCCTGCGGTCTAAGAGTCCTGCCAGAACCGGGCCCCGGATACGGCCCCACAAGACGCCAGTCGAGGCTCGCCAGCGGTCAGGGACAGCACGAAGGTCACGAGAGTCAGCGGTTCCCTGAGGGGCCTGTTGTCCCCGACTCAAGAGGTCAGCTCGTGCCCCTCCCACCCGGGACCAGCGTCCGGGGGTTCGACTACTGGTTCTTTTGGTCCCGGTCGTTCTTGTCGGGGGTTTCCGGCACGATGCGCTGCAGGAGCGCGTCGTGGGCGTTTTGCAGTGTCTCTGCCCGGGCCTCGGCCGCGGCCACCCTGGCGGCCGCGTCGGCGGCTGCGGTGCTGGCCTGCTGTTCGGCGGCGCGCGCCTGCTCCAGCTGCGCTGTCATCTCCGCGGCCTGGGTTTCCAGGGCGGTGACCCGGGCGGTGAGTTCGGCGACGGCGGCGTCTTTCTCGCCCGTGACCTTGTCCAGGTCAGCGACGAGTTCGGAGATCTCCAGGCCCAGGTCTTTCTTCTCCTGCGCCCAGACCGCTTCCGTGGCGGCGTGGCGCTCATTGGCCACGGTGGACGCTTCGGCCCAGCAGGCCCCGGCCAGCCGCGCGGCCTGCTCCAGCACAGATGCCGGCGCCGCGGCGACCTGGCCACCCGCGGCCTGCTTCTCCTCCACCCATTCCTTCAGGTACCGGGTGGCGTCGGCGTTGCTCACACCCGCCGCCGCCCGCACCGTCGAGACGGTCGGCCGGCGCTCGGCACTGATCTGCTCCGCAGCAGCAAACACACGGTCTTTCACACTCAATGCCACGGCGACAACCTCACGAGTAGTAGTAGGAGTAGTAGTAGTAGGAGTAGGAGTAAAACTACTACTCCTACTACTTTCTGGCAATACCGCCCCCGATTTCTCTGGCCACATCGGCCCTCGCCGCTCCCCGCCGGGAGCTCCCGGGGGCCGGCGGGCGCCCGGCTGGGCCGAGGCGGTGGCCGCCACGTCGCCTGCCTGGTCTGGCGGGGTGGTCGTGGCAGGATGGGCTCCATCATGGACAGGCGGTTACGGCGGGCTCCGGACGCGGAATGGGTATTGATGTACCGGCTCGGGCTGAGCCGGCAACGCATCGCTGACCTCGTGCGCGCCGAGCCGGCCACCGTCGGGTATCACTTGGTCATCGCCCGTCGCCAGGACCCGGGACTCGAGGCCGCACACCACGCCGCGGCCGCGACCATGGCCGGCCTCTCCCCCGCGGACCTTGCCCACATGAACGAGATCATCGCCTGGATCGCGGTCGGGGGCGGATTCCCCCGCGAACGGTCCGGGGACAAAAACGAACGGTCGATGGCTCGGTGGCTCTCGGAACGCCGGCGCGAAGCAGCCCACGGCACCCTCGACCCGGCATACCGGGCTGGCCTCGCCCGCGTCCCCGGGTGGGAAGAAAACCCCAGGGCAGTAGCAGACGAGGTCAGATGGCATGACCGCCTCGCCGAGCTCGTGGACTTCCGGGCCGGGGGCAATGACTGGCCCCGCCACCACGACTACGCCTCAGAGCAGGAGCACACCCTTGGGGTGTGGATCCACACGCAGCGGTACAAACACCGCCGCGGCGACCTCGACCCTGAAAAGGCCGCGCTTCTGGACGCCGCGGCTCCCGGGTGGCAGGTTGGCAGGACCCGGGGCCGCCGTCCCCGGATGTGACCGGAAGCTCCCGTTTCCCGGCAGCATGACGGCCAGGGTGGCCAGTAGAATTTTTTGTGGTTCTCCAGTCCCCCCAGCTTGGAGAACCGGGAGCCTCCACGCTTGAGTCCTTGACTCGCGTGGGGGCTTCCTCACACCCCCACCCAAGGCCCGCCGCCCGACGTCCCCTCCGTGCAGCGGACCGTCGGGCCGGGTTGTGCCCATTGGGGGCAGGTGGAGCCCTCCGCACAGCTCAGAGCTGTCCCCACTGGCGTGCAGCGGACCGTCGGGCCGGGTTGTGCCCATTGGGGGCAGGTGGAGCCCTCCGCACAGCTCAGAGCAGTCCCCACTGGCGTGCAACCCGGCCCCCGGCCGGAGGCCGGTCCCAGCGGTCGGTGCCTTCTGTCGGTGCCGGGCGGTATGCTTTATTCGAAGATATATTCGAATAAAAGGTGTGTTGTGGGCGTTCTTGTTGGTCCCCGCGTGATAGATGCGGGTGCGTCGTTGTTGTCGGTGCTGATCTCTCCGGTCGCTGTCGCGGCCGGGTATCCCTCGCCCGCGCAGGACTACTTCGACGGGCGGATCGACTTGAATGAGCACCTGATCAAGGACGTCACGTCCACCTATGTGGTGCGGGTGTCCGGGGACTCCATGACCGGCGCCGGGATCAGCGACGGCGATGAACTGATCGTCAACCGCGCCCTCGAACCGGTGGACGGGTCCGTGGTCGTCGCGGTCCTGGACGGGGAACTGACCATCAAACGGCTCCGGATCACCGGCACCGGGGTCGTGCTGCAGGCAGAGAACCCCGCGTACCCGGACATCCGGGTACCGTCCCTATCCGATCTGGTGGTGTGGGGCATTGCCACCCGATGCCTGCACCACCTTTAAGGCCCGGGCCGTGTCGAAGCCGGCGGTGATGCGGCGGATGCCGCAGATCGCGCACGTGGATGTGAACTGCTTCTACGCCTCGGCCGAGCGGGCGTTCAACCCCGCCCTGGAGGGCCGGCCCGTCATCGTCCTCTCGAACAATGACGGCTGCGCCGTCACCCGCTCCCCCGAGGCCAAAGCCCTGGGCATCGCCATGGGTGAACCGTGGTTCAAACTCGCCCCGCGTGCCAAGGAATGGGGACTCGTTGCCCTCTCGAGCAACTACGAGCTCTACGGCGACATCAGCGCCCGGGTCATGGAGCTGCTGGGCCGCTACTCGGCCTGGCTCGAGGTCTACAGCATCGACGAGGCGTTCCTCGGCGTCAAAGGCACCCCGGACGAACTCCTGGCCCTGGGCCGGGACATGAAGGCCACCGTGCGGCGGAACGTCGGCGTGCCGGTCTGCGTCGGGATCGGACCGACGAAGACGATTTCGAAGCTGGCGAACAAATGGGCCAAGAACAACCCGGCTTTCGCCGGCGTCTGCCACTGGGACTCCGTGCCCGCCGCCGACAGGGAAGGGCTGATGCGGCGCCTGTCGGTCATCGAGATCTGGGGTGTGGCCACGCGGCTGACCAAACGCCTCAACGTCCTGGGGATTCATTCGATCCTTGATTTGTCCCGGGCGGATCCGGTGATGATCCGGGACCGGTTCTCCGTCGTCATGATGCGCACCGTCCTGGAACTCCAGGGCACCCCCTGCATCCCCATGGAGGAAGAACGCATCGGCCGGGACCAGCTCATCTTCTCCCGCTCCTTCGCCACCCCCATCACCACCGCCGCCGGGATCCGGCAAGTCATGTCCGTCTACGGCCAGCAAGCCTCGGCCCGGCTGGCCAAACACGGCCTCCAGGCCAAAGTCCTCACCGCCTTCGCCGGCACCTCACACTTCAACCCCAACGACACCTCCTACCCCACCGTCAGCGTGGCCCTGCCGATGCCCACCGCGGACCCGGTCCTGCTCACCAGGGCCGCCCACGCCCTGCTGCCCCGCATCGTGGAGGGCATCCGGTACGCCAGGGCCGGGATCATGGTCACCGACCTCCGCCCTACCGGCAACCAGGCACCCCTGTCCCTGTTCGAGAACCCGCACGAGGAACGCCACATCGGAACCCTCCTCGAAGACGTGACCAAAAAGTACGGCCGCGGATCCATCGGCCTCGGCCACGGCGGCATCCGCGGCGGCCCGGACTGGACCATGAAACGGGACATGCTCTCCCCCCGCTACACCACCCACTGGGACGAACTCCCCCTCGTCAAAGCCGCCTAAACCACCCGCACGACAGCACCACGAAAGAACACCACCCCATGAGCACCACCACCGCCACCGCCCCACAAACCCACGACCTGCAGGTCCGGACCGACCCATCAGGCAAACCCCTCGCCATCCGCCACGACGGCCAGATCTGGATCGTCGATCCCGACACCGACTCCCAGCACTGGTACGGACGGGACGCCTGGTGGGACACCCACCGCACCGCGGCCGTCGGCAGCGGCGACCTGGTCAGCATCGAATACTGGCAGGTACAGGTCATCCGCCCCGGCACCCACTCGGCCCTCCGGACCGCCACACTCCGACGGAGCCCACTTGCCACCGAGTGGTTCCTGGAAAGCATCAGCGCCGCCGAAACAACCGAGGACGAGTGAACCCCCAACCCATCACCGATCAGACCTGGGCAGAGATCCGGACGGAGTTCACGCTGCCCTCCCTGCAGCAGGTGCGGCGCCGGCTCTCCGAGCTCATGGAAGACCCCGAACCGGTCATGCGCCAACTCGTCCGCGTCTTCATCGACGACGGCACCTACTGCCCGGGATTCCAGTTCCTCCCCGGCGGACAACTC
The DNA here is from genome assembly GCF_020532805.1 of Arthrobacter sp. SO5. GTDB lineage: Bacteria > Actinomycetota > Actinomycetes > Actinomycetales > Micrococcaceae > Arthrobacter. The sequence continues at coordinate 16,251 of NZ_MQTQ01000083.1, read as the reverse complement.
CACCCAGCCGTAATTGAACTCTTTGACCGTGCGATGGAACTGCAAATCCCGCACAACTACTTCACCCTCTGGATGATCACCCCATCCCGGGACCTGGCCGGAGCCCGCCCCGTCGACCACCTGAAAGACGGCACCGCTCCCCTGCTTCGCGCGCTGGAATCCTTCCACTGGAGGTAGCACTGGCTCTTGACCGCGCCGGCTTGCGTTGCACCGAGCCGCCGACCGACCACTTCATCGGCCGACAGGATCCGCGGCATCGCAGGATTGGTGCTGTCGACTACGCGGGTTTGCTTCCCCAGTTTTCGTCGGCTAATGGTGCCGCGTTAAGCTCATCCCTGCGTGCTCTCCAGTCGGGTAGGAAGCCGTCCATAAGCTCGGTGAAGCGTTCGTTGTGGTTGCGTTCAAGTAGATGGGTCATCTCGTGGACGACGATGTATTCCAGACAGTTGGGATGCTTCTTGGCCAGCTCCGCATTGAACCAGACATGAGCAGACTCTCGGTTGCATGATCCCCACTTTGTCTTCATGCGGCGAACCGACCACTTGGCAGCTTTACGCCCGATGACTGGTTCCCATTTCTCCAGAAGATCCGGGAGTTCCGATTTCAATGCCCGCCGGTACCACTTATCCAGTGCATCTCGCCTAGTTTCCGCTGGGCTGTCTTCCGGCGCATGCATCACAAGCTTGCTGCCGGAGGTCTCGAAGCGAATCCGCCCGGGCGCAAGGATGGATTGGAGCCGATAACGCTGACCCCAGACGTAGTGAGATTCGCCGGTTATCATCTCCCGCTCGGACTGCCGAACGGCGCTGCGTAGCTGCTCTCGTTGCCGCTTGATCCACGGTAGGCGTTGGACGATGGCCAGTCGGATGGCATCATCGTCGAGCCGTTCGGGTGCGGCCACGCGCACTCGGCCCAAAGGCGGGTACACGGCGATATGCATGTTCTTGATGTGCTTGTAGACCACATCCACGTCGATGCCGGCGACTCGTAGGTAGGCGTTAGCGGTACTCATGTCGTGCCTTTACGAGGTCAAACAGTTCGTCGAAGCGGTCAAAGGTGTCGGGCAGGACGCGATGGATCGCACGCTTTACGAGCTTCTCCTTCATGCCGTTGCCGACCCAGTCGTGGGGCTTGCCGCCGCGAATGGCGGCATCAACCCGAACTGCCAGGTTTGAGTCCGGGAGGGCAAAATCAACGAGCGCCCTTTGCGCGCCATCTACCGCCCAGGCCGGGTAGGTGTTGCCCGTCCCTTCGGCTCCAACAGCTTTGGCATGGGCGATCAACTGGTGGAGGTATTCCTGGTACTCGATGGCCCCTTGACGACGCTTCTCGATAATGGCGTCGAGCAGGGAAGACATAGTGTCGTAGTACTTGGGGTTCATCGCTTGCTCGTCGACGATGACCTGCCGGATGTTGTTAACGATCACCTCGGCCATAGCCTCGGGATCCTTCTTGAGGCCTGGAGGGAGCTTGTCGAGGGCTGCCGCACCCTCCTTGACGATTAGTTGTACGAGCCCGACGTCCTGAAAGTCAGCGACGACTTGGGAGGCGTCAGCTCGGATGTAGGTATCGAGGAGGAATCGCATGTCGGCTTCGTACTGTTTGAAATCCTCGTTCTCGCCCGCACCAACCTTGACCTCAGCAACCACGTCGACGTAGTGCCTGACCTCGGTCGCGATAGATGCGGCCTGGGCGTCGTCATAGCCGGCCTTGTCCATGTCGGTGGCGATAGCCGCGTAAGCGCGCGTCAGGGCAGCGACAGACTTATATAGCTCGACACGCTTGGCTTCGTTTGCCTTGATCTGGGAAGCGTTGCCAGCTTCTGTAGCGACGAAATAGTGCTGATACTGATGTGGCTGCTTGGGTGGCAGCACGGCCTCGCAGAGGGCGCGGACGCGTTCCATGGCCTCGTCAAGATCCTGCCGACCTTGTTCGTGGCGGTCTTTCATAATGCCCTGGACGTCGTCGTCGTCGTAGTCCTCGAAAGCACCCTGGGTGTAGTCGGTGATCGCGTCCTCAAGCGAGTTGAAGAGGTCCTGATAGTCCACAATGTAGCCGTAGTCCTTATCGTCACCGTCGAGGCGGTTGACGCGGCAGATGGCTTGGAAGAGTCCGTGGTCGCGCATCTTTTTGTCGATGTAGAGATACGTAGCAGAAGGTGCATCGAAGCCGGTCAGGAGCTTGTCCACCACGATCAGCAGGCGCATCTGGCCCGGCTCCTTGATGAACCGTTCCTTGACTTCCTTCTCGAACTGTTCGACCTTTGTCACGGCCTGGTCGGCCGGTTCGTTGAAGTAGTCGGCCAGCATCTGCCGGTAGATGCCATACTGACGCAATTTCTCGGTGGCGCCGTGGCCGGTATCTTCTTTGGAGATGTCCCCGGGCTGCGGCTGGTAGCTGGTAACGATGGCGACCTTGCCCTTGAGGTCGGTTTGGTTGAACATCTCGTAGAACTTGCAGGCCTGGTAGATGCTGGAGCCGACCAGCATGGCGTTGCCTGTGCCATCCATCAGGCGAGGCTTCGTGCTCATGTCGAACATGATGTCCATGACGATCTGCTTGGATCGTGGTTCCGAGCTGACGACCTTTTGCATCGTGCCCCAGCGCTTTTTAAGCTCGGCTTTGGACAGGTCGGTCATGTTCTTCGTCTTGGTATCAAACCACTGATCGATCTTGGCATGGGAGACCAGCTCCTGGTCGATGCTGCGGGCTTCGTAGCGCAGATCGAGCACCACTCCATCTGCGACAGCTTCATCGAACTTGTAGGTGTGGATGAAGGTGCCAAAGGTTTCCATACTGGTCGCCTTGTCCTTCTTCAGCAGCGGCGTGCCGGTAAAACCGATGAACATCGCGCCCGGCAGAAGCTGTTTCATTGCCTTGTGCATTTTGCCGGACTGAGTACGGTGTGCTTCGTCCACGAAGACGAACAGGTTTCCCTTGGCGAAGAAGTCCGTGGGGATTTTGGCGTTCAATTCGGCGATGAAGTCTCCGCTGGTCTGGTCGCGGGTCTGGTCGTCGTCTCCAGCGCGAAATTTGTGCACCAGGGAGCCCATCAGCCACGGTTCGTGCTTGTTCAGTGCGCCAAGCAGATCAGCACCGGAGCTGGTGCGGTAGATGTCCTCGTTGATGCCGTGGAAGACCGTCGTGATTTGTTCGTCCAGCTCGGTGCGGTCGGTGATAATCAGGACGCGGGCCTGCTCCGCGCCTTTGGTCTGATGTTCGCGGATCCACTTGGCGAGCCACACCATGGTCAGGGACTTGCCCGATCCCTGGGTGTGCCAGATGATGCCCCCCTCGCGCTTGGCGATGCGTTCCTGGGCCGCTTTGACGCCGAAGTACTGGTTGTGTCGGCAGGTCTTCTTGGTGCCAGAGTCGAAGACGATGAAGTCATGGATCAGCTCAAGGAAGCGTTCCTTGGTACACATCTGGATTAGTGCGCGATCCAGTGGATTCTCGACTTCTGACGGCTCTTTCCATGACAGCCAGTACTTTTCGGGCGTTTCGATGACTCCGTATCGCAGACCCTCGATGTCGTTGCCGGCAAAGACCAACTGAACCGTTGTGAAGAATGAGCGTATGAAGTCCTGGCGCTGATTGCCTATGTTCTGACGGATACCCTCGGAGACACCGACTTTTGAGCGCTTAAGTTCAACGACAGCCAGCGCTAGGCCATTGACGTAGAGAACGAGGTCGGGGCGCTTGTTGTGTTCGCCCTTGATTGAGACTTCCTCGACCACCAGGAAGTGATTTTCCTTCGGGTTCTGCCAGTCAATCAGCCAGACAGTCTCAGTGTTTTCGCCAATGCCAGGCCTGACTTTTACGCCGTAGCGCAGCAGGTTATAGACATCGCGGTTGGCTTCGTAGAGCTTGCGGCCGCCACCGAGCGACGCATCTTTCTTGAGCTGGTCTATCGCCTTGTTAATCAGGTTGTCGTCATAGCCGCGAGCCCGGAGGTTCTGTTCGAGTAGGGCAGTTTCAACATGGGAGTTGCCTTCTCGGTATTCCCAGTTGCCGCCGTACTCATAGCCGAGCTCTTCCTGGAACAGCTCCACCACACGGTTTTGTGTCTTGCGTTCAACCTGCCCGACTACGCTCACGATTCATGTCCCCCAAGATCTTTTTCGATTGCCTGATTCTGCCAACTGCCGTAAGTCAAGCCGGTCGATTGAAGCTTCCATTCCACGCGGCCGTTTGAATTGCGTCCGGACACAACCGCTGAGGCCGCTGTTGGCGATGCAAAGACCTGGCTGCGGGTGAACACGGCCAGTCTTCCATCAGCGGCCGGGACCAAGGTGCCGTCCCGCTCCAGTTTGTCCCGCAGCCGGCGGTAGCCGTCCTCGACGCCGATCCACGACGGCCTAGCGAGCGAGCCCTCGAGTACGGTGAACTCGCCGTCCACTTCATGGGCGGTGGCCACGATTCCGTCCTTCTTTAGTCGCATTTCAAAGAGTGGCGAAACGGAAGGCTGGCTTGACGGGTTGCCCTCAACCGGATCATTAGGTGTGTCTGAGACGGTCATCGTATTCCGGAACAGATTTACTCCGAGCACCGGCAGTGCGATCTTGGCCTGGGCTATGAAGTACTCCATGTCCGAGATGTCCGACTCGGGCAGAGGCAGGGGTGTAGGAGCTGTGCCGTTCACAAGGCGAGCCCGCTTCGCATTCTGTGCCAATGAGATCAGGCGAGATTCCAAATAGCGGGCGTGCGCCTTGGTCAGGTTGGCGTCCTTGCTCGTGAGCACGATGGCCCGCTCCCAAAAGTCCTTGCCGCCTTGATCCTCCGACCGGGAGTGCTGATACAAACGTTTGCTGACGTCATCGCCTTCGCCGATATAGGCAAGTGAGCCACCCATACTGTCCGGATCGTCACCGAGCAGGATGTAGATTCCGGTGCGGCCAGCTTCGGGACGCTTCAATAGCCCTCCGAGGTCGGATCGAGGAGCCGCCACAACGTGCCCGGTCCAGTTCATGATCTCGGCAGTCAGCAAACCTCCTGGAGTCCCGTCAGCAAGGAAAAGCCGAACGGACTTGCCCGCACTCATGCTGTGAACTCAACAGGACTTAGCCGAGTGCGACCAGTCAGGAGCTCCTGCAACATCCCCAGCTTGATCGCGCGAAATTTGGCGAGCCGTCCACGCAAGGCTTCGATTTCATCCTCAGTGTCTCCAAGTAGCGCGGCTATGGCCTTCTGCTCATCAATAGGAGGCAATTCAGGGTCAAGTTCGAGGAACTTAGTCTTGGCAATGTTGTACCGGGTCGCACCTTGCGCGAGCGATGAAACGATTGCGCGGCCACTAGCCGATCGGAAGTAGAGAGCCAGATAAGTTGGGTCAAGGAGATCAAGACGCTTCACACGAAAACCAAAACAAAAGCTGTTTAGATACGTTGCAGCTAGTGGGGCAAAGTCGACCACTGCTGCCAGAGCTAGTTCTTCAGGAGTCTCCGATGATCCGTTAAACAGAACGTCGCCTCGGGCAACGCGATTTTGGCGCTCGTAGGCCCCAACAACGACAGATTCGAGACGGGTTCCTCGTAGCCTTGGACCGCTCATGACTTCCATGAAGGTCACATAGCTGGCCGTTCCGCGCCCAAAGTCCTCCTTGCTCTTTCCGGTGAGTCCGCCATACGTCATGCCGACTTCGCGCAACCGGACTCGGCGCCATGACTCGGAGAACCCCGGAAGTCGGGTCTGGCCGGTGAGGAGCTGCTGCATCATCCCCTGCCTAATCGCCTGCTTTTTGGCGATTAGGCGTTCGAGGGTGGTGATGAGGCCGTCGGCATCCCTGGCCGCGGTGCCAATCGCTTCTTGTTGGTGAATATCGATTGCAGGAACCCTAATGGACCCGACTTGCTGGAAGTTCAAGCCCTGTCGATTACCCCCAGCTTGGTATGCATCAATTTGATCTTGACCGATGCGCGAGCTGAGGACTGCATTTACAAACTGTGGGTCCATGACGCCGCGTTTCAGGCGAATCTCGCACACATGCTGGTTTACGTTGCCGCCGTCCAGTTCGTCGCTAGCAATCGCAGATCGGCCTATTGACGCCCCTGTAATATTTAGCAGAATGTCACCACGGCGAATCTCGGTGGCGGGAAATGTCGTGTGCGTTGCCTCGTCGATGTAGGCGAGATCCGTAAGGCGGAGCTCTCCCCATCCGACATTCTGGCTACGGACGAACGGCCTGCCGGAAGTTTTGTATACCGTCGAACCACCTCGAGGTGTGATGCCGCTGCCAATTCTAGTGGTGACGTCTGCGAGTCGTACTATGCGGTGAGTCATTACCGAATGCCCATAGCCAACAGGTGTTCAGCAACTTTGGCTTCGAACTTCTCGAGTTCGGTGTTGAGGTTGCCAACAGTATTGGCATAGCGCTCACCCAGTTGCTGAATACGCCCAACGAGTTCGCGGGCAAGTGCATGAACTTCGCCGGCAACACGCCGATTGACGGTTTCATGCCATTTATCATCCAGGACTAGTCGCTTGATATCGTCTTCGTCCAGGTCCCCGTACTTCTTGAGCGTGGCGAGATCGAGCTCGGCTTGCGCATCTTTGGACGCCTTCCTCGCCGCCGCTTCTGCATCATAGAGCTTGACTAGGTGCCCAAGTGCCTTCACTTCGTCAGGGTCGGAGCCTTCGCGTTTGGCTACCTTGAGGCGCGCGGATGCTAAGGCTTTAGTGATTTTGTCATCGTCCATCGCTTCGGCAAGGAGTCCCTCTTCGACGGCGTGTTCCACTGTATATTCCTCAACGATGCGGCTGGCTTCTTCAGCAGCTGCGGACAGATGGTCCAGTTTGGATTGCTTATCGGCGAAGTAATCTGAAACAACAAGAGCAGGTGAAATCAGGTCCATCTTGTACTTTGCAGCGTTGCGGCCGAAGCCAATGGATAGATCCGGTGTCTCCAACAGCTTTCGCTCTTTGTCGTCGATAGTTTTGCGCGGTGTCGCAGCGCCGGTCCAGCCGTCGTTCATGATGAGGAAGACGTCGTCATGCATAACATCGTGCCAATAGGACAAGAGCTGTTCGTACACGCTGTACTCGTCCAGTAACGGCGTGTGCTTGAAGCGGGCCAGCAAGTCGTCACCCAGCTCGGCAATGAGTGCGTTTGGTTTGGTATCTTCGGTGATTGCTCCCAAATCGGCGCGGTGGGCGGCGAACCAGTTGTCGACTTCCGCGCTGACTTCCCTAGCGAACTGCCTGAATTCTTCGGAATCGAGGATGGCCTGTTGCACTTCAGTGACGTCAATTGCTAGGTCGCTGTATCCGGGTCGGTTTGGCTTGAACAGTGTCAAGCGGAGGGTGGGGAAGGCATCCCAATAGCCAGCCAAGGCGTCAAGGTCGCGCTCCGGAATCCCGCCGTGGATGTGGGCGTGGAGATCCTGAATATCTTCCGGCGCCGAGGAGTCAATGTAGCGCGGGATGTTGAGGTTGTAGTCGTTCTTGTCATCCGCGATTTCAGACAGCGGAACCACCCGCGAATAGCGTTCGAGCTCGGTCTGCTTAGTGAAGACGTCAACGATCTTGTGTAGGTCTTGCGAACGCAGTCGGTTCTTGTTGCCATCCTTGAGGAACCCTTTGGAGGCATCGATCATGAACACGCCCGTGCGGGCTGCCGCATTTTCCTTGTCCAAAACGATGATGCAGGCAGGGATGCCCGTGCCATAGAACAGGTTGGCGGGCAATCCGACAATGCCCTTGATGAAGCCTTGCTTGAGTAAGCGCTTGCGGATGCCAGCTTCGGCGTTTCCGCGGAACAGGACACCGTGGGGCAGGATTACGGCCGCCTTGCCTGTACTCTTCATTGATTTGAGAATGTGCAGCAGGAAGGCGTAGTCGCCATTCTTCTCCGGTGGCATGCCGTATTCAAAACGACCGAACTCGTTCTCGAGACCGTTGCTCCAAGATTTCACAGAAAAGGGTGGATTGGCCACCACGAAGTCGAACGGTTCGAGCTGGTCGCCCTTTGTAAATTGGGGGCTGGTGATCGTGTCGCCCTTGCGGATATCCGCGATCTCGTTACCATGCAGGATCATGTTCATCTTGGATAGCGCCCAGGTGGCGTTGTCCTTTTCCTGGCCATATAGGGTCAGGCCGTTGGGTGCTTCATCGCCGACTTTGAGCAAGAGGGATCCGGAGCCGCAGGTGGGGTCGTAGGCTGTCTCCGAGAACAGGGTCTCAGCATTGATGCCGAGTAGCTTGGCGAGAATGCGCGAGACCTCGGCCGGCGTGTAGAACTGACCCTTAGATTTGCCGGATTCAGTCGCGAAGTGTCGCATCAGGTATTCATAAGCGTCTCCCAGCAAGTCGTCACCTTCGGCGCGGGAGCCCCGGAAGTCGAGGTCCTGGAAGATGGTGACCAACTTCGAAAGTCGGTCCTGCATCTCCTTGCCTTTGCCGAGCTTCTCCTCGTCGTTGAAGTCGGCTAGGTCGATAACGTTCTGTAGATCGTTGGCTTCTGCGAGCTTGGCGATGATCTTGTTGATTCGATCGCCGATTTCCTTGTCGCCCTTGGACGCGATCATGTCGTCAAAGGAGCCGCCAGCAGGTACGGTGATCAGCGCGCTGGCGTCGGTCCGGGCCTTGTCCGACACGTACTTCACGAACAGCATTGTCAGGATGTAATCCTTGTACTGGCTGGCGTCCATGCCACCGCGCAGTTCATCACAGCTCTTCCAAAGTGAGCTATAAAGATCCGATTTTTTAAGCGCCACGCCTCGTACCCCTTGCATTGATCCAGCTTCAGCGAACTCGTCAGTAGTCCCCAGCTACGCGACGGCAGCCACTTAGTGTCGATTCAATCTACCGGGAGCGACGCCAAATTAGGCCACTGTCGTCAGCACCGTGCGCAAGCTTTTCCGCGCGGTCTAGGCGTCAGACCACATGCAATCCCTGTTGCGGGAGGTAGGGCAGGCGTCCCACTTCCTAGGTTCTATGGGGGTCCGATCGCCTGTCGTGGACTGTGGCACAGGCTGGGTCGCTTGCTTGGTGGACGACGGGTTCTCTCCGTGTGTCGGTCAGGTGTTCTTCGTCATGGCGGCCATGATTGGCATAGGAGATGACTATGCGAACTTTTCCAGTCCAGATGCCTTCTGGAATGCGCTACTGGACAGTGATCGGCGAGGACCTGCTGGTCATGTCTGTGGCGGATGCATACCTGCGGTACTTACGGTTCGGGCGTGACGCTGCCGAGTCGACGACTAAGACCTACGCGGGCGCGGTCGCACTGTATCTGTCGTGGTGCGCGGCCACCGGGCAGGATTGGCGTGCGGCTGCGGGGAAGATGCCGGCGTTCGTATTGTGGCTCCGCCACTCCCCGTCACAGCCGGGGACAACGCCCGGCGGTCCGGTCGAGGCTGCGGTCCGAGGACCGCGGCGGATTAACTGCGTGCTCGCAGGGGTGCGGGGCTTCCTGACCTTTGCGGTGGATCACGGCGAGGCTCCGAGAGGAGTGCTTGGTCATCTTTACGAGCTTGCCAATAGCCAGGATCTGCCGGCTGAGGCGCGCGGTGAGGACGGCGCCTGGAGGCTGCGGATGAAGGCCCGGCACCGGGTTCCGGCTATCAGGCAACGGCCGGACCGGGCCAGCGATGAAGACGTCCTCGCACTGCTGAGGGCATGCCTCTCGGCCCGTGACCGGCTGCTGGTGATGCTGCTCGCGCGGGCGGGGTTGCGTCGCGGCGAGCTGGTGGGGCTGCGGCGTGAGGACGTCCATTTCCTGGTCGACTCATCGTCCTTGGGCTGTGGCTTCCCTGGATCTCACCTGCATGTGGTGCGGAGGCAGAATACCAACGGCGCGTGGGCAAAAGCGCGGCACTCCCGCATCGTCCCCGTGGATTCACTGGTCGTGCATGCCCACGACCAGTACTTCACCGAGAGAGTCATGAATCCCGCGGCGGGTGAGAGCGATTTCGTGTTCGTGAACCTGTTCCGGGCACCCATGGGCGCGCCGATGACTCCGGCTGCGGTAAACGAATTGCTGGCCGCGGCCTCCCGCCGTGCGGGTCTGGATCCGGCCGTGCACCCGCATGCGCTGCGTCATGGATTTGCCAGTAACGTCCTGGACGCCGGCGGGAGCATCGACGAGGTCCAGGAGCTCCTCGGCCATGCCTCGATCAGCTCGAGCCAGGTGTATCTCCACCCGGCACCGGAGCGGTTGCGCGCAGCGGTGGAGCGGGTAGCCCTGGCCGCCACGTCACCGGGAACGTGACGAGGTGACCGCGATGACAGCCCGTGCTCTGGTCACGTCGACGCACGAGCACCAGCTGGAAGCAGAACGGGCCAAAGACATCTGGGCGATGTCCCTGTTTGGCCACAGCGGGCGGTTGGACTTCACGGCGATCAGCCAACCCTGGTTACGCGAGGGTGCGAAACGGTGGGCGATCCACGACCTGATACGTCGTCGGGGCGAGGGCGCCACCACGGTGCTGAGGGCCCACGTGGCGGCAATGGCGGGGCTCTCAGAAAGCTTGTGCGCCCATAGAAGCGACCGCGGCCTGATCATCCGTGACCTCGGGCGCCCCGACATTGAGTTGTTTCTGCAACGTCTCGCCTACCTGGAGGATTGCGGGAAGATCACCGCGTTGTCCCGATCCCTGAGCTGTCGAAAGGCTCATCATGCGCTGCGTCAGATGCGGCTGCTCGGCCTGACACGGGCTGGTGACCCGCTCAGCGGGCTGCCTGACGACTTCGCGTTCCGCCGCGAGGACGTTCCCCGGCGCCCAGACCGGCAAACTCCCAACCGGTCGCTGCCGTCCGAGATCCTCGCCCAGCTCTGCGATGCCCTGCCGCTGCTGCGCACCCGCGTGCCGAAAGAGTTGGCCGTTGCGATCGAGTTGCTCATCGACACAGGCCGCCGGCCCGGGGAGATCCTGAACCTGCCCTGGGACTGCATGGACCGCGACCACGACGGGAACTATGTCCTGGTCTACGACGACCTCAAGAACAACAGGCCGGGCCGGCGGCTTCCGATCACCCACACGACCGCCGACCTGATCACCGCCCAACAGCAGGAAATCCGGGAGCGGTTCCCCGGCAGCAACCCGGCGTCGCTGGTTCTGCTGCCCTCTGACGAAGACCCGGACGGCCGGCGTCCGCTGGCTCGGCATCGTATCGGCCGGGCCCACCGCGGCTGGCTCGCTTCGCTGCCCTCTCCTCTCCGGCGGTCCGACGGCAGCAGCTACGATCTGACCACGATCACGCCCTACTCCTATCGGCACACCTACGCGCAACGGCATGCAGACGCCGGCGTCGCGCTCGATGTACTCGCCGAGCTGATGGGCCACGAGCTATTGAGCTCGACTCAGGCCTATTACCAGGTCGGCGAGAAACGCCGCCGTGCCGCGGTCGACCGGCTGGCCGACCACCGGTTCGACCGGCACGGAAACCACCTCTGGCGGGACGCCCAGGCTCTACTCGACGACGAGCACGCGCGCCACACGCTCGGCCAGGTATCGGTGCCGTACGGCAACTGTCACGAACCCTCTAACGTCCAGGCAGGGGGTGGTGCCTGTCCATTCCGGTTTCGCTGCGTCGGCTGCGATCACTTCCACACCGATCCCTCGCATCTGCCGGAGTTGAAGGCATACCTGCATGACCTGCTCAGTGACCGCGAACGCGTGCTGGCCACCACCGATCTTGAAAACTGGGCCAGAACAGAAGCTCTACCCTCGGAGGAGGAAATCCGCCGGGTGAAAGAACTCGTGCACCGGGTCGGGGAACACCTTGAACAGCTCGCCCCCGCCGAGCAAGCCGACATCGTCGCCGCAATTTCAGCCGTCCGGCGCACCCGCCAAGTGACCAATCTGGGCATGCCCGCGATCAGGGGCGAGCCCGGTCCCAGCGCGGGAATGGAGAAACTGTGAACAGCAACACCAGCGGCATCGCCGCGGCCCGGCAGGCCCACAGCACACGATGCCGGCAACGTGTCCTCGCCGCGCTCGAGCAAGCTGTCCATCTGGGCGCCGAAATCAGCATCTCCTCGATCGCCCGCCGCGCCGGGGTGGACCGCAGCTTTCTCTATCGCCACAGCGACCTCCACGCCGCGGTGCTTCTCAAGGCCGCCGAACCAACCACCGCAAAGACCGGAGGACCGAGCGTCAGCAGGCCATCCCTCATTACAGACCTGGCCAACGCCCATGAGCGCATCGCCCGTCTGTCCCGCGAAAACGCCCAAGTCCGCCAGCGTCTGTCCGAGCATCTCGGTGAAGAGGTGTGGCGGGAGTCCGGCCTCGGGGCCCCCGACGATGTCGACCGTCTGCATCACCGCGTCACCGAACTGGAACAACACACCGCAGAACAACGTCGACAACTCTCAGAACGCGACGACGAGCTCGACGCGGCACGGGCCGCAAACCGAGAGCTCATGACCCGACTTAACCGGCCGCACCCCGACGAGAGCAACCACTAGGCCCACACCTGCGGGCGCCAGAGTAACGCCCGATCAAATCAGCTGCACTTCACATCCGAATAGACCTCGATGAGGCGGGTGGGCGCGTCTGGGAACCCCGCTTCAGCCAGACCCGATCTGACTTCAGCCCTAACTGCCTCAACGTGCGCGAACCCTTCGAGCCGGCTCTCGGTGATCTCTCGGTCGCCGGACTGAGATTCCGTGATGGTCCTCTTCCACTCCTCTAGCTCAGACGCTTCAACCTCGGCCGAGGTGAGCGCCCGGCTGGCTGCGTCAGACGCTGCCCTGGGGACATCGTCAACCATTGGTTCAAGCCACCATTGAGCAGTACATTCTGCTCCTTGGACAGCGAAAGTTTCCTCCCTGTCGGGAGCGCCTCGAGCTTCGCCGCATCCTGAAACCAACGCCGCAACTACCAAAGCGAAAACACTGATCAATGAAAATCTCCCCATACGACCACCCTACAGAGGCTCTTCCAATGATGAATCGTCAGGATCCAGATCAGAGTTCGCTTGGCGGCTCAAGATGTCGTGGTCTAGGACTGGCCGATGAGTCTGCCCCGGTGCGAGCTGATGGCCCGACTCAACCGGCCCCACTCCAACAGGTGAAAACACTAGGACCACACATGTGGCCCACGTCAGTAGGGCGTCCGACGACGCCTGACCTGCACAAACGAGCTCTGTTCCTTGCCGGAGTCCTCTCGACCCCGAGAGAACCTAGGAACCGGGACACCCTCGGTGGGACACTCCCCCGCGAATCCGAATCGCCTAAACGCCGCGTAATCTGACTGTCCCGTATGTTGTGCCAAAACCCCCGCCACAATCGCCTGTCGCAGGGATAACTTTCGGTACGGTTCAGGCATGGAAATTGGTTATGCGCGTGTATCAACGGTGAAGCAGGACCTCGCCCGGCAGTTGGATGCCTTGGCGGCCGCCGGCATCGAGACGATCTTCTCGGATAAGAAGTCCGGGGCCACCACAGATCGCGCGGGTCTTCAGGACGCATTGCGACACTCCAGAGCCGGTGACGTGCTTGTAGTCCACACGCTGGACCGGCTGGGACGGACAGTGCGGGACACGTTGAATCTGGTCCACGAACTGAAGGAACGCGGAGTCGGTGTCCGCACCCTGGCTGATCCCCTACCCATCGACACTTCCAACCCGGACAATCCCATGGCGCAGTTGGCGGTTGTCATGCTGGCACTCTTCGGAGAGATGGAGCGGACCTACTCGGCCGAACGGGCCTCGCATGCGCGGGCAGTGGCATCTGCCAACGGGCGCCGTACGGGACGGCCTTCCGTGATCGATGCCGACAAGCTCGAACACGCCGCCCTGCTGCGAGATAAAGGCTTCTCCATGAAGGAGATCACCGCCAAGACCGGGCTGAAACGCACCACCCTGTACCGGCACCTGCCACCCCGCTCCCCCGCTGCTGACCTGGTAACCACTAATGCCCTTTAATACGGACGCGTTGAGTTTTGCCGTGACCCGGGGTAACAGCGGTGCCGACCAGAACCTCAACAACCTGGCCCCACCGGCCTAGCGTGATTTTCCCGAACATTGGTCCTCAAGCCCCAGCTCCAAACGCCAGTCCTTTTGATGCTTGGCGCTACTTTCCCGAGAGTTGGTACCCGCCCTGCATGGCAAGGTGTGCCGTCAAGAGTCCTATACGGTCAGGCTCAGGAGTCCCAGCTTCAGCGCCTTCTCCCCCTGTGGGGAAGCGGCGCGGAGCGTCCCCTGCTCGAAGCTGTAGGTGAAGAGCGCAGCATCGCCCCTCCGGCCGACCTCCAGCGCCGCCGCTGAATACCCGCTCCGGGAGAACACCACAGGGATCTTGCCTTCCATGGAGGCAACCCCGACGATTTGGCGGACGATTCCGGGGGAGACCGGAACGGCATGGTGTTTCACTTCTCCCACGAAATGCTTACTGTCCACGTCAACCCCGCCATCCCGCGTCGCCTGGGAAACTTTGCATCCGGTGGCGCCCAGGTACTCCATCCAAGCCTTTGCAAGGTACTCAGCCTGCCGGGGAGAGCACGTGGCCATTGGTTCCGGCCTGCCTCCTTGCGAATCCCACAATAGATCGCCCCGGTCAACGGTAGCGGAGGCTACCGGCACGGTTGCGGCGGGTTGCCTCAGCTCGTGATAAGCATCCCTAAGGCACCCTTCTGAGCAGGTCATTAACCACAGGCCAACGTCTCGGCGCGCGAAATACTGGGGGTCGTAGGTTTCGTAGTACCGCCGCATGTCCTGCCGGTATTTCTTAGTGGAGCCGAAAAACCCAGGTTCTTTCGGCGCAGGAGGCATGGAAGTCGGTTGGGGATACATCCCGTCAATCGTCTTCCACGCCCATTCCGCGATGTCGCTTTGCTGGGCTTCCCAACTACCGCCATCTTTGGCCATGATTGCGGCACGCTCCCGCATCAGGTCCCATAAGGGCTTGAAGTATTTACGGTCCAGACGATCCGGCGGGTGATGATACATAAAATGCCTCCTGAAGATGCTTTGCCAAGTCGCTTCCTTGGCTCTCAAGGAGGTGCGCGTCAAAACACTACTAGAGACGGGTTTGCCCCATCGCTCGGAGGTACACCATTACTGCCTTGCCCCCGAAGAGGCATGCGTAGCGTGGCGGTTCGGTGCGCGTTCGTGGCCCGGGGGCCACACAGGGAACGGAAACCCTGGTCCTGAGGAACCGCCAGGGGGTAGTGCCCACTAGGGTGGTGTAACGGCCCGGCCCTGGGCGTGTTGTTCCCGAACGTGAGGCGGCCATCGCGCTCAGATCCGAAGCGCTGTCCGTCCTGTCAACGGCAGCGAAACCTCTGCCCAGGTTGCCCGCGATCTCGGAATGTCCCGGGCAACATTTTATCGACGGTCGCGAGCCCTCACAGGCTAGACACCCTCCCCACCCCTGGAGCTCATGGCAGCGGTGCACTGGTGGTGTCTGGCTGCAGCATAACCGTGTCATGGCTTAGCCCGCCGGTCACCCTTTACAGACCGTGCGACATCCACGGCGATATAGACCCGTCTGGCCAAGTCGTCACAGCGCGCATCCTTGCCGGTGGCATAGGGTGTCCCCGTGTCTGATCTGGAATTTGTTGCTCTCCACAAGCCTGTTGAATCGGCCGCCTCCGCCAAGCCGGCTCCCCGGGCGGCCCTCACTCTCACTCATGTGCTCACCGGCATGGGAGCGGACCATGAACCGGGTGCCCGGCTGGAGGATATACACCTCATCCGGCACACCTTCAAACCCGGGGATCCCGCTGCGCTGCGTGGGCCAGAGGACCTGACCGCCGAACGAGTCTTCGCCTACACCAGGGAACAGGACGTCTCGCCCCGGCGCTTCCCCGCAGATCCTCCCCGATACTGGGTGATCTTCGTTGCCGACGGCCAACACCGGTCCCGACTGTGGGGCACCTTCGAGAACCATGGCGAGGTACGCGAAGAACGCACAGACTCGAACCGCTTCTTTGACCTGCGCCCGACAGGATTTCTAGCACCCCTTAACGACCGGCTCGTTATCGAATGGGACACTCCCCGCAGCTGGCATCGGAGCGCTGCCTCAGCCAGCGCCGGGCGCATGCCTGTGCTGGAGATCGCCGATCGGGACAAGGTCGAGTTCCCCGGGTTCGACGGCGTGCTGCTCACCTACCACCAAGTGTGCGACATGGTGGATGACCCGCGGTACGCCATCTGGCGCGCTGCCCTGTCAGAGGTCCAAGGAATTTACCTCATCACGGACTCCAGCAACGGCAAGCAGTACGTCGGCAAGGCCGACGGCGCCGAACGCATCCTTGGCCGGTGGGCAACCTATGCCCGCGACGGTCACGGCGGGAACGTCGCCCTCCG
>NZ_MQTQ01000082.1:23873-27044 GCF_020532805.1 Arthrobacter sp. SO5 | reverse complement strand
GCCCACGTCTAGCGTCACGACGCCGAGGCCCACCCCGACGCCTACCCCGACCCCGACACCGACGACGCCGCCCACGTCTAGCGTCACGACGCCGACACCGACGCCGACACCGACGACGCCGCCCACGTCTAGCGTCACCCCGACGCCCACTCCGACGCCGACGCTCTCCGAAGCACCGGTCACGCAGCCTCCCGCCGCCACCGCTCCCGCCACCACGCTGCCTGCCGCTCCTGCTCCCGGAACGCCGCCGGCACCCGTCACCAGCGCGCCGGGAACGGCGCTGCCTCCGGGAACATCGCCAGCTGCCACGGTTCCCGCAGCGACGACGCCCACGCAGACGCCGGCGCAGACCCCCACGCAGACGGCTACAGGCGGGGAGCCGACGCCGGATCCCACAACCCCGGCGGCCCCCAAACCAACGGGGGCCCTTGACCCCTCCGCGAACCCGTCCGTGGACCCCTCCGCGACGCCGCTGCCGTAGCCGGGCACTGCCGCTGTGCCCGGGGCGGGGTTGTCCCGGGCACAAACCCAGGCCCGCGTGCGTTGGCACGGAATGACAGGCGTGAGTCTTTCCCCGGCATCGCTCCGGGGCGCGCACTACATCCAAACTTCGTGAGGAAGCCTCCCATGACCTCTCTGCATGCCATTGCCCTGACTCTCAATGACGGCACGGAAACTGACTTCGGCCGCTTCAAGGGAAAGGTGGTGCTGGTGGTGAACGTGGCTTCGCAGTGCGGGTTCACGCCTCAGTACGCGGGACTCGAGGCCCTGCACAACAAGTTCCGGGAGCAAGGCTTCGAGGTCCTCGGGGTCCCGTGCAACCAGTTCGCCGGGCAGGAGCCCGGCGCCGATGCCGAGATCGCCGAGTTCTGCGAACGCAACTTCGGCGTGACGTTTCCCCTCACTGTCAAGGCCAATGTCCGCGGAAAGAACCGGCATCCGCTCTACACCGAACTGACGAAATTCAAAAACGGCGTGCTCCCGGGCCTGGTCAAGTGGAACTTCGAGAAGTTCCTCGTGAACCGCGAGGGCAAAGTAGTGGCCCGCTTCGCCCCCACCGTCGAGCCGGACTCCCCGGAGATCATCGAGGCAGTCCAGTCCGCCCTGGAATAGCAGTCGCACCCGGACCGCAAGGGACTAACGGCCCCTATCACTAAGCAGGCTTACCAGCCTAGACTGGCGGAACCCTCCGAAGGACCGGGCTTACCCGCTGTGCAGCCACGCCTGCCTGCCGGGAGTGCAGCCGAGTTGTGCCTGTGGAGGGTGCATCTGACCGCTTCGTGAATCACAACTGGGCGCTCATCTTGGGGGTCCGTGAAACCAGGAGGAATGTGATGACAGGGAACAAAGCCGTTGCCTACAAGGGACCGGGCAAGGTCGAACTCATCGACATTGACTATCCCAGCTTCGAACTCAAAGACGGCCCGGGGGTCAACCCCGCCAACGTGGGCCGCTCGGTGCGGCATGGCGTAATCCTCAAGACCGTTGCTACAAACATCTGCGGCTCCGACCAGCACATGGTCCGGGGGCGGACCACTGCTCCCGTCGACCTGGTCCTCGGCCACGAAATCACCGGCGAGGTCGTTGAAGTGGGCCCCGACGTCGAATTCATCAAGGTGGGGGACATCTGTTCCGTTCCCTTCAACATCGCCTGCGGGCGTTGCCGCAACTGCAAGGAACGCAAGACCGGCATCTGCCTCAACGTCAACCCCGACCGGCCCGGCAGCGCCTATGGCTACGTCGACATGGGCGGCTGGGTGGGAGGCCAGGCCAACTATGTCCTGGTGCCCTACGCGGACTGGAACCTGTTGAAGTTCCCGGACAAGGACCAGGCCCTGGAGAAGATGCTGGACCTGACGATGCTGTCCGATATCTTCCCGACCGGATTCCACGGTGCGGTGTCGGCAGGCGTGGGGGTCGGTTCGACGGTCTACGTTGCCGGGGCGGGTCCCGTGGGCCTGGCTGCGGCGACCAGCGCACAGCTTCTGGGGGCCGCCGTCGTGATTGTCGGTGACATGAACCTGGACCGTCTGGCGCAGGCCCGCAGCTTTGGCTGTGAAACGGTGGACCTGAACAAGGGCGGACCTGCCGAACAGATCGAACAACTGCTGGGCGTCCCGGAAGTCGATTGTGGTGTGGATGCGGTTGGATTCGAGGCCAAGGGGCACGGCGCGGGCGCCCAGGAGGCCCCGGCCACGGTGCTGAACTCGCTGATGGAGGTTACCGCTGCCGGCGGTGCCCTCGGTATTCCGGGACTCTACGTCACAGGCGATCCGGGCGGCGTGGACGAGGCCGCCAAGAAGGGCTCACTCTCGCTCAGCCTCGGGACCGGCTGGGCCAAGTCGCTCAGCTTCACCACGGGGCAGTGCCCGGTGATGAAGTACAACCGCCAGTTGATGATGGCGATCCTGCATGACAGAGTCCACATCGCCAAGAACGTCAACGCCAAGGCGATCACGCTCGACGAGGCGCCTAAGGGCTACGCGGAGTTCGACGCCGGCGCCGCTACGAAGTACGTGCTGAACCCGAACGGCTACCTGAGCTAGCCGCAGGTACCTGAGTAAGCGAGTTCCGTCGGACGCATACCGGAACAGGTATGCGTCCGACGGATTACTCGTTGTTGCCGTTTTTTCGAACATGCCTACTGGAGTTTGCACATTGTTGGCCGAATGTCTGGTTGGATAGACATTACTGAGAGGGAAGTTGGGGGCTACAGCCTCCGCCCAACCAGGAAGGTAGCAATGGAGCTCATCGAGGCCGAACACCCCCGGCCACGTCATTTTCTACTCCATCTGAGTGACCCCCACCTGCTGGGCGGTCCGGGACCGCTGCACGGTGTGGTGGACAGCGACGCCCTGCTCCAACAACTCTTCGACGAAGTCCGGGCTTCCGGCGCGCGCCCCGAAGCTGTGATTTTCACCGGCGACCTCGCTGACCGGGGTGAACCGGAAGCCTACGCGAAGCTGCGGGCCATCGTCGAACCCGCCTGCCAGGCACTGGGCGCGAAAGTCATCTGGGCGATGGGTAACCATGACAACCGCGCCAACTTCCGCACCGGCCTGCTGGACCTGCCTGGGGACGACACCCCTGTGGACCACACCTACTTCATTAACGGGCTGCGGATCATCACCCTCGATACCTCAGTCCCCGGCTTCCACCACGGTGAGCTGA
>NZ_MQTQ01000082.1:0-23833 GCF_020532805.1 Arthrobacter sp. SO5 | reverse complement strand
CCCCCGCCCCGGACGGCACGATCCTTGCCCTGCACCACCCGCCGGTGCCGTCGGTGCTGGATCTCGCGGTCCTCGTGGAACTGCGAAACCAGGCGGCTCTGGCCGGGGTCCTGCGGAACTCCGACGTCCGGGCCATTTTGGGCGGCCACCTGCACTATTCGACGACGGCGACGTTCGCCGGGATTCCGGTCTCGGTGGCGTCAGCGACCTGCTACACGCAGGACCTCAACGTTCCCGTTGGCGGAACCCGGGGACGCGACGGCGGCCAGGCGTTCAACCTCGTCCACGTCTACGAGCACACAATCGTGCACTCCGTGGTCCTGCTCGGCGACACCCCCGCCGTCGGCGAGCTCGTCTCGGCCGAGGAAACACAGCGGCGGATTGCGGCGGCAGGGATCCGCATCCCGGACAAGGCGAAGCTTGAGGACCCGGCAAGGGTCCCTAGCAGCCGCCGGCTGACCGCCCGCAACTAATCCCGCAACGGGAACGGGAACGGGAACGGGAACGGCGGCGCCGCCCGCCGCGCCGCCGGCCAGCCGCCGCGCCAGCCGCGCCGCCTGGCTACTTCTCCCAGGGGGCCTTGATGGGGTAGTACTTTTCCAGGAAGTCGGTGACCAGTTCGGCGCGTTCCGCTGCCGGCACCTCGGGGAAGCTGCCGTCATTGAGGCAGAAGAAATCCATATTGCGCCGCGTGAGCAGCTTGGGCAGGTAGTTGAGGCCAGCCCGGGCCGTGGTGTCCACGTAACGCACCTTGGCCGCGGTCTGGGTAACGGCGCGTCCGGTGAGCAGCGCGTAGTAGTGGTAGAACGAGTTGGTCACGGAGATGTTGTCTGCCGCCCGGAACGTGCTGGCGGCCGTCTTGGCGAACTCTGCCGGGAATTCGGTCTCCATCCGGGCCGCCACGCTGCGCCGCAGCGGGGCGGCGGTGTGTTCCAGGTGCCGGGTGGTGATCCGGCCGAAGCGGTCCCAAAGGAGCTTCCGGTTGACCCGGGCGGCGTTCTCGAAGCCGCTGCGCTCGGCGTCGTTGTCACCGAGCCCGATCCGGGTTTCGGCCTCGATGAACTTGGTGACGCCCCCCGGGGTGAAGAACATGTCCGGTCCCACGGCCCGCCCGAAGAACATGTCGTCGTTGGAGTACAGGAAGTGCTCGGAGAGGCCCTCGATGTGGTGGAGCTGGGACTCGACGGCCTGCGAGTTATGGGTGGGGAGCACTGAAGGGTCGGCGAAGAACTCCTCGCTGCGGACCACGGTCACGCCCGGGTGGTCCGCCAGCCAGGACGGGGTGGGGGAGTCCGTGGCGATGAAGATCCGGCGGATCCACGGCGCGAACATGTAGACCGAGCGCAGGGCGTACTTGAGTTCGTCGATCTGGCGGAAGCGGGCCTCGTGGTCATCGCCTTCGCCCACGACGACGCCGGCCATGCGGGCGCGGCGGGCGGCGATGTACTCCGGGGAGCTGCCATCCACCCAGGAGAACACGAGATCGACGTCGAAGCTGATGTCGCTGGCGTGGTCCGCGAACATGTTCTCGATGGTCGGCCAGGTGCGGCCGTACCGCTCCACAGTGCCGCGGACGGCATCCTGGGCAAGCATGGTCCGGCGGGTCAGCGAGTTCTCGATCGGGAGGATCAGCTGGTCACCCTTGAAGCTCCACAGCTCCACTTGGACCCCAGCGGACGCGCCGAATTCGAAGCCGCCTTCGGGTTCTACCCGTGGCCGGTACAAGCGGAAAATGCGGGCCTGGCGGTTGGGGGAAAGCTCGCCGTCGGCCACCAGCACCGAGGACTTCTTCTTCGCGTCGACACTCATCGAGTAGAACGGCTCATCGTGCCAGGCCTCCACGAGCGCGTCGCGGAGTCCCTTCCGGTCTTTCCAGTCAACGGCGATGACCGGCCGGTGATTGTTCCCGCGGACCAGCAGGTAGTCCAGGCCCGCGCCGTCCAGGACGGACCGGATGAACATCAGGTCTTCGACCATGGCTTGGTAGGGCGTCCGGTTTTCGTTGACCAGAGCGAACCGGCCGCGCCGGCGGACGACGTCCGGGCGGGCACGGAACCTGGCGCCGGCAGCCGCGGACGTGACCTCCTCGTGGGCATCCTCTGAGGCCTGGCTGCCGTAATAGACCTCATCCTGGACCAGTGCGTCTGTAATGTTCTTTCTCCGTGCTTCTGTGCGTGGGCTAGTACCTACTTGCATAATAACTCGGGACCAAAAATCACCCCGGAAAACCGCCGGAGAAACGCCCCCGTTGCGGCAACGTGACGGCTGGGGTAGCGCATGGTCAGCCGGTGAGGGCGGCGCGCCAGTTGCGCAGGAAGGCCGCGCCGGCGTCGTCGTGGATGACCTCCTCCGGCAGCCCTAGATCCGCCGCCGTGAGGACATCGTAGGGCTTCGCCGGGACACCGTCGGCCGGGCGGACGTCGACGTGCTTGACCGCGTGGTCGTTGTGGTGCAACCAGTCGGCCATGGCGTAGTCAGTGCGGGAGTCACCCACCGTGCGCCAGGCCTGCGGGGTGATGCCGCGGGCAGCGAGCAGTTCCACGGCCCGGCTGGCGCCGAGGTCCTTGCCCAGCCGGACGGACTCGATGTCCGTGGAGATGATCGTCGGGTCCACGCGGTAGTCCACCTGGTCATCGGAATCCGGGGCGTGGTGGTCCAGGCGCACCACCCCAAGGCCGTGCCGTGCCATCAGTTCCATGGCATCGGCGTCGAACAGTTCCTGTTCGGCGCGGTAGTCGGCGTTGGCCACGGCGACGTGCTGCTCCACGGAAACCATGGCCAGTTTGGTTTCATCGAAGAACATGTGGGTGGAGTAGTCCTCAGCGACGAGGCGGCGGACGTCGTCCCCGAAGCCGCGGGGAATGGCCAGCTCCCGGTCCACGTGGACCGGGCCGGGGCCCGCCGCGGTGAAGCTGAACCAGACGGCGCCCTTCTCGCAGATGGCGTCGATGACGGTCCCGGCCGGCATGCCCGCGGCGATCATCGGCTCCATGACCTGCTCGCGGATGAAGGCATCCGAGCGTCCGGTGTTGAAGGTCACCGGGATCCCGGCGGCGGCCAGCGCCAGCATGTCCGAGATGATCGCGGGCCGTACCTCTCGGGTGAGCGGGCTGGCGACCGGCCCGTCGACGTCCAGCAGCAGGGCCAGCCGGGGAGCCAACGGCGGGGACGAGGCCGGGGTCTGGGAATCAGTCATGCCCCTATTCTCTCAGCCGGTACGCCCCCTGTGCGTGCGGCGTGGCCCGCGGCGGGAGCCCCGTGCCGGCCAGGCACGCCGGGAGACACGTGAACTCACTTATGGTTACCGTTTGGCTACAACCTCACGCCCGCGGCGGTCAATGATTCCTTTGACCTGCCAACTTCCATAGGCTTGCAGGGTGATATTCAAAGCTGTGGGCGAGGGCCGCCCTTACCCCGACCATGGTTTCAACACGCCCAAGGACTGGGCGGCCCTGCCGCCGCGTCCGGTCCGGCTGGATGAGCTGGTGACCACCAAGCGCACGCTGGACCTGGAAGCCCTGCTCGCGGAGGATTCCACGTTCTTCGGTGACCTGTTCCCGCACGTAGTGGAGTTCCGCGGCGTCCTGTACCTGGAGGACGGGCTGCACCGCGCCGTCCGGACCGCCCTGCACCAGCGAACCGCGATTCACGCGCGCGTCCTGGTGATCAGTGGCTAAAGGGCCTAAGGACGTCACCGTCCTGCATGGACACCGCGTCATCACGGGCTCCGATTTGCGGGTCACCTTCAGTGAGGATGACGAACTGGAAAATCCGGCCAGGATGCGGCGCCGCATCCTGCACGGCGTGGTCCTGGTGCTGCTTGTGGGGCTGATTGCCGCCGCGATCGTGGTGGCCCTGGCGATCATGAACGGACAAATCAAGATCCCGACGGCGGAGCGCAGCCACGCGGCAGGGCCCGTCTGCCCGGAGGCCTCCTACGACTACACGCCGCCGGAAAAGATCAAGCTCAACGTCTTCAATGCAACCTCGCGTCCTGGCCTGGCCCGGAGCGTGGCCGACGAGTTCGCTGCCCGCAAATTCATGGTGGGGGCCGTCGCGAACACGACGGCGGGCTACCGCGGCGTCGCGGTGGTGGTCTCCGGGGCCGCGGGCCAGTCGGCCGCGTTCAGCGTCCAGCGCAATCTTCCCGGCTCTGACTACTTCCAGGACGGCCGCGCCGATCCGAGCGTGGACGTCATCCTCACCGGCGACTACAAGGGGCTGGCGAAGCCCGAACTGGTGGACCAGACACCCGGCAAGCTCGTCTGCCCGCGGGAGGACCGGCGCCTCGTTGAGGAAACCACGTTCCCCGTCGATCCGACCGGGCTTCCGACCGGGCTTCCCTCCGGGCTGCCGACCGGCAGCTAGGCGCTGAGCCGTACGGGCCGGCCGGCGTCGTCGAACCTTGCACCGGCGCCGAGCTGGATGAACCGCACCGTCCGGGCGATCCGGGCCTCCGCCCCGGCGTCCTGGCCGGCGCCGTCGCCCCGGGCTGCACTCGAGGAGAGCGTGCCGTGGATGAGCTGTGCCAGGTGGCTGATGTCCCCCTCCGGCAGGTAGCGCTGGGACATCCCGTCCCGCAGGATGCCCTGCAGGAGCACGCTGAGCTCGCCCACGTGGTCCGCGAGCTTCGCGAAGGATGCCGGGGAAAGGACGGCGCCCATGGCGGGCCCGGGCGGCAGGTGCCGGCGGCTGAGGTCCTCCACCTGGGCGCGCACGTAGAGGGCCAGCCGCTCCACAGGGTTCGCCAGGGAGTCCAGCGACGCCCGCAGGTCCAGGAGAAACCGTTCCGTCTCCTCCAGGGCGTAGGCGATCAGGAGCTCTTCGATGTCCGCGTAGTAGTTGTACACGGCCGTGCGGCCGATCCGGGCGTGCCGGGCGACGTCGGTCATGGTCAGGCCCGGGAGTCCGTGGGTGAACAGGAGTTCCCCGAACGCGGTCAGGATGCGGTGCTGCGTGTCGGCGCGTTGGGCGGCGTTGCTCGCGGCCGAAATCCTGGGCATACGGACACTTTAGCGCGATCTGTCAGCAAACCGGCGTTATGCCGGCGAGCCGTTGCTGTCCTGCGGACTAGGTGGCGCAGCCGTCCGGGCCGCAGGCGTCTGCGCCGCCGTCCCCGGCGGCATTGACCATGGCGAGCGGCCGGCTGTCCTGCCACGCCTGTTCGAGGGCCGCGGTGAACGTCTCGGCGGGCTGGGCGCCGGAAAGTCCGAACTTGCGGTCGATCACGAAGAACGGGACGCCGTTGATGCCCAGCGCCCGCCCCTCCTCGAAGTCGTGACGGACGTCGTCGGCGTATTTATCGGTGGTGAACAGTTCATCCAGCTCGGCGGCGGCTATCCCCAGGTCCAGCCCCAGCGAGGTGAGGTAGTCCCGGCTGCCGATGTCCAAGCCCCGCTCGAAGTGGTCGCTGAGCAGGCGCTCCTTGGCGGCGTCCTGCTGCCCGTGCGCCGCGGCGAGGTGGATCAGCCGATGCGCAGTAAAACTGTTGGCGACCACGACGTCGTCGAAACGGTAGTTGAGGCCCTCGCCTTTGGCCTGGGCGGCCACATGCTCGAACATCCCGGCGACCTGCTCCGGCGCCATGCCCTTGCGGGTACTCAGGTAGTCCAGTTCGGTGCCGTCGTAGTGATCCGGGAGCGTGGGGTCCAGCTGGTAGCTGCGCCACGTCACCTCCACTGACTCACGGTGCTCGAAGGCCGCGAGGGCCGTTTCAAAACGGCGCTTGCCGATGAAGCACCAGGGGCAGGCGACGTCGGACCAGATCTCAATCTTCATGCTCGCCACAACCCGGAGGAGGCCGGCCCCATTCCCCGGCGGCCTGTCGGTTTGGTCACGCGGTGAGCGGGCGTTCCATGACGAAGTCGTGTTCCACCGTGTTCCCGAGCGTGAAGGACTTGGTGCCGACCTTCCGGAAGCCCGATTTCTCGTAGAACCGGATGGCGCGGGCATTCTGGTTGTTCACTCCCAGCCAGAGTCCCCGGGCGCCGGCCGACCCGGCCGCGTCGATGCTCGCGCGCATCAGTTCTGCCGCGGCGCCCAAGCCATGGTAGTCCGGGTGGACGTAGCATTTGCTGAGTTCGGTGCAGGGCAGTTCTGTCAGGACCGCGGCCACATCCGGGTCCCGGACCGGGCGGGCGGCCAACAGGCTGTAGCCCCGGAGCCCGCCGCCGGCGTCGATCACGAGGACGGTCACGTCCGGATCGGCCAGGTAGGCGCGGAAGTTCGCCTCGCTGAGGGTGGCCGCGAGGTGGGCGGCGATGTCGGCTGGTGAGGATTCTGGCGGACAGGCCAGCGGAAACGTGACGGCCGCGAGCCCCGCCAGCCTTCCGGCGTCGTCCACGGTTGCTGTCCGGATGAGGTGCGTCATGCCAAAACCCTAGTCCGCGGACGGCGGGCAAAAGTATCTGTGACACGGACACGGCACGCCGCCCCGGAAATCCGTGCTGCTGTCATATTCGCCGGAGCCTGCCCGGGCCCGTGATAGCAATGGGACTGATGAAAGCATGTTTCTGCCAGCCGGCCCGGCCGCGGCACCCATGAGCGCCAGCGTCCTCGCCAAGGTGCCAGGCAGTTGGATCCTGCTGGCCGCCATCGGGCTCATCGCCCTGAACATGCGCGGCCCGTTCGTGGCCGTGGCGCCGGTGGTCGGCCTGATGCAGGCGGAACTCGGCTTCACACCCGTGGAACTCGGATTCCTCACCGGCATCCCGGTGCTGTGCTTCGCCATCGCAGCACCGCTCGCCTCGCTGGCCGGACGCAGACTCGGCGCGGAAGTCGCCGTCACGCTCACCCTCCTGGGAGTGCTGCTGGGCGTCATGGTCCGTTCGGCAGGCAACGGCGCCGTGGTGATGCTCGGCACGGTGATTCTCGGCCTCGCCATCACGATCGGAAACATCGCCGTACCGCTGATCATCCGGCGCGACTTCGCTCCGGGCCGGCAGGCCACAGCCATGGGCATCTACACCGCGGCCCTGAACATCGGCTCGTTCATCACGGCCATGGTGATGGCGCCGCTGGCCGCGCTGCTCGGGTGGCGGCTGGCCCTGGCCTCCTGCGGACTCTTCGCTGTCGCGGCGTTGCTTGCCTGGGTGCTCGCCGTCGGCAGCCGGGCCTTCCACCCTGAGCCGGTCCCCGCCCCGGGCCCTCCGCACGCCGGGACCAAGCCGGCGTCGCGCTGGATTACGGTCGGACTGACCGCAGGGTTCGCCGGGCAGGCCTTCTCGTACTACGGGGTGACCGCCTGGCTGCCCAGCATCCTCGCGGATGAGCTGGGCATGACGGCCGCGGCGGCAGGCGCCGGGTCCTCGCTGTTCCAGATCCTCGCCATCGTGGGGGGCCTGGGCGTTCCGCTCGCGGCCCGTTTCGCCAGTACGACGACGGTCGGACTCACCTTGGGCCTCTTGTGGCTGACCGTGCCGGTGGGCCTGCTGCTGGCGCCGGAGCTGTGGTGGCTGTGGTCTTCATGCGGCGGCATCGCCCAGGGCGGAGGCATCACGCTGATCTTCATCGCCATCATCCGACTGGCCAGGGACCAGGCCTCGGCCGGCCGGATGTCCGCCGTCGTGCAGGGTGTTGGCTACTCCGTCGGGGCCCTGGCGCCGACCCTGCTGGGCTACGTGAACGGCGCCTCGGGATCCTGGACCGGCCCGCTGCTGATGGTGCTTGGTTCGGTGACCATGTTCATCCTCGGCACCGCGCTGTCCCTCCGGCACGTCCCCGACGCGCACTGAACTACGTCATCGGGGGCACCGAGGGGACAGCTAAGGCCCATGTTCACGGGGAACATGGGCCTTAACTGACACCTCGACGCCGTTGTCGAGTCCTCAAGGGGTCTTCCGCCGCTGGGCCGCCGCCCCGGATTTCGGGGGTGCCTGTTGCGAGGGCGGTGGCGGCCCAGCAGACGGAAATCTGTACCTTCCTGTGGTCCTGAACGGACCTTAGGCGGGGACGAGCTTGGGGTCCCCGCTGGCGACGTCGCCGCCGTCGCGCGCTTCATGGAGGAAGCGGTCGTAGGCCGGGAGCGTCAGGAAGGCGGGGAACGAGGTGCTGAGCGTGACTTCCTCGAAGATGTCCCGTGAGTCCGCGAAGCGGTCCCCTTCGAAGCGTTCCAGCTTGGCGAACTCCTCGTCGAGCATGTCCTCCACCCACTCACGGGTGATGACGTCGCCGCTGTCCGTGATGGCGCGGGCGAAGATCCACTGCCACAGCTGCGAGCGGGAGATCTCCGCGGTGGCGGCGTCCTCCATCAGGTTGTGGATGGCGACGGCACCGTTGCCGCGCAGCCAGGACTCGATGTAGCGGATGCCCACCTCGATGTTGTTCCTGATGCCCTGTTCGGTGATGGTGCCTGTGGTGGAGGCGATATCGATCAGCGCGCGGTCGTCCGGGATGACGTCCTCGCGGAGCCGCTCCAGCTGGTTCGGACGGTCGCCGAGGACGCCGTCGAACACCTCGCGGCACACCGGAACCAGGTCCGGGTGCGCCACCCAGGACCCGTCGAAGCCGTCGCCGGCCTCGCGGGTCTTGTCCGCGCGGACTTTCTCGAAAGCGTTCGCATTCGCTTCCTCGTCCTTGCGGTTGGGGACAGCCGCGGCCATCCCGCCGATCGCCATGGCGCCGCGCTTGTGGCAGGCCCGGACCAGCTGTTCGGTGTAGGCGCGCATGAAGGGCTGGGTCATGGTGACCTGGCTGCGGTCCGGCAGGACAAAGCGGGGGCCGCGGGTGCGGAAATTCTTGATGAGGGAGAAGATGTAGTCCCAGCGGCCGGCATTGAGGCCCGCGGCGTGGTCGCGCAGTTCGTAGAGGATCTCCTCCATTTCGAACGCCGCAGTGATGGTCTCGATCAGCACGGTGGCGCGGATGGTGCCCTGCGGGATGCCAAGCAGGTCCTGGGCCAGGACGAAGATGTCGTTCCAGAGCCGGGCCTCGAGGTGGTTCTCGATCTTCGGCAGGTAGAAGTACGGGCCCTTGCCCTGGGCGATCAGGCGGCGGGCGTTGTGGAAGAAGTACAGGCCGAAGTCCACGATGCCGCCGGCAATCGGGGTGCCGTCAATGAGCATGTGCTTTTCCGGCAGGTGCCAGCCGCGGGGGCGGACCACGATGGTGGGCAGGCCCTCGGCGGCGCCCAGCTTGTACTCCTTGCCCTCCGGGGACGTGAAGTCGATCCGGCGTTCCAGCGCATCGGTGAGGTTGAGCTGGCCCTGGATGACGTTGCGCCACGACGGGGTGGAGGAGTCCTCCATGTCCGCGAGCCAGACCTTGGCGCCGGAGTTCAGCGCGTTGATGGTCATCTTCTTATCCACCGGGCCGGTGATTTCGACCCGGCGGTCCTCCAGGCCCGGAGCGGGGGGAGCGACGCGCCAGTTCGGATCGTTGCGGACGGATTCGGTCTCGCGCAGGAACCGCGGGTCCTGGCCTTTGCCGATCTGCTGGCGGCGGTCGCGGCGGGCCTGCAACAGCTCCATCCGACGGCCTGCGGTGGCCTTGTGCAGCTTGGCGATGAACGCCAGCGCGTCCGGCGTGAGCACCTCGTTCTGCCGGCAGATGGGCTGCGCGGTCAGCGTGATCCCGTTGATGGTGAAGTTGTCAGTGAAGCTGTTCATTTCAAATCTCTCCCTAGAGAAGAAGCAAATGTTCGACGGCGGTTGTCGCCTTTGGTGACGTAGCAACGAGGAGGTGAATCGGTGATCCGGCAGCGTGCGTAAAAGGGGCCCCATGTCCGGCGTCGTCCTCGCTTAGCGAGGTCGGCGCCGGACATGGGGAATAGCACGCAGAGGATTCTCCGGTTTGCCGACGGACAGCTGTCCGAAGGCCGGACACAAGGCCCGCCGTCGGGCAGTTAGTGGAACTGGCCTTCTTCGGTGGATCCCACCAGGGCCAGGGTGGATGCGTTCGGGTTGAGCGCAGTTGCGATGTCATCGAAGTAGCCGGTGCCGACTTCGCGCTGGTGCTTGGTCGCGGTGTAGCCGCGGGACTCGGAGGCGAACTCCTTCTCCTGCAGCTCGACGTACGCGCTCATGCCTTCACGGGCGTAGCCGTGGGCGAGATCGAACATCGAGTAGTTCAGGGCGTGGAAGCCGGCCAGGGTGATGAACTGGAAGGTGAAGCCCATGGCGCCGAGTTCGCGCTGGAACTTGGCGATCGTGGCGTCGTCGAGGTGCTTCTTCCAGTTGAACGACGGCGAGCAGTTGTAGGAGAGCATCTGGTCCGGGAAGTCGGCCTTGACGGCTTCGGCGAACTTGCGGGCCAGCTCCAGGTCCGGGGTGCCCGTTTCCATCCAGATGAGGTCCGAGTACGGGGCGTAAGCCTTGGCGCGGGCGATGCAGGGTTCGATGCCGTTGCGGACCTTGTAGAAGCCTTCCGCGGTGCGCTCGCCAGTGACAAATTCCTTGTCCCGGTCATCGACGTCGGAGGTGATCAGGGTGGCTGCCTCGGCGTCGGTGCGGGCGATGATGACGGACGGGGTGCCGGCGACGTCGGCTGCCAGGCGGGCGGCGTTCAGCGTGCGGACGTGCTGCTGGCTGGGGATCAGGACCTTGCCGCCGAGGTGGCCGCACTTCTTCTCCGAGGCGAGCTGGTCTTCCCAGTGCACGCCCGAGGCGCCGGCCTGGATCATGGACTTCATGAGCTCGTAAGCGTTGAGCGGGCCGCCGAAGCCGGCCTCGGCGTCGGCGACGATCGGGACCATCCAGTCCTCGACGGTCTGGATGCCTTCGGAGAACTCGATCTGGTCGGCGCGGAGCAGGGCGTTGTTGATGCGGCGGACCACGGTGGGCACCGAGTTGGCCGGGTAGAGCGACTGGTCCGGGTAGGTGTGGCCGGAGTTGTTGGCGTCGGCGGCAACCTGCCAGCCCGAAAGGTAGATGGCGCGCAGGCCGGCCTTGACCTGCTGCACTGCCTGATTGCCGGTCAGGGCGCCCAGGGCGTTGGTGTACGTGCCTTCCTTGTGCTCCCCGGTGAGCTGCTTCCACAGTTTCTCCGAGCCGCGGCGGGCCAGGGTGTGCTCCTCGGAGACCCGGCCGCGGAGGCGGACGACGTCGGAGGCCTTGTAGTCCCGGGTGACACCTTCCCAGCGCGGGTTGGCGGCCCACTCAAGCTCCAGGGCGGCGGCCTGCTCTTCGGGCGTCTGCTGGGTGGGCTCAAATGCTGCAGTCATCTTTGTCTCCTTGGTGGGGTCCGGGGCCGGCTCTCCTACGTCTTCGCAGAGTGGCTGGCTGGTCCGGAGTGTGTAACTTTTCCGTAAGACCTACTTTTCTGTACTTTCAAGCGGCCTTCTAGACCAAAAGAGTGGAAAGAAATGCACTTCTTCGCGTATCCTCAAGAAATGCACCCCGCCAGCTGGAACCGCCCCGCCTCAGCCGCCTCGCCTGCCGTCCCGGAGGTGGACGTCATCAGCATGGGCCGCCGCGTCCGGCACCTCCGCAAGGCGGCCGGGCTGACGCTCGATGACCTGAGCGCCACGGTGGGAACGGCCCCCAGCCAGCTGAGCCTGATCGAGAACGGCAAGCGCGAGCCCAAACTCGGGCTGCTCCAGCAGCTCGCCGCGGCCCTCGGTGTCAGCATCGATGAGTTGCTGGGCGCGGAGCCGCCCAACCGCCGCGCGGCCCTGGAGATTGAGCTGGAGCGCTACCAGCGCAGCCCCATCTATGAGTCCCTGAAGTTGCCCAAGATCCGCATCAGTTCGCGGCTTCCGATGGACGTGCTGGAGTCCATGGTGGGGCTGCAGCATGAGCTGGAACGCCGCCTCAACGAGCAGGTTGCGACGCCGGAAGAGGCACGCCGCGCGAACGGGGAGCTGCGCGCCATGATGCGCGAACGGAACAACTACTTCCCGGAGTACGAGGCCGAAGCCCAGAAAGTCCTCGCCTCCGTGGGGCACACCAGCGGCCCGCTGTCCCATCACGTCATCGCGGACATTGCCGGGCACCTCGGGTTCAGCCTGCACCACGTGGGCGACCTGCCGCATTCCACCCGTTCGGTGACCGACCTTAAGAACCGCCGGATTTATCTCACGCAGAACGCCCGGAGCGACCACGACCCGCGTTCGGTGCTGCTGCAGGCGCTGGGCCACTACGTCCTGGGGCACCAAACCCCCACCAACTACGGTGACTTCCTGATGCAGCGGGTGGCCACGAACTACTTCGCCGCCGCGCTCCTGCTGCCGGAACAGGCCACGGTGGAGTTCCTGCAGCAGGCCAAGCAGGCCAGGGAAATCGCCGTGGAGGACATCCGGGACGCCTTCGCGGTCTCCTACGAGACCGCCGCGCACCGCTTCACCAACCTCGCCACCCAGCACCTGGACATCCGCACGCACTTCCAGAAGACGCACAAGAGCGGCATCATCTACAAGGCCTACGAGAACGACGGCGTGACCTTCCCGCAGGACCACACCGGCGCGATCGAGGGCCAGCCGTCCTGCAAGAACTGGACCTCCCGGGTGGTGTTCGACGTCCCGGACAAGTTCAGCGCCTACAACCAGTACACCGACACCCCCGCCGGAACCTTCTGGTGCACGGCGCGGACGGAGCGCTCCGCGAACGGGGAATTTTCCCTTTCCGTGGGCGTTCCCTATGCGCAGGTGAAGTGGTTCCGCGGCCGGGACACCACGGAGCGGTCCAAGTCGACGTGCCCGGACGAGAGCTGCTGCAAGCGTCCGCCGGCCATTTTGGCCTCGGAGTGGGCCGGCAACGCCTGGCCCTCGGCGCGGGCCCACTCGCACCTGCTGGCGGCGATGCCGCCCGGGGCCTTCCCCGGCGTGGACGAAACCGAGGTCTACTCGTTCCTGCAGGCGCACTCCGGGAGCTGAGCTCGTCGGGTCTCCCGGTACGCTCACGCACCGTTGCAGGAGGGCTGATGACCGTTGGCGGCTGCCGCGCGCGGTTGCTCTACGACGAAACGTTTTCGTTGAGTACCCCGCGATGCAGGACGCGGTGCAAATTCCGGTAGCGTTCCTCGCTGCCGGACCAGCGGCCCGTGTCCCTTAGAAAATGCAGATATTCAAAAAGGGAAGCGCAAAAAAAGGACGCCAATTCGGCATCAGGTTCATCGAACGACTCCACGAACCTAGCGACGCGTCCGGGGTCCATTGCGGTCACCGGGGCGCCGCCAAAGATTTCGGTGTAGTTCGTGAAGAACGCGGTTAACTGCTCCAGGACGGGAAGTTCAGGCAAGATGCCGTGCTCGCGATGCCAACCCACAAATGCGATCAGGGAACCCAGCGCCTGGTCGTGCTGCGACACAGGCTGAGTTGGATTGGCGGCGGGTTTTCCGGCCCGGGGCCTACTGGAGCTTCGACTTGCCGGCCGACGGCCACGGCGGTGCTTTCTGGTCAAGATCGATCCTTAGGTGGAAATGAAGCGGGCTGCCTACAAAACGCTACGAGCGGGGACCGCCGGACCTCAACGGCGGCCGGCCGTATGTGGAAAACCGGCCCCACCGGGCCACCTGCAGAACGCCGCCGCCAGCTAACCTGGAACCCGCACCAAGGCGGGCGGACTATATTGGCCAGTGTCAGCTCATCGATCCACCTCCCGGGAGCGTGCACCCATGGCCAAGGAACTTGCCACCCAGCTTGTCGAACAACTCCAGGCTGCCGGCGTGCAGCGGATCTACGGGATTGTCGGCGACAGCCTGAACCCGATAGTCGACGCGGTCCGCAAGACGGGCGGCGCCGCCAAGGGCGGGATCGACTGGATCCACGTCCGGCACGAGGAGGCCGCCGCCTTCGCCGCCGCAGCCGAAGCCCAGCTCACCGGCAAGCTTGCGGTGTGCGCCGGCTCGTGCGGGCCGGGAAATCTGCATCTGATCAACGGACTCTACGATGCCAACCGCTCCGGTGCCCCGGTCCTGGCCATCGCCTCGCACATCCCGAGCAAGCAGATCGGCAGCAGCTTCTTCCAGGAGACCCACCCGGACCGGCTCTTCAACGAGTGCTCGGTGTATTCCGAACTCGTCAGCACCGCCGAACAGGCGCCCCGGGTCATGCACAGCGCCATCCAGCACGCCGTCGCACTCCGCGGCGTCGCCGTCGTCACCCTTCCCGGGGACATTGCCGGGCTGGAAGCCGTGGCTGAAACCCCGCTTCCCGCCGCGTTCGTCTCCGCCACCCTCACGCCGGCACCGGAGAGCGTGCGGCAACTCGCGGATGCCATCAACGCGGCCGACAAGGTGGCGATTTTTGCCGGAATCGGGGTCCAGGGCGCCCACGACGAGGTGATTGCCCTGGCCGAAGCCGTCAAAGCGCCGATCGGCCATTCGCTCCGTGGCAAAGACTTCATGCAGTACGACAACCCCTACGACATCGGCATGACAGGGCTGCTGGGCTACGGCGCCGCGGCCGAGGGGATCGAAGACGCGGACCTGCTCATCCTGCTCGGCACGGACTTCCCGTACGACCAGTTCCTCCCGGCTACCCGCACCGCGCAGGTGGACCGTGCCGCGCACAAGCTGGGCCGGCGGACCGACGTCGACGTCGCCGTCCATGGCGACGTGCTGCCCACGCTGGCCGCGCTGATGCCGCTGCTGAAGCCGAAGAAGAGCCGCCGTTTCCTCGATGCGATGCTCAAGAAGCACGACCGGTTGATGAACAAAGCCGTCGGCGCCTACACGCGGAAAGTGGGGACGCGGCAGCCTATCCACCCGGAGTACGCGGCCTCGCTGCTGGACCAAGTGGCGGCGGAGGATGCGGTCTTCACCGCGGACACCGGCATGTGCAACGTCTGGACTGCCCGGTACATCAATCCGCTGGGCACCCGCCGGCTGATCGGCTCGTACCTGCACGGTTCCATGGCGAACGCACTGCCGCACGCGATCGGCGCCCAGCTGGCCTACCCGGGCCGCCAGGTCGTTTCGGTGTCCGGCGACGGCGGCCTGTCCATGCTGCTGGGCGAGCTGATCACGGTCGCCGCGCACCGGCTTCCGGTCAATGTGGTGGTCTTCAACAACTCCACCCTGGGCATGGTCAAACTGGAGATGCTGGTGGACGGGCTGCCCGATTTCGGCGTGGACGTCCCGGACGCCAACTACGCCGCGGTGGCCCGGGCCCTGGGCTTCCACGCGGTCCGCGTCACTGACCCGGCCAAGATCGAGGCCGCGTACCGGGAGGCCTTCGCCCATCCGGGGCCCTCCCTGGTGGAGCTGATCACGGACCCTAAAGCGCTCTCGCTGCCGCCGAAGATCAAGGGCGCCCAGATCCTCGGCTTCGCCACGGCCATGTCCAAGGTGGTGCTCAACCGGGGTGCCGGCGAGGCCGTGAGCATGGCCCGGAGCAACCTGCGCAACATCCCGCGGCGCTAGCCCTTCTCGAGTTCGCCGGTGGCGCCCCAGTTCGCCGGAAGCTTCCGGCGAACTGGGGACGTTGCGGCGAAGTCGGCGTCAATGAGGCCTGCGGAAGGTTTTAGCGCGGGCCGCCCTGCCAGAGCGCGTCGAACGGTGCACCTGAGGCCACCCGGTTCCGGATCCCCGCGGTGACAAACGCCTTGGCCGTGCGGGCGGCCTCCAGCGGGCTGGCGCCCTTGGCAAGCTCGGCCGTCACAGCCGCGGCGAGAGAGCAGCCGGCGCCGGACACCGCCACCTCGCCCACCTTCGGGGCGGACAGGACTTCCAGGGTCTCGCCGTCAAAGTAGACGTCGACGGCGTCGGGCCCGGCCAGGCGCACCCCGCCCTTGGCCAGCACCGCGGCGCCGCTGAGTTCGTGGATGCGGACGGCCGCCGCCTTGAGAGATTCGACGTCGGTGATTTCAAGGCCGGAGAGGGACTCGGCCTCGAAGTGGTTCGGCGTGACGAAGGTGGCCAGCGGCAGGATCTGCTCCTTGAGCGCCTGGTCGGTGTCCAAGGCGTGGCCAGGCTCCTGGCCCTTGCAGATCAGCACCGGATCCAGGACCACGTTGGCGAACTGTCCCGCGGCCAGCGCCGCGGCCACCGTCGAAATCGTCGCCGGGCTGCCCAGCATGCCGATCTTCACGGTCTCCAGCACCGACGGGGCGCCGGACGCGGCCCCGTAGGCCGCCGTCGTCGCCTCCAGCTGGTCGGCGATGACCTGCGGGTCGATCGGCACAAAGCGGTGGTTCCAGTTGTCCTTCGGGTCGAAGGACACGATGCAGGTCAGGTTCGCGATGCCGAAGACGCCGAGCTCCTGGAAGGTCTTCAGATCCGCCTGCGCGCCGGCGCCGCCGGTGGCCTCGGAGCCGGCGATGGTCAGGGCGACGGCGGGGGAGGAGACGGCGTCGGGCGCTGCGGCAGCGGGAGAGTCAACAGCAGAAGTCATGGCCCTATCCTGCCACTCCGGGAAAACCCTCCGCACTGTGCAGATGACCAATACGAACAAAACCCTAGTGTTCCGGATCACGGCTACTAGGGTGGCGGACGGTGTTGCTTTCCTGCGGCGCCGGATCCAGGAAGGTTCATTGATGAGCACCCAACTGACCGAATCCGCTAGGACGAGAAAAGCCGTGAGCAACATCCTCAAGGGATCAGCCGGCAACCTCGTGGAGTGGTACGACCTCTACGTCTACACAGTCTTCGCGGCGTATTTCCAGTCGCACTTCTTCAATTCCAAGGACGAGCTGCAGGCCGGTCTTGAGGCCATGGCCGTCTTCTCGACATCGTTCCTGATGCGGCCCGTCGGCGCCTGGTTCTTCGGCCGCTACGCCGACCGCAAGGGACGCAAGGCGGCACTGACGCTCAGCGTCACGATGATGTCCGCCGGGTCCTTCGCCATTGCCATCCTGCCGACCACGCAGCAGATCGGCGTCTGGGCACTGCTCCTGCTGATCCTCGTCCGGCTGATCCAGGGCTTCTCCGTGGGCGGCGAATACGGTACCAGCGCCACCTACATGTCCGAGGCCGCCACCTCGAAGCGGCGCGGTTTCTTCTCCAGCTTCCAGTACGTCACGTTGATCGGCGGCCAGATGCTGGCACTGCTGGTCCTCGTCGTCCTGCAGAACGCCCTGGACAAGTCCGCCCTGACCGAGTGGGGCTGGCGGATCCCGTTCGCGATCGGCGGTGTCGCTGCCCTCGTGGTGCTGTGGCTGCGCCGCTCCATGGAGGAGACCGTGTCTGCGGAGCAGGTCGAGGCCGCCAAGGTGCCGGCCGCGGCAGGCGTTGCCCAGCCGGGCACCATGAAGCTGCTGTTCACCCAGTATTGGAAGCCGCTGCTGATCTGCATCGGCGTCACCCTCGGCGGCACCGTTGCGTTCTACACGTACACCAACTTCATCCTCAAGTTCATGAACGATACCTCCGGCATCGCCAAGACCGACACCTCAGTGATCAACTTCTGGGCGCTGTTCATCTTCATGCTGCTGCAGCCGGTCTACGGCATGATCTCGGACAAAGTGGGCCGCAAGCCGCTGCTGCTCTGGTTCGGCATCACCGGCGTGCTGTTCACCTGGCCGTTGCTCTCCACCCTGGCCGGCACCAAAGATCCGTTCACCGCATTCCTGCTCATGATGGGCGGCCTGGTGATTGTGGGCGGCTACACCTCGATCAACGCCCTCGTGAAGGCCGAGCTGTTCCCGGCGTCCATCCGAGCCCTGGGCGTCGGCCTGGGCTACGCGATCGCCAACTCGCTCTTTGGCGGCACCGTCCCGCTGATCGGCGCAGCGCTGCAGAAGGCCGGCCAGGTGGACCTCTTCTTCACCTACGTCACCGTGGCGATCGGACTCTCGCTGCTGGTCTACATCTTCGCGCTGAAAAACAAGAAGTCCACGCACCTGGACCACGAGCAGGGGCACGCCTGGGCGCCTGCGGACGCCCGGGCGGACGGCGACAAGGACCTCATCGACGCCTCACGCCGCTAGGGTTCCTGCGGGGGATTACCCGGCGCACCGCGGGACGGCGCCGCGGGGTGCGAGAATGGAGGCGGTTCCTGGCGCGCGTCGCCGGGGCCCTCCAGTGCTAATACAGCCGGCCGCCCCGGGCCGAGTAGTGCGTTCCGGGCCGCCGAGCGAACCACTACGAATGGACTGCCATGACTACCGCCAAGACCCTCCCGGCTGCCGCTCCGCCGAAGTTCGCCTCGATCGGATCGCCGTACTTCGGCATCATGCTGGCCGTTATGGCGGTGGTGCTCATCCTGTCCAACATCGGGGCGTCCAAGGGCGTGGCCATTGGCCCGATCATCACGGACGGCGGGTTCTTCCTCTTTCCGCTGGCCTACATCCTGGGCGATGTCATCAGCGAGGTCTACGGATTCAAGGTGGCGCGCAAGGCCATCGTGACCGCCTTCGCGCTGTCCGTGTTCGCGTCCCTCTGCTACTGGGCCATCATCGCCCTGCCAGGTTTCGAGGACGGCTACGGCATGGCCAAGCAGTCCGCGCTGGAGGGTGCCCTGGGGCCGGTTCCGCAGATCGTGCTCGCCTCGCTGCTTGCCTTCCTCGCGGGCCAGACGATCAACTCCTGGATCCTCGTGAAGATGAAGGCCCGGACCGGCGAGAAGTCCCTCTGGGCCCGGCTGATGGGATCCTCGGGGGCGGGCGAATTCGTGGACACGCTGATCTTCTGCAGCATCGCCGCCTCCGTGATCGGGATTTCCGACGCCGGGATGTTCGTCAACTACGTCCTCGTGGGATTCCTGTACAAGACGCTCGTGGAGTTCGCCTTCGTCCCGGTGACCTCGCTCGCCATCCGCTGGGTGAAGACGCGCGAACCAAGCTACGGGGCGTAAGCGCTCACGCCCTTCGGCCGAAGTCGCCGGAAGGGTGCCGACTCGCGGCAAGGTTCCGGCGACTTCGCGGGCATCCGGCGAACTCGGGGCGCCGGGCTCTTGGTTCAGGACAACTGACGCCGGCCGGTCAACGCCCGGAGCACACGGTTCTTGAATTCCTGTTCCCGGAAGAGGTCTTTCCACTCGACCCGGAGAAAGAGCCATCCTTCCTCCGTCAAGGCCTTTTCGCGTCGCCGTTCCTCGAAAAGCACTTCCTCGGTGGGCCGGAAGTCGAAGTATTTGACCTTGCCGTCGAACTCCACGGCCACTTTTTCTTTCTTCCAGGCGAAGTCCATACGATGCCGCCCGATCCGGCTCGTGACTTCAACCTGCGGTTCGGGCATCGTGATCCTCAGCCGTAGGAACAGCTCTCGGGTCAGCGTTTCGCCGGGGGATTCCGAGCGAACGTCGGCCGTATCGAGTACGCGGCGGAAGGTCCGGATGCCTCGGCGGCCCTCCAGTGAATCAGCCATCTCCTGCAGCAGAGACCGGTCCGCACCCAGACGCAGCGCATGATCCATAACGATGAGTGCCTGCCGATAGCTCAGGAGCATGGCGCAATCCGCGGCTGTCCGCTCCAGCGACGTTGATCGCAGACCGCTCACCTGCGTCACTTCAGCGTCGGAGAAGGGTCGTGTGTGGCACCGCACATCCTTGCCGTGGCGCTCAGCCGACGGGCGTACCCTCTGCAGGACGTGGATTAGGTCGTCCACGTTCCAGAGATAGAGGCGGTGCAGACGCGCTGCGGAAGTGTGGCTGTAGGCGAAGGCGCCGGTCGATGTCGTGAGTGTTCCGTGCGCATGCGCATAGATCAACTGCCGGCTGCGGACGGGTGCCGGCAGGGCATTCCACACGCTGCCACGGGCATAGCAGCCGTACCGCAGGCGAACGAGAGAACCCGAATCCAGCAACGATTTGATGGACCGGGAGCCGTAGCCCAGCTCGATTAGCTGGTCGGTGCGCCAAAGGTTTCCCCGCATCGGAAGCGTGGGCGAGTTCTGTTGAGGCATGAAGCCAGCTTCGGGTACGGCACGAGTCCCCGGGAGGCCCCGCCGTCGTTATGTGGAAACACGACGTCGCCGGAAGCCTGCGAGTTCGCCGCGGCCTTCCGGCGACATGGCACGTTTCCGGCGAATTCGGCGGCAGGGGCGGGCCGGGAAGCCTAGGAGTAGTAGCGGGCCAGGGTCTCGGCCTTGAAGTCGAAGAAGTTACCGGCCTCGATGGCGCGCCGGGCGTCGTCGACCATCTTCACCACGAAGCGCTCGTTGTGGATCGAGATTAGGGTGGCGGAGACCATCTCCTTGGCCTTGAACAGGTGGTGGATGTAGGCCCGCGAGTAGTTCAGGCAGGCGTAGCAGTCGCAGCCTTCCTGGAGCGGGCCGAAGTCGCGCTTGTACTTGGCGCCGGAGAGGTTGTACCGGCCGGTGGGGTGGTAGAACGCCGAGTTGCGGGCCACCCGAGTGGGGGAGACGCAGTCGAAGGTGTCCGCCCCGTTCTCGATGGCGGTGAAGATGTCGTCCGGTTCTGAGATGCCCAGCAGGTGCCGGGGCTTGTTTTCCGGCAGTTCCTCGTTGCACCAGCGCACGATCGTGCCCAGGTTTTCCTTCTCCAGCGCCCCGCCGATCCCGAAGCCGTCGAAGTTCATGGCGCCAAGATCCCGGCAGGCCTTGCGGCGCAGGTCCTCGTACTGGGCGCCCTGGATGACCCCGAACAGGGCCTGGTAGGGTTTGCCGGCGCGCTCGTCCGTGAGCCGGAAGTGCTCGGTGATGCACCGTTCGGCCCAGCGCCTGGTCCGTTCCAGGGACTCCTCCTGGTAGCCGCGGGAGTTCTGCAGCGTGGTGAGCTCGTCGAAGGCGAACATAATGTCCGCCCCGATCCGGTGCTGGACGTTCATGGAAATCTCGGGGCTGAAGCGGTGCCGGTCGCCGTTGAGGTGGCTTTTGAACCACACGCCTTCCTCGTCCACATGCGCGAGGCGTTCCTTGCCCGGGGCGACGGCGTCGTCGGGCCCGGAATTGTCCACCGATTTCATGTCGATGACCTTCTTGAAGCCCGAGCCCAGGCTCATCACCTGGAACCCGCCGGAATCCGTGAAGGTGGGGCCGGGCCAGTTCATGAACGCGCCTAGCCCGCCGGCCTCATCGAGGATGTCCGCGCCGGGCTGCAGGTACAAGTGGTAGGCGTTGGCCAGCACGGCCTGCGCGCCGAGTTCGGCAATGGATTCGGGCAGCACGGACTTGACTGTAGCCTTGGTGCCGACGGCGATGAACGCCGGCGTCTGGATCTCCCCGTGCGGGGTGGTGATGGTGCCGGTGCGGCCCAGGAACTCCCCGCCGTTCTCGGTCACCTGGGCCGCGGAGGGCGAGCAGCTTTCGCTCAGGCGTTTGCCCACGCGGAAGGCGAACTCGGACTGCCGGGCAGGCGCGGGGGGCAAAGGATCAGAAGCAGGATTGGCTGGCACCGTTCAAGTGTGCCAGCTGACAGCCCGCAACCATTAGTGCAGCGGATCGGATGTGGGGTAGTTCTCAGACCGCCACGTGTCCCAATAGCGGCGGATCGCCGCGAGCTGGTGGGCGCCGAGATCGTACGTCGAGACAATCACGAGGGAGCCGCCCTCGGGCCGGAGGTCGGGGATGGCCGGCTGGTCCGCGACGATGACGAGCCCCTCGCCGTGCTCCGCGTAGTTGTGGACCGTCAGCCCCACCTGGTGGTTGCTCCGGAACCACACCTTGCCCGAGACCTCCTCGCCGGTGGCCAGGGTCAGTGCATACGGTTCGCCGGGCTTGGGAACGTCGGACAGACCCAGCTTTTCAATGGCCGACCCCGCATTCCCGGGCACGGATAGGAAAAGCGTCCTCCGTTTGCCGTGCGGATGCCGTTCGAGGGCGAACCGGAGCTGCTGGAGGAAAGTCAGCCAGCCCTGGGTGATGTCCTCGTCCCACGCGGCCCACTCGGACTTGTGGTCCACCGCGGCCCGCATGACGCTGACTTCCGTGCCGGTGGGCACCGGGCCCAGGGTGAAGACGTCCCCGCCGTCGACCACCAGGGACGTGTGGTCCGCCCCTTCGATCACATGGGGGCCGAAGTAAATTTCGTTGATCTCGGCGGCTTGGTCGTCAGCCTCCCAGCCGTGCCACTGGGCCACTTTGGCGGGTTCGCGCAGCATCGTCCAAACTTGCTGCGCGTCGGAGTTGATCACAACGCTCAGATTGTTCGTCATGGGGTGAATCTACAACGCCTTGCCGTGGCGGGGTAGGGCCTATCTGCTTAGCCGCGGACGGATTCGAGTTCGTTGCCGATGCGGCGTTCCAGGTCCGGGCCGCCGATGGTTTCGGAGCCGCCGTGGGCGCGCAGGAACAGCAGCGCCTCGAGCCGCAGCAACCGCCATTCCCGCTCCGCATCCGGGCTTCCGTTGTCGATCGCGCGGAAGATTTCCTTGTCATAGAGGTTCGGCTCGTTGAGTGAGCGCTGGCGGACCTTGGCGTTGATCCGGGCCTTGAACGGATCCACTTCCATGGCATCGGGCGCGCGGAGGAACCTCTCGTAGGCCGCGGCGCGCTGATCCTGCCCCAACCGGCGGCAGATGTAGCTGGACAGGGCCAGCGACGACTCGACGGATGCCCAACGGCCAGGGTTGCCGTCGAAGGGCAGGACGTTCAGGAGATCGGCGACGGCGAGGGCGCTCTCGGCGTCCTTGAGGATGATGAACAGCTCGTGGGCGAGGTCGCTGAGGTCCTTGAGGCAGCTGCCGGACTTCGTGTTGATGCCCTTGGCCAGGCGCTCGCTAAGCAGCAGCACCCCGACCGAGCCGGGGTGCGCCTGCGCGACGGCTTCCACGACGGCTTCAGGGGTGCCCTCCAGGGCCGGGATAAGGGCCAGGTCCTCCTCGCTGGGGCCGGTCACCACGGGCGGTGCCGGCGGCAGGGGCGGGACGACGGCGGCGGGTACCTCGACAGCGCCGCCGGCGACAGCGCCGCCGGCCTCCCCGCCGCCGGCCTGCTCCGGGGCCGTCGGCGCAGGGTGCCCCGGGGCCCCGGCGTTACCAGAAACGGCCCCCGCGGCATTCGAATCGCTGCCGGCGGGGTGCAGGGCCTCGTCAGCCGGGGCGATCGTCACCAGAGAGCCGGCCGCGATGCGCAGCACGCCGCCACCGGTGAGGGTGGCCAAGACCATGGCGGCGGTGCCGAAATCGTCGGTTTCGACGTCAACGCGCTGGACTTCGGCC
Organism: Arthrobacter sp. SO5; assembly: GCF_020532805.1. Taxonomy (GTDB): domain Bacteria; phylum Actinomycetota; class Actinomycetes; order Actinomycetales; family Micrococcaceae; genus Arthrobacter. The sequence continues at coordinate 902 of NZ_MQTQ01000082.1, read as the reverse complement.
AAGCGGCCGCCGTCGGGCAGAAGCAGATGATCGCCGCTCTGCAGAGCTCCAGCCTGCTGCTGGCTGTAGTTCCGGGAGGCTGGGGGGTGGGTCATCTGGAATCCTTAAGTTCTCTTGCGGTCCGCATACCAGTCTACAAAGGCGGGCGCATGAAGTCCGGGACGCAGGGGACCCATGGAGCGTTCGCGGGCCCAGCGCGGACCCCGGCCGGGCTCTTCCGCAGCGGTCAGTTACCGACGCCGGCGAAGGCCAGGGCCTGGCGGATGAGGGCGCCGCGGCCGCCGCTGAATTCCAGCTGCACGTCCGAGCTCATGACTTCCTGCGGCGTCATCCAGGTCAGCTCGAGGGCGTCCTGCCGCGGGGAGCAGTCGCCGGTGACGGGGATGACGTACGCCAGGGCCACGGCGTGCTGGCGGTCATCGGTGAAGCCGGTGTGGGACGGGGAAGGGAAGTATTCGGCTACGGTGAACGGCACCGGGCTGATGGGCAGTTGCGGGAAGGCCAGCGGGCCGAGGTCCTTCTCCATGTGCCGCAGCAGGGCAGCCCGGATGGTCTCGCGGTACAGCACCCGGCCCGAGACCAGGGACCGGATCATGTTGCCGTCCTCATCGGCCTGCAGCAGGGTGCCGACCTCGTTCACGAAACCGAGCGGATCCAGCCTGACCGGCACGGCCTCGACATAGACCATGGGCAGCCGGCCGCGGGCCTCGAACAAGTCCTCGTCGGACAGCCAGCCGGGATTCGGGTCAGGGGTGCGAACGTTCATGGTTAAGTTCTACCCCATCCCGGCCCCGTTCCCGCGCCCCTCACCCGTGGGCCGGGGCCGCGGAGATCCAGAGCGGCGGGTGGGCAGCGGCAACGTCCGCATCGGGGGTGGCCACGTGCAGGGTGGGGATGGCGGC
>NZ_MQTQ01000081.1 GCF_020532805.1 Arthrobacter sp. SO5 | reverse complement strand
CTGCGGCGGCGGCTGCAGCATCCGCTGCCGCAGCGCCCGAGACGTCCGTCGTCGCGGAGCCCGCCCCCGCGACGGATGCGGACGGTGCCGAAGACTCGGACGGTGGCCAAGCCGCGGACGGTGTTCAAGACGCGGACGGTGCCGAATGGGAGACCCAGTGGTCGGAAACACCGCCGGCCGAGACGCATGCCCCGGTTCATCACGAGGCGGCGCACGGCGGCGCTCCGGCGCAGGCCGCCCCGGTGCACCACTCCGAATACACCGAGCCGCACGCACCCACTCTCCCCGGCGCGGAATCGGCAGCCGCCGAGGCCGAGGCCGAGGCCGGCGTGATGGCGGACACCCGAGGAACGCCCGCGTCCTCTCCGGCCGCCGAAACGGCGGCGGGCCCTGCCGCTGGACCGGCAGGCCATCTCGCCCTGGACCAGCCCTACGGCGAGGGATCGGCGGCGCCCGCGGCCGACGGCAGCGGCCCTGCCGGGTTCACCGTCAAAGGAATCGCCGACTCGATGACCTACTACGACGAGACGAACCCGGGCTTCGAGGCCACCCGCGCCGAAGTCTGGTTCGAGTCCAGCGCCTACGCCGAAGCCGCCGGCTTCCGCCTCCCCCGCCGGTCACGGCAGTTTTAGACGGCGACGGGCCGCGCGGAACAGCGCAGTGGCAGCGCGCATGAAGCCCCTGGCGGGGGGCAGGAAATTACCGGCACCGCACCCGCGCTCCCACGCGGCCGCCGGTGCGCGCGTCGCGGTCCTTGCGGTCTCCATGCTCCTGCTTGCGGCGTGCACGGGCGGCGCGACGTCCCCGGCAAATACCAGCGTCTCCCCGGCGAACAGCCCGTCCGGGCAAGTCCCCGAGGGCCCTGGACAGCCAACGGTGGCGGGCCGGATCGACGCCCAACTGCGCCTCCCGTGGTCCACGGTCTTCCTGCCCGACGGTACCGCCGTCATTTCCGAACGGGACAGCGCCCTGCTCCGGTCGGTCCGCGGCGATTCCTTGACCGGCGGTTCCTCGAGCGGCGGGCGGGCCGGCGTCGTCGGCCAGGTGCCCGACGTCGTGCCCGGCGGTGAAGGCGGCCTGCTTGGCCTGGCACTCTCCCCCGACTTCCCGACGGACCGGTACCTGTACGCCTACTTCACTGCGGCGGGGGACAACCGGATCGCCCGCATGCGCCTGGAGGGCAGCGGCGGGCAGTTGCGGCTGGGGCCGTCGGAGATCATCTTCGCCGGGATCCCGAAGGCGTCCACGCACGACGGCGGCCGGATCCGGTTCGGGCCTGACGGGTATCTCTACGTCGGCACGGGTGACTCGCAGCGCCGGGAGCAGGCCCAGGACACCAACGCCCTGGCCGGCAAGATTCTCCGCATCACCCCCGAAGGCCGTCCCGCGCCGGGGAACCCGTTCGGGGACAACCCCGTGTACAGCTTCGGCCACCGCAACGTCCAGGGTCTCGCCTGGGACAGTGCCGGCCGGCTCTGGGCGAGCGAATTCGGCCCGGACGTGGACGATGAACTCAACCTGATCGTGCCCGGCGGCAACTACGGTTGGCCCGGCGTGACGGGAGCGCCGCACCGTTCCGGCCTCATTGACGCGAAGGTGGTGTGGCCGTCCACGGCGGATGCATCCCCCAGCGGGCTCGAAATAGTGGGCGATACCGCGTATCTGGGCGCCCTTCGCGGGCAGCGGGTCTGGGCCGTTCCCCTGGCCGGTGAATTCGCGGGCGAGCCTGTGAGTTATTTCACACAGCAGTACGGCCGGATCCGGAATGTTTCACTCGCCCCGGACGGCCGCCTCTGGGTGCTCAGCAACAACCAAAACCCTGATTTTGTGCTGGTTTTGGACCTTCCCGGCTAAGTGCACAGTGGCACCACCGCCCGATTTCACACGTCGCCGAATCTCGTGTAGAGTTTCATGTCGTTGCGGAGAACAACGCGGGAAATAAAAAGCCCCGGTGGTCAAAACAACAGCTGCACCTCTAGCTCAACTGGCAGAGCAATTGACTCTTAATCAATGGGTTCCGGGTTCGAGTCCCGGGGGGTGCACCACCAAAGAATAACCCCGTCCTATCAGGCTAAACAGCTTGGCAGGGCGGGGTTTTTCGTTGTCCGGCGTTGAGGCCGCTCAGGACACACGGCCGGCGGCCACGGCCCACTGGAAATCGATCGGCAGCGGCAGCTGGACCGGGAGGGTGCCGACCGGCTCGTCCAGCAGTTCGTTAATCGAGGTCTGCCCTTCCAGCTCCACAGTCGGTTTCGGGTCCATAACCCGAGCCTATGTGCCGCCGGCGGCGCGGCACGTGAGGGACACGGGACGGCACGAATCAGTGGACAGCTGGCTCACACGTCAGGCACAGAGTCCGCTCCTTTTCCGTGCAGTGTGCCGGAAGTTTCCCGGGGGGCTCCGGCTGGCACCTCCATGGGGGCAGCGCAGTCTCCACAGAACACGGCTGACGCAAATTCGCCACAGCACTGGCAGCGATGCTCCAAGGACCTGGCTTCGAGGACGTAGCTTGTCATGGGCCCATGCTTCCGCAAGCGATGCCCACTCGAAACCAGTAGTCCGTACTTGTTTCCAGGACTGGACCACTTGGACCCCGATCGGCCCGCTGCGGCCGAGGAACGAGACTACATCGGCGAGCCCGACGGTGAGTCATTCAGCGCCGAACCCAGGCGCCGCCCCACGCCGGAGCGCTAGTTCAGGTGGGTCACTTCAACGGCGAGGCCGGGCTCCGCGGCGGTGACGATGGCCTTGACCTCAGGGATGGTGATGCCTGTCGCGAGTTCGGAGACGACAGCCTGCAGTTCCTGCCTCAGGAGGTCGGGGTCGATTGATGCCGCCGCGAGCACCGAGCGTTCCATGTCGGCGGCTTGCGCGACGGCCTCGCGGCCACGATCTGTGAGGGATACGACATGGCTGCGGCGGTCGGAGGTGCTGCGCTGCCGGGAGATATGGCCGTGGGCCTCCAGGCGGCTCAGCGTCTTCCCCATGGTCTGTGCCTGGACCCTGACCAGTTGGGCCAGCTGCGCTTGGGTCATGGGCCCGTTGACTGAGAGCACTTCCATAGCGATAACCCCGGCGTGGGTCAGGCCGATGGCGCCCAGCTTCTCGTTCCAGGAATGCTCAACAAGGCGTGCTGCCGTGGACAATAGGCGGCCCGTGGGCCAGCGATCCATATCAGGCATACACACGAGTATAGCGAGCAGACGATTCGTCGCCCGCACCATTGCTCATTAGGCTGGGACAATTCCCACCCCGCCAAGGAGACTATCGTGCCTGAACCACTCATTCCCGGCGACCCGGCGCCGGACTTCACCCTCCAGAATGCCCAAGGTCAGGACGTGTCGCTCACGGACTTCCGCGGCCGCAGCACCGTTGTTTACTTCTACCCGGCAGCATCCACTCCGGGCTGCACCAAGCAGGCCTGCGACTTCCGCGATTCACTCGCGTCCCTGAAGGCTTCAGGCTACGACGTGCTGGGCATCTCCCCCGACCCGGTCGGCAAGCTCGCCGCATTCGCGGCCACCGAGGGCTTGACCTTCCCGCTGCTCTCTGATGCGGACCACGCCGTCGCCGAGGCGTACGGGGCCTGGGGCGAGAAGAAGAACTACGGCCGGACCTACGAAGGACTCATCCGCTCGACGGTCGTCGTCGGCCCCGACGGCACCGTCGCCCTCGCGCAATATAATGTGCGGGCCACCGGGCATGTGGCCAAGCTCCGCCGCGACCTCAAGCTGGATCCCTAGCGCGTCCCGCCGGCCGCCGACGAGGCGGCGCGGCGGGAGGTACTGCGAAATGTACAATGGAGCCTGTTATCCGCCGTCGATGGTCCTATGACCTGACGCCGGGCATCGCGCGCGAGTGGTGAAATTGGCAGACACGCAGGATTTAGGTTCCTGTGCCTTCGGGCGTGGGGGTTCAAATCCCCCCTTGCGCACCAGAACCCCGGTCCTCGGACCGGGGTTCTTTTTTGTTCCCGGCCGGCCCGTCCAGCCCCGGCTGCCCGTCGCCTGCAAAAAAAATCTTCCACCCCCACCCATCCGGCCCCCCGCACCCGGCGAATAGCCATTGAGACACCAACCAAGGGGC
>NZ_MQTQ01000080.1 GCF_020532805.1 Arthrobacter sp. SO5 | reverse complement strand
TGTACTCAGCCAGCAGGTTGGTTACATCTGCTGATGGGTGGTCGTCCTCCGAGGGCGCTGTGGTTGCGGCGGTGGTTGTAGAAGTCTAGCCAGCCTGTGAGGGCCTGTGTGCGGTGGGTGCTGGAGTCGTAGGCGTTCTTGTAGGCCCAGCCTTCCTGGAGGGTGCGGTTGAACCGTTCGGCTTTGCCGTTTTGCCAGGGACTCCGCGGTTTCGTGCGCCGGTGTTTGGCTCCGAGTTCCGCGATGGCCTTGGCGAAGGCGGCGGACCGGATGTAGGCCAGGGCGTTGTCGGTCATGACTTCGCGCACGGGTGCCCCGTTCGCTGCCATGAACGCGGCGGCGTTGGCCAGAAACGCCGCGCAGGTCTGGCCTTTCTCGTCCGGCAGGACCTCGACGTAGGCCAGCCGGGAGTGGTCATCGACGGCAACATGGACGTAGTCGTAACCGATGCCGCGGCCTTTCACGGCTTCGCTGCGGCCGTGGACGCGCCAGCCGCCCCCGGTCGGGATTTTCCCGAGTTTCTTCACATCGATGTGCAGCAGCTCTCCGGCGGTGTCGCGTTCGTAGCGGTGGTCGGTGGCCCGGCCGGCGCGGATGCGTTCGCCGCTGATCGGGTCCAGTTCCCACAAGCGGGGCAGGCCGGCCCGGGCGATGATCCGGGAGACGGTGCGGGCCGGGACCTTGCAGCGTTCGGCCAGCTCGACCGGGCCTTCGCGGTGCTTCTCACGCGCCGCGAGGACCTCGTCGATCTTCGCCCCGGGGGTGGCATGCGGGCATGAACGCGGGCGGGACGAGCGATCCTCCATCCCGTCCCAGCCTCGCTCCAGATAGCGCCGGAACCACCGGTGCGCGCAGGTACGGGACACACCCATTTCCTTCGCCACATGGGCCACGGGACGGCCGTCCAGAACACGCTGGACAAGGATGCCTCTACCGGCAGGAGTCAGACGGGCATTACGGTGGACCATGAAGACCTCTTAGTCGTTAGGTGTGTGTGGTAACCACCAACCTAAGAGGTCTTCACCCTTTCACCGTGTAACCAACGTCCTGGCCGAGTACA
>NZ_MQTQ01000008.1:68583-106572 GCF_020532805.1 Arthrobacter sp. SO5 | reverse complement strand
CCGGGTGGGGCTGGCTGGGGCGGGGTTCGGCCGGGCCCGGGGAGGACATGCCCACTCGTCGCGGACCGGACCGCGGCGCATGTCCATCGGTGGCGGCGTGGAGCGGACCTAGCGGCATTATGTCCACTGGTGCGGGCCGGGGGAGGACATGCCCACTCGTCACGGACCGGATCGTGGCGCATGCCCACTCGTCACGACCCACTCGTCGCGGACCGGACCGCGGCGCATGTCCATCGGTGGCGGCGTGGAAGGGACATGGTGGCACTATGTCCGTTGGTCACGGCCGGGGGAGGGCATGTCCCGTCGGGGCGCCGGGCCGGAGCGGCTAGGCTGAAGCGACGCCTCAAACACCGGCCCAGCGCCGCTCGAAAGCTAAGGATGACCCATGGGATTCACCGAAATCTTTGTGTCCACCCACGATGAAGCCCTCAAGCGCGCCGCCGCCCTCGGCAGCGGAGGTGGCGCCGGCCAGGGGGCCGTCCGGATCCCGGACATCAGCGACTTCGAGGTCGAGCGCCTCGGCGACCTCGCCGGCACGGCCGTCCACGCCGCCGGCGCCGACTATGAGCTCGCCATGGTGGACGTGGCCAGCGACTCCCTGCTCGGCGTCCCGCCGGCCATGGTCCGCGCTCTCGCCGAGCTGCTGAGCTACGAGACCGAGGGGGAGGGCGAGGTCCTCGAGGACGTCGCAGGAAGCTGGGCCGCCGAGGAGGACATGCCCTTCGGTGCGGAGCAGGCCGTCCGCATTGTCAGGCAGGTCGCCGAACTGGCTGCCGGCGTCGATCCCACCACCAAGTCCGGACTCTACGTCTGGACGTCCTGACGGGCGGCACGGCCGCCCAAAAGACGGGCTGAGGGTGTCAAGTCGAAATCCCCGCGCTGATCTGGCACAATGAACAGGTACTTGATCTGCGTGGCCCCTCTCTCCGCGTCCGGATCTTGTCCTTTTAGAACCCACTAGTATGGCCCGCCCCACGGGTGCAGAACGCCGGGCTCGACCCCGTTTCAGAAACAGGAGTGACCACAAAAGTGGCCGTAAAGATTCGCCTTAAGCGCTTTGGCAAAATGCGCGCACCGTACTACCGCATCGTCGTCATGGACGCACGCTCCAAGCGTGACGGCCGTGCCATCGAAGAGATCGGCAAGTACCACCCGACCGAAGAGCCCTCGTACATCGAGGTCGACACGGACCGTGCCCAGTACTGGCTCGGCGTCGGCGCACAGCCGTCCGAGCAGGTTGCCGCGATCCTCAAGATCACCGGCGACTGGCAGAAGTTCAAGGGTCTCCCGGGCCAGGAGGGCACCTTGAAGACCAAGGCTCCCAAGGCTGCCTTCGTTGCCCCGGAAAAGGGTTCCGTGATCATCCCGGAAGCCATCACCAAGAAGGCCAAGAAGGACGACGCAGCCGAGGCTCCCGCCGACGCCGCAGCAGAGACCACCGAGGCTGAGTAAATTGCTGGCAGAAGCGCTCGAACACCTCGTCCGCGGGATCGTTGACACTCCTGAGGATGTCAAGGTCAGTGCGAAGAACAACCGCCGCGGGGACACCCTCGAAGTGCGCGTTCATCAAGAGGACCTCGGACGGGTGATCGGCCGCCAGGGCCGCACAGCACGCGCCTTGCGCACTGTGGTTGCGGCGCTGGCGGACGGCGAGCCGGTCAGGGTCGACGTCGTCGACACCGACCGCCGCCGGTAGCGCTTCCAGCATTACTTGTCTTGAGTCCGGCCCCTTCACCAGCTAATGGTGGAGGGGCCGGACTGTTTTCCCCCAGATCCCCAGAATCACCAACCCCGAACAGAGGAACAGATGCAGCTTCAGGTGGCACGAATCGGCAAGCCCCACGGCATCCGCGGCGAAGTGACCGTCCAGGTGCTCACCGACGCGCCCGGGGACCGCTTCGTCCCGGGGACCCAGTTCGTGGTGGAGCCCGCGTCGGCCGGGCCGCTCACCATCCTCAGCGCCCGCTGGAACAAGGACATTCTGCTGCTCGCGTTCGAGGAGATCGAGACGCGCAACGAGGCGGAAACCGTCCGCGGCGCTAAGCTGTTCATCGAAACCGAGGAACTGGAGGAGGACGGCGACGACGAGGGCTGGTACGAGCACGAGCTCGTCGGCCTGGACGTCCGGGTCGGTGACCAGGTGGTCGGCAAGGTCGCCGGATTGAACACGCTCCCGGTCCAGGACCTGCTCGTGGTGACCGCGAACAACGGCAAGGAAATCCTGATCCCCTTCGTGGAGCAGATCGTCCCCGAGGTCAACGTGGGTGAGAGGTTCATCCTCGTCACCCCGCCGCCGGGACTCTTTGAAGTCAACGCCGACGACGCCGGCCCGGAAGGCGCGGGTGCGCCCGACGAGGCAGCCGCCGCCGGTGCTGCCTCCGAGGCGCCAGCCAAAAACGCCGGAGACAACGCCTAAATGAGAATCGACGTCGTCAGTATCTTCCCGGAGTACCTGGCGCCCCTGGAACTTTCGCTGATCGGTAAGGCCCGGCAGGACGGCCTGCTGGAACTGAACGTCCACGACCTGCGGGACTTCACCACGGACCGGCACCGGACTGTGGACGACACCCCGTACGGCGGCGGAGCAGGCATGGTCATGAAACCCGAGCCCTGGGCCCAGGCGCTGGCCGCAGTCCGGGCCGACCGCCCGGACGCGGCCGACCGCCCGGTGGCTTCAGGCCCGGAGCAGGTGGCGAAGCCGGTCCTGATTGTGCCCTCGCCCGCAGGGGAGCGGTTCACCCAGGCCACGGCCCATGAGCTGGCCGGCGAAGACCGGCTGGTGTTCGCCTGCGGACGCTACGAGGGCATCGATGAACGCGTGATGGAATGGGCCGCTGACCACTTCACCGTCCGGCCCATGAGCCTGGGCGACTACGTCCTCAACGGCGGCGAAGTGGCCGTCCTGGCCATGGTGGAGGCAATCGGGCGGCTGCTGCCCGGCGTCGTCGGGAATCCCGAATCCCTCGTGGAGGAATCCCATTCGGACGGGCTGCTCGAGTACCCCGTGTACACCAAGCCCTCCAGCTGGCGGGACCGCGAGGTCCCGGCCGTGCTGCTGAGCGGCAACCACGGCAAAATAGCGCAGTGGCGCCGCCACGAACAATACCGGCGCACCGCCGAACGCCGTCCGGACCTGCTCGCGGAGTTCGACGCCGGCAAGCTGCCCCGCGCGGACCGCACGGCCCTCGCGGACCTCGGGTACGACGTCGTCGACGGCCGCCTCAGGCGTAGCCACGGTGCGGGCGGGGAAAACGGCTAGACCGGACAGGCCCGATTGGCCGGAAGTCCCCGGATGTGGCAAAATTAGTCCTTGTGCCTGCTGGGTTGCGAACCTGCCACAGGGGGAGCGCGACCAACAGCCCGGCACCCCGGCCCTGTCAAGTCCTGACGGAGCCGGATTGACAAATTTTCGGCGGGAACTTCCGGGCGCTTTTACCTCCGGGCTTCACCGCCGTGACCCAACGTGAAGGACCTGTGGCGTTCACCAGGAGTGGATCAATGCATATCCTCGATTCCGTAGATGCAGCCTCGCTGCGCACCGATGTTCCGACGTTCCGCGCGGGTGACACCCTCAAGGTTCACGTGAACATCATTGAAGGCAAGAACTCCCGTGTCCAGGTCTTCCAGGGCTTCGTCCTGGGCCGCCACGGCGACGGCCTGCGCGAAACCTTCACCATCCGCAAGGTCTCCTTCGGCGTGGGCGTGGAGCGTACCTTCCCGGTGCACTCCCCGATCATCGAGAAGATCGAGCTTGTCTCCAAGGGTGACGTGCGCCGCGCGAAGCTGTACTACATGCGCGATCTGCGCGGCAAGGCCGCCAAGATCAAGGAAAAGCGCGACTTCCAGCCCAAGAAGTAAGTCCTTTCCGGACTTCACACCGCGGGTCCACGGACCGTGCCCGGCCGGCGCCTGAGCATCCGCAACAGCGCCGATTTGTTCAGAACAGCGCCAGGGATACGGATCATGGAACAGACAAAACGCCAGCCCAGGAAACTCGGCTGGCGTTTTGTGTTGCTGGCCGTGGTGCTCGCGGTGCTCATCAGCGGCGTAGTGCGTTCGATCTGGCTCGACGTCTACTTCATTCCATCCGCGTCCATGGAGCCGCTGTTCCGTGACGGTGACAGGATTCTCGTGTCCCGCACTGATTTCCAGGCCGAGCCGGTGCGCCGCGGCGACGTCGTTGTGTTCGACGGCCGCGGCTCCTTCGCCCCGCTGAACAGCGGCAACGGTCCTGTGCTGGAGGCCCTGGGCGGCCTGGGGCACTGGCTGGGCCTGTCGGGGGGAGAGAACACCTACGTCAAGCGCGTCGTCGGACTCCCCGGGGACCGTGTGGTGTGCTGTGACGAGGGTGGCCAGCTCACAGTCAACGGCAAGCCCCTTCACGAACCCTACGTCTACGACGGCGATGCCCCCAGTGATCAGAAATTCAGCGTGACCGTGCCGGCCGGACGGCTCTGGCTGATGGGGGACCACCGCTCCATGTCCGCGGATTCGCGCAGCCTCCTGGGCGCCCCCGGCGGGGGCATGGTGCCGCTGGACCGGGTGATCGGCCGGCCGGTACGGATCATCTGGCCGCTTGATAGATTTACAGCAGTACCGCGGCCCTCCGCGGCGACCGTGACGACGATGAACAAGAACGGACAGTAGATGCCCGAGACCGGACCCCGGATGCCTGATCCGCGGGGGCAGGACCAGCCCCGGGTTACTTCCTCAGCGATCCCCACCACCGAACACCCGGTGAACGGCGAGGATTCGGCTGAGCCTGAATACCGCTCGGAGGCCCAGTTCCCGACGACGAGGCTGCCGCTAGCCCAGCAACCCGGTCAGCCTGTGACGCCCCAGTCTGCGTCCCCTCAGCCTGTGGCCGATCAGCCTGTGGCTGCGGGTGCCGCGCAGGCACGAACGTCCTCGGGCCGCGCGCGCCGGGCGAAGACCGGGAGCCATTTCCTCCTGTGGCTGAAGGAAGTCGCCACCGTGGTGATTGTGGCGATCGTCCTGTCCTTCCTGATCAAGACGTTCCTCTTCCGCGCGTTCTACATCCCGTCCGAATCCATGGTCAACACCCTGGACGTGAACGACCGGATCTTCGTGAACCTCCTGGTTCCGGAGCCCTTCGCCCTGGCGCACGGCGACGTCGTCGTGTTCAGGGACACAAAGGGCTGGCTCGTCCCCGCCGCCGAGAAGCAGGTGGGGCCCTTCACCTGGGTGCAGGACGGACTGACCTTCGTCGGCCTGCTTCCGGACAACTCGGAGCAACACCTCGTCAAGCGCGTTATCGGGCTGCCCGGAGATCACGTGGTCTGCTGCGACGCCGGCGGTCAGCTCACGGTCAACGGCGCCCCGCTGGCGGAGAATTACATCAACCCGGCCGAGGTGCCCCAGGCCAAGGACTTCGACGTCGTCGTGCCGGAGGGCAAAGTCTGGGTGATGGGGGACAACCGGAACCACTCCGCCGACTCGCGCGCCCACATGGAGGTCAACGGCGGCTTCGTCGACATGGCCGACATCGAGGGCAAGGCCGCCGTCATCGCCTGGCCGCTGAACCGCATCACCGCCCTGGACAACTACCCCGACGTCTTCCGCGACGTACCCGCCCCGGCCGGAAAGTAAGCTGCCCGTCATGTCTGTCGCGCCCACCCTCGACTACGAACGCCGCTTCCGCAGCTCCGGCGCCAGGCTCCTCGCCGGAATCGACGAGGTGGGCCGCGGCGCCCTGGCCGGTCCGGTCAGCGTGGGGATTGCCGTCGTGGACTTAGACGAGCAGGAGCTGCTCGCGGATGTGCGGGACAGCAAGCTGCTCAAGGTGGCGGACCGGGAACGCCTGGTGCCGCTGGTCCGGGGCTGGTCGGTCGCGTCCGCCGTCGGGCATGCCTCTGCCCAGGAAATCGACACCAACGGCATCATTGGAGCGCTACGGCTTGCCGGCACCCGCGCGTGGCTCGCGGTCCTGGCCGCCGGAGTGACCCCCGATGTGGTCCTGCTGGACGGCAGCCACAACTGGCTCTCGCCCGGGACCCAGCCGTCCCTGTTCGACGACGGACCGGCGGAGCCCGGCTGCGACGCGCCGGTACACACGCTGGTCAAGGCGGACATGCAGTGCCTGAGCGTCGCTGCGGCGTCCATCCTGGCCAAGGTGGAACGCGACGGGCAGATGCGCGAGCTGCATACCGAGTATCCGGCCTTTGGCTGGGACGTGAACAAGGGCTATGGCACCGCCGTCCACAAGGACGCGCTCCGCGCCTCCGGTCCCTCGCCGTACCATCGCGTCAGCTGGCAGCTGCTCTAGGTTCGCCGCACCCACCCCCACCCCCATCCCCAGCCCCGGGCACGGCACGAGTGGCTGTGGCGCGCGCCCCGCGCCGGATGGTGCAAGATGGAACCATGAGTGCCGAGGACCTTGAAAACTATGAGACCGACATGGAGCTCCAGCTCTACCGCGAATACCGGGACGTTGTCGGGTTGTTCAGCTATGTGGTCGAGACCGAGCGGCGTTTCTACCTTGCCAACCATGTTGACCTGCAGGCCCGCAGTGCCGACGGCGAGGTCTACTTCGACCTGACCCTGCAGGACGCCTGGGTGTGGGACGTCTACCGTTCCGCACGGTTCGTGAAAAGTGTCCGAGTTATCACCTTCAAGGACGTCAACGTCGAAGAGCTTCCGCGCAGCGAGGAGCTGTCCCTGCCCAAGGTGGAGGACCTGGGGAACTGATCCCGGGCTGAAGTTACCCACATAGCGAAGCGGGGCCCTGTGCCGCTTGCCTGCTCCGCCGCAGGCTGGTGGCATGAGAGCAAAGGATGCGCTGGGCCGGCGCGGGGAGGAAATCGCCGCAGGCTACCTTGAAGCCCAAGGCATGCGGATTGTGGACCGCAACTGGCGCTGCCCCGAGGGCGAAATTGACATTGTCGCGCTCGACGGCGACGCGCTGGTCATCGCGGAAGTCAAGACCCGGACATCCCTCGCGTACGGGCATCCCTTCGAGGCTGTCGGCGTGGACAAACTGTCCAGGCTTCACCGCCTGGCCTCCGCGTGGTGCCGGGACCACGATCTGCGCATGCCGCTGCGGCGCGTGGACGTGGTTGCCGTACTCGACGACGGCGTCGGTGTCCCCGCCGTGGAACACCTCAAGGGGGTGGGGTAGGTGGCCCTCGGCCGGACCTACTCGGTGGCCCTCGTCGGGCTCAACGGCTACATCGTGGAGGTTGAGGCGGACATCGGGCAGACCTTGCCGGCGTTCGTGATCCTTGGGCTGCCGGACGCTTCACTCAACGAGGCGAAGGAGAGGATCCGCTCCGCGGCCCAGAACTCCGGCATTCCGCTGAGCCGCCGTAAAATCACGGCCAATCTGATTCCTGCGTCGCTGCCCAAACGCGGCTCCGGCTTTGACCTCGCCATCGCCATGGCTGTGCTGCTGGCGGCCAACGATGTCCGGTCCACCGGACGGACGGTGTTCATCGCGGAGCTGGGTCTCGACGGCAGGCTGCGGCCGGTCCGCGGCATCCTCCCTGCGGTCATGGCCGCGGTCCGGGCGGGCTATCCGGACGTCGTGGTGGCCCAGGGAAACGTCGGCGAGGCGGAGCTGGTGCCCGGGGCGCGGGTACAGGGCTACAGCACACTCGCCCGGCTGGCCTTCGACTGCGGGGCCGATCCCCAGGATCTGGCACTCGACTTCGAACCCGAGCCTGACGACGGCGACGCGGACGCCGGAGCTGATGCCCTCCAGCTCAGGCCACCGGACATGTGCGATGTGTCCGGCCAGGGCGACGCCAGGCGTGCCCTGGAGGTGGCCGCGGCCGGCGCCCACCACCTGCTCCTGACGGGCCCGCCCGGGGCGGGGAAGACGATGCTGGCGGAGCGTCTCCCGGGGCTCCTGCCGGACCTGGGCGACACGGAGGCGATGGAGGTCACGGCCATCCATTCGCTGTCTTCGCTGACGTCGGCCTCCGTCCGGCTGCTGCGCCGCCCGCCCTTCGAGAACCCGCATCACACGGCCACCTCCGCCGCCATTATCGGCGGCGGATCCGGGCTGCCGCGTCCGGGTGCAGCATCCCGGGCACACCGGGGCGTGCTGTTCCTTGACGAGGCACCCGAATATGAACGCCGGGTCCTGGATGCCCTGCGGCAGCCGCTGGAAAGCGGTGAGCTGGTCATCCACCGTTCAGCGGGCACCGCGGCCTACCCTGCACGGTTCCAGCTGGTCCTGGCCGCCAATCCGTGTCCCTGTGGCAAGGCTTCGGGGAAGGGCGTGGACTGCATCTGCACACCGACGATGCGGCGGCGTTACCTGGCCCGGATGTCCGGACCGCTGCTCGACAGGGTCGACATCCAGCTGCAGGTGGAGCGGGTGTCGCTGGCGGATTTCGGCCAGCCCGGTGCCGAGGAGGACACCGCCACGATTGCGGGGCGGGTGAAGGGTGCGCGGGAGAGGCAGCTGGAGCGGCTGGTTCCGTTCGGCATGGAGACGAATTCCCAGGTTCCCGGGCGGCTGCTGCGCGGTTCCTTGAGGCTCGCCGCCCCCACCACCCGGATTCTGGACCATGCCCTGGAACGCGGCGTGCTCACGGCCCGCGGCTACGACCGGGTGCTGCGGCTGGCCTGGACGCTCGCGGACCTGGCGCGGCGGGACACCCCGGATGCCGACGACATCGGGCGGGCCCTCAACCTGCGGCAGGCAACTGTCACCGCCTGAGAGAACTCAGCGAATTCCTCCCTTACTGACCTGCGCCGCCACAAGCCCGCGGCGAAACGACCAGCCCGTGAAAGGACAAACCATGACAGAGACCGAGCGGACCGCACGGGCAGCGCTGTCCCGCCTGTTTGAGCCGCAGGACGCTGCCGGCCTCGCGCTGGTGCAGAGCGCCGGGGCGCCGGATGCACTGAGGATCGCCACAGGCCAGCAGGCCGCGGGACCGGAGCTGGAGCGGGAAATGTCCCGCCTGCTGGAGGAGAACGGCTCCGGAGGGGGTTGGACCGGCCTGGGGACGGCGCTGAAACGCTGGGCCCCGCGGGTCCCGGACCTGGCACCCGAGAGGGACCTCGCAACCATGCAACGGCTGGGCGGCCGGATGATCATCCCGTCCGACGAGCTCTGGCCGCATCAACTGGCGGACCTGGGCCTGCAGGAACCCCTGTGCCTGTGGTGGCGTGGTGTCGAGCAGCCGTTGCCGGGCGCGGCAAAGTCCATTGCGCTCGTGGGTTCCCGGGACAGCACATCCTACGGTTCGTCCGTGACCGGCGATCTCGCCTACTCGCTGGCGCAGCGTGGCTTCACCATCGTCTCCGGAGGTGCCTACGGGATCGACGCGCACGCCCACCGGGCAGCCCTCGCCGGCGGGTCCTCCGGCGGCATGCCGACGATTGCCGTGATGGCGGGCGGAGTGGACCGGTTCTATCCCGCCGGCAACGAGGACCTGCTCCGAGCTGTCGCAAACCAGGGCGCCGTCCTCGCCGAGGTCCCGCCAGGTTCCGCGCCCACACGGTACAGGTTCCTGCAGCGCAACAGGCTGATTGCGGCGCTGGCGTCCGTCACGGTGGTCGTGGAGGCCCGGTGGAGGTCCGGGGCGCTCAACACCGCCCATCATGCCGAAACTCTGGGCAGGGCCGTCGGGGCGGTTCCCGGGTCCGTGCATTCCGCCAATTCGGCCGGCTGCCACCGGTTGCTCCGCGAAGGGGGTGCCGTCTGCGTCACGGATGCCGGCGAGGTCGCCGAACTCGCCGCTCCCAGCGGAGAATCGTTGACCGAGGAGAAGGAAAGCCGGGTGGAAGTCCAGGACGGGCTGACCCTGGAGGACCTGATCCTCCTTGACGCCCTTCCGCTGCGAACCACCAGCACCGTGGACAAGCTCACGGCAGTTGCGGGGCTCAGCGCCGACTCCGTCCGGGCAGGGCTTGGCCGGCTCGGGCTGCTGGGCCTGGCCCAGTCACACCGCGGGGGCTGGAAACGGTCGGGGACGTCAGGGTGAGATGCTGGGCGGGACCGGCTTTGCCTGTCCGGCCGCGGCTCGCCGTCGGGCTCCTTCGATTGCCGGGCGGATACTGCAAGAGTAGGGGAGTGCCTACACCGCAGATCCCGGCCGCACTGGCCAGCGCCGCCGAGGGCTTCGCCCGCTACCTTGAGGCGGAGCGGGGACGCTCGGCCCACACCGTGCGCGCCTACCTCTCCGACGTGGGCAGTCTGCTGGCCCACGCGGCCTCCGAGGGTATCGAAGACCTTGCGGGGCTTGAGCTCGGCACCCTGCGGCGCTGGCTCGGCTCCCAGAGCGAAGCCGGCATGTCCCGCGCCACCCTGGCCCGCCGCGCCGCCACCGCCCGGGCCTTCACCGCCTGGGCCGTCCGCGAGGAACTCATCGAAGCGGACCCGGCCTTGCGGCTGAAGGCTCCGAAGCGGGAGAAATCCCTGCCCGGGGTACTGCATCAGCGGCAGGTCCTGCGGCTCGTCGAAGACGTGGAGTCCGCCGCCGCCGAGGGCGCGCCGGTGCCGCTGCGCAACCGGGCCATGGTGGAGCTTCTTTACGCGACGGGCGTCCGGGTCGGTGAACTGGCCGGCCTGGACATTGATGACCTGAATCCGGACCGCCGGACCCTGCGCGTCCTCGGCAAAGGCAACAAGGAACGGACTGTGCCCTACGGTCTCCCGGCGGCGCTCGCCGTCGACGACTGGCTCCGGCGCGGCCGTCCCGCCCTGGCCGCGGAGGGATCCGGCCCCGCCCTATTCCTCGGTGTCCGTGGCAACCGGGTTGACCAGCGCCAGGTCCGCAGCGTCGTCCACGCTCTCCTGGAGGCCCTCGGGGATACCGCCGCCACCGGACCTCATGCCCTGCGGCATTCCGCCGCCACGCACCTTCTCGACGGCGGCGCAGACCTCCGTGCGGTGCAGGAAATCCTGGGCCACAGCAGCCTGGCCACCACGCAGATCTACACTCATGTGTCCGTCGAAAGGCTCCGGCAGAGCTACCAGCAGGCCCATCCCCGGGCCTGAAAGCCGTACTCGGCGCCAGGGACGGCGCCGGGAACGTCTCCGGCGTGGCCCCCTGCGTGGCCCCGTGCGGCGCGCCGGGTAAGACGCGCCGAATCACACTGGCGTAATGAGGTGGCGTACGGCAGAATGGGACTCACGCCCGGCAACTTTCAAGTGTTGCTTGAAGCTCTAGAGCATCAAGCAGCACCCAGGAACCGGGCCGTAACTTAATAGTCTGGCCAGGACCACCCGCATCACTACGGACCCGCGCAACAGACAGACATCCATGCAAGAGGTCGTTGGGGAAGACGTACCTACAGCTATGGAGGATGGAATGTCTGTTGCACTGACCCGCGGTGTGTTGTTCGTTCACTCGGCCCCGACTGCCCTGTGCCCCCACGTTGAGTGGGCCATAGGTTCTGTCGTGGACAAGCGGACCGATCTTGAGTGGACTGCCCAGCCTGCTGCGCCCGGAATGTTCCGGGCAGAGCTGTCGTGGACCGGAAATCCGGGCACGGGGGCCCAGTTGGCGTCGGCCCTGCGGGGCTGGGCGCATCTGCGCTACGAAGTCACGGAGGAACCCAGCCGGGGTGTGGACGGCGGCCGCTGGTCCCACACGCCCGAGCTCGGCATTTTCCACGCTGTTACGGATGTGCACGGCAACATCATGGTTTCCGAGGACCGCATCCGCTATGCCTACGAATCCGGCGCCGGCGACCCCTCGGCGGTCTACCATGAGCTTTCACTCGCCCTCGGCGAAGCCTGGGACGAGGAGCTGGAGCCCTTCCGGCACGCCGCCGAAGGTGCTCCGGTGCGCTGGCTCCACCAGGTGGGCTAGGACCCACGAGCCAGAACCCTCCCCGGCGCTTTCCATAGCTACGCCGGAAGGCAGATGGCGGCAATGTTCACGAAGAACATTGCCGCCATCTGCCTTCTCGGTGTGCCGGCCGCAACAGAGCGGGAGCGAACGCTTAGATGCTCCGCACCGCGATCACGGCGTTGTGACCGCCGAAGCCGAAGGAGTTGCTCAGCGCCGAAATGCTGCCGGAGGGCAGCTCGCGGGCCGTCGTGACGACGTCGAGCGGAATTTCCGGGTCCTGGTTCTCCAGGTTGATGGTCACGGGTGCCTTGCGGTCGTAGATGGCCATGACGGTCAGTACGGCTTCCACCGCACCGGAGGCGCCCAGCAGGTGCCCCATCTGCGACTTGGTGGCCGAGACCGCGACGTTGTCTACGTGCTTGCCGAGGGCTGCCTTGAGGGCCGCGTACTCGGGCTTGTCGCCCACCGGGGTGGAGGTGGCGTGCGCGTTGACGTGCACCACGTCCTCCGGCTGGATCCGGCCGTCGAACATGGCCGCCTTGAGCGCGCGGGTGGCGCCAAGGCCTTCGGGGTCGGGGGCGGTGATGTGGTACGCGTCGGCAGTGACCGAGGTGCCGGCCAGCTCGGCGTAGATCCGGGCGCCGCGGGCCAGCGCGTGTTCCTCGGCTTCGAGGACCAGGGCGCCGGCGCCTTCACCCATCACGAAGCCGTCGCGGTCGCGGTCATACGGGCGGGAGGCGTGCTCGGGATCGTCGTTGCGGCGGGAAAGTGCCTGCATCGAGGAGAAGGCGGCAATCGGCATCGGGTGGATGGCGGCTTCGGCGCCGCCGCAGACGACGACGTCGGCCTTACCGGAGCGGATGAGTTCGAGGCCCATGTGCACGGCCTCGGTGCCGGAGGCGCAGGCCGAGACGGGGGTGTGGGCGCCGGCGCGGGCTCCGAGGTCCAGGCTGACCGCCGCGGCCGGGCCGTTGGGCATCAGCATGGGAACCGTCATGGGAAGAACCCGGCGGGGGCCCTTTTCGCGCAGGGTGTCCCAGGCGTCCAGGAGGGTCCAGACGCCGCCGATGCCGGTGGCGAAGGCCACGGCGAGGCGGTCGTGGTCGACTTCGGTGATGCCGGAATCGGCCCAGGCCTCGCGGGACGCAACAACGGCGAACTGCGTGGACGGGTCCATGCGCTTGGCCTCTACCCGGCTCAGGACCTCGGTCGCGGGGGTGGAGGCACGGGCGGCAAAGTGGACGGGCAGCTCGTACTTGGCCACCCAGTCGTCCTCAAGCGTGTGCGCGCCGGAGACGCCCTTCAGCGCGTTCTTCCACATCGTGGGGACATCGCCGCCGATGGGCGTGGTGGCGCCCAGACCGGTAATGACTACTTTGCGTGCCATGGGATCACTCTCTGTCGGTGCGCCGCCCTCGCCGGACCTGGGTGCCGGGGCCTGCGTTGGGAAAACTTTGTGGTCTCGCACTAGCTGGTCTTGCCCTAGCCAGGCGATGCAGTAGCTGGTTGTGCAAACGGCGCGGTCCGGGGTGCAGCTGCGCCCCGGACCGGCCCGGGCCGAAAATCAGGCCTGTGCGCTGGCGATGAAGCTGACGGCGTCGCCTACGGTCTTGAGGTTCTTGACTTCCTCGTCCGGGATGCGCACGCCGAACTTCTCTTCGGCGTTGACGACGATGGTCATCATCGAGATGGAGTCGATGTCCAGGTCCTCGGTGAAGGACTTGTCCAGCTCGACTGCGTCGGGGGCCAGGCCGGTCTCTTCGTTGACGATTTCAGCCAGGCCGGCCAGGATCTCTTCGTTGCTAGCCATTGGTGGCTCCTTTTCTTGTTGGTTGCCGTGGGCGGCCGGTGTGCCGGCCGTCCGGGCGGAATTGATTCAAACCGAGGGTTCGGCTTGGTGGTGGGTGTGTAGCTGTGGGGTGGAAAACGGGAAAGCGGTGGGCGCCTACGGCAGCACGATCACTTGGGCACCGAAGACCAGTCCGGCACCGAAACCGATCTGCAGTGCCAGCCCGCCGCTGAGCTGCGGATTCTCCTGCAGCAGGCGGTGGGTGGCCAGGGGGATGGAGGCGGCGGAGGTGTTGCCGGCGTCGGCGATGTCCCGCGCGATGATGACGGACTCCGGAAGCTTCAGCTTCTTGGCCATCTCGTCGATGATCCGCATGTTCGCCTGGTGCGGGATGAAGGCCGCGAGGTCTGCGGCGGTGATCCCGGCAGCGTCCAGCGCCTGCTGGGCAACCTTGGCCATCTCCCACACGGCCCAGCGGAAGACAGTCTGGCCGTCCTGTCGCAGGGTCGGCCAGGCGGCGGCGTCGGTGCCGGCGGCTTCTTCCCCGCTGAGCCCGCCGCCGCGCCTGCCGGCAGTGGCGAGTTCGCGGAGGTCCAGCATGGAGTTCGTCATGCCGATCGCATCCCACTTGCTGCCGTCAGAGCCCCAGACCGACGGGCCGATGCCCGGAGTGTCGGAGGGGCCGATCACGACGGCGCCGGCGCCGTCGCCGAGCAGGAAGGAAATGGTGCGCTCGGTGTTGTCGATGACGTCGGACAGCTTCTCGGCCCCGACCACCAGGACGTAGTCGGCCGCACCGGAGCGGACCAGGGCGTCTGCCTGGGCGATGCCGTAGCAGTAGCCGGCGCAGGCCGCCGAGATGTCGAAGGCCGGGGCCGGCGTCGCGCCGAGGCGGTCAGCGAGGCTCGCGGCGGCGGACGGCGTCGCGTACGGGTGGGTCACAGTGGAGATGATGACGGCGCCGAGCTGGGAAGCTTCGATGCCGGCCTTTTGCAGGGCCTCGCGGGCTGCGCCTTCGGCCATGTCAATGACGCTGACGTCGGCGGGGGCGCGGTGCCGGGTGATGATGCCGGTCCGCTGGCGGATCCACTCATCGGAGGAATCGATCCACTCGCAGACGTCCTCGTTGGTCACGATCACGCTGGGACGGTAGGCGCCGACTCCCATGATGCGGGTGTTCTCGTGCAGGGGCGCCTGCTTCAGGGTGGGAACGCTCATGCCTGTCCTTCCAGTTCTGCGAATAGGGCCAGGGCGGCGGACAGATCATCCGGGGTCTTGACGGTGACGGTCTTGACGCCGGGCATGGCGCGCTTGGCCAGCCCGGCGAGCGTGCCGGCGGGGGCGAGTTCGATCAGTCCGTTCACGCCGCGCTTGACCATGGACTCCATGCACAAATCCCAGCGGACTGGGCGGGAGACCTGGGCGATCAGGCTGTCGACGGCGGCGGCGCCGTCGGTGACGTCCGCGCCGTCGAAGTTCGAGAGCAGGGGAACCTGCGGGTTCCGCGGGTGCAGCGTGGGCCGGAGGGCCTGCAGCGGTGCGGCGGCGGGGGACATGTGCGAGGTGTGGAAGGCGCCGGCGACCTTGAGCGGGATCACCCGGGCCTTGGCCGGCGGATTGTCCGCAAGTGCCTTGAGCTGGTCCAGGGTGCCGGCGGCCACGATCTGGCCTGCGCCGTTGACGTTCGCTGCGGTGGCGCCGCACGCCTCGATGGCGGACAGGACCTCCGCCGGGTCTCCGCCCACGACCGCGCTCATGCCGGTGGGGGTGGCCGCGGCGGCCGCGGCCATGCTGTTGGCCCGTTCGCGGACAAACGTCATGGCTTCCGTGTCCGTCAGGACGCCGGCCAGGGCCGAGGCCGTGATTTCGCCGACGGAGTGGCCGGCGAGGATGACCGGAAGGGTGCTCAGTTCGACGTCGAAGAGGGAGCCCGCGGCCACCAGCCCGGCGGCGACGATCAGGGGCTGCGCAACGGCAGTGTCCTTGATGGTCTCCCCGTCGGAGGTGGTGCCGTGGGCGATGAGGTCGATGCCGGCTATTTCGCTGAGCGAGGCCAGCTGGCCTGCGACGGACGGCAGTTCCAGCCAGGGGGCCAGAAAACCGGGGGTCTGGGAGCCCTGTCCAGGGCAAACGATTGCAAGCACGTATCCAGCTTTCCAAATTACTGCGCGATTATCGGTGCATTCATGCACCAAGCTCTGGGGGTCGGTTTGTAGGAAGTCTACAACTGTTCAGGCGTTGTTGCGGGACGGCTGGCGTTCCGTGGCGGGCTTCGGCGGGGCGGCGAGCCGGCCCACGACGAGGGCCGTCTGGAGCACAAAGGCCTCCCGCGGCAGGAGCGGATCCCAGCCGGTGACATCGCAGACCCGCTTGAGCCGGTAGCGCACGGTGTTGGCGTGGACGAAGAGTTCCCGGGCCGTCGCCTCCAGGGAGTGGCCCAGTTCAAGGTAGGTGCCCAGGGTCTCTACTAGCCCGTTCGAGGCCGCCAGGAGGGGGCGGTAGATGTTCTTGACGAGGGAGCGCCGGGCCGCGTCGTCGCCGGAGATGACGCGCTCGGGCAGGAGGTCATCGGCCGCCACGGGGCGCGGCGCGGCCGGCCAGGCCCGGGCCGCGGTCAGCCCGGCGAAGGCGGACTGGGCGGAGCCGCTGGCTTCGGGCAGGGAACCGGCCTCGGCGCCGTAGACCACCGGTCCCGGCGCGAACAGCTCGCTGAGTTTCAGGAACGCGGTCTCCCGGTCCTGGACCCCGCCCAGGATCAGGATGAGGCGGTCGCCCTGGATGCCGACGAGGGCATCCTCCGCGAAGCGCCCGGCGGTCCGGCGCAGTTCGCTGACGTAGCTGGCGCTGGGTTCGGACGGGGAATTGCCCACCATCACGGTGAAGCGTTCCTGCGCCTTCCAGCCCAGCGCGGCGATCCGGGACCGCAGCGCATCAGTGTTTTCCCCGCGCAGGATGGCGTCCACAATGAGCGCTTCCAGACGGGTGTCCCAGGATCCGCGGGATTCCGCGGCGCGGGCGTAGACGTCGGCGGCAGCGAACGCTACTTCGCGGGAGTAGCGCAGCACGGCTTCGCGCAGCGCGCCCTGATCCGCTTCGGGGGCGATCACCGGCACCTGGTCCTCGACCACTTCCACGACGATCCGGATGAGCTGGAGGGCCTTCTGCAGGCTGATGGAGCGCGTGAGTTCCGTCGGCGCGGTGCCGAAGACGTCGGACAGGATCCACGACGGCGAGCTGGGGCGTTCGTACCAGGTGACGAAGGCTGCGATGCCGTTCTGGGCCACCATGCCCAGGGCGGAACGTTCGTCGGAGTTCAGCCGGCTGTACCACGGCAGGGACTTCTCGAGCTGGCGCAGCGTCGTGGTCGATAATTGGCCCACGCTTCCCCGGAGCTTCTTGAGCGTCTCGACCTTCTCCGGGGACATCGCCCTCGAGGCGGGCTTGCGTTTTGCGGGAGTGGTGATCGGCTCGGACATGCATCGAGCATACGGTGCCCGCCGCCCAAGCCCCAGTTGTGCAAAGGCTACAACGCGCATTGTTGCGGGTCACAGACGTTAAACGCCGACGGCGGCCCCCGCCTTTCGGAGGGACCGCCGTCGTGCGCTGTGCGGGACGCGGTTTAGGAGTCGCCGCCGGCGTTGCCGGTGGTGCCGGCGTTGACGTTGTGCAGGCGGTACTTCTCGATCGCTTGGGCCGGGGCCTGGGCGTCAACCTCTCCGCGGCGGGCGAGCATCTCCAGGGAACGGACCACCACTGAGTGGATGTCGTTCTTGAAGAAGCGGCGCGCCGCGGCACGGGTGTCCGAGAACCCGAAGCCGTCCGCGCCGAGGGAGGCGAACTCGTTCGGCAGGAACTGGCGGATCTGGTCCGGCACGGCCTTCATGTAGTCCGTGACTGCCACGATGGGCCCGGTGGCGCCGGCGAGCTGTTCGGTGACGAACGGCACGCGGGCCGGCTTGCCCGGGTTGAGGAAGGCATCTTCCTCGGCGGCCATGGCGTCGCGGCGCAGTTCGGTCCAGGACGTCACGGACCAGACGTCGGCGGAGACGCCCCAGTCCTCGGCGAGGACTTTCTGGGCTTCGAGGGCCCAGGGAACGGACACGCCGGAGGCGAGGATCTGCGTGCGCGGGCCATCGATCTTGGCCGGCGCGAGCAGGTAGATGCCCTTGATGATGCCTTCGACGTCGAGTTCCGCCGGCGCAGGGGGCTGCACGATCGGCTCGTTGTACACCGTGATGTAGTACATGACGTTCCGCGACGGGTCGTTGTCGGCAATTTCTTTCCCGGCTTCGCCGGGGCCGTACATGCGGTTGAGCCCGTCGCGCATGATGACCCCGATCTCATAGCCGTACGCCGGGTCGTAGGTCATGACGGCCGGGTTGGTGGCCGCGAGCATGGGGGAGTGCCCGTCCGCGTGCTGCAGACCCTCGCCGGTCAGCGTGGTGCGTCCGGCGGTGGCGCCGATGATGAACCCGCGCGTCATCTGGTCCGCGGCAGCCCAGAAGGAATCTCCCGTGCGCTGGAACCCGAACATCGAGTAGAAGACGTAGACCGGGATCAGCGGTTCGCCGTGGGTGGAGTAGGAGGTTCCCGCGGCGGTGAAGGCTGCCACGGACCCGGCCTCGTTGATGCCGGCGTGCACGATCTGGCCGGAGATGGACTCCTTGTAGGCCAGGACGAGCTCGCGGTCCACGGAGAGGTAGTTCTGGCCGTTGGGGTTGTAGATCTTCGCCGTCGGGAAGAAGGCGTCCATGCCGAAGGTCCGGGCCTCGTCCGGGATGATCGGCACGATCCGTTTGCCGAACTCCTTATCCCGCATGAGGTCCTTGAGCAGGCGGACGAAGGCCATGGTGGTGGCTGCCATCTGCTTGCCGGAGCCGCGGTTGGCGACTTCGTAGACCTTCTCCTCCGGGAGGGTGATCTCGGTGTGCCGGGAGCGGCGTTCGGGGACGAATCCGCCCAGTTCCTTGCGGCGGCCCATGAGGTACTGGATCTCCGGGGCGTCCATGCCGGGGTGGTAGTACGGGGGCCGGTACAGGTCCGCTTCCAGCTGCTCGTCCGTGATCGGGATGCGCAGGTGGTCGCGGAAGGCCTTGAGGTCCGCCATGGTGAGCTTCTTCATCTGGTGCGTGGCGTTGCGGCCCTCGAAGTGGGTGCCCAGGCCGTAGCCCTTGACCGTGTGCGCCAGGATGACCGTCGGCTTGCCCTTGAATTCCGTGGCGGCCTTGTACGCGGCGTACACCTTGTTGTAATCGTGGCCGCCGCGCTTGAGGTTCCAGATCGCGTCGTCGGAAAGGTCCTGGACCATTTCCTTGGTCTGCGGGGTCTGGCCGAAGAAGTGCTCGCGGACGAACGCGCCGGACTCGGCCTTGTACGTCTGGTAATCGCCGTCGACCGTCTCGTTCATGATCTTGACGAGCGAGCCGTCCTCGTCCTTGGCCAGGAGCGAGTCCCACTCCCGTCCCCAGACCACCTTGATGACGTTCCAGCCCGCACCGCGGAAGAACGCTTCGAGTTCCTGCATGATCTTGCCGTTGCCGCGGACGGGTCCGTCGAGGCGCTGGAGGTTGCAGTTGATGACGAAGTTGAGGTTGTCCAGCTTGTCGTTCGCGGCGAGCTGGAGCAGGCCGCGGGACTCGGGCTCGTCCATTTCGCCGTCACCGAGGAACGCCCAGACCTGCTGGTCCGAGGTGTCCTTGATGCCGCGGTTGTGCAGGTAACGGTTGGACTGCGCCTGGTAGATGGCGTTCATCGGGCCGATGCCCATGGAGACGGTGGGGAACTCCCAGAACTCCGGCATCAGGCGCGGGTGCGGGTAGGAGGAAAGGGCATGGCCTTCCTTGGACTTCTCCTGGCGGAAGCCGTCCAGGTCCTCTTCGCTCAGCCGGCCTTCCATGAAAGCGCGGGCGTACATGCCGGGGGAGGCATGGCCCTGGAAGAAGACCTGGTCTCCGCCGCCGGGGTGGTCCTTGCCGCGGAAGAAGTGGTTGAAGCCGACCTCATAGAGGGTTGCCGCGCCGGCGTA
The DNA here is from genome assembly GCF_020532805.1 of Arthrobacter sp. SO5. Taxonomy (GTDB): domain Bacteria; phylum Actinomycetota; class Actinomycetes; order Actinomycetales; family Micrococcaceae; genus Arthrobacter. The sequence goes on along the minus strand of NZ_MQTQ01000008.1, from coordinate 86,984 downwards.
GGTGGAAATGTGGCCGCCGACGCCGATATCCGAGCGCTGGGCGCGGTGCACCATGATGGCGGCGTTCCAGCGCAGCCAGGCGCGGTACTTGCGCTCGATTTCCTCGTCGCCGGGGAAGGCGGCTTCCTGATCCACGGGGATCGTGTTGACGTAGTCCGTGGTGGTCACCATCGGGACGCCCACGCTCTGGGCGCCCGCCCGCTGGAGCAGGCTACGCATAATGTACTGGGCACGTTCGGTGCCCTGTTCCTGAATCAGGTTATCCAGGGACTCCAGCCATTCGGCGGTCTCTTCCGGATCACGATCAGGCAGCTGGTTTGTCAACCCGCTGAGGATATGGGAGGTATCTCCTGCAGCCACGTCCAACCTCTCTTTGAGCGCATTCATCGGCGCCCTCAGCTCCGGCAGGGTAACTGCCTGGCGTGAACGCGACGTGTGCGACATATCGGTTACAACAGCCCGGTCATGTGTGCCGGGCAAGGTCCAATCACAACTTTCCTGCCGGTGTCGGCAGGGCAGCCGCCCTTGCGGGCGTAGTCGTCACCAGCCACTCTAGTCCGGACACCTTGCGGATGCGTAGCGGGCAGCATGGGGGCCACCGCGTATTTCCCGGGCATACTGGTGGTGTGAGGAAGATCCGCCCTGCGGACTTCTGAGCGCCCTGTGTGACGCAGAATATGGCGGATCGCAGTGCCAACAGCTTGAAGCGCAGGCCCAAAGGGTGTTGGCTTGGAGTAATGGAAATCACTAGAGCTATTGAAGACACTAAGCATAGGAGCAACACGTGAGCGAGGCCGACGCCGCCACTTCGGTAAATGTGGCGGAAAAACTGGGTTTCAAGTCCGGGGATCTGATTCAGGAATTCGGTTACGACGACGACGTCGACTTCGACCTGCGTGACGATATTGAAGACCTCACGGGCTCGGAACTCTTTGACGAGGACGATCACGAAGTGGTTGATTCCGTGATTCTTTGGTGGCGTTCCGACGACGGCGACCTCGTTGACACATTGGTCGGCTCCCGGACCACCCTGACCGAGGGCGGCGTTGTCTGGGTCCTGACGCCAAAGTCCGGCCGGGTGGGCTATGTCTCACCGGCGGACATCCAGGATGCCGCGCCCACGGCAGGGTTGCACTACACCACGTCCGCGGGTGTCTCGAAGGACTGGAGCGCCACGCGCCTGGTCACCCGGAAGAACAAGTGACGCCAGCCGGCGCAGCCGACACGGCCGTGCTGCTAGCAGGCGTGCCATTGGCAGGCGTGCACCCGGCAGCCGGACACCAGCCGGCCGTGCCGGCCGTTGGTGAGCTGGCTCCGGACTTCGAACTCGTGAACCAGTACGGCGAGCCCGTGCGGCTTTCGGCCCTGCGCGGCCGCAACGTCGCCGTCGTATTTTTTCCCTTCGCGTTCTCCGGCATCTGCACGGGCGAACTGTGCGAGATCCGGGACAACCTGGCTCTCCTTGAGGAATCCGGCACCACCGTTTTGGGCATCTCGGTGGACAGCAAGTTCGCACAGCGGGCCTATGCGGAGAAGGAAGGCTATACCTTCGACCTCCTGGCCGATTTCTGGCCGCACGGCGCCGTCGCCGAACAGTACGGCGTGTTTGATCCCGACAGCGGCATGGCCCAGCGCGGAACATTCATCATCGATGCGGACGGTACCGTGCGCTATGTGGTGGTGAATCCCCGCGGCCAGGCCCGGGACTTCGCCGGTTACCGGGCCGCCCTGGCGGGACTTGCCGGGAACTGACGGCGGGACAGAGACGGTGAGGCAGCGGCGGCCCGGGATCGGCATGACTGGCTTTGCCAGCCTGCCGCCAGTCGCGGCCGCCGAACCTGCCCGCGATGAACTGGAAAGCCTGCAGGACATCCACGCCTTGCTGGCCGGAGGGCGCTTCGCCGTCCTGACGGGGGCCGGGCTGAGCACGGACTCAGGCATCCCCGACTACCGCGGCCCCGGCTCCGCGCCCCGGGCTCCCATGACGTACCAGGAATTCATCGGCGAAGCCGACAACCGGCGCCGTTACTGGGCCCGCAACCACATCGGCTGGTCGCACCTGCGGCGGGCGGACCCCAACGACGGCCACGCCGCCGTCGCCCAGCTCGAACACCGCGGCCTGCTGACCGGCCTCATCACCCAAAACGTGGACCGCCTCCACCAGGAGGCCGGCAGCATTAATGTCATAGACCTGCACGGCCGGTTCGACCAGGTGATCTGCCTCGCATGCCGCCGCCGCTACAGCCGCGCGTTGCTCGCGGGTGTCTTCGAAGAACTCAACCCCGGTTTCCTGGAACGGGCACTGGCCGCCGGAGTGGTGGAGATGGCGCCCGACGCCGACGCCACGGTGGAGGACGCGGGGTTGATCGAAAGCTTTATGGTGGCACAGTGCCCGGCCTGCGGCGGGACGCTCAAGCCCGACTTCGTATACTTCGGCGAAAACGTCCCCAAGGACCGGGTGGAGCGTTCCTATGCCATGGTCGACGAGGCCGGCGCCCTGCTTGTCGCGGGGTCCTCCCTGACGGTGATGAGCGGGCTCCGGTTCGTCCGCCACGCCGCCAAGCAGGGCAAACCGGTCGTGATCATCAACCGGGGGCAGACCCGCGGGGACGACCTCGCCACCATCAAGCTCGACGCCGGAGTCAGCGAGTCACTCAGATGGCTCGCGGATGAGCTCCCGCCGCTCTGATCCCGATTGGCGTTCTGCCCGCCGCATCCGGTACAGTAGCTGTTCGTTGGTTGACGCGCTGAGGTGCAGAATCAACGGTTTGGGTCTTTAGCTCAGCTGGTAGAGCGCCACGTTTACACCGTGGATGTCATCGGTTCGATCCCGGTAGGACCCACCACGAAAAAACCCCGTTGCTGCAGGCCCAATGGCCCGTACAGCGGGGTTTTTGCTGTGTCGCCAGGGTGAACACGGCACGCGGGCCGCTTCTGGACTGCACGCCACGACGCTCCCGGGACCAGAACGATGGCGCCCGACCTGGAGAGGGGGACGCCATCGTGACGGTGGGCTACTTGTTGATTGCCACGGCGTCTTCCTTCGACATTTCGATCATGGCAAACTCCGGGTCGTCCTCGTACGACTTCACCCGAGCCACGTGGAAGATGATGAGCCCGTAGACGGCCTTTGCCACAATGTCAGCGACCGAGTAGCCGACCTGCTTGAACACCCATGCATCCGAGCCTTCGATGTTGAGCAACGGAAGCAGATACGCGATCGGGTACACAAGCCAACTCGCGAGGAGCAGGAAGCGCAGCCCGCTGAGGGTGCCGCGCACCGAGGCGGGCTGCTTGCCTAGTGACTTGGTGAGCTGCACGAACAGCACGTAAAGGATGTACACGAAGGGGATGGTGGAGAGCAGTCCGAAGATTGCGCGGACGCCGTTGTCGCCGCTGATCTCGCCCGGGTAGCCGAGGATGATCATCAGCGCGGCAGCCGGGATGAGCTGCCTGATGAGCCGTTTCTGCACCGATTGCGCGAGCGCAAGAACTGCAATGAGTTCAAACAGCAGCAGCGGCACGGTCAGCAGCCAGTCCACGTAGCGGTATCCCTCGTTGAACGCCTGGCCGACTGCCTGCGTGTAATCGCCCTTGCCGCCCACGGTGTCAGTCACGAACGACGCCCTGAAGGAGTCGAAGATCCTGAAGTAGTGGTACGCGGCGATGCCGCAGACGATGATTGCCACCGTGATCGCCTGCCGATAACGCGGCAGGATTCGCGGCAGCGCGATCAGCAGAAACAGCGCCGTAAACAGCTGCGACGCGATGACCAAAGACAAGAAGTTGTAGACGGTGTCGAATTGGCCGTGGGTGAGAGAGTCGGGAATCACGGATCCTCCATGGTTGCGGTGTCCGAGCGCGGTCTTCGACGAACTCGGTCGGAACTGTAGTATAGTTGACTTAGTGAGTAAGTTACTATGTGATTCAGATAACTCCTACCAAAAACCGAACTTGACTCTTACGCATCGAGGTATCCGCGCCTCGACCGGGAGGGGCGGAAGAGTGGAAACACCACGCACCAAGCACGCCCTCGCTGGCTTTCCCTACGCAGCCACCAGATTCGTCCGTGCCCTCGAGCGCAACCGCGAAAAGATCGCCACCGACCGCGGCCTCTCGCCCAGTGAACTGCGGGCGCTGTTCTGGATTGCCGAGAACGCCAGCGTCACACCCAAGCAACTCGCGGAACACATGGAGCTCACCACCGGGGCAATCACGGCGATCTCAACCCGGCTGGTGAATCTGGGGTGGCTCGCACGGCTGGCTCATCCTAACGACCGGCGCAGCCTGTACCTCGAGCTCACCCCTGACGGGCACGCGGTGATGGCCGACATTCACGCCGAGTTCAACGGGATGATCGCGGCGTCCACCACGGGTCTCACAGAGCAAGAGCTGGCAGCGTTCGAAGCGGCCCTCCTGACCGTCGCCGAAGAGGTAGCCCGGCGCACGGGGTTGTAGTGCCCGTCCAGCCAGACTGTCGCAGCCCCGCCCTACAGTAACGGGCATGGAACATGTGATGGTGAAAACAGACGCGGAAGGCCGGCCCATGGCGGTGGTCCGCGGCAGCCGCGAATGGACGGTCGGCGCCGAGCCGGTCCGCTGGTTCGAGCGGGTGAACTGGTGGGAGGCCGAGCGGCGGATGCCCAAGGGCCTGAGCCGGGTTGACGTCGAGGTCTGGCAGGTCCAGGCGAGGCTGGGCAGAAATCTCGCTTCGGCGCTGACGACCATGGAAATCGTCCGGGACGGACTCGGCGGCGGCTGGCGGCTACGGGAGGCAGTTGCGGACGCGGCGTAGCGGGCGGCGGGCGGGACCGAATCGAGCAATGGAAAAGCCTTCCACCGCGACTATTGGGGGATGCCGCGGTGGAAGGCTTGTAATGAATATACCGTGAATACTTGGAAATGTGAAACCGTCCGAGGGCGTTTTGCCGCCGGAGGGCGGCCTCGTAGATCGCTAGCCCCGGGGTTAGGTCCGCACGGCCACTGGCGCGCTCCACTCGCACCTCAGGCGGCGTCCCCTTCAGAACAAGGGCGGCTGCGGCCTTCTTGCGTCCTGCGGACTCTGGCGGAACCCCCGGACATGGGGTAGGACTGGGGCATGAAAGGGTCGCAGGCGACGGGTCCGGCCGTCGTGCCCATAGTGGGCCAGCTCCGCTCCTACGACCGCGCGTGGCTGCGGGGTGACCTGATCGCCGGCTTGACCGTCGCGGCCCTGATCGTTCCCAAAAATCTGGGCTACGCCGGCATCGCGGGGATTCCGCTCCAGAACGGCCTGTACGCGGCGGCTGCCGGGGCCATTGTGTACGCGATCTTCGGCACGTGCCGGCAGATCTCGATGGGTCCAAGTTCAGGCCTGGCGGCTGTGGCCGCGAGTGCCGTGCTCGCAGCAGGCATCACCAGCGAGCAGGATGTCGCCTCGTTCGTTGCGGGGATCACACTCGCCTCGGGGATACTGTTCCTGCTCCTCGCCGTCTTCAAGATGGGCTGGATCGCCCAGTTCCTCTCTCGGGCCGTGGTCACGGGCTTCCTCTTCGGTGCGGCCATCGACGTCGTGATCGGGGAGCTGCCGAAACTCACGGGGACCGAGGTCACCGGCTCCAATCCGATCCAGGAACTGCGGTCCTGGCTGGGGACCTTGGGCGAGGCGCAGACGACCACCGTGGTGGTGGGCGTCGTCGCGCTGGCCGTCGTCTTCGGGCTGAGGGCGATCGCGCCCAGGGTCCCCGGAGCCCTGGTCCTGGTCGTGGGCGGATTGCTGGCGTCGGCGGTGTTCGATCTGGGCGCGAAGGGCGTGGCGCTGGTGGGCGATGTGCCCCGGGGCCTGCCGTCGCTGGAAGTCCCGAACGGTCAGCTGATGTGGGACCACGTGGGAACCGTCGCCCTGGCAGCGGTGGCGCTGGTCCTGATCGGCTTCTCCCAGACCGCTGGCGATGCGCGGGCTTTCGCCGCCAAGCACCGGTATCAGATCGACATCAACCAGGAATCTGCTGCCCAGTCACTGGCCAATATTGCCTCTGGATTCTTCAAGGGGATGCCGGTCTCGACGAGTCTGTCGGCAAGTTCGCTGAACGACCACTCCGGGGCGAAGACCAGCCTGGCATCGCTCACCTCGGGCGTCACAGTATTGCTGACGCTGCTCTTCCTGGCGCCGCTCTTCTCGATCCTGCCCAAGTCGGTGCTGGCGGCCCTGATCATCGAAGCCGTGGTGATGGGCATGATGAATGTTCCGGAGATGCGGCGGCTTGCCCGGGTGCAAAAGTTCGACTTCTGGATTGCGGTCGCCGCGGTAGTCGGCACCCTCATCTTCGGCGTGCTCGCCGGTGTCATCATCGGGATCGGACTCTCGCTCATTTGGCTGGTCGGCGTGGCCACCCACCCGGAGATGCCGTCCCTCGGGCGCGAACCGGGCACCCAGGTCTACCGCGAAGCCGAGGGTCACCCCGGCGACGATGTGGTTGGCGGCGTGGCGGTGATCCGGTTCGACGGCGGCCTCTTCTTCGCCACCGCTGATGCGCTGGAGGACCGCCTGCGTGAGGTCATCCAATCCACACCGGGACTCACCGGCATCGTGCTTGACTGCGGCGGGATCAACTTCGTCGACTCGCAGGGCGCAGCGAAGATGGCGGACATCGTGGACCTCGCGCGCCAGGCAGGCGTCAGCCTGCGCCTGACCAGGCTGAAGCCCGCGGTTCGGGCCACTTTGGACAGGGATGGTGTGATCGAGCTCATCGGTCAGCAGATGATCCACGGGAACATCTACAGGGCCGTGCAGGCGGAACAGGCGACGCAGGGGAAGGGCCCTGACGGCACGTCCGCCTAGTTGGTCGCCACAGCGCCGCCGTCTTGCGGCGGGCCGGGCAGGCCGCGGGACCTAGTAGAAGCCGCGGGACCTAGTAGAAGTGGACCGTGTCCACGACGTGGGGAAGTTCGCCGCCGTCCAGGAACGTGCGCAGGTTGCTGCAGAAACGCTCCGCGATCAGCCGGTTTTCGGCCTCGCTCAGGGCCGAAGTGTGCGGGGAAACCATCACCTTCGGGTGGCTCCACAGCGGGCTGTCCTGCGGGAGGGGCTCGACGGCAAACACATCGAGGCAGGCGTAGGAGACCTGGCCGTTCCCGAGGGCCTCAAGCAGCGCGTCCTCGTCCACCACGGTGCCACGGCCCACGTTGACGAAGACCGTTCCGGGTTTCATGGCCGCGAAGACCTCGCGGCTGAAGAGTTTTTCCGTATAACGTGTGCCCGGAAGCGTATTGACGACGGCGTCAGCCGTGGCCAGAAGCCCGGCGAGGCCACCGTTGTCCGCGACTTCCTCGATGCCGTCGATGGGCTCCACAGCCCGCTTCGTGCCGCTGACGGTCATGCCCAGGGCCCGGGCGATGCGCGCAGTCTCCAGCCCGATTTCGCCCAGGCCGGTGACCACGAGGTGTGAGCCATGTACCAGGCGCGTGGGGGTGCGGAGATCGGGCCAGATCCTGGCCGTCTGGTCCTGTGCCAGTTCAGCGCTGCGCTTGAATCCATTGAGGATGCCGAGGGCGGCGAACTCGGCGAGCGGCAGGGCATGAACGCCAGCAGAGGTGGACACCTTGAACTTCGCCAGGGTCCCGGCATCCAGTCCTGATGCTCTCACCGTACCTCCGGCGCCCGCCGCCATGGCGTGGATCCAGGCCAGGCGGGGGTTGCTGGCGGCGATTCTGGCCAGGCCCGCCGGGCTTTCGTCAGGGAACCCGTACAGGACCTGTGCCTGGTTCAGCATGTCCCAGTAGCGTTCTTCCTGCTCCGGCGTCCGGTGGAAGTCCGGATCTCCGGAGTGGTCCGCTGGGAAGCGTTCCGGCGGCAACAGTTCCGGTTCGTAGAGGACGGTTACGGAGGGATCTACGGCGCGTATGCGCTCCACCTGCTCGGCTTCAAGGGGGACTGCGATCGCGACGATGGTCTCAACGGGTCTCATCGAACCATCCTATGGACTGGCGCTGATCTGCTTGGTCTTCGCGAGTCCGCCGTTCGTCGGTCCGCTTAGCGGCGCGGGACCGGGACGAAGACCCTGGGCTGGTTCTTCCACTCCGGTTCCATCTCGGTGATGGTCTCGCGCATGATCCGGTCCGATGCTGCCCGGGCGGCGGCGCTGTCCCCGGCGGCAATCGCTTCGGCCACGTCCACATGCCATTGCAGGGCAGTTTCCCGCGGGTGGGCGGGCATCAGGCCGTGCACTGTCCGGCCGGTCAGCGTCTCGGCGACCTGGCCCACCATATTGGCGAACATTTCGTTGCCGGATCCGGAAAGCAGCAGCGAGTGGAAGTGGATGTCCAGCTCCAGGAACCGCGGTACATCTCCGGCCTGGCCGGCGTCGCGCATGGCGTGCGAAACCTCCACGAGCTCGCGCCGCAGCTCCGCCGGGGCATTGACGGCGGCCAGTTCCGCGGCCACGGGCTCGACGGCGGTGCGGAGCTCGGCGAGGGAGCGCAACTGGGCTCCGCGGCCTTCGCCCGCGAGGCGCCAGCGGATGACCCGCGGGTCAAAGGGATTCCAGCGGTCCGCCGGCAGCACCCGGATACCCACCCGCTTGGTGGTCTCAACCAGGCCCAGGGACTGAAGCACACGGACCGCCTCGCGCACCACCGAGCGTGAAACGCTGAGTTCGCTTTCCAGGTGCTCGGCCAGCATGACGTGGCCGGCCGGGAGCTCGCCTGCGACGATCCGGGTACCCAGGTGCTCGATGGCACGGTGGTGGAGGCTGGTTGACATAGTCGTAAGCATAATGCGGCAGGCCCTAAACAAGACGGACAGGGGGACGGACAGGGGGACGGACAGCCGGAAGGACAGCCGGCCGGACGGCCAGCCGCCGTTCCGCCCCCGACAGGCGGGAAGTGCGCCGGAAATCATAGACTGGTGGTGACGCGCCGTATTCCGCTTCGTGGGCACTGCTTTCCCGCAGCCCGCGGAGATACATATGGTTTATTCACAGGCACTGTTCCCGTGGAGCGTGTTCCGCAGCCTCACGCGGGACGATCTGCACTCGTTGCACAGAAATGAATTGGAGTTTTGATGTCAGCACACATCGGTGTCACCGGCCTTGCGGTGATGGGGGCCAACCTCGCCCGAAACCTGGCCCGGAACGGCTTCACCGTTGCCCTGCACAACCGGTCCGTCGAAAAGACCGACGCCCTGCTGGCCAAGCACGGCCGGGACGGCGACTTCGTCCGCACAGAGACGCTCCAAGAGCTCGTGGACTCGCTGGAAAAGCCGCGCCGCGTGCTGATCATGGTCAAGGCCGGCAAGCCGGTCGACTCCGTGATCGAACAGCTCGAGCCGCTCCTGGAAGCCGGCGACATCATCATCGACGCCGGCAACTCCCACTACGAGGACACCCGACGCCGCGAAGCGGCGCTCGCCAAGAAGGACCTGCACTTCGTCGGCATCGGCGTCTCCGGCGGTGAGGAAGGTGCCCTCAACGGCCCCTCGATCATGCCCGGCGGCTCCAGGGAGTCCTACGACGCCCTCGGCCCGCTCCTGGAAAAGATCGCCGCGCACGTGGACGGCAAGCCGTGCTGCGCCTGGATCGGCACAGACGGCGCCGGCCACTTCGTCAAGATGGTCCACAACGGCATCGAATACGCCGACATGCAGGTCATTGGCGAAGCGTTCGACCTGCTGCGCTCCGGCGCCGGCATCGAACCGGCAGAGCAGGCCAGGATCTTCGCAGAGTGGAACAAGGGCGATCTCGCCTCCTTCCTGATCGAAATCTCCGCCGAGGTCCTCGGCCACGTGGACGCGAAGACCGGCAAGCCGTTCGTCGACGTCGTCGTGGACGCCGCCGGCCAGAAGGGGACCGGCCGCTGGACGGTCATCTCCGCGCTCGAGTTGGGATCCCCGACGTCGGGCATCGCGGAATCGGTCTTCGCCCGCGCGCTGTCCTCCCAGACTGAGCAGCGCAAGCTGGCCCAGGAACTGCTCGCCGGCGGAGAGGCCGACGTCGAGGTCCCCGAGAGCTTTGTCGAGGATGTCCGCCAGGCGCTGTACGCCTCCAAGCTGGTCTCCTACGCCCAGGGGCTGGACATGCTCACCTCAGCTGCCAAGGAATACGGCTGGGACCTGAAGCTGGACGAGATCGCCTCGCTGTGGCGCGGCGGCTGCATCATCCGCGCGGAACTCCTCAAGGAGATCACCAAGGCCTACGCCGCGGAAGAGAAGCCGGCCAACCTGCTGTTCGCCCCGGCCTTCACCCAGGCGATCGCCGAGCTCCTCCCGGCCTGGCGCCGGGTGGTCTCGACGGCAGTCCAGCTCGGCATCCCGGTGCCGGTGTTCTCCTCTTCGCTGGCCTACTACGACGGCCTGCGCCGCAAGCGCCTCCCGGCCGCCGTGATCCAGGGCCAGCGCGACCTCTTCGGCGCGCACACCTACGGCCGCGTCGACGCTGAGGGTTCGTTCCACACGCTCTGGGGCGAGGACAAGTCCGAGATCGAGGCTGTGGACACCCACTAGGCCCAGTCCTGCACCCGGACGGCCGGCACTCCCCGATACGCTGGGGAATGCCGGCCGTCCGTGTTTCCGGCCACAGACCGTCCAAGGAGTGCACCACATGTCCCAGCCCGTAGCGTTTGTCACCGGTGCGTCCACCGGCATCGGTTTTGAAACTGCCAAGAAGCTCGCGGCGCAAGGATTCACGGTCTATGCCGGGGCGCGCCGCGTCGAGAAGATGGAGCCGTTGAAGGCGCACGGGGTCAAGGTGGTGGCCCTGGACGTGACGGACGAGGAATCCATGAGTGCCGCCGTCGGCGCGGTGATTGCCGTTCATGGGAGGGTCGATGTCCTGGTCAACAACGCGGGCTACGGCTCCTACGGCTCGCTCGAGGAAGTGGAACTTGCCGAGGGCCGGCGGCAGTTCGACGTCAACGTGTTCGGCCTGGCCCGGATGACGCAACTGGTGCTGCCTGCCATGCGGGCAACAGGGCGGGGCAGGATCATCAACGTGTCCTCCATCGGGGGGCAGATGTATGAGCCGCTGGGCGCCTGGTACCACGCCACGAAGTTCGCCGTGGAGGGGCTCAGTGACTCCCTGCGGGTTGAGCTCAAGCCCCACGGCATCAAGGTTTCGATCATCGAGCCGGCCGGGACCCAGACCGAGTGGGGCGCCATCTCCGGCGAAAGCCTGCTGGCAACCTCGGGCCGCGGCCCCTACATGGATCAGGCGAAGGTCGTGGCTGCTGCGCTGGCCTCCACCGACGGATCGGCGATGTCCACACATCCTGATGTGATTGCGGACGCGATTGTGCACGCAGCGACCTCGGCACGTCCGAAGACCCGGTATCCGGTGGGCAAGGGCGCGCGCGCCATCCTGCTGCTCCGGCGCCTGCTGCCGGACCGGGTCTTTGACGTCGTGATCTGGAACATCTACAAGCGCTTCCCCGCCTAGGGAACGCCGCGCGGTCAGATCCGGTATTCGATCTCGTACTCGGCTGGATCGACGGCAGGCTTGGTCTCGCGTTGCGCGTCGCGGTGCCGCCAGGTGGCCGGCACCCCGGTGAGGATCGATTCGGCCGGGGCATCCTTGACCACCACGGCGTTGGCGCCGATGGCACTGTCCTGGCCGATGGTGATGGGACCCAGGACCTTGGCTCCGGCGCCGATCACGACGCGGTCCCCAATGGTGGGGTGGCGCTTGACCTTGGCCAGCGAACGGCCGCCAAGGGTCACGCCGTGGTAGATCATGACGTCCTCGCCGATTTCGGCGGTCTCGCCGATGACCACGCCCATGCCGTGGTCGATGAAGAAACGGCGGCCGATCGTTGCGCCGGGGTGGATCTCAATCCCGGTCATGAACCGGGCCAGCTGGGAGATCAGCCGGGCCGGGAACCGCAGCGCCGGGTTCTGCCACAGCCGGTGCGTCAGGCGGTGGAACCAGATCGCGTGCAGGCCGGAATAGGCGAAGAAGTTCTCAAAAGAACCTCGGGCCGCCGGGTCGTGGGACCGGGCGGCGTCGAGGTCTTCCTTCAGTCTTGCGAAGAAGCTCACAAAGACCTTTCTACGAAATCTTGGGCCGGGGCTGGTCTCAGCCGCGGATGTCGTCGTACAACACGGTGGAGATGTAGCGCTCACCGAAGTCGCAGACAATAGCAACAATGAGTTTACCGGCGTTCTCCGGCCGCTTGGCGAGCTCGAGGGCCGCCCAGACGATCGCACCGGAGGAAATGCCGCCAAGGATACCTTCCTTGACGCCCAGCTCGCGGGCCACGCGCACCGAATCTTCCAGGCTGGCGTCGATGACCTCGTCGTAGACGCTGGTGTCCAGGATCTGCGGAACAAAGTTGGCGCCGAGGCCCTGGATTTTGTGCGGGCCGGGGGCGCCGCCGTTGAGGATGGCGGAGTCCTTCGGTTCGACGGCGATGATCTGCACGCCGGGCTTGCGCTCCTTGAGGACCTGCCCGACGCCGGTGACGGTTCCGCCGGTGCCGACGCCGGCGATGAAGATATCGACCTTGCCGTCCGTATCGGACCAGATTTCCTCGGCCGTGGTCTGGCGGTGGATCTCGGGGTTGGCCTCGTTCGCGAACTGCTGGGCCCAGATGGAATTCTCCGTGGCAGCCACGATCTCCTGGGCCTTCTCCACGGCGCCGCGCATGCCTTCGGACCCCGGCGTCAGCACGATCTCGGCGCCGTAGGCGCGGAGCATGACACGGCGTTCTGTGGACATGGTTTCCGGCATGGTCAGGATGACCTTGTAGCCGCGGGCCGCGCCGACCATGGCCAGGGCGATCCCGGTGTTGCCGGACGTGCCTTCGACGATGGTGCCTCCGGGCTTGAGGGCTCCGGACTTCTCGGCAGCGTCGACAATCGCGACGCCAATCCGGTCTTTGACGCTGTTGGCCGGGTTGTAGAACTCCAGCTTGACGGCCACTGTGGCGTCCAGGCCCTCGGTCAACCGGTTGAGCCGGACCAGCGGAGTGCCGCCGACCAGCTGGGTCACATCGTCATAGATCCGTGCCATGGGTATATGTACCTATCTGCAGAAGGAGAGGGGGAGTACTAAGGCCAGCCTAACGAGGGCTCAAGGGGCCCAGCTAAGCATTAAGCCACGAGGAGTAATATTTCCTGGCCTTGGCGAGCTTCGGGTTGATGATCACCTGGCAGTAGCCTTCCTCCGGGTACTTGGCGTAGAAGTCCTGATGCATGGCTTCGGCCCGGTGGAACACCGGCAGCCGGCTGACCTCGGTCACGATCGGGTGCGACCACAGCTGCTGGTTCCGCTCGATTGCTTCCTCGAAAAGGATCTTCTCCTCCGTGGTCTCGTAGAACATCGAGGAGCGGTACTGCGTGCCGACGTCGTAGCCCTGGCGGTTAAGGGTGGTGGGGTCGTGCAGTGCGAAGAACATGTCCAGGATGACCTCCGCCGGGATCACGTTCTCATCGAAGGTCACCGCAACCACCTCGGCATGGCCTGTGGTGCCGCCGCACACGGCGTAGTAGTCCGGGTCTGGGTCGTGGCCTCCCGTGTAACCCGAAACGACCGAGCTGACACCCTTGGTTTTCTGGTAGACGGCGTCGAGGCACCAGAAGCAGCCTCCGCCGAGGACAAAAGTTCTCATGCTCTGTTCTCTCATGCACTGTTCAATGGTTGAAACGTCCCGTTGATTCCCGACGCCGGCGGGTCCGGCCGGCCGATAGGGTAAAAATGAGGGTATGGAACCTGTAAACAGCGACGTTTCAGCCGGGTCCCCGGACCGCCAGGATGCCGGCAACGGGGACGTGGACGCATCCGGGGCGCCGACCCTGGGCATGATCCTGCTCGCCGTCGAGGAACTCTGGCCCGAATCCCTGGCCGAGGACTGGGATGAGGTGGGGCTCGTGGCAGGTCACCCGTCCGCCGGGGTGAGCAGGATCCTGTTCGCCGTCGATCCGACCCTTGAGGTGATCGAAGAGGCCATCGACTGGGGTGCCGAACTGCTCATCACCCACCATCCCCTCCTGCTCAAGGGCGTCACCTCGGTGGCCGCGAACACCGCCAAAGGCAAAGCCGTGCACCGCCTGATCGAGTCGGGAACCGGCCTGCTGACGGTTCACACCAACGGTGATTCCGCCGTCGGGGGCGTCTCGGACGTTCTGGCCGACGCGCTGGGCCTGCAGAACGTTGCCCCGCTGACCCCGGCCGCCAACGGGTTGCCGGAGGAAGGCATCGGCCGCGTCGGGGACCTCGAGGAGATGATCACGCTGGGTGACTTTGCCGCCCGCGTCTTCGGTATCCTGCCCTCGGTCGCCGGGGGAGTGCGCGTTGCCGGGGACCCGGACGGCCTGGTCCGGCGGGTTGCCCTCTGCGGCGGGGCCGGCGATTCACTGTTCGGTGAGGTGCGGGCGAGCAACGCGGACGTGTACGTGACCGCAGACCTTCGGCATCATCCGGCGTCGGAAGCGCGCGAGTCGGCCGTCAATGACCGGCCGTACCTGATCGACGTTTCGCACTTCGCCAGTGAATGGCTCTGGCTGCCGGCCGCCGCCCAGGCGCTGGGCAATGTACTGGCCGATCAGGGGCACGACGTCGAGATCCGGGTCAGCACCACCAACAGCGACCCCTGGGACTTCATTCTGACTCCGGGCTAAGCCTGGCGTGCGAGGGGCCCCGGGTGAGCGCAGCGAGGCTGGGAGCACGCTAGGCGCTAGAGTCTAGGGAGCGCCGACTAGGCGCCCGGCTCCGGCCGGCAGGGAACAAGCGGAGGTAATAGTGGCCAAGGCAGCACCGGCGGAACAGTTGAAGTTGCTCGAATTGCAGGGACTTGATGCCAAGCTCAAATCCCTGTCCAACCGCCGCCGAAGCCTTGAAAGCGATTCCCGGATTACCGATCTTGAGGCTGCCCTCGGCATCGCCAACGGTGAACTCGGCGCCGCTAAGGTGGCCATGCACGACGCCGAGCTCGCGCTCAAGCGGGCCGAAGCGGACGTCGAGCAGGTTGCCTCCCGGATCGAACGCGACGAGGCGAAGCTCAACAGCGGCACTGGCCTGTCCAAGGACCTCGTCGCCCTGCAGCGTGACCTCGTATCCCTGAACAAACGCCGCTCCGACCTTGAGGACGTCGAGCTGGAGGTCCTGGAACGGCTGGATTCACTGCGTCTGCGCCAGGCCGCCCAGCAGCAAATCGTCGATGATATCCAGGGTTCCTTCGCCGTCATCCGTGCAGAACTGGACGAGCAGCTGGCCGAGATCGCCGCCGAGGCCACAGTCGTCCGCGGCAAGCGCGCCGAGTTTGCCGAAGGGCTGGACGCGGGCCTGCTGGCGGTTTATGAGAAGACCCTGGCCAAACGTGGCGTCGGCGCGGCCCGGCTGTTCCACGGAACCTCGGAGGGTTCGGGCATGCAGCTGAGCCCGGGCGACCTCGCCGAGATCAAGGCCGCCGCCGAGGACGACATCGTCTTCTGCCCGGATTCCGGCTGCATCCTGGTCCGCTCCGCCGAGTGGGTCTAGCAAACCACCCAAGTGACTCGCAGCAAAGGCCGTTTTGGACGCTCAAAACGGCCCCAGCTGCGAGTCACTTCGGCAGGATGATGTTGAGGGTGTGCGGCTTCCGGGCCGTGCCCTCGACGAGCTCCGCGGTCCATCTCTCCGCCGCCGACTTCAGTAGCTGCGCGGGGGTCTGCGGTGCCTTGCCCCGGCGTGTCAGCAGATGCCGGGCCAGCTCCCCGCGGGTGTGTTTGGCGAAGTGGCTGACCACCTTGCGGACGCCGTCGGCCTCGGTGAACACGTTCACGGCGACAGTCTGCGACGGCGGGGGAGTCCAGGCCGCGGCGTAGGTGCTGGAGCGGCAATCGACCAGAAGCTCACCGTCCGTGGCGGCCAGCAGGGCCTCGGTGAGGTGCGGCTTCCAGAACGAGGCAAGGCGTCCGACGTCGGCCAGTGCCGTCGACATCGACAGCCGGTACGCCGGCACGCGGTCGGCGAAGCGGATGGCGCCCCACAGCGCGGAAACCACCAGCACCGACGCGTCTGCTCTCTTCCGCTGGGCCGGGGTCAGCGAGTTGTAATCGAGCGCGTCGTACAGCACGCCCGAATACACCTGGTGTGCAGGCGCCGCAGGTTCGGCGTGCAGGCGGGTGTTGCGTTCGACGTCGGCGCGCAGCGAGGCGCCGACGCCGAGGAGCGCCAGGGCGTCCTCATGGGCGCTGACGGTGCCGAGCGCCTCCAGGACCTTGGCCCGGTAGCTGTTCAGGCCGGGGAAGCTCAGGGACATCCAGTCGACGGCGTCGCCGCCCGCGGCTGGCGTCTTGCCCTCGGAGGGCGGCAGCAGAATTAGCACCCTACGATCTTAGCCGCGCCCCGGATCAGGCCAGCTGCCTGCCCAGGAAGGACAGGATGCTGGGCAGGATGAGCCGCCAGTAGACGGATTCGTGGCCGCCGGGCTGGAAGCCGCCCTCGACGTGGCCGGGGAGCCTGCTGACGTACTCCTGGACATAAGGCAACAGGGCGTCCTCGGTCCCGCAATCGATCCGCTTGGGCAATGTCTCCAGCTGGGGCCGCAGCGCGAAGACATCGTTTGCCTGGAAGTCCTCGGGGCTGTCGAAGGCGTCCTCCAAACCGTCGCCATACTCGCTGAAGACCGCCGGACTCATCGCCGCCACAGCCTTGAGGCCGGGCAGCTTCCCCTGCGAAGCGAGCAGGAGCACGCCGAATCCACCCATCGAAAGGCCCAACAGTCCCAGCTGTCCGGTGTCGAAGCCGAGGCCGGCCAGCAGCGGGACGAACTCGGCGACCAGCATGGACTGGGTGTCCGTGCCGTCGGCCCGAGCATGCCACCACCCGTCGCCGCCGTCCACGGACGCGATCGCGAATGGTGTCCCGCCGTCGGCCAGGTACCGCTGCAGGATGGCCTGGATGCCGAGGTCCTCGAAGAGGAAGCGGTTGTCGCTGCCGGTACCGTGCAGGAAGACCACCACAGGCATCTCCTGCTGCCCGGCCCCGGCGATGACCGGCGCCGCGAGAGACCACCCGGTGGCGGTATCCGGGCGGAAGGCCGAGACAAAGGATCCCTTCCGGACGTCGACGCCGGGAGCCGTGCTGACAGGAACAGTGGCTGGCGTCGGCTGGCCGGTCAGCACGCCGTTCGGGGGACCGGTCTGCCGCCCCGACAAAGCTGCTTCCGGCTGGCCTGCCGGGGGCGCGCAGGCCGCGATTGCGGCGGCGCCAAGAAGGCCGGCTCCGAGTTCCAGCATCCGCCGGCGGCCAAGCAACGGCTCTTCCATCTTCTGATCATAAGTGTCAGGGCTGTGCGCCACCGAGTCCGGGCCACGCCGCCGCTGCCGCTGACGCTGCCGAGCCGGAACATGACGCCTTGCTCATACGGGCCTCATACGGGCGCAGCCGGTGATTCGCCGTCCCGGGGGACCGTAGAATGGACGACGGATGGGTTGACCAGGCGGCCGCGCGTCACGCAAGTGGCTCGAGGAACGTCCGGGCTCCGCAGGGCAGGGTGGTGGGTAACGCCCACTCGGGGTAACCCGCAGGCCAGTGCCACAGAGAACAGACCGCCTGCGTGCCGTGTGTGCTTGCACAGGCGGCAGGGCAGGTAAGGGTGAAACGGTGGTGTAAGAGACCACCAGCTTCCCGGGTGACCGGGAAGGCTAGGTAAACCCCACCCGGAGCAAGGCCAGACAGGGCACGTTTGAGGGCTGCTCGCCCGAGTGTCCGGGTAGGCTGCTGGAGGGCGTCGGCAACGGCGTTCGTAGATGGATGGCCGCTATTCCCGCACCGGCAACAGCGCGGGAACACAGAACCCGGCGTATCGGTCAACCCATCCACCAACGCAGGGATCATCCGGCCGGTTAGAGCTGGTGGCTCGCCGGGATACTTCCCGCCGAAATGCGGCCGCGCCCCCGTTGCCCGAGGTAACGGATTGGTGACGGATCGGGGCTGACCCATCCGGGCCGGCTGCGCTGTCGAAGTACTCCTGACAGACAAGCACCGGGCCCGCCCGAGTCACTCGGTAAAGCACCACCCGCGGGAACGGTCACCACCCCACAGATTTCAAGGAGCACTCCCATGCGCACATCCCTCAAGACCTTCGCCGGCGTTGCCGCTGCCGGTTCCCTCATGTTCTCCCTGGCCGCCTGCAGCCCGGCGAACACCGCCTCCTCCGCCCCGGCCACCTCTACGGCCTCCTCCTCCGCCATGGCCGCCATGCCCAAGCCGCTGGCCGCGATCCCGGCACTGACCGGGACCTCCACCGCGGTCAAGCTCGATGCCTCCTTCGCCAAGGCCCTGGAAACCCTCAAGCTCACCCCCGGCGTGGTGGGCACCGCGGCCCTGACCGACGGCTCGCTGATCTTCCCGATCACCGGCGGCAAGGTCGACTACTACGACCCCGCCCAGGACTACCGCCCGTACGTGCAGGGCCTGATCAGCCACGCCGGCTCCGGCTTCTCCCTT
>NZ_MQTQ01000008.1:0-68511 GCF_020532805.1 Arthrobacter sp. SO5 | reverse complement strand
CTTCAAGACCGACGCCGTGAAAGCCGACATGCTCGTCGGCATCGCCAAGATCACCGTCAACACCAAGTAACACCCCACCAGGAAAACCTGCCGGAGATCTAGTCTGCACCGGCGGGAAGTGCCACGGTTCCTCCCTTGGAGGTCCGTGGCACTTTTGCGTGGCAGAGGCTGTGGCCGGCGGCTTCAGCTGCGTGCTGTGTGCTGATCCTGCCGCCACGGCGGGGTGCCCAGGAGAAAAAGGGTAGCGGCAAGCATCACGCCCGCGGCGAAGATGGTGGCCATGTGGAGGGACAGTGGGCTGCCGTTATACATGGTGATGCCAACAGCCAGCAGGGAAGCGGCCAGGAGCGCCAGGGCCGCCGGGTGCTGCCTGCGCAGTCCCGCCATAACCAGCAGGGCAGGTACCGCGTACCAGATCATGCTGGCCGTTCCCATGGCGTTGATCTGCCCGGCAACGCCCTCCGTGCCCGGTATTGCGGCCACAACCTGGGGAAAGAACATCGAGGTGCAGTGCAGAATCAGTCCCAGCGTGCCGGCCACGGTCACCGCCATGTCCAGTGGCGTCAGCCTGCGTGCGAACCTCTTCAAGGGGATGCCGGGCACTGTCACACGGAGCACCAGCAGGGCAAAGGCGACGCCGGCGAGGGCAAAGACGAACATGGTGGACATGGCTCCACCCTAATGCCGCACCCTGGCCCGGGTGATTCCGCTGAAACCGGCCCGTGTGAGTGATTTCACGCGCAACCCGGCACCGGCCGCCGTCGCACCGCCCTAGAATGGATGGTGAACGTAGAAGTTCTGCCGCCGGGTCTGCGTTCGCAGCCGGTGGCTTTTTCTTTGCGCACCATGCAGGTGCCCGGGGTGGACCGAATCCCCGCCAGCACCTAGGTTCCGGACACGCTCCGGCGGCCGTGATCCGCGTACGACGCCGTAAGCGGTGGATTTTAGGAAGGTAGTTCTGTGAGTCAGACGTCAGATTCTTGTCTTGATACGTGGATGGGCCGTGAGGCACTCGCCGAGGCCATGATTCCGGTGATCGGCCGGCTGTACCGCGAGAACAACGTGGTGACCTCCATCCACGGCCGCAGCCTGATCAACAAGTCCACCATGAACATCCTCAAGGCGCACCGTTTCGCGCGCCGGATGAGCAAGGAAGAGCTGCGCCTCGAAGAGACCGCCCCGCTGCTGGACGCCCTGACCAAGCTGGACCTCGGCGCCGCCGCCATCGACATCGCCCGCCTCACGGAGAAGTACCGCGCCGAGGGCGACGGCGTCAGCCTGGATGAATTCCTCCGCGGGGAACTCGCCGAGGTTGTCGGCAAGCGCGGGGGCGATGACCGCACCAGCACCGACGTCGTCCTCTATGGCTTCGGCCGTATCGGCCGGCTTCTGGCCCGCCTCCTGATCGAAAAGGCCGGTGGCGGCCACGGCCTGCGCCTGCGCGCGATCGTGGTCCGCCGCGGCTCGGACAACGACCTGGCCAAGCGTGCCAGCCTCCTGCGCCGCGACTCCGTCCACGGCTCCTTCGAAGGCACCATCAAGGTGGACCTCGAGAAGGACACCATCACCGCCAACGGCGTCCAGATCCAGGTCATCTACTCGGACAACCCGGCCACGGTCGACTACACCGCCTACGGCATCCACGACGCGCTCGTGGTCGACAACACGGGCCGCTGGCGCGATGCTGAGGGCCTTTCCCAGCACCTGCAGAGCAAGGGCGCCTCCCGTGTGCTCCTGACCGCCCCGGGCAAGGGCGCGCTGAAGAACATCGTGCACGGCATCAACCACGCCACGATCACCGAATCGGACAGGATCGTCTCCGCGGCGTCCTGCACCACCAACGCCATCACCCCTGTCCTGAAGGCGATCAACGACCGCTACGGCGTGGTGCACGGCCACGTGGAGACCGTCCACTCCTTTACCAACGACCAGAACCTGATCGACAACTTCCACAAGGGCGACCGCCGCGGACGCTCTGCCGCGCTGAACATGGTCATCACCGAGACGGGTGCCGCCCAGGCCGTCGCGAAGGCCCTGCCCGAGCTCCTCGGCAAACTGACGGGCAGCTCCATTCGCGTCCCTACCCCGGACGTGTCCCTGGCCATCCTGAACCTGAGCCTGGAAAACGGCACCACCAAGGATGAGGTCAATGACTACCTGCGGGAAATGTCGCTGCACTCGCCGCTGCGCAAGCAGGTCGACTACATCGATTCGCCCGAGGTTGTCTCCACGGACTTCGTCGGCTCCCGCCGGGCAGGCATCGTCGACGGCCTGGCCACCATCTCCAACGATAAAAACCTCGTGCTGTACGTCTGGTACGACAACGAGTTCGGCTACAGCTGCCAGGTGGTCCGGGTCATGGAGGAAATGGCCGGCGTGAACCCGCCGTCCTTCCCTGCCAAGGATGCGGCAGCAACGCTGGAGGCCGCCGGCCTCCCCGTCGAGGTAACAGCCTGACGGCAATTTCCTGAAGTCTGTTCCCCTTTCCCGGCCGGTCCACTGGAATCGGCCGGGAAAGGGCACCACAATGGTGCCATGGAACAGAACTCGGCAGTGGAACACGACACCACCCTGGAACACGCCCTGGACGTCGCGCGGCGGAACGCCAAGGAAGCCAAACGGCTCCTCGACGATGCCCGGGCCAAGTATGCGGTCGGTGAGGTTGACCAGGCGCGGGTCCAGCAACTCGAATCGCTTATGGCCCTCGCCAACGAAGACCTCGCCCGGGTGACCAAAGAGAACTAGCGGGCCGCCTGTCCTCCACACGGTGGACAACGCACTGAGCGCGGGGTGCCCGGCCTAGGATTCGGGAGTGCAGCAAGAAACCCCCGCGCTGGCGTGCAGTGACCTGGACCGGCCATGACTACCACATGGGCGGACTTCCGCCGGGCCAGGCGCCGGTCCCGCCAGGCATGGGCCGTGCTGGCCGCCGGCGGTTTCGTCGTCATCGGGGGACTGGGCTGGTTTTTCGCGGCGGGCCAGTTCGCCGTCTCCGAGCCCGCGGCCACCGGACCGCGCGAGGCGCCCGTGCTCGCCCCGGGCTGGATGAAGGCCGTCCCGGCGGTACGGCCGGTCCCGCCAGGATCCGCTGCCGCTGCGCTGGAGTTGCTCGCGGTCAAAGGCCGTGCCGCCCGGGACAACTACGACCGGGCCGCCTTCGGGCAGGCCTGGCTCGATGTGGACCGGAACGGCTGCGACACGCGCAATGACATCCTCCGCCGGGACCTTGGGGACGCCGGGTTCACCGAGGGCTCCCGTTGCCGGGTGGCCGCGGGAACCCTTGTGGAACCGTACACCGGGCACCTGATGTCCTTCCGCCGCGGAGCCGATAGCAGCCAGGCCCTGCAGATCGATCACGTCGTCGCGCTCGGCGACGCCTGGCAGAAGGGCGCCCAGCAGCTGACGGCCCAGCAGCGTGAGCACCTCGCCAACGATCCGCTCAACCTGATCGCCGTGGACGGCCCGGCCAACCAGGACAAGAGCGCGTCCGACGCCGCCACCTGGCTTCCGCCGAACAGGGCCTTCCGCTGCCACTACGTTGCCCGGCAGATCTCGGTCAAGGCCGCCTACCAGCTGTGGGTGACGGCAGCAGAAAAGGATGCAATGAAGCGGATCCTCGGGTCCTGCCCCGGGCAGCAGACCATCGTCCCCGAACCTGTCCCGGAACCGGCCGCTAGACTGCAGCCATGAATACAACCCTGCCCATCGTCGAGTTCCTTGCCCCTTTTTTTGGTAGCTGGAACGGCACCAACGACCTACGGATCATGCCTACGGACGAGTACCGGCGCTCGCCCTCGGCCGCCACGGTCAGCGTGGCCGCACACGATTTCGCGACGATTTCCTACACCTGGGAGGAGGACGGAAAACCGCAGGACGGGGTGCTGCTGCTTGGCGGTACGGCCGCCGCGGCAAAGGCAGTATGGGCAGATTCGTGGCACACGGCCCAGGTTTGGCTGAACCTGGCCGGGGAGGTGGGTTCCGACGGTGTGCTCCGGCTTACCGGATCTTATGCCGCGCCGGAGGGGCCGGACTGGGGCTGGGAGATCCACATCAGCCCCGCGGAGCAGAAGATCACCATGCATAACGTCGTCCCCGGGCACGATCCGTACCAAGTCGTCGAACTGCTGACACCGACCCCGCGCTAAGCGGCGGGCTGCGAGGGCAGGGCTGGCGTTCGGGACGGAGCAGGAGCAGCCTGCGGTTGCTCCGGCAAGCAGCAGCGCAACCGCCAGCCTGGCCGGTCCCGGCCTCACAGGAGTGTGCCCCCGTCCACGGCCCGGGAGTTGAGGTCGGCCTCCAGCCGTTCGACGTCGTCACGCCGGCAGAGTTCGGTGGCCGGCGTCATCACCGTCGCGCTGCCGGCTGCGACGGCCGCGCGGAACGACGATTCCAGCGTCCGGCCCTGCGCCAGACGGAGCACGAACCCGGCCAGGAAGCTGTCGCCCGCTCCGACGGTGCTGCGAACCTGCACCTGCGGCACAGCCAGCCGGAGGATCCCGGACTTCGAGGCCAGCACGGCTCCTTCGCCGCCTAGGGTCAGGGCCACATGTTCCGCGGAGCCGTCAGCAACCAGCGCTGCGGCAGCCTCGACCTGGCTCTCTTCGCTGGTAAGCGCCGTGCCAACGTGCAGCCCCAGTTCCCGGCGGCTCGGCTTGACCAGGAATACCCCCTCGGCGAGGGCTTCTGCCAGTGCCGGCCCGGAGGTGTCCACAATGCAGCGCGCACCGTAGAGGCGGGCCAGCCGCGCCACCTGCGCATAGAAATCCTCCGGGACCCCCGGAGGCAGGCTGCCGCTGGCGACGACGTACCCGCCCACCGGGAGTGAATCCGCTACCAGGGCCAGGCATAGGCGCCACTCCGGCTCGCTCAGCTCGGGACCCTCCAGCACGAAGCGGAACTGCTTTCCCGTCGTCGTCTCATCAACGGTGAAATCCTCCCGTGTGCTGCCGGCGACCGGCACCACCAGGGCGGGGATACGCTCGGCCTCGATCAGCCGGCGGTACGCCTCTCCCGTGGGTCCGCCGGCGGTGTAGACCGCCAGCGCCCGGCCGCCGAGCCGCTGCACCACGCGGGCCACGTTCACCCCGCCGCCGCCCGGGTCGACTCGGCTGGTGGAGCACCGGAGCTTGTGGCCGCTCATGACCTGTCCGGTCGAGGTGCTGATGTCCAGCGCGGGATTCACGGTGAGGGTGAGGATGGGCTGCATCGCCATCGATGTTGGGGCTTCCATGGGCCCAGCATAGGAGCACCGGGCTGCTCGTGTCCGAAGTGCTGCCTCCCCTTGTGGGGCTTCGGCTGCTCCGCAAGAATGGGCCAGGTGGCGGGTTGCTCCGCGCGGGACGACTGGAACGGGAACCATGGCAAAGGATAAGGGTGGCTCCGGCAAACGCCATGCCGGCAGGAAAGCCGATGGCGGAGCGGCCCCCCCGCGGCTTGGCACCAAAATCTACGAACGGGAACTATTCCGGCTCCAGGCCGAGCTCGTCGCGATGCAGGAATGGGTCCGCAGCACGGGAGCGCGGGTGCTCGTGATTTTTGAAGGACGGGACGCGGCCGGGAAAGGGAGCGCCATCAAGCGGGTCACCGAGTACCTGAATCCACGTTTTGCCCGGACCGTAGCCCTCCCGGCACCAACCGATCGGCAGCGGGGCGAATGGTACTTCCAGCGCTATGTGGAGCACCTCCCCGCGGCCGGGGAAATCGTTCTCATGGACCGTTCCTGGTACAACCGGGCCGGCGTCGAACATGTCATGGGCTTCTGCACGCCCGCGGAACACAAGCGCTTCATGGCGCAGTGCCCGGTCTTTGAACGCCTCCTGATCCAGGACGGCATCCTGCTGTTCAAGTACTGGTTCTCGATCAGCCACGCCGAACAGGAACGGCGGTTCAAATCCCGGCTCGATGATCCGATGCGGCAATGGAAACTCTCGCCCATGGACCGGGACGCGATCCTCCGCTGGGAAGACTACTCGCGGGCCAAGGACGAAATGTTCGTGCAAACGGACACGGCCGAGTCGCCCTGGTACGTGGTCGAGGCCGAGGACAAGCGCCGGGCCCGGATCAACCTGATCGCCCATTTGCTGTCCAGCATCGACTACACCGAAGTGCGGACCGAACCGGTGACCTTGCCGGCGCGGCCCAAGGCAGTCAATTACATCCGCCCGCCACGGGAACTGTTCCGTTATGTTCCGGACCATGCGGCGAGCCTGGAAAGGCCCGTGCCGGACTGACCGCGGCCGCGCTCCGGACGTCTTTAACCCGCACCAGTGACGCCAGTGGAGGCGGGCAGGTAGGGTACCGGCATGGACATCATCCTGGTACCCGGATTCTGGTTGGACGCCTCGTCGTGGGACGGGGTGACGCCGCCGCTGGTTGCGGCCGGACACCAGGTCCACCCGCTCACCCTACCCGGGCTGGAATCGGCCGACGCGCCGCGGGCCGGCATCGGCCTGCGCACCCACATCGACGCCGTCGTGGCGAGGATCGACGCCTTCGATGCCCCGGTGGTCCTGGTGGGCCATTCGGGCGGCGGCGCCATCATCCACGGAGCTGTTGACGCCCGCCCGGACCGTGTGGCCAGGGCCATCTACGTTGACAGCGGTCCGCTCGGTGACGGCGGTGTCATCAACGCGGAGCTGCCGGCCGACGGCGACGGTGTGCCGCTCCCGCCCTGGGAGTTGTTCGATGATGAAGACCTCACTGACCTCGACGAGGAGCTGCGGGCCATGTTCCGGGCGCGTGCCGTCCCGCAGCCGAAGGGCGTGGCCCAGGACCCGCAGAGGCTGCACGACGAGCGCCGCTACGACGTCCCGGCCACCGTGATCGCCTGCGAGTTCCCGAGTGCCATGCTGATCGAAATGATCGCGGCCGGACACCCCTTTGTCGCAGAGCTCGGGAGCGTCCGCGACGTCGAATACGTTGATCTGCCCACCGGGCATTGGCCACAGTTCACTAAGCCCGCGGAACTCGGCGCCGCCATTCTGGCCGCGGTCGGCCGGAGCGCGTGAGCCTGGGCCCTAGTGCCCGAAGGGGTCCGGATCCACGCCCGGCATCCAGGTCAGTCCCGGGACGCCCCAGCCGCTTTTCTTGGCCTGCTTCATGGCCTTGCGGGAATAGCGGTCGATCAGCCGGTTGACGTACAGCGTGCCGTCCAGGTGGTCGTATTCGTGCTGGATGACCCGGGCGAACCAGCCCGTGGCCTCGAAGTCCACCGGATTTCCGTCTCCGTCGAAGCCCTGTACCCGCGCCCATTCGGCGCGCTGGAGCGGGTACTGCCCGCCCGGGAAAGACAGGCAGCCTTCCTCGTCCTCATCCGGATCCGGCAGCGCGCCGGAGATCTTGGAGAGGGTCAGCACCGGGTTAACGACGACGCCGGCGGGCGGGGCGCCGTCGTCGTTCTCGTATTTGTACACGAAGAGCCGCTTGCCTACCCCTACCTGGGGCGCGGCGAGGCCGACGCCGTTGGCGGCGTCGTTGGTCTCGATCATGTCCGCGATCAGGGCCCGCAGTCCGTCGTCGAAGGCGTCGACTTCCGCGGCCCGGCGGTGCAATACGGGTTCGCCCCAGATCGTGATCGGCAGAACGGTCATGTCAGTTGTTTCCTCTAGTGCTTTCTTGCTCGCTGGTTGCTCGCTGGTGGTCGGCGCCTAGCCGGCGATGGTGCGGCCGACGACGTCGCGCATGATTTCGTTGGTGCCGCCGAAGATGGTCAGCAGCCGGGCGGCCAGGAAGGCCTGCGCCACGGGGTATTCCAGGATGTAGCCGTAGCCCCCGTGCAGCTGGAGGCAGCGGTCGGTGACCGACTTGGCGCGCTCGGAGGCCCACAGCTTCGCGCGGGCGGCGGACGCTGCGTCGAGCTCCCCGGCGTTGAACGCCAGGATCGCCCGGTCAACATACGTCTCGGTGACCTCGACCTCGGTAAGGATATCGGCCAGCTCAAAACGGCTGTTCTGGAAATCGATGATCCGTTCGCCGAAGGCGTTGCGGTCCTTCGCGTAGCGCACGGTCGCCTCGTAGATGGCCCGGACGACGGCGGAGCTGGCCGCGGCGATCGCCAGCCGGCCCTGGGGGAGCTGCTCGGCCGCGTACTGCAGGCCCTTGCCTTCCTCGCCCACCAGGTCAGCGTGCGGCACCCGGACATTATCGAAGAACAGTTCCGCGGTGTCGGAGGCCTGCAGGCCCATCTTGTCCAGCTGCTTGCCCGTGTTGTAGCCCTCGCCCTTGGCGACCATGAACAAGGAGAAGGAGTCGCTGTTTCCGCGGCCGGTGCCGCCGTCGGTCCGGGCCAGGACGAGGGAAGCGTCGCCGGAGATGCCGTTGCCGATGAAAGTCTTCTGGCCGCTGATCAGCCAGTCGTCGCCGTCGCGCACCGCCTTGGTCCTGATGCCGCGCAGGTCCGAGCCGGCACCGGGTTCGGTCCAGGCGATCGAGGTGACCTTATCGCCGGACACCATGCCGGGCAGCCAGCGGCCTTTGAGGTCCTCGGAGCCGTAGGCCAGCAGGTGGGGGAGGACCATGTCGTCGTGCAGGTGGAAGGCCAGGCCCACCGCGAGGTGGTTGCTCCTGGCGAATTCCTCGTCGAGCACAGCACGGAAGCGGTAGTCGTCCATGCCCAGGCCGCCGAACTCCTCGGGCACCGCGAGGCCCAGCAGGCCCTGCTCGCCGGCGGCCGTCCACAGCTCACGGGACATCATGTGGTCCTTGTCCCACTGGGCGTAGTGCGGGGCCACGGCCCGGGCGTTGAACTCGGCAGCCATCTCACGGAACATCTCGTGGTCTTCTTCAAAGAGCGTGCGCTTCATGGCGTTTCCTTCCGGTGACGGCTCCTGGGACGGACAGCTGCACAGACGCTTGTGCAGACGACAAAGGCCGCACCGGATATCCGGTACGGCCTTCGTCTTAGGTCGGACACTTACTGCCGTCCTTCATGAGGGTGAGCGACGGGGGTTGAACCCGCGACCTCCTGGACCACAACCAGGCGCTCTGCCAACTGAGCTACGCCCACCATGCGCCCCGACACGCCAACCGGTGGACCGGCGGGCTGCAAAGGCAACGACAAATAGCTTACCTGCTGTTCGGGGGTGGTTCTGCCAATTTTCGGGTTTTCACCGAAATTACCTCGAAACGTGGCGCAGATTACTCCGGACAGCTACTCGGCAAGGGTTGGAGAAGGTGCGGGCTCCGGGGCCGGCTTCTCCGCGGTACCCATGACCTTCCTGGCGATCCTCTGCGCGGCGGCGCTGTCCGGCCCCGGGGCGGGGACAAAGACGGCCTCGCGGTAGTACCGCAGTTCGTCGATGGAATCCTGGATGTCCCCGAGCGCCCGGTGCCCGCCGAGCTTCGCGGGGGACTGGAAGTAGGCACGCGCGTACCAGCGGCGCGAGAGTTCCTTGATGGTGCTCACATCGATGACCCGGTAGTGCAGGTGCTCCACGAGTTCGGGCATGTCGCGGACCAGGAAAACGCGGTCAGTTCCCACCGAGTTGCCGCCCAGCGGGGCCTTCTTGGGATCCGGAACCCACTTCCTGACGTACTCCAGCACGATTGACTGCGCCTCCGCCATGGTCTTCCCGTGCGGGAGTTCTGCCAGGAGCCCGGAACGGGTGTGCATGTCGCGGACGAAGTCGCCCATTTGTGCCAGTGCGGCGTCGTCCGGCTTGATCACGACGTCGACGCCGTCACCGAGGATGTTGAGCTCCGAATCCGTCACCAGGGCGGCCACTTCGATGAGGGCGTCGTGGGTGGTGTCCAGGCCGGTCATTTCGCAGTCGATCCAGACGATGCGTTCATTAGATATAGGCACGCGCCCAGCCTACCGTTCCGCCGCCCCTGAGCCGTCCGGTGCTAGGATTTCGGTTACGCGGCCGGCGGAATTGTTCGTCCCGGCGGCGCGCCCCGGGCCGGTTTTCAAGGCTGGCTGACGGTGGAATTAAGCCCCACGAAAGATTGGATGACCCTGAGATGACGGCGCCTGTGCCTGTGACGGGGAAAACGGCTACCGGCACGTCCCACACAGAAGGTTCGTCCCGCACGGAAGGTTCGTCCCGCACGTCCGGGACGGCGGCTGTTCCCGAAGTGGACAACCCCCGTACCCCGCTCCTGGCGGGATTCATCGGATCAGTCTTCATGGCAGTCGGTTCGCTCGGCGTCGGCTGGCTCGCGCCGGCCTCCGAGCTCCGCAGGCTTCCGCTGTTCATCTGGATGCGCACGGAGGCGTTCGGCGTCGGCCTGTGCATTCTGCTGCTGGCCGTCGGCGGGATGCTGCTGGTCCGCTCGTGGCTGCGTCTCGGCCAGCGGGTGCGGGTATGGGGGGCGCAGGCACGCAAGGCGACCCTGCAGGCAGTTGTCCTCTGGGGCCTTCCGCTGATGTTCTCCGTTCCGCTGTTCAGCCGGGACGTCTACGCCTACATCGGGCAGGGCCGCCTGATGGTGGAGGGCTTCAACCCGTACGAAAACGGCATTTCGGCGCTTTCCAACTACTTCCAGCTCGGCGCCGACAAGATGTGGACCGAGGCGCCCGTCCCGTACGGGCAGCTCTTCCTCTGGATCGAACAACTGATTGTCTGGTCCACGCACGTGCACCCCGAGGCCAGCATCATGCTGTTCCGCCTCGCCGCCCTTCTCGGGATAGTGCTGTGCGTGATTTATGTGCCCAAGCTCGCTGAACTCCACGGCGTCAACCCGCACCGGGCCCTGTGGCTCACCGCCGCCAACCCCCTCTTCCTCACCAACTTCGTCGCCAGCGTCCACAACGACGCCCTGATGATCGGCCTGGCCCTTGCCGGCCTGTACTACTGCGCTACCCGGCGCGTTGTCCTCGGCATCGTCCTGGTGACGCTCTCCATCTCGGTCAAGCCCATCACGATCGTCTTCCTGCCGTTCATCGGGCTGCTCTGGGCCGGAAAGAATGCCGGCTGGCCGCGGAAGTTCCTCTTCTGGGGGCTCACGGCCGGAATCAGCCTGGCCCTGCTCTATGCCATGAGCCTGGTCAACGGATTCGGCTTCGGCTGGATCAACGGGCTCTCCGCCCCGGGCAGCATCTGGATCTGGTACGCCCCGATCGGACTGCTCGGCCTCGTGGTCGCCTCCCTGCTCAACGCCTTCGGGCTGGACGGCTGGGGGATGGCCAAGTGGGTGTACGACGCCGGCAAGCTGCTCGCGCTCGGGATCGTGGCCTGGCAGATCTTCCGCGGAGACTACGACCGACTGATGCGCCGCCTCACGCTGGCGTTCGCCGCCGTCGTGGTCCTGGCCCCGATGATCCAGTCCTGGTACGTCGTCTGGCTCATTCCGCTTTTCGCCGTCACCGGCATCCGGGATGACTGGCAGGTCAAGGCGCTGTACTTCATCGTGTCCTTTTTCATGGTCTACGCTATCTCGGACCAGCTGGAAGTCTTCCCCTACCTGCAGACCGCGGACCTGGGCCTGGCCCTCGCGCTGGCGCGCAACGCCGCCGCGATCATCGCCCTGCTCTTCGCCCTGTACCTGATCTTCCTGGACCCTAAGACCAAACTGCTGTTCAGCAAGTCGGAGGAGCCGGTCACCACCCGTCCGGTGATCTGATGGCTGCGGCTAGCTGCCGTCCCCCGGGGCGGGCAGCTTCCTGAGCGCTTCCCGGCGCGAAAGCGGGCTGAGCCCAGGGCCGCGCCGCTCGACGAAGGCGCGGACCCAGCCGGGGTCCGTTGAGGCATAGTCGCGAAGCGCCCAGCCGATGGCCTTGCGGATGAAGAACTCCTGATCGTGAAGGTTGGCATCGATCACGTCTGCCAGCAGGGCCGGATCGGTGGCCGATTTCGCGCCCAGCTGCGCCGTGATGGAGGCCCGCCGGATCCAGAAGTCCGGGTCCGCGCTCCAGCGGCGCAGCTCCGGGGCCAGTTCCTGCCGGTGCGCCTGCAGCAGTGCGCAGAGCCGGTGAGAAACGCCGTCGACGAGGTCCCACCACGCGCCGCTGCGGATGATCTCCTCGTACAGCGGAAGCATGCTGAGCTCGCCGGCGGCAAGCCGGAGCCCGGTGAGCTCGATCGCCGCGTAGCGTTCCTCGCGAAAGGTGGCACCGCGCCAGAGTTCCAGCACGGCGGACTTCAGGTCCTCGAGCGAGCCCGGCGGCAGCTCAGTGGCTGCCGCCCTGACAATCCGGCGCACCGCGGGGACCCGAACGCCGAGCGAGGGCATCTGCGACTTCATAAAGGCCTGGGCTCCGGCGGCCCGGGCCGGATCGGCGGCGGCAGCAAGCCGGGACCGGATGGTGGCAAGCAGTTCAGCATTGGCCATGAGCCAACTTTAGCCACCGGCAACTTCGGCCACCTCTGCCACCGGGCAACTTCGGCCACCGGGCCGGCTGGCCCTAGAGTTGAAGCCATGTCGATGATCAAGAACCCAGCTGAGATTGCCCTGATGCGCGAGGCCGGCCGGGTGGTGGCGAACACCCTGGAACGCGTGCGGGAGGCCGCCGCCGTCGGGATGTCCCTCGTGGAACTGGACACCGTGGCCGCTGCCTCGATTGCCGGCGCAGGCGCCACCCCCGCCTTCCTGAACTACCGGCCGCGCTGGGCATCGGTACCGTTCCCCGGCGTCATTTGCACGTCCGTCAACGACGCAGTGGTGCACGGCATCCCGAACGGCTACACGCTCCGGGACGGTGACCTGCTGAGCGTTGACTGCGGCGCCTTCCTTGAGGGCTGGTGTGGCGACGCGGCCATCAGCTTCATCGTCGGGACCCCCGACCCGGTGGACCAGGCCCTGATCGACGCCACCGATGCCGCCCTGGCCCGCGGCATCGAGGCCGCCCGGATCGGGAACAAAATGGGGGACCTGGGCTATGCGATCGGCGGGGCGTCACGCCGCGCCGGCTA
The DNA here is from genome assembly GCF_020532805.1 of Arthrobacter sp. SO5. GTDB lineage: Bacteria > Actinomycetota > Actinomycetes > Actinomycetales > Micrococcaceae > Arthrobacter. The sequence continues at coordinate 55,660 of NZ_MQTQ01000008.1, read as the reverse complement.
CGGCCTCCTCGCGGACCACGGCGGCCATGGCATCGGCAAGACCATGCACGCCGAGCCGCACGTTCCCAACGACGGCCGGCCGGGCCGGGGCATCAAGCTGACCGAGGGGCTGGTCATCGCCATCGAGCCGATGCTGATCCTGGGCGGCAAGGACGATTACTTCCACGACGACGACGAATGGACCCTCCGCTCGGCGACGGGCCGCCGCGCTGCCCACAGCGAGCACACCGTGGCGATCACGAAGGACGGGCCGGTCATCCTGACGCTGCCCTAGGTTTGCTGAAAGCATCCTCGATGGCGTCGAACGTGGGCCGCTGCGTCAGCGGCCTCCGTTGGCCCTGCTCCGCTGGCGGTGTGCTGCGAGCCGGAGCTGGATGATGCGGGCGGCGCCGGCAATGGCGACGAGCACCCCGCCGCCGACGGCCGCGATGAACAGCGCGACCCCGAGGGCGACTGACCCTTGCAGGCCAAAGAACTTCACCTGGACGTAGTCCTGGTTCTGCAGGATGAAGGCGATGAGCAGGATCAGGACCACGAGGGCGCTGGCCACGGCGGCCCAGACCATTCCGGCGCGGGTCACCCGGCGCGGCTCCGGGCCCGGAGCGGGAACCGGCTCCGGGCTTGCCGCGCGCGGCCGCTCCGTGGAAGCGGGCTCGGCCGCCGGCAGCACTTCGGCGCTGCCAGCGGGGACCCGGGCGGTTCCTGCGTACTCCGGGTGGCCGGTATCCTCGGCGGGCGGCTGGGAATCCGCCGGGCCTGTGGGCTCGAATCCTTGGGGTGTCTGGGTCATGGCGGACGTACCTTTCCTTTGCGGGCTGGACGCGCCGGCGTTCCCGGCGAGCACTGCCCGTCAGCTTAATACTAAGCGTGCTGATGGCGGGAGGCAGCCAGCGGAAGGTGGCGCGCCACAGCAGGGTTTGGGCCGGACAATGGCCGCGCTTGCGCGCCGTCTCTGGCGCGGTCGGCCGGGCGCGGTCGGACGGGCGGGCGGACGGGCGGACTGGCGTGCGCGCACGGACGGGGCGTGCGCGCCGGCGGAAACGTCCGGCTGTTGGCACCGGAGATGCGACGGTATAGCGTCGCAGCCAAGGGATCCCCGGTGGAGGAGGCGCGGCCATGATCATTGACAACGCCGTCTACGTGGACGGACACAGGACCGCGGATCCGGACAGCCTGGACGAGACGTATTTCCTGCTGCGGCAGCGCGAGGGAATGGCCTGGATCGGCCTATACCGGCCGGATGCGCCGGAGTTACGTTCGGTGGCCGGTGAGTTCGAGCTCAACCATCTGGCGGTCGAGGATGCGCTGGCCGGTCACCAGCGGGCCAAGCTGGAACACTACGGCGAGACACTGTTCCTGGTGCTGCGTCCGGCGCGCTACCTGGATGACCTGGAGCAGGTGGAATTCGGCGAAATCCACGTCTTCGCCGGCGAGGATTTCGTGGTGACAGTCCGCCATGCCGAATCACCGGATCTCGCGCGGGTGCGGCGGCGGATGGAAGCCGAGCCGGAGTTCCTCGCTCTGGGGCCCGATGCCGTGCTGTACGCCATCCTGGACCAGGTGGTCGACGAGTACGAGCCGGTGGCCGCCGGGTTGGAGAACGACATTGACGAAATCGAGGACGATCTCTTCGCTGCGGACCCCGGCGTGTCCCGCCGCATCTACGAGCTTTCCCGCCAGGTCATCACGTTCCAGCGCGCGACGGCGCCCCTGACCGGGATCCTGCAGTCACTGATGACGGAGTCACCGGACCATCATCCAGGCCCGGAGTTGCAGGACCACTTCCGGGACGTCCTGGATCATGTGCTGCGGCTCAGTGACCGTGTCACGGCCTTCCGCGCCCTGCTGCAGAATGCGCTCGCCGTCAATGCTGCCCTGGTGGCCCAGCGGCAGAATGACGAAATGCGCCTGCTGACGGAGTCCAGCTTCGCCCAGAACGAGCAGGTCAAGCGGATCTCCTCGTGGGCGGCCATCCTGTTCGCGCCTACCCTGATCGGCACCATTTACGGAATGAACTTCCGTACCATGCCGGAACTCGATTGGGTTTTCGGCTATCCGATGGCGTTGGGACTAATGGTTGGCATGGGTCTGGTGCTCTTTTGGACGTTCAAGCACAACAAATGGATCTAGGGCCCCTGCTGTTCTCCGTCTGAACGGGGCCGAGGCTCTGGCCCGCGGATGTTTCCGCGAGCCAGAGCCTCGCTCTGGTGCCCCAGGAGGGAATCGAACCCCCGACCGGCGGATTAGAAGGCCGCTGCTCTATCCCCTGAGCTACTGGGGCACTGTCGGCGTGCCGTCCGGCCGCTGCCGGGTCGCGCCTCCAAAAGTTTACCGTGCCCGGCGGGCGGCCGCTGTCAGGAAACACGGCGGCTCTGTCACGGAATGCCACGACATCCGGATGCCCGGACACCGGCTTGCCGCAAATGGCCGCTCGGGAGCCGGCAATGCGGCCTTCTGTGGCAATCGGGCTTGCCCTGGGCGCAATGCCGGGCGTGGCGCAACGCCGGCCGTGGCCGACGGGCGTGCCTTGGGCGCAACGCCGCCCGCGGCCGCCCTGCCGAGTCCGACGCCGCGACGCCACCCCGCTCGCAACCTCCCGGTTGGGTTGTCCACATAGCCCAGCCCGGCCCTCGCCTCCGGCGGCCTCCGGCGTGAAGCTGGAACTGCCAGCCAGGCCATGACATTTCGAGAGGACACGAAAATGAGTGACAACATCACGGTCCGGGGCTTCGTCGCCACGGAGATCAAGAGTTCGACGACGCCCGGCGGCGTGGGGACGGCGTCTTTCCGCCTGGGATCGACCGAGCGCCGTTACGACCGCGGCTCCAGTACCTGGATTGACGGGAACACCAACTGGTTCACGGTCCAGGGCTACCGGCAGTTGGCCGGGAACATCGGCTGCAGCATCAAGAAGGGCCAGCGCGTCATCGTTGTCGGCCGGCTGAAGATGCGCAGCTGGGAAAAGGACGGCCGAATTCATCACGTGGCCGAAATCGACGCCGAATCCGTGGGGCACGATCTCATGTGGGGTTCCGCGAATTACACCCGCACCGCTGGCGCCGGCAACCACGGCAACGTCGGGCAGGCAACAGCGGCCTCCGTCGAAACGGACGGCAGCCCGGGAGAGGAGCCGCCGGGCGATCGGGAGGCCAGCGACGGCGATAGTTCCGACGGCGTGTTTGTCGAAGATGCGAACGGGGAGATGGCGGAGCTCGATGAGGAGACGGGCGAACTGAAAGGAGTCGCAGCCTGATCCGGACCGGACGGCCGGCGGCGCTCTGCGGCACCGTGACAGAGCCCCGTGACAGAATGGGCGCGTGATTCGAGCCCATGCCAGCAGCCGGGAGTCCGGGACCGTCCGTGTCCTGCTAGAGCGGTACCCGCCGTGTCGCCGGCTCCTCGCATACCTGGCGATTGGCGCAGTCCAGCTGTTCCTGCTGGCAACGACGGCCGCCTGCTCGGCGCCCACCCTTGCCGGCGGCGGTAACCCTGTCCCGTCGGTCCCGGCGGCCACATCGGTCCCCGCGGTCCCGGCGGCCACATCGGTCCCCGCGGTCCCGGCGGCCACATCGAACCCCGCGGTCCCGGCGGCAGTTCCGGGCGTCCAGCCAACACTGGATCCCGCCACCCTGGACGCAAAATCCCGCCTGGAGGCCGCCGTGGCGGGGGCGGTTGCCGCTGGGACCAAGCCGGGTACGGAGCAGTCAGGCACGGAGCAGTCAGGCACGGAGGTGATCCGGGCTGCTGTGGCCGCCGCGGGCTTTCCCTCGGACGGGGTGGAAATCACGGCGGGACGCACACCCACGGGCCTGGCCACCGATGCCGTCGAAGTCGCCGTCCAGGCAGGACGGAACTGCGTCGTTGCCCAGCTCCGTGGTGGCTCCGTCGCGGCCAGCGTTCTGCCGCCACTGGCGACCGGCCGGTGCCTTGTCGGCACACTGGGGACCCGTTGAATGTGAGTTATCCCGGCTGAGCCACTAGATTTGTAAGCATGGCGGAATTTATCTACACAATGACCAAGGCCCGTAAGGCTGTTGGCGAAAAACTTATCCTCGACGACGTGAGCATGTCCTTCTTCCCGGGGGCCAAGATTGGTGTTGTTGGCCCGAATGGTGCCGGTAAGTCCACCATTCTCAAGATCATGGCGGGCCTGGACATTCCCTCGAACGGTGAGGCCCGGCTCAGCCCCGGCTACACGGTGGGCATCCTGCTGCAGGAGCCGCCGCTGAACGAGGACAAGACCGTCCTGGGTAACGTCCAGGAGGGCGTTGCCGAGATTTACGGGAAGATCCAGCGCTTCAACGAGATCTCCGAGGAAATGGCTAACCCCGACGCTGACTACGATTCCCTCCTCGAGGAAATGGGCCAGCTGCAGGAAGCCATCGATACGGCCGACGCGTGGGACCTCGATTCCCAGCTCGAGCAGGCCATGGACGCCCTCCGCTGCCCGCCGCCGGAAGCCGACGTCACCCTCCTCTCCGGTGGTGAACGCCGCCGCGTCGCCCTCTGCAAGCTCCTGCTCCAGAAGCCGGACCTGCTGCTCCTCGACGAGCCCACCAACCACCTCGACGCCGAAAGCGTGCTCTGGCTCGAGCAGCACCTCTCCAGCTACGCGGGCGCTGTGCTCGCCGTGACCCACGACCGGTATTTCCTCGACCACGTGGCCGAGTGGATCGCCGAAGTGGACCGCGGACACCTGTACCCGTACGAGGGCAACTACTCCACGTACCTCGAAAAGAAGCGCGCCCGCCTGGAAGTCCAGGGCAAGAAGGACGCCAAGCAGGCCAAGCGCCTCACCGAGGAACTCGAGTGGGTCCGCTCCAACGCCAAGGGCCGCCAGACCAAGTCCAAGGCCCGCCTGGCCCGGTACGAGGAAATGGCTGCCGAAGCTGACCGCACCCGCAAGCTCGACTTCGAAGAGATCCAGATCCCGCCGGGACCGCGCCTCGGCGGACTCGTCCTGGAGGCGAAGAACCTCCAGAAGGGCTTCGAGGACCGCACCCTGATCGACGGACTGTCCTTCACGCTGCCGCGCAACGGCATCGTCGGCGTCATCGGCCCGAACGGCGTCGGCAAGACCACGCTGTTCAAGACCATCGTCGGGCTTGAGCCCCTCGACGGCGGCGAGCTGAAGATCGGCGATTCCGTCAAGATTTCCTACGCCGACCAGAGCCGCGGCGGCATCGACCCGGAAAAGACCCTGTGGGAAGTCGTCTCCGACGGCCTCGACTACATCCAGGTCGGCCACGTGGAAATGCCGTCCCGCGCCTACGTTGCCGCCTTCGGCTTCAAGGGCCCGGACCAGCAGAAGAAGGCCGGTGTGCTCTCCGGTGGTGAGCGCAACCGCCTCAACCTGGCCTTGACCCTCAAGCAGGGCGGAAACCTGCTGCTCCTCGATGAGCCGACTAACGACCTCGACGTCGAGACCCTCAGCAGCCTCGAAAACGCCCTGCTCGAATTCCCGGGCTGCGCCGTTGTGGTCTCGCACGACCGGTGGTTCCTGGACCGGGTGGCCACCCACATCCTGGCCTACGAAGGCGACGAGGAGAACCCCTCCAAGTGGTACTGGTTCGAGGGCAACTTCGAATCCTACGAGGAGAACAAGGTCGAGCGGCTGGGCCCGGATGCCGCGAAGCCGCACCGCGTCACCCACCGCCGCCTCACCCGCGACTAAGACGCCGGTCATGCCCGTGCGGCTCAGTCCCGCGCGGCGTTGGACATAGACGCGCGGCGTTGAACGCAGAAAGGCCGGCTCCCCACGGGGAGGCGGCCTTTCTCTGTCCGCGGGGCGGGCCGGTCAGTTGCGTTCGGCCTTGCGCACCTGGTGCTGCAGCACCTTGGCCTGGACGGCGCCTTTGACCTTGCTCTTCAGGTCATCCGGTACCCGGATCATGCCTTCCTGCGCCACCGTGGCCACGTGCCTGCCGTCGCGGCTGAAAATTCTCCCCGTGGCCAGGCCGCGCGCACCCTGGGCGCTGGGGGACTCCTGGACGTAGAGCAGCCACTCATCCACCCGGACCGGCCGGTGCCACCACATCGCGTGGTCCAGGCTCGCCACGGACATGCCCGGGGTAATCCAGCTCATGCCGTGCTGGCGGAGCACCGATTCCAGGATCGTGTAGTCGCTCGCATAGGCCAGCGCCGCGCGGTGCAGCTCCGGATCATCGGGCATCGGACCGAACGTGCGCATCCAGACCGCGTTCCGGGCCTCCTTCGGACCCTTCGCCGACACATAAAGGGCCGGATCAACGTGCCGGATATCGAAGGGCCGCTCATAGGCCCAGTGCCGGGCCACGGGGTGGTCGTACTTACCCAGCAGGTCCGCGGTGCTCGGCAGCGACTCCGGATCAGGGATTCCGGCCGGCATGTCGGTCTGGTGCTCGATGCCTTCATCCTCATCCTGGAAGGACGCGATCATCGAAAGAATGGGCATGCCCTCCTGGTACGCATGAACCCGCCGCGCCGAGAACGAGCGGCCGTCGCGGAGCCGTTGCACACCGAACGTGATGGGCTTGTTGGCGTCTCCCGGACGGAGGAAGTAGCCGTGCATCGAGTGCACGCCGCGGCCGTCGGGAACGGTGCGGCTGCCGGCGATCAGGGACTGTGCCAGCACCTGGCCGCCAAACACGCGATGCCGGGGCTGCTGCTGCGAGGGGCCCATGAAGATGTCCTCGTCAGTCCGCGCCCCCTCGAGCTCGCCGAGGTTCAGGAGTTGGAGGAGCGAGGAGGTGGGGTCCTGCGTGGGCGGCCCCTGCAATCCGGCTTCTGCTTCAGTCATGGTTCGACTCTAGACGCCCGCCCGGCACGGTCCCAAAGAGGCAGAGCCGGTAGAGTCGATATTGTGTCTGACGTCCTCACCCTGCCCCTGCAATTCACCGATCCCCGCGACCTCGCCGACCTTCGCACTTTCGCCACGCGCGCCAGGTCCATCGACGACGGCGCCATCCGGCTCCAGGCCTCCGGCGATGTGCTCGCCGCCTACGTCTGCGTGCTGCGGCCCAGGCTCATGGGGGAGTCCACGCCGACCATCCTCGGGCTGCGGACCATGGCGCTGGCGCAGCCGGCCCACACGGATGTGACGGTGCCCCTATCAGCGGTGCTGGACAGGCTGGCGCGGGCAGGGGAGCACGACGTCGAACTGGCGCTGCCGCCGGTGACGGTTACTGAATCCTGGGCCGGCGTCGGTGCGCCGCGGACTGGCTGGGAGTTCACGGCCACGTTGCAGGATTCCGACTTGCGGCTGGCCGCCGAGGCGGGCATCACCGAGGTCGCCGCCATCATGCCGGACAAGCCCGGCGCCCTGATCGTCAACAACGCCCGCGCCACAGTCTGGGGGAGGCAGTTGCCCGGTGTGGAGGGACTCCCGCTGGGCGCCGCGTTCGCGGCCCTCACGCTCGGATTCCTGGCCGACGGCGAGCAGAGTCTCTACCGGGCCGGGCGGTGGTTCCTGTTGAGCGGCACCCGCGGCCACGTGCTGGCCCGCTCGGGTACCGGCCTGTAAACAGGGCAGCTGCTGAGCAGGGCAGCCGCCGCGCCGGTGCCGTCACGACTCACGGGTGCGGCTTAGGCCCCGGAGGGACTGTTGACCATGGAGAGGGCAGCCCGCTCCATGTAGTCCCACAGGGTCCCTTCGTAGAGCGGAGGAAGCCCCAGCCCGTCCACGGCGGTGCGCATGTGGAGCAGCCAACGGTCCTTGGCTTCCGGGGTGACCCGGAACGGCTGGTGGCGCATCCGCAGCCGCGGGTGCCCGCGTTCCTCGCCATACGCCGTCGGACCCCCCCAATACTGTTCCAGGAACATCAGGAAGCGCCGCTTTGCCGGGGCGAGGTCCTGCTCCGGGTACATCGGGCGCAGCAGCGGGTCCGTGGCGACGCCGTCGTAAAACACGTCGATGAGCTTCACGAACGTCGCATGGCCGCCCACGGCCTCGTAGAAGTTCTCCGTGTAGCCCGGCTGGCTGAACGGATCGTTCTGGAGGAGCTGCTTGGGCTGCCGGGGCTCGCCGGCCAGGGGGATCGTCACGGCTCTATTCTCCGGCTTTCTGCTCGGGCGCCTGGGCGTCCTGGGTCTCCGGCGGTGCGGCATCGGGAGAGACGTAGGTGCCCTGGGAGCGGTTGCCCACCCGCAGGATCTCCCCGTTGCGCAGGTACCAGATGGTGCCGTCCTCGGCCCGGACCCGGGTGATCCGCAGGCCCATGGACTCAACGGTTCCCACCACTTCGGAGGACTCGATGACGTCGCCGATCCCATACTGGTCCTCAAGGGTGATGAAGATGCCGGCCAGGAAATCGCGGATCAGCTGCTGGGCGCCGAAGCCGATGGCGATGCCGAGGATGCCGACGCTGGTGAGCAGCGGCGCGATGTCCACGTTCAGGTTCTTGAGCACATACATGGTGGTGATGACCGCGACCAGGACGCCGACGACGCTGTTGAGCAGCGCGCCGATCGTGTTGGCACGCTGGACCCTGCGGTCGCGGTCGAGCGCGCGCAGGGCCGGTGCCACCCAGCGGAAGTGCGGCTTCTTGAAGAATGTGGTTCCTGCCGCGACGCGTTTGGTGATGCCGCGGATCACAAAGGACGCCGCCAGCCAAATGGCGACGCCGAGCCCGATGCTGATGAGGACTCCCGGGACGTTGATGGCGGAGATATCCGGAGGCGTTATCGGTTCGGTCGTGGTCAAGCCGTACATCGGTGGGGGTGCTCCTTGCTGCTGCGGTGGTCTCCTTCAAGATTAGCGCCGCGAGCGTGGCCCTCTTCGCATCCTGTGTCCCGGCGTTGCCGCTCAGCCCTCCCCGGCCCTCCGGGGGCCCACGGCCGCGGCGGGCTCATGCAGCACAGGGAAGTTGACGCTCCGGGCTATAAAGCAGACCTTGTTCGCCTCGGCGTGCAGTTCCTCCAGCACCTCCCCGGAGACGTGAACCGCAGTGGTCACGAGCGGCCTGAGCGTGACCGACTCGAACTGGCCGCTACCGTCCCGGTTGGTCCGCATCAGCCCCTCGGCCCGGTCCTCGTACGCCGTCACCACCACGCCCTGCTTCACCGCGACGTGCAGGAAGGAGAGCATGTGGCACTGCGAGAGCGCCGCCAGGAGCAGCTGCTCCGGGTTGTACCGGTTCCGGTCCCCGTGGAACGTGGGGTCAGCGGAACCTTTCAGAACCGGCAGCCCGGGGATCTCGACGTCGTGGTCGCGGGAGTAGCCGCGGTACGACGCCGTCCCGGGGCCGAGGTTCCCGGTCCAGCGGACCGTCAGCGCGTAGCGGTGTTCGTCGAGGCTCATGGCTCCAGCCTAGGACACTCCCCGCCCCATCTGGCTGGCAGCAGGGGCCGTTCTGGGCGTCCAAAACGGCCCCTGCTGCGAGTTAGTTGGGCGGGACCCCCGAGCCGGCGCCTAGCCGACGTCGGCTGCGCGGGCGCGCAGGGCGCGCGCCACGCCGTCGCGGTTCTCCAGCATCATCCGCCGCAGCGCGGCGCTGTCCTCCGGCAACCCGGCCAGGAACTCATCGGTGCGGTCCACCGTGGCCTGCGTGGTCAGCTGCGCCGGGTAGAGCCCGACGACGATCTGCTGCGCCAGCGCGTGCGTCCGGTCCCGGACGATCCCGGGGACGGCGTCGAAGTACTTCTCGGCGTACGGCTCCAGCAGGGAGGTGTCCAGCACGCGGGTGAAACCCGTGACCGCGGAGCCCTGCAGGGCGTTGGACAGCTCGCCCGTGACCACGATGGATTCCCAGGCCGCGGCCTTGGCCTCCGGGGTGGGGATGGCCGCCTTCGCCAGGGCGGCCGCGTTCTGTCCGGTGGCGGTGTTGTCGTGGGCCAGCTCGGCGTCGATCTGTGCCTGGCCGGCGCGGCCCCCGGCGACGAGGGACGCGATGAGTTCCCAGCGCAGGTCCTGGTCGACGGTGAGTCCGGCCAGTTCCAGCGTGCCATCCAGCAGGCCGGCGACGGTGTCCAGTTGCCCGGCGCTGCGTGCCAGCAAGGCGTAGGACTTGACGAACTGCAACTGCGCATCCGAACCGGCCGGAACGCCGGAGGCAAGGGTCCAGAGCCGGTCGGCAGCGGCCACCGCGGTGGCTTCCCGGTGCTCCTCGGCCACGTAGAAGTTCAGGGTCGTGGCCAGCTGGCGGAGCTGGACCAGGATCACGGAGGAATCGGATTCCTCGGCGATGTTCGCGAGGATGAGGTCCACGTAGCCGCGGGCGGGGGTTTCGCCGTCGCGCGCCGCATCCCAGGCCGAGCCCCACACCAGGGTCCGGGGGAGGCTCTCGCTGAAGTCCTTGAGGTGGGCCGTGGCCGTCGCGAGGGACGTCGGGTCCAGGCGGACCTTTGCGTAGGCGAGGTCGTCGTCGTTGAGCAGGATCAGGTCCGGCCGAGCGAGGCCGGCGAGCGCCGGCACCTCGGTGCGCCCGCCGTCGACGTCGAGCTCCTCGCGGTGGACACGCTCCAGCTTCCCGGCGGCGGTGAGGTTGTAGAACCCGACGGCGAGCCGGTGCGGGCGGATGGTCGGCTGGTCCTCGGTGGCGCTCTGGAGGATGGCGAAGGAGGAGATCGTTCCGTCATCGCCCACCGCCAGTTCGGGCTTGAGCGTGTTAACCCCGGCGGTCTCCAGCCACAGCTGGCCCCACCGGTCCAGGTCCCGGCCGCTGGCTTTCTCGAGTTCGGCCATGAGGTCGCTGAGCTCGGTGTTCTGCCAGGCGTGCTTGCGGAAGTACTCCCGGACTCCGGCCATGAACTCCTCCGGGCCCACCCAGGCCACGAGCTGGCGGAGCACCGAGGCGCCCTTGGCGTAGGTGATGCCGTCGAAGTTCACCTCGACGTCCTGCAGGTCGTTGATCTCGGCGAAGATCGGGTGCGTGGTGGGCAGCTGGTCCTGGCGGTAGGCCCAGGACTTCTCCACCGAGGCGAAGGTGGTCCAGGCGTGGTCGAACTTCGTGTTCTCGACGGCTGCCAGGTGGGACATGTATTCGGCAAAGGACTCATTGAGCCAGAGGTCGTTCCACCAGCGCATCGTCACGAGGTCCCCAAACCACATGTGGGCGAGTTCGTGGAGCACGGTGATGGCGCGGCGCTCCACCTGGGCGTCGGTGACCTTGCTGCGGAAGACGTAGCCTTCCAGGATCGTCACGGCCCCGGCATTCTCCATGGCCCCGGCATTGAACTCCGGCACAAAGAGCTGGTCATACTTCTCGAACGGGTACGGGCAGCCGAACTGTGCCTCGAAGAACTCGAAGCCCTGGCGGGTGAGTTCGAAGATGTTCTCGGCATCCAGGTACTGCATGAGGGATTTGCGGGCGAACACCCCCAGCGGGGTGACTTTGCCCTCCGCGGAGACCACCTCGCTGCGCACGGACTGGTACGGCCCGGCGATCAGGGCCGTAACGTAGGAGGATAGCCGCGGGGTGGGGGTGAACTCCCAGACAGACCGGGCACCGCCGTCGGTGCCGGGGATGGTCTCGACCGGCGCCGGGGTGGGGGAGTTGGAGATCAGGTCCCAGTGCGAGGGCGCAATGACGGTGAACGTGAAGCTGGCCTTGAGGTCGGGCTGTTCAAACACGGCGAACATCCGCCGGGAATCCGGGACCTCGAACTGCGTGTAGAGGTAGACCTCCTGGTCCACCGGGTCCACGAAGCGGTGCAGCCCTTCGCCCGTGTTCATATACGGTGCCTCCGCCACCACGAGCAGTTCGTTCACGGCCTCCAGGTCCGGCAGTTGGATGCGGACGCCGTCGGAGACCTCAGCGGGATCAAGGTCAACACCGTTCAGGGTCACGCTCTGCACGGCGTCGGTGACGGCGTCGATGAAGGTTGAGGACCCCGGCGTGGCCGTGAACTTCACGGCGGTTGTGGTGCCGAAGACTTTCTCCCCGCGGGTCAGGTCGAGTTCGACCTCGTAGGAGTCGACGGCGATCAGTTCGGCGCGCTCGCGTGCTTCGGCGCGTGTCAGGTTCATACCGGGCAAGGTTGTGCCTCCAGTTAGTCAGGGCGTTAACGTGAAATCATTCTTTCACGTCAGCGGTTCTTGGCAAGTTGCCCAGGTCACAAGATGTCCCGTCATCGGTCCAGTCACTCGTCCCGTCACGCCGCGCCGATCCCGGAGTCTCATCGGGGGTAGCGTTGGGGATATGGGCAAGCTCCGCGATTCCGTTGACGCCAGGGCGCTGCGTTTTGCCGTGGGCTTCCCGGTGATGCTCGCGGCCGCCTTCGCCGTCTGCGCCTTCCTGATCCGCTCTGATCTTCCCGAGCCGCTGGCCGTCCGCTGGGACGACGCCGGAGCCGTGGACTTCGCGCCCTTCGGAGCTGTCGTTGGGGTTGGGGCGGCGATGATCGTGCTGATCGGCTGGGCGGTATTGGTGCAGGCAGTGCCGCTGTCCCGGCCGGCGGTGATGCGCCGGATCATGATGGGTGCCGGCCTGTCGGTGAGCCTGTTCGTCACGACCGTCCTCGCCGCTGTGCTTGTCGGCGAGGTGGGCCTGCAGGACGCGAGGGATTCCCGCGTGGACGTCTCCGTGCTGGCACTGGGCAGCGGCGCCGCCCTCGGCCTGGGGTTTGTCATGGGGTTCGTCTTCAAGGCGGACCAGCGCTGGTCCGCGGATGATGACCAGGCCATGCGGGAGGCCCTGGAACGTGAACGCGACCCCGGCCTGGCCAGGGACTCACTGGGACTGTGGGTCCACGCCCGCAGTTCGGTCTTCGTGATGCTCGGCATCGCCACCTTGCTCCCCGCCTCCCTTCTGGCCATCGCCGTGCCCTGGCTGGCCGCGGTGCTCGCCGGGCTGGCCCTGCTTGCGGCAGCCTTCCTCTTCGCCCGCATCCGGGTTGACCGCAGTGGCCTCCGGGTCTACGCCGCAGGCTTTGTCCAGGTCATGGACGTGCCGGCGGCCGCCATCGACGCGGCGACGCCCCGGGACGTCAAGGCGGCCGACTACGGCGGCTGGGGCTACCGGAGCCGTGGCACCAGGACGGCACTGCTCGTCAGCAGCGGCCCCGCGGTGGTGGTCGACAGCTCCGATGGGCGGAAACTGACGGTCAGCGGGGGTAGCGCCGCGACGGCCGACAACCTCGCCCAGGTGCTGACCCGGGTGGCGGCCCGGGCACGACGCACTGGCAGTACCCCGGATTCCTGACCGCCTCGTCCCGGCCCTAGTAGGCTTGGAGCCGGCGCCAAGACCGGTCCCGGCAGCTCTTGTCCCGCATGTGCTTGCCCCCAACTCCTGGCCCGCCAACTCACCACCCCCAACCGAACGGATACGCCGTGACCTCTTCTGGCTTCCCCCGCGTGCACATCGCCACCGACCACGCCGGCATGGAACTCAGCGCCCACCTCGTCAGCCACCTCCGCGCCAAGGGCTACGATGTGATCGACCACGGCCCCCAGGCCTACGATGCCCTGGATGACTACCCGTCCTACTGCATCAACGCCGCCCGCGCTGTCGTGGCCGACCAGGAGGCCGGAACCGACGCCCTGGGCATCGTGCTGGGCGGCTCCGGCAACGGCGAGCAGATCGCCGCCAACAAGGTCAAGGGCGTCCGCGCCGCGCTGGCCTGGAACCTGTCCACCGCGACGCTGGCCCGCAACCACAACGACGCCAACGTCGTCGCCGTCGGCGGCCGCCAGCACAGCGTCGAGGAAGCCACCGCGATCATCGAGGCGTTCCTGGCGGAACCCTTCAGCAACGACGAGCGCCACGTCCGCCGGATCGGCAAGATCGCCGCGTACGAGCGCACCGGCGAGGTCATCGACTAGTGCCGGAAGGGCATTCGGTCCACCGGCTGGCGCGCCAGTTCGGCGACGTCTTCAGCGGGGAGCGGCTTTCCGTCAGCAGCCCGCAGGGCAGGTTCGTGCAGGGCGCGGCGCTGCTGGACGGCCATGTCCTGACCGGCTCCACCGCCCACGGGAAGCACCTCTTCCTGGACTTCGAGCACCGTCTGCTGCTGCACGTCCACCTGGGCCTCTACGGCGCCTGGGACTTCGGCGGCGACGCCGGCTTCCGCGGCGCCTCCAGCATCGGCGCGCCCCGCAGGGTGGGGGAGCGGGAGGTCCACGACGATGGCGGTGCGGACGCCGCCGGCTACACGGGCCCGCCCGCGCCTGTCGGTGCCGTCCGGGTCCGGCTTGCCGGCGTCCACGGCTGGGCCGATCTCCGCGGCGCGACCACCTGCGAGACCCTCACCGGTGCGGACGCCGAGGCTGTGATGGCCAGGCTGGGCCCCGACCCGCTGCGGAACCTTCCCGGTGACCGGGAGAACTTCACCGCCCGGATCCGGGCCAGGCGGATGCCCGTCGCGGCGCTGCTGATGGACCAGAGGCTGATTGCCGGCGTCGGCAACGTCTACCGCGCCGAGCTGCTGTTCCGCCAGGGCCTGGACCCGTGGATGCCGGGGACGGCGCTGTCCCTCGAGGCCGCGCGGCTGCTGTGGGACGACACCGTCGCCATGATGTCCGACGGCGTCCGCGACGGCCGGATCATCACCACGCCGCCGCGCTACTGGAGCGAGGACGGTGCCGGGCTGCCGGCCGCCGAAGAGTCCCACTTCGTCTACCGGCGGCAGGGACTGGACTGCCGCGCCTGCGGAACGGCCGTGGCGCTGACGGAGCTGGGGGCCCGGAAACTCTATTGGTGCCCTCGCTGCCAGAAAGTATGAGCCGCAGGACACGGGCCGGCAGGGCCTGAGCCGCGGGACACAAGAAGGGCCCCTCCGGAGAGGGGCCCTTCTTCGTCATGTCCGCTGAGTCATGTTCGCTGCGTCATACTCTGAGGGGACGACGGGAATCGAACCCGCGTAATCAGTTTGGAAGACTGAGGCTTTACCATTAAGCTACGTCCCCGGGAATCCGCTGGACTTCAGCAGAACTTCCGGGCGGCTGTTGAGGCCGGATACAACTAAACCCAATTCAGGGCCCCGGTGTCAAATGTGCAAACCGGCACAATATGACCGTAGACTGTTCTGTGCACTTACGGGGTGTAGCTCAGCTTGGCTAGAGCGCCTGCTTTGGGAGCAGGAAGTCGCAGGTTCAAATCCTGTCACCCCGACTCTGCAGCATCCGCCAGAACCGTGGCAAGGCAGAACCCAACCCCCTAAAGCCAGGAGTACTTAGACTGTGAAGAGCGCTGTCGAGAACCTCACCCCCACGCGGGTCAAGCTCAATGTTGAGGTCCCCTTTGAGGAATTGAAGCCCAGCATCGCAGAGGCATACAAGACTGTTGCTTCGCAGATCCAGGTCCCCGGTTTCCGCAAGGGCAAGGTCCCCTCCAAGCTCATTGACCAGCGCGTTGGCCGCGGCTACGTGCTGGAAACTGCCATCAACGAGGGCCTCAACGGCTGGTACCAGGCTGCCGTGCAGGAGACCGGCATCCGCCCGCTGAGCCGTCCCGAGGTTGAAATCACCGAGGTTCCGGACCCCACGTCCACCGACGGCGAACTGAAGTTCCACGCCGAGGTTGATGTCCGCCCCGAAATCGAACTGCCCGACTACGCCGGCATCAAGGTCGAGGTGGCCGCCGCTGAGTCGTCCGACGCCGACGTCGACACCGCCCTGGACGAACTCCGCGGCCGCTTCGGCACGCTGAAGTCCCTCGACCGCCCGGCTGCGGACAAGGACTTCCTGACGATCGACATCGCCGCCACGATCGAGGGCTCCGAGGTTGATTCCGCCACCGGGCTGTCCTACCAGGTCGGCGCCGGCACCATGCTCGAAGGCCTCGACGAAGCCGTCACCGGCCTCAGCGCCGACGAGGACGCGATCTTCGACACCACCCTGGTGGGCGGCGAGCACGCCGGCGAAGCCGCTCAGGTCAAGGTGACCGTCAAGTCCGTCAAGGAGCGCGAGCTGCCGGAGGCTGACGACGACTTCGCCCAGCTGGCTTCCGAGTTCGACACCCTGGCCGAGCTGCGCGAGGACCTCGCCAAGCAGGCTTCGGAGTCCAAGATTGTGGAGCAGGGCGTTGAAGCCCGCGACAAGGTCCTGGACAAGCTCGTCGAGCTCGTAGAGGTTCCCGTCCCGGCGTCCGTCGTCGAAGAGCAGATCGAACAGCACTTCAACGCCGAGAACGCCCACGGTGAAGGCGACCACGACACCGAGGAGCACCGCGCCGAGGTCAAGGCCAATGCGGAGCGCGCCTTCCAGAACGAGATCATCCTTGACGCCATTGCCGACAAGGAAGAAGTCAACGTCAGCCAGAACGAGCTGATCGACTACATCGTCACCACCGCCAGCCAGTACGGCATGGATCCGAACCAGTTCGCCCAAATCATCGATCAGAGCGGCCAGGTCCCCATGATGGTTTCCGAGGTCCGCCGCCGCAAGGCACTGGCCGTCGTCCTGGGCCAGGCAGACGTCACCGACTCCGAGGGCAACAAGGTGGACCTGAGCGACTTCGTCCGCCCCGGCGACGAAGAGGCCCCGGTTGAGGCCGGGACCGAAGCCGAGGCCGGGGAAACCGCTTCCGAGGAAACTGCTTCCGAGGAAGCAGCCACCGCCAAGAACGATGACCCGGCAGCAGTGAAGTTCTAACACTTCCCTGTTCCCGCAGTTCCCTGCCGCACCCCCGGATCTTTGATCCGGGGGTGCGGCTTTTTAAGCCGGCGATGAACCCTCTCCGGCAATCGTGCGCCGTCAGCGAACAGCCCCGCGCCGGGGCACAAAGCGGACCTGAAAACGGTTAGTGTCGCTGTAGGAAAGTTCAGTGGTGCCGCCCCATGGCACCACCGTCGCCAGTGAGAGGTAAGTACATATGTCACAGCAAGCAGGGGCACCCCGGATGGCTACTGTCGATCCGGCAGCCCAGGATAACTACATTTACAACCGCCTGCTGAAAGAGCGCATCATCTGGCTCGGTTCCGAGGTCCGCGACGAGAACGCCAACGCGATCTGCTCTCAGCTGCTGCTCCTCTCGGCGGAGAATCCCGAAAAGGACATCTACCTTTACATCAACTCCCCGGGCGGCTCGGTCACGGCCGGCATGGCGATTTATGACACCATGCAGTTCATCCCGAACGACGTCGTCACCGTCGCCACCGGCCTCGCGGCCTCGATGGGACAGTTCCTTCTTTCTTCCGGCACCAAGGGCAAGCGCTACGCCACCCCGAACGCCCGGATCCTCATGCACCAGCCCTCCGGCGGAATCGGCGGCACGGCCTCGGACATCAAGATCCAGGCCGAGCTGATCCTGCACATGAAGAAGGTCATGGCCGAGCTGACTGCCGACCAGACCGGGCAGACGGTGGAAACCATCCTCAAGGACAACGACCGCGACAAGTGGTTCACGGCGAAGGACGCCCTGGAATACGGCTTCTTCGACAAGATCGCCGCCCACGCCGGATCCGTGGCCGGCGGCGGCGGAACCAACGCCAACGGCAATGGAACCGGTGCAGCGATCGACACCGCCACCGAGAACTGACCGGCCGGTAGACAGAAATGACTTCAGGAGCAATGAACATGAACTACAATTTCGGATCGACCGCCGGTAACCTGCCGAGCAGCCGTTACGTGCTGCCGCAGTTCGAAGAGCGCACCCCCTACGGCTTCAAGCGCCAGGACCCCTACACCAAGCTCTTCGAGGACCGCATCATCTTCCTGGGTGTCCAGGTTGACGACGCCTCCGCCGACGACGTGATGGCGCAGCTGCTGGTGCTCGAGTCCACGGACCCGGACCGCGACATCACGCTCTACATCAACTCACCGGGCGGCTCCTTCACCGCCATGACGGCGATCTACGACACCATGACGTACATCCGTCCGGAGATCCAGACCGTTTGCCTCGGCCAGGCCGCCAGCGCCGCCGCGGTACTCCTCGCCGCCGGCACGCCGGGCAAGCGCCTCGCGCTGCCGAACGCCCGAGTCCTGATCCACCAGCCCTCACTGTCCGGCGGCCAGGGCGGGCAGGCCTCCGACCTGGAGATCCAGGCCGCCGAGGTCATGCGGATGCGGTCCTGGCTCGAGGACACGCTGGCCAAGCACTCCGGCCGGACGCCGGAGCAGGTCAACAACGACATTGAGCGCGACAAGATCCTCACCGCGGCAGAAGCGATGCAGTACGGCCTGATCGACCAGGTCCTGGATTCGCGCAAGATGAAGCCCCAGGCGATCAGCAAGTAGCGCAACACCAGACCGCAAGCAGTTCCCGACACCGGTGCGGCGCGCCGATTGTGGCCGCACCGGCGTCGGCATTCCACCCAATAGGCCTAAAGTGACCTAGAGTGGAACATGTCACGGCTGGCGCCTTCGGGGTGTCCGGTGATTCCAGAAACAGGTGCAGCGCTTCGCGGTAGCTAGCAGCGGGCAGCAAGATACAAAGGGGTTCACATATGGCTCGGATTGGCGAGAGCACGGATCTGCTGAAGTGTTCTTTCTGCGGAAAGAGCCAGAAGCAGGTTCGCAAGCTCATTGCCGGGCCCGGCGTCTACATCTGCGACGAGTGCATTGAACTCTGCAACGAGATCATTGAAGAAGAACTCGCCGAAGTAGCCGACCTCGGCAGTTTTGAGCTGCCCAAGCCCCGCGAAATCTTCGACTTCCTGCAGGAATACGTCATCGGCCAGGAGCCTGCGAAACGCTCGCTCGCCGTCGCGGTCTACAACCACTACAAACGCATCCAGGCCGGCCACGCCCCCAAGAGCGGCAGCCTCGCCGAGGGCGTGCACCACGACGACGTCGAGATCGCCAAGTCCAACATCCTGCTGATCGGCCCCACCGGCTGCGGCAAAACATACCTCGCGCAGACACTGGCCCGCCGCCTCAACGTCCCGTTCGCCGTCGCCGATGCGACAGCGCTGACCGAGGCCGGCTACGTGGGCGAGGACGTCGAGAACATCCTCCTCAAGCTCATCCAGGCCGCCGACTACGACGTCAAAAAGGCCGAGCAGGGCATCATCTACATCGACGAGATCGACAAGATCTCGCGCAAGAGCGAGAACCCCTCCATCACCCGGGACGTCTCGGGCGAGGGCGTGCAGCAGGCGCTGCTGAAGATCCTCGAAGGCACAGTCGCCTCGGTCCCGCCGCAGGGCGGACGCAAGCACCCGCACCAGGAATTCATCCAGATCGACACCACCAACGTGCTGTTCATCGTGGCCGGCGCCTTTGCCGGCCTTGAGGAGATCATTGGTTCGCGGTCCGGGCGAAAGGGCATCGGCTTCGGCGCGCCGCTCAACGAGGTCAAGAACAACGCGGACTCCTACGGCGAGGTCATGCCGGAGGACCTCCTGAAATTCGGCCTCATTCCGGAATTCATCGGACGCCTCCCCGTCATCACCACCGTCTCCAACCTGGACCGGGCCGCGCTGATCCAGATCCTGTCCACCCCCAAGAACGCCCTCGTGAAGCAGTACCAGAAGATGTTCCAGCTCGACGGCGTCGAACTGGTCTTCGAGGACGAGGCGCTCAACACCATTGCCGACCAGGCGCTCGAGCGCGGCACCGGGGCCCGCGGGCTCCGCGCCATCATGGAGGAAGTGCTGCTTCCCGTGATGTTCGACCTGCCCAGCCGCGACGACATCGCCACCGTCGTCATCACGGAAGACGTCGTCTCCACGAAGGCCGCGCCGACCATGATCGGCCACGACGTCAAACGCCGTAAGTCCGCCTGATCCGGAATAAACAGCCGCCACCGGGCGCTGTTATCTCTAGACGCGCCGGCCGCCCAGCCGGCGCCGTGCGACTTTCCCGAGACTTCCTGAAGGAGTTCCCCTGTGTCTGAAACCCTGACCAGTCAAGCAGAGACCAACAAAGCCGACTTCTGGTTTGACCCGATGTGCCCCTTCGCCTGGGTCACGTCGCGCTGGATCGGCGAAGTCGAGGAAGTCCGCGACATCGCCACCGAGTGGCACGTCATGAGCCTCGCCGTACTGAATGAGGGCCGTGAGGAACTGCCCGAACAGTACAAGGAGTTCCTCGCCAAGGCCTGGGCCCCCGTTCGTGTTATTACCGCCGCCGCCGAGAAGCACGGCGCCGAGTACGTCAAGGCCCTCTACGACGCTATGGGCACCAAGATCCACAACGAGGGCAACTCCGACATCGCCGAAGTCATCTCGAAGTCCCTCGCCGAGGTCGGCCTGCCGGCGGAACTCGCCGCGGCAGGACAGAGCGAGGAATTCGACGCACAGCTGCGCGCCAGCCACGAGGCCGGCATCTCCCTGGTCGGCCAGGACGTCGGCACACCCGTCGTCGCCTTCAACGGCACGGCGTTCTTCGGCCCGGTGCTCACCCGCATCCCGCGCGGCGAGGAGGCCGGCCGCCTCTGGGACGCCACAGTGACCCTGGCATCCTTCCCGTACTTCTTCGAACTGAAGCGCAGCCGCACTGAGAGCCCCGTCTTCGTCTAGGCTGCGGCTGCCCGCAGGCCGCTGCCCGGCCTGTCGCCCCGCGCAAGGGCCCCGCAGGAATTACTTGCCTGTAATTCCTGCGGGGCCCTTGCGCATCCCGGGAGCGGGGAGAACAATTGAATTTACCCACTTCGCGAGAAGCGGGACGCAGGAACCAAAGATTCAGTGACACTCATCCGACGCAGCCATCGGCAAAGTCAGATGATGGCTACCAGTGACGAGGTAGGAAGACCTGGAAATCCAAGGATCCCGCCAGATTGTCTGAGACGTCACGTGACAATCGAAAAGTCGAAGCCCCACCGACGGCAAAACGCTGATGGGGCTTCCCCTTTGCCCTAAACCGAGCCAGCCAACAACGGCCGGCCCACTGCCGGCCAGGCGGTGCCCAGGACCAGGGGGTGCCATGAGCAATGAACCCATTGCGGCCTACGCGCTGCTCTCGGACTGCTCCTCGGCAGCCCTCGTCAGCGCCTCCGGCTCCGTTGACTGGCTGTGCTTCCCGCGCTTTGACAGCCCTTCGGTGTTCGGCCGGCTGCTGGGCCCGGAGGCGGGATTCTGGTCGATCCGCCCGGCCGGTGACTTCTCCTCAACCCGGCGCTATCTGGGCCTGAGCATGGTCCTAGAGACCATCCACACCACTCCGGCGGGCAGTGTCACCATCACCGATGCCCTTGTCCTCGGCGACGGCCAGCGGGGCCATGACCTTGGGGCAGGCGCCCCGGGGACCCTGCTGCGCCAGGTGTCCTGCACCGCGGGAACCGTCGAGCTCGACATCGTCCTCAGCCCGCGTCCCGGCTACGGCCTCATTGAGCCGCAGCTGCGCGGGGTCGACGGCGGCATTGTCATCGGCGCAGGGACGACGTCGCTGGCGTTTTCCAGCCCCGTCCCGTTCGACGTCAACGGCGGCACCGCACAGGCACTGATTGCCCTCACGGCCGGTGAGGAACGTGGATTCGCCCTCCACTATGCGCCTGGCGCTTCGGGCCTGCCCACGCTCTGGAGCCAGGCCGGGATCGCGCGGCGGCTCGCGGACACCCTGCAGGGCTGGTCCAGCTGGGCGGAGCAGCACCAGCACTACGAGGGCCCGTGGCAGGAGCTGGTCGCCGGCAGCGGGCGGATCCTGCAGGCCCTCACGTACTACCCGACCGGAGCCATGGTGGCCGCCCCGACAACGTCGCTGCCGGAAGTGGCCGGAGGCACGCGCAACTGGGATTACCGGTACACCTGGATCCGGGACGCGAGCATGACCCTCCAGGCACTCTGGGTGGCCGCCTGCCCGGACGAGGCAGGGAAGTTCTTCCAGTTCCTGGCGACGGCGGCCGCACACCAGCTGGCCAGCGGCAAGGACCTGCAGATCATGTTCGGCGTCGGCGGGGAACGCGAGCTGCCCGAGCGCGAGCTGGCCCACCTGCCCGGCTGGCGCGCCAGCGCCCCGGTCCGGGTGGGCAACGGTGCGTGGAACCAGCGCCAGCTTGACGTGTACGGTGAACTGCTCGACGCCGCGGCCACGCTGCCGGAGTACCTCGCCGATCTCGCCCCGGACACCCGCCGGTTCCTCGCCGACGCCGCGGACGCCGCCGCCGCACGCTGGCGCTCCGCCGACCAGGGCATTTGGGAGGTCCGCGGGGAGCCGCGCCACTACCTCCACTCCAAACTCCTGTGCTGGGTGGCAGTTGACCGGGCGATTACCCTCGCCGGGCTTCTCGGCGCGCCCGGCAGGGTCCCGCGCTGGCAGGAGGCGCGGGAGCAGATCGCCGAGTCCATCCGCACCGAGGGCTGGAGCGACAGCGCGAATTCCTTTACGCAGTCTTACGGCTCCGAGGATCTTGATGCCTCGGCGCTGATGCTCGCCATCGTGGGGTTCCTCCCGGCGGACCACCCGCGAATGCTGGCGACGATCGAGGCCATTGAACAGCGGCTCACGGACTCCCGGGGCCTCGTCTACCGCTACCGGGCCGCGGACGGGTTTCCCGGCGAGGAAGGGACCTTCCTGCTGTGTACCTTCTGGCTGGCGCAGGCCCTGGCCCTCGGCGGGCGCACGCAACGCGCCCGGGAAGTCTTCGAACGGGCTGCCGCATTCGCCACCGATCTGGGCCTCATGGCCGAAGAAGTCGCCCCGGACAGCAGCGAACTCCTGGGGAACTTCCCGCAGGCGTTCAGCCACGTCGGCCTCGTCAACGCTGCCTGGGCCATCAGCGAAGCGGAACGGCAGGAGCGGGGATCCGGACCCTAGCAGCGGATGCCGGGGCCGAAGGAACAAGGCCGGTGACGCCGGTGTTGGCTTCAATGGCAGGCAGCGGTCCGGGTGCCGGGGTGTGAAGGCATCCCGCCCGGCGGTGTCCTGTGTACTGTGCCCACCTTCGACCATTGGAGCGCCATGCCCATCACCGCCCACCTTGACCTGAACCTCAAAGCAGAAGTCCTCCCCAAGGCCCCGGCCGTCCTCCGCGACATTCTCGCCGATACGCGGGCCTTTGACGGCTGCCTCGGAGTGGATGTTCTGATTGACAGCAAAGACCCCGCCCACATCCTGGTGGTCGAACGCTGGGCGTCCCTGGAGCACGACGCCGCCTACCGGGCGTGGCGGGCCGGCGAAGGTGCCAGCAACCTGGGGGAGCTCCTGGCCGCCCCGCCCGTGCTGACGCACTTCGAGGCCTCCGCCGAGATCTGAGGCCCGGAGAGCAGTAAAGAGCTAAAAGACCGGTAGAACTAGGAGAGGGCCCCCCGTCCGGCGTGAGCCGGCCGGAGGGCCCCCGTCCTGGTCGCCACGTGACGGCGCTAGGGCTTGGCCGGCTCCTCGGCGGGGGCCAGGACAACGTCACTGACGGTCAGTTCACCCTCGCCCGCCACGAGGGCCAGGTCACGGGCGTTGGCCGCGGCCAAGAGGTCGGCCAGGCCGGCCGTGAGCTGCTTGGTGAGGGACTCCGAGGCCGTAACGGTCGCGGACAGGACCTCCGTGCGCTGCTTGACCTTGGCCTCCGACTTGGCCTTGCGGATCCCGCTGAGCGCGGTGCCGACCGTGGCGAGCAGGGTCGTGTCGCCGTCGATCTCCAGGGCGGACGGCCAGGCGGCACGGTGGACCGAACCGGTGCGCCACCAGCTCCAGACTTCCTCGGTGGCGAAGGGCAGGAACGGGGCGAAAAGGCGCAGCAGTGTGTCCAGGCTCGTCGCCAGCGCGGCCAGCACGGAGGCCTGCTGGGCCTCGCCGGCGGCACCGTAGGCGCGATCCTTGATCAGCTCCACGTAGTCATCCGTGAAGTGCCAGAAGAAGCTCTCCGTGATCTGCAGCGCCCTGGCGTAGTCATAGTTCTCGAACGCCTTGGTGGACTGCTGGACGACATCCGCGAGCTGGGCCAGGACGGCGCGGTCCAGGGGGTTGGTCAGCACGGACAGGTCCCCGGAGACCACGGAGTCCTCCGTGGCGCCGAGGTTCAGCACGAACTTGGAGGCATTGAGCAGTTTGATCGCCAGGCGGCGGCCGATCTTCATCTGCGCGATTTCGTACGCCGTGTCCGCGCCGAGTTTGGCCGAGGCAGCCCAGTACCGCACGGCGTCGGAGCCGTATTCCTCGAGGACATCGGTGGGAACCACCACATTGCCCTTGGACTTGGACATCTTCTTGCGGTCCGGATCCAGGATCCAGCCGGAGATGGCAGCGTGCTTCCACGGAACGGTGTTCTGCAGGGCATCGGCGCGGACCGCGGTGGAGAACAGCCAGGTCCGGATGATGTCGTGGGCCTGGGGCCGGACGTCGAAGGGGAAGACCTTGCTGAACAGATCCTCGTCGGTGCTCCAGCCGCCCACGATCTGCGGCGTTAGCGAGGACGTGGCCCACGTGTCGAGCACATCGGCGTCGCCGGTGAAGCCGCCCGGCGCGTCGCGCTGGGCCTCCTCGTATCCCGGGGCGGCGTCAGCGGCCGGATCGACGGGCAGTTGCGCGTCGGCCGGCACGATCGGTGCGGTGAAATCCGGGTTGCCGTCGGCGTCCAGCGGATACCAGACCGGTACCGGCACGCCGAAGAAGCGCTGGCGGGACACCAGCCAGTCCCCGTTCAGCCCGGAGATCCAGTTCTCGAAGCGTGAGCGCATAAAGGCCGGGTGGAAGTCGATCTCGTGGCCGCGGGCGATCAGGCGTTCGCGGCGCTCGGCATCGCGGCCGCCGTTGCGGATGTACCACTGGCGGGACGTCACCACTTCGAGGGGCTTGTCGCCCTTCTCGAAGAAGTTCACCGGGTGCATGATTTTCTTCGGCTCGCCGTCGAGGAGCCCGGCGGCACCAAGCTGCTCCACCACGGTTTCCTTGGCGCTGAATACCGTCTTGCCGGCGATCGCCTCGAAGCTGGCGCGGCCCTCGGCGGAGGTGATCCAGGCCGGGGCCTCGCCGATGATGCGGCCGTCACGGCCCACGATCGCCCGGGTGGGCAGCTGGAGTTCGCGCCACCAGGTGACATCGGTGAGGTCACCGAACGTGCACACCATGGCAGCGCCGGAGCCCTTGTCCGCCTTCGCGAGTGGGTGGGCCATGACTTCCACCTCAACCCCGAACAGGGGAGAGGTGACCTTCTTGCCGAACAGCGGCTGGTACCGTTCGTCGTCGGGATTCGCCACCAGC
Source organism: Arthrobacter sp. SO5 (assembly GCF_020532805.1). Lineage (GTDB taxonomy): Bacteria > Actinomycetota > Actinomycetes > Actinomycetales > Micrococcaceae > Arthrobacter. Next base: position 30,732 of record NZ_MQTQ01000008.1, on the reverse strand, counting down.
GCGGCGCAGGCGGCCAGCAGCTCCGGGCGGGTGGTCTCGATGTAGATCTTTTCCCCGTCTTCGGTGAAGAACGGGTAGCGGTAGTACGCGCCGGCAACCTCGCGGTCCTCGAGCTCGGCCTGGGCCACGGCGGTGCGGAAGGTGACATCCCAGAGCGTGGGCGCCTCGGCGAGGTACGCGTCGCCGGCAGCGAGGTTGGCCAGGAACGCGCGCTGGGAGATGGCGCGGGACTTGTCATCGATGGTGCGGTACGTCAGATCCCAGTCAACGGACAGGCCGAGCGTCTGGAAGAGGTCCTTGAAGACTTTCTCGTCCTCGACGGCGAGTTCCTCGCACAGCTCGATGAAGTTCCGGCGCGAGACGACGTCGAAGTCGCGCTGGTTCTTGGCAGGCTCGGCGGGCGGCCGGTAGCCGGCGTCGTACGCGATCGTGGGATCGCAGCGCACACCGTAGTAATTCTGGACCCGGCGCTCGGTGGGCAGGCCGTTGTCGTCCCAGCCCATGGGGTAGAAGACGTTCTTGCCGGTCATGCGCTGGTAGCGCGCCAGGACGTCGGTCTGGGTGTAGGAGAACATGTGGCCGACGTGCAGGGATCCCGACGCGGTGGGCGGGGGCGTGTCGATCGAATAGACCTGCTCGCGGGTGGTGTCCCGGTTGAACTGGTAGGTTCCTTCGTCAAGCCAGCGCCGGGTGAGGGCGTTTTCGAGCCCCTCAAGGGCGGGCTTGTCCGGAACGTTGATGGGGGCGGTGGTGGGCGTGTCTGTACCCTGAGTGTCTTCAGCCATGGAGCAATTCTTCCATGCCGTCTTTCATCCCAAGGCACGGTGACCTGCAGTATCATGCCGGGATGGAGAAATCCGCCGCACGCTTTGAGATTAAGCGCGTCTATGACGAGCCGGCCGACGACGACGGCGTCCGTGTCCTGGTGGACCGGCTCTGGCCGCGCGGGGTCAGTAAGGAACGCGCGCATCTGGAGCTTTGGCTCAAGGAGGTTGCGCCCTCTCCGCCGCTGCGCACGGCATTCGGGCACAGGCGGGAACGGTTCGCCGAGTTCCGCGCCGCCTACGAAGCGGAGCTTGAAAGCAACCCCGCCGTGCAGACGCTGCTGGACCTCGCCGCCCGGCATGGCACGGTGACACTGCTGTTCGGGGCCAAAGATCCGAAGATCAACCACGCCCGGGTGCTGCAGGAGTTCCTGGTCCGTCCCGGCAGGAACTGAGCCGCTGGTTGCGGCTAGGGTGGTGCCATGACTGAGGAAATCCACAACGCAGGAACTGCAAACAGGGCAGCAGTTGTCACCGGCGCCAGCACGGGAATCGGGCAGGCCACCGTCCGTGCGCTCCGGGCCGGGGGCTGGACGGTGTACGCCGTCGCCCGCCGCGCGGACCGGCTGGAGGCGCTCGCCGCCGAAACCGGCGCCGTCGCCGTTCCGGCCGACGTGACCGACGACGCCGACGTCGCCCGCCTGGTGGACGAGGTGACCCGCGCCGGCGGCATCGACACTCTCATTAACATCGCCGGCGGCGCCCGCGGTGCCGACAAGGTGGCCGAGGCCAAGACCGAGGACTGGGAGTGGATGTTCGAGGTCAACGTCCTGGGCACCATGAAGCTCATCCGCGCTTTCCTGCCGATGCTGCGCGCCTGCGGCGAGGGCACCGTCCTGAACCTCACCTCGACGGCCGGTTTGTCCGCCTACGAGGGCGGCGGCGGCTACAACGCGGCGAAGTTCGCCCAGCACGCCCTGACCGGTGCCCTGCGGCTCGAAGAAGCCGAGCACAACCTCCGCGTGATCGAGATCGCCCCGGGACTGGTGCAGACGGAGGAGTTCGCGCTGAACAGGCTGGGCGGCAACAGCGACGCCGCCGCGAAGGTGTACGCCGGCGTTGAGAAGCCGCTGACGGCAGAGGACGTCGCCGACGTCGTCCGCTACGCGGTGGCCCTGCCGCACCATGTCAACCTGGACCAGATCGTGATCCGCCCGGTGGCCCAGGCCGCCAACCACAAGCTGATCCGCAAGGGCTGATCCGCAAGGGCTGGTGCGCAAACGGCACGCTGCCGGCGGGCGGCAACGCCCGCCGTTCACCTGTGTTTGGGCCGCCGGCAATGCCGGGGCGGCACAGTGTTGGCCGCGACGGGGAACGGTGGCTGGGGTAACGCGGCAACGCCGGCGATCATCACTTTGACCTCGAGGCCCACCGCGGTGGGATCGGCCTCACGGTCGAATCGACGCTGGCATCCTTCGCCAAGGGTCTGGAGACCGGCGTGTCGACCCTGGAGCTGGACCTGCAGATCACCAAGGACGGCCGCGAGGTCATCACGCACGACCGTAAGATCAGCGACAAAAAGTGCCTCGATACGGCGCCGGTCACGCCCAACGATCCGGCATTCCCCTACGTCGGCAAATACATCAAGGACCTGACCTTTGATCAGGTCCGCAGCATGGACTGCGGCTCCCTCACGCAGCCGCAGTTCCCCGGGCAGCAGGCATCCCCGGGCGCCAAGATGCCGACGCTGGCCGAGGTCTTCGCCCTCGCGGACTCCTACCGGGCCGGCCAGGTGAAGTTCAACATCGAAACGAAGGTCGAGGCGGGCGCACCGGAGGAAACCGCACCGCGCGCGCAGTTCGTCGACGTCGCACTCCGGGAAATCAAGGCCGCCCACATGCAGAGCCGAGTCTCCATCCAGAGCTTCGACTGGGGCTCCTTGCGCCTCGTCCAGGAGCGGGAGCCGCAGATCCGCACCGTGGCCCTGACGAACAAGGACTTCCTCCAGGCGGGCCAGCCGGGCAGCTCGCCGTGGCTGGGCGGGATTGACGCTGACGACTTTGGCGGCGACCTCGTGGCTGCAGCGTCCTCCCTCGGCTTCGACGCCGTCTCGCCGGTGCACGGTACGCCGCAGAACGGTGCGGTAACGGATCCGGGCTACGTCCCGTACGTCACGGCTGACATGGTCCACCGGGCCCACTCCGCAGGCATGCAGGTGATTCCGTGGACCGTCGATGACAAGCCGACAATGCGCGCGCTGATCAGCGCCGGCGTCGACGGCCTCATCACGGACTACCCTGACCGCCTGCGCGACGTGATGGCCGAGTCCGGCCTGAAACAGCCCCGCGCCTTCGAGCTGCGGGGACACTGAGCGGCCCGCACTCAGCCGCGGTAGGACAGCCGGGAGACCACGGCCGCGTGGTCCGGGCCCGGGATGGCAACAGTGGTGAAGGACTCCACCGCGAACTCCCGGCTGGCCAGCACATGGTCGATCTGCACGAACGCCGGAACGGTCGAGTTCGCCGGCCACGTCGGCCAGAGGCCCCGGCCCGTGGCCGCGGCGGCGTCGTTAAGCCCGGCGGACAGCAGCCGCCGGAGCCCCCGGTGATCCAGGCTTGAGTTGAAGTCACCGAGCAGGAGCGCAGGCGCACCGGCCGGCGCTGACCGTTGCAGCGCGGTAAGTTCCTGGAGGTCCTTCCGCCAGCCGGTCACCTGTCCCGGGCGGGGAGACTCCACATGAACTGCGGTCAAATGGATCCTGCGGGGAAGGCCCGGCACCTCGAGAAGGGCCCTGCTTTGGAAGAACTCGCTGCCAGGGACGCGTGGCTGGCGGGTCAACGGGAAGGCGGAGAAGATTCCGCTTCCGGTCCTCTCCGGGCTGACATCCAGTGTCCGCTCCGGCAGCAGCGTGGCGATGCCGGCGTCCTCCAGGGCCTGCAGTGTCCCGGGACTGAGTTCGGGGAGCGCGAGAACCTTCACGCCGTGAGTCCTGACCGCGTCGATCACGGCCGCGGCGTCCAGCCGCGAGCCGCCGACGTTCAGCGCCATGACCGTCAGGGCGGCGCCCCGGGTGCCGGCGGCCGGGCTGGCAGTTGCCTGGCCGGCCGGACGGGACGCCAGGGGATTCCAGCCGTCCGGGACCAACCGCGGCGCCAGCATCGCGGACTGGACCAGCAGCAGCAGGACCATGGCCGCCGAGACCACAAGCCGGACACGGCGGCGCCGGCCGATCAGCAGGGCCGCCAGCACCGCGGCGGACGTCGAAACCGCTGTCAGCGGATAGCCGGACAGGAGCTGGACCCAGGGGGAACCAAGCTCCCACGGACCCACCCGGACAGCCGTGAGCACGGCGCCGGGAACGGCCAGCGCAAACGCCAGCGCAGCCAGGATAGCCGCGCGCCACACACCGGCGTGTCCGGACGGCGGCGCCGGGCGGCCCTCTACTGGGGTGTCGGTCATCAGTCCAGTATCTGGGGCCAACCCCTCCGCTGGCCATGGGGCGGCCCTGGTTCCGCGGATGAGGGTAGAATTGTCGGGAGCCGGGTAGCACCGGCTGAAAAGCTTTGACCCGGCCATCACCGGTGAGCTTCCGGAAGAACACCCCGGCGCCACGATTTTTCTGCAGCACAGTGCGTCAGGGCCAGTAGAACCGGACGGGTAAGCCCGTCACAGCAGTAATGAGCGGCCGACGCCGGTGATCCCTTCGCGGGGCTCGCGCGGTAGCGGTAAGTGAGGTGGTACCGCGGTACCGGTGCTGTTGAAAGACAGCGTACGGGCCGTCCTCGCATCCTGAATGAATCCATTTGTTCACTAGCTCAACCCAGGATGTCGAGATGACTTATTACCCGAAGGCCTCCGCCGCTCCCTCCGGCGCAGGCGCCCGCACGTCTGCTTCCAGCGCTGCTTCCAACGCCGCAGGCGTACCCGCCTCCGTGAAGTTCCCGGAAATCGAAGAGCGCATCCTCAAATACTGGGAAGAGGACGGCACCTTCCAGGCCAGCATCGACCAGCGCGATTCCGATCTTCCCGGCGGAAAACCCGGCAGCAACGAATTCGTCTTCTACGACGGCCCGCCCTTCGCCAACGGCCTGCCGCACTACGGCCACCTGCTGACCGGCTACGCCAAGGACCTCGTGGGCCGCTATCAGACCCAGCGCGGCCGCCGCGTGGAGCGCCGCTTCGGCTGGGACACCCACGGCCTGCCCGCCGAGCTGGAAGCCATGAAGCAGCTGGGCATGACGGACAAGACCCAGATCGAAGCCATGGGCATCGACAAGTTCAACGACGCCTGCCGGGCCTCCGTCATGAAATATGCCGACGAGTGGAAGAGCTACGTCACCCGCCAGGCCCGCTGGGTGGACTTCGAGAACGATTACAAGACGCTCAACGTCGAGTACATGGAGTCCGTGCTCTGGGCCTTCAAGCAGCTGCACGAGAAGGGCCTCACCTACAACGGGTACCGCGTACTGCCGTACTGCTGGAAGGATGAGACGCCGCTGTCCAACCATGAACTCCGCATGGATGACGACGTCTACAAGAACCGCCAGGACCAGACCGTCACGGTCACCTTCCCCATCACGGCGGGGGAGTCGGAGCTGTCCCGGCAGCTCGCCGGGGTGCAGGCGCTCGCCTGGACCACCACCCCCTGGACGCTGCCCACCAACCTGGCGCTCGCCGTCGGGCCCGCCATCACCTACGTGGTCGTCCCCGCCGGACCGCACGGGATCAAGGCCGCCGCGGCCGAAGCCCCCGTCACCGGCAGCTTCCTGCTCGCCGCGGACCTCCTGGGCGCCTACGCGAAGGACCTCGGCTACGGCGACGGCGCCGAGGGCGCCGCCGCGGCCGATGCCGCCGTCACCTCCCGCCACACCGGCGCCGAGCTCGAAGGCCTGACGTACGAGCCGCTCTGGGACTACTTCTCCGACGCCGAAAAGTACGGCACCGAGAACGGCTGGCGCTTCCTCGTGGCCGACTACGTCACCACCACCGACGGCACCGGAATCGTCCACCAGGCACCCGCCTACGGCGAAGATGACCAGAAAGTCTGTGAAGAGGCCGGCATCCCCGTGGTCCTCTCGGTGGACGAGGGCGCGAAGTTCCTGCCGCTCTTTGGCCGCGGCGACCTCGCCGGCATCGCCGGACTCCAGGTCTTCGAGGCCAACAAGCCCATCACCCAGGTGCTCCGCGCCCACGGCCGCCTGGTCCGCCAGGCCAGCTACGAGCACAGCTACCCGCACTGCTGGCGCTGCCGGAACCCGCTCATCTACCGCGCCGTGTCCTCCTGGTACGTGGAGGTCACCAAGTTCAAGGACCGGATGTCCGAGCTGAACCAGGAGATCAACTGGATCCCGGGCAACGTCAAGGACGGCCAGTTCGGCAAATGGCTCGCCAACGCCCGCGACTGGTCCATCAGCCGGAACCGCTACTGGGGGAGCCCCATCCCGGTCTGGCAGTCCAGCGACCCGGACTACCCGCGCACCGACGTCTACGGCTCGCTCGCCGAGATCGACGCCGACTTCGGCCGCCTGCCGCTGAACAACGAGGGCCAGGTGGACCTGCACCGGCCGTTCATCGACGAGCTCACCCGCCCCAACCCGGATGACCCCCGTACCCCGGAAGAGGGCCAGTCCGTGATGCGCCGCGTCGAGGACGTGCTGGATGTCTGGTTCGACTCCGGCTCCATGCCCTACGGCCAGGTCCACTACCCGTTCCAGAACGAGGAATGGTTCGACACGCACAACCCGGCGGACTTCATCGTCGAGTACATCGGCCAGACCCGCGGCTGGTTCTACATGCTGCACATCCTCTCCACCGCGCTGTTCGACCGGCCGGCTTTCCGCAACGTCATCAGCCACGGCATCGTCCTGGGCTCGGACGGGCAGAAGATGTCCAAGAGCCTGCAGAACTACCCGGACGTCTCCGAGGTCCTGGACCGCGACGGCTCCGACGCGATGCGCTGGTTCCTGATGTCCAGCCCGATCCTGCGCGGCGGCAACCTCGTGGTCACCGAGCAGGGCATCCGCGACGGCGTCCGCCAGGTCATCCTGCCGCTGTGGAACGTGTACAGCTTCTTCACGCTCTACACGAACGCCGCGGGCGCCGTTGACGGCAAAGCCTCCGGCTACGACGCGAAGCTGCGCTGCGACGGCTACACCGACACGCTGGACCAGTACCTCATGGCCAACACCGGAGACCTGGTCCGCGCCATGACCGACAGACTGGACAGCTACGACATCTCCGGCGCGTGCGATGAACTGCGCAGCTACCTGGACATGCTCACCAACTGGTACGTCCGGCGCAGCCGCCAGCGCTTCTTCGACGAGAACGCCGACGCCTTCGACGCGCTCTACACGGCGCTGGAGACCGTGACCCGGGTGGCCGCGCCGCTGCTGCCGCTCATCTCCGAGGAGATCTGGCGCGGCCTCACCGGCGGCCGCTCCGTGCACCTGGCCGACTGGCCGGATGCCGGGCAGTTCCCGGCCAACGCGGAACTCGTCGAGGCGATGGAACGCATCCAGCAGATCTGCTCCACCGGGTCCTCGCTGCGCAAGGCCGCGAACCTCCGGGTGCGCCTGCCGCTGCAGGAACTCACCGTCGTGGCACCCGGCGCCGGCGCGCTGGAAGGCTTCGCCGGCGTCGTCGCCGATGAACTGAACCTGCGCAACGTCCGACTGCTCGACGCCGAGAGCGCCTCCCCGGCGGAGTTCGGCATCGAACAAAAGCTCGTGGTCAACGCCCGGGCCGCGGGTCCGCGCCTGGGCAAGAACGTCCAGCAGGCCATCAAGGGCGCCAAATCCGGCGACTGGTCCGTGGACGATGCCGGAGTGGTCACCGCGGGCGGCCTGGAGCTGGAACCGCAGGAATACACCCTGGAGACCGTCGTGGCCGACGCCGCGGAGGGCGAGGGTTCACGCGCCGCAGCCGTCCTGCCCGGCGGCGGGTTCGTGGTGCTCAACACCGAGGTCACCCCTGAACTCGAAGCCGAGGGCATCGCCCGCGACATGGTCCGCGCCATCCAGCAGGCCCGGAAGGACGCCGGACTCAACGTCAGCGACCGGATCCGCACGACGGTCACGGCGACCATGGATGTAGTCGATGCGGTGAAGGCACACGAAAACCTTGTCCTCACCGAAACGCTGACCGTGGAACTGGGCTTGTCCTCCAACGGTGGCGACACCCAGCTGACCATCGCCGTCGAGAAAGTAGGGGCCTGAGCCATGACCGACGAATTCTCCGTAGAAAGCGTCTACGCCGAACTGCTGGGCCGGGCGCCGGAAAACAAGATGGAGCCCCGCCTCGCCCCGCTGCACCGGGCGATGGACATCCTGGGGGAGCCGAACAAGGCCTTCCCGATCATCCACGTCACCGGTACCAACGGCAAGACGTCCACGGCCCGCATGATCGAGGCCGGACTGCGCGCCCACGGGCTGAGCACCGGACGGTACACCAGCCCGCACCTGTCCAAGGTGACCGAGCGGATCAGCATCGACGGCGAGCCGGTGTCCGACGAGACCTTCGTCCGGATCTGGGATGAGATCCGCCCGTACCTTGCCATTGTGGACGGCGAACTCGAGGCCGAGGGCCAGCCGCGGCTGACCTACTTCGAGTGCCTCACCATTCTCGGCTTTGCCGTCTTCGCCGACCAGCCGGTCAACGTCGCCGTCATCGAAGTGGGCCTGGGCGGCATCACCGACGCGACCAACGTCGGCGACGGGCAGGTCTTCGTGGTCACCCCCATCTCCTTGGACCACACGGACCTGCTCGGGGACACCACCGAGGACATCGCCCACGAAAAGGCCGGCATCATCAAGCCCGGCGGCTTCCTGGTCAGCGCCGAGCAGCCCCGCGACGCCGCCCAGGTGCTGCTGGAGAAGGCCAAGGAAACGAACGTCCCGTTCCGGTTCGAGGGAGTGGAGTTCGGCGTCGAATCCCGGACGGTCGCCGTCGGCGGCCAGATGGTGAGCATCCAGGGGATCGCCGGCCGCTACGAGGACCTGCTGGTGCCGCTGCACGGCGCGCACCAGGCCGAGAACGCCGCCGTCGCGATCGCTGCCCTGGAGGCGTTCTTCGGCGGGGAAAAGCCGCTCGACGCCGGCATCCTGCAGGAAGCCTTCGCCTCCGTCACGTCACCGGGCCGCCTGGAGGTGGTCCGCACCGCGCCCACCATTATTGTCGACGCCGCCCACAACCCCGAGGGCATCAGGGTCTCCGCCGAGGCCATCCACGAGGCCTTCAGCTTCAGCAAACTTGTGGTGGTGGTGGGTGTCCTGCGCGAAAAGGATGCCGAGGAGATCCTCCGCCAGCTCAAGGAATCCCTGGGCGAGCTCGCCGCCGAGTACTGCTTCACGCAGTCCAACTCGCCGCGCGCCGTCCCGGCAGAGGACCTCGCGGAGCTCGCCGTTGACCTGGGCTTTGGTGAGGACAACATCCACGTGGCCGGCAAACTCGACGACGCCCTCGAATGGGCCGTGGAACGCGCCGAAGACAACGATGACCTCGCCGGCGGCGTCCTGGTCACCGGCTCCATCACCCTCGTCGCGGAAGCCCGGATCCTGCTCGGAAAGGCGGACGCGTAGACCATGGCGAAACTCACCAAGGCCCAGCGCGAATGGCGCCCGGGCATGCCCAAGAAACGCCGCTCCACGAAGGTCATGTTCGCCTCAACCGTGCTGCTGCTCGAAGCATTCGTGATCCTTTTCGGCACCCTCACCGTGTTCGGGCTGCGCAGGGACGAATTCCCGCCAGCACTGATCTTCTCGGTAGGGATCGGCCTGTGCCTCGTGTACGCCTTCACGTGCGCGGTGCTGACCAAACCGTGGGGAGTGGCCCTGGGCTGGATCCTGCAGATTGTGCTGATCCTGACCGGCATCTTCGAGCCCGCCATGTACGTGGTGGGCCTCCTCTTCGCCATTGCGTGGTGGTACGGCATCCGGACCGGCATCCGGATCGACCGGGAGTCGGCGCAGCGCGAACGCGAGCAGGCAGCCTGGGATGCGGCCCATCCCAAAGGCCAAACCAACTAGACTTATGCCAAACCCCACCCCAAGAACATTGGAGCAGCTGTGAGCATTGAGCGCACCCTAGTCCTGATTAAGCCCGACGGTGTTACCCGCAACCTGACCGGCGGCATCATCGCCCGGATCGAAGCCAAGGGCTACACCCTGGCCGAGCTCAAGAAGGTCGACGCAAGCCGGGAACTGCTGGAGCAGCACTACGAGGAGCACGTCGGCAAGCCCTTCTACGAGCCGCTCGTCGAGTTTATGCTCAGCGGTCCCGTTGTGGCGGCGATCTTCGAGGGCCACCGCGTGATCGAGGGATTCCGCTCGCTCGCCGGCACCACGGATCCGACGACGGCGGCGCCCGGCACCATCCGCGGCGACCTCGGCCGTGACTGGGGCCTGAAGGTCCAGCAGAACCTGGTGCACGGCTCGGACTCGGTGGAATCCGCCGAGCGTGAGATCAAGATCTGGTTCTAGGAATTTCCTGACCCACAACCACCGAGGTGACAGTTAAGGCCAATGTCCGCGAGGAACATTGGCCTTAACTGTCACCTCGCGGCGTTATAACGGGGTCCGTAGGGCTAGTATCCCGAGCTAGTATCCCGAGGTCCCGATGAAGACCTGGATGAACGCGAAGAAGATCGTGGCGATCACGGTCACGTAGAGCAGGGCCGTGATGATCCAACCCGAATCGCCCACGATGCGGGCGGCGCCGGCCGGGAGCCGGATCACGCCCCGGGACACATTGCGGACACTCACCCAGACAAACAGCGGGATCATCGCCGCCCACACGACCATGCAGAACGGGCACAGGATGTGGATGGAGTAGAGGGCCTGGGACCAGAGCCACACCACAAAGGCGAAGCCGAGGGTCACGCCGGCCTGCAGCCCCAGCCAGTACCAGCGGGCGAACGTTGCGCCGGCCAGCATGCCCATGCCGGTGGTGATGACGACGGCGAACGCCACGATGCCGATGAACATGTTGGGGAAGCCGAAGAGCGAACTCTGCCAGGTCTGCATGACTTGTCCGCAGGAGATCCACGGGTTGACGTCGCAGACGGTGACGTGGCTGGGATCCTTGAGGACCTCGAGTTTCTCCAGCACCAGGGCCCCGGCGGCAAGCCAGCCGACGACGCCGGTGATCAGCAGGAGCCACGCGAACGGCCGGTCACGGGTCATGGGAGGAACGTGCTGCTCTGCCGCGGACGGGGCCGGTGACCCCTGCCGGGTGGGCGTTCCGTCGGTGGCACTGGAGATGCTGGGCATGGATGGACAGTCCTTTGCGTCGGGTGCAACTGCTCCGATTGTATCGCCGCACGCTGGTGGAAGTCCGGGAGGGGGCACCGGCTGCCCGGGTGCGGCCGGACGGTGCGGTGCCTGCGCGCTGCCTCCGACTGCTTTGGCGGGTCCTGTGAGACAATGAACATGGCTGGAACCCGATCCACATCCGGATTCCGGTCCGGCGACTTTGTTCCCAAGACCGCCAATGATGAGCAGGGAGCCACGGATCCTCTGATCCCGGCTATCCCGCAATGCCATTGGACGGCACCTGGTTGTGACGTGTAGAGCAACGGGTTTCAGGACAATTCCGCCGGCCCTCCAGGGCTGCCGCACCCCACTGCCGGTGCGAACCTGAGGGTATCCAATTGACTTCTGTCAATGCCTGCGGGTGTTGACAAATAATTGCCCCGACGGGTGCCGGATGTGGCGGCAGGCCAGGGGCAGGAGCGTGGCCACATATGGATAATGACCAGGTAGTAGCCGGCAACGAAGCACCGATCGTTGCTGGAGAGACAGTAGAAACAGCGGAAGCCGCGGCGGCTGCCACTCCGCCCAAGAGGCCCGTAAGGACCCGACGCAAGGCGCTTCCCAAGACACCCACCGCCGCGGCCGGACTCCCGGCCGAGGCAGAAGCAGAAGCCGCGCAGGCCGCTTTCGCCGCGGAGCCGGCCGCCGAGCCCGCCCCCGAGGCGAAGGCCAAGGCACCTGCCCGCCGCACCCGGTCCCGCAAGGTCGCCGAACCGGCCGAACCCTCCGCGGCCGAACCCTCCCGGGCCGTCGCCGAGGGGATAGTCGAGGCGCCAGTTGCCGAACAAGCAGCAGCCGAAACGGCAGCGGTTGACCTCCCCGCAGTCCAAGCCCCGGCCGAGAAGCCCGTCCGGCGTCGCGCCAGCCGCGCCAAGGCCGCGGCCCCGGCGGCCGAACCGGCACCGGCGACCCCGGAAGCCGGGGCACTCGAGGCTCCCGCCGAGGCCCCGGCGGAACCCGCCGACGCCCCCGCCGCAGAAACCGGCGGCCAGGCTTCCGCCGCAGAAACCGGCGCAGAAACGGGCGGCCAGGCGGCCGCCGCAGCTTCCTCGCTCTTCCTTGAGCCGGGAGCCGTCGCGTCGATGATTTTCCAGGCCCCCGACCTGACCGCCGTCGCGCGCCCGGTTCCGGCCGCCGCTGTGCCGGTAGAGGCCGAAGACGAAGAAGACGAAGAGGCCGACGGCGACGACGCCGGCAACCGCCGCAGGCGCCGCAGCCGTGGACGCCGCGGACGCAGCAGCCGCGGAGCCGACACTGAGCCCGGCGCTGATGGCGTAACCGACGAGTCCGGCGAGGAAACCGACGACGGCTCCGAGGGCGAGCTCGAGGACGGCGTGACCTCGCGCCGCCGCCGCCGCCGCCGTCGTGGTGAACAGGACCTGGAGCTGACCGGCGGGGGCGACGACGACCCGCCCAACACGGTGACCCGCGTCCGCGCACCGCGTGCCGCCACTGAGGCGCCGGTCAACAACCGGGTCACGTCCCTCAAGGGCTCCACCCGCCTCGAGGCCAAGAAGCAGCGCCGCCGCGAGTCCCGCGACACCGGCCGCCGCCGCACGGTGATCACCGAGGCCGAGTTCCTGGCCCGACGGGAGTCCGTGGACCGGCAGATGATCGTCCGCCAGCGCGATGACAGAATCCAGATCGGCGTCCTCGAAGACGGCGTCCTGGCCGAGCACTTCGTCTCCAAGACCCAGCAGGACTCCCTGATCGGCAACGTCTACCTGGGCAAGGTCCAGAACGTGCTGCCCTCGATGGAAGCCGCCTTCGTTGACATCGGGCGCGGCCGCAACGCCGTGCTGTACGCCGGTGAAGTGAACTGGGAATCGGTCAACCTCGAAGGCAAGCAGCGCCGGATCGAGAACGCGCTGAAGTCCGGCGACTCCGTCCTGGTCCAGGTCACGAAGGACCCGGTGGGCCACAAGGGCGCGCGCCTCACGAGCCAGATCTCGCTGCCCGGCCGTTACCTCGTGTACGTGCCCGGTGGTTCCATGACCGGCATTTCCCGGAAGCTGCCCGACGTCGAACGCAACCGCCTCAAGCGGATCCTCAAGGACCGCCTGCCGGAAGACGCCGGCGTGATCGTCCGCACCGCGGCCGAAGGTGCGTCCGAGGAAGAGCTCACGCACGACATCAACCGCCTGCGCGCCCAGTGGGAAGGCATCGAGAGCCAATCGACCTCGAGCAAGCTTCTTGCCCCCGAGCTGCTCTACGGCGAGCCTGACCTGACCATCAAGGTGGTCCGTGACGTCTTCAACGAGGACTTCTCCAAGCTGATCGTCTCCGGCGAGGAAGCCTGGGACACCATCGAGGCCTACGTCACCTACGTGGCTCCGGACCTCGTGGGCCGGCTGGAGAAGTGGACCAAGGACACTGACATCTTCGCGTCCTGGCGGATCGACGAGCAGATTCACAAGGCGCTGGACCGCAAGGTCTTCCTGCCCTCCGGCGGCTCCCTCGTGATTGACCGCACCGAGGCCATGACCGTGGTGGATGTCAACACCGGCAAATTCACCGGCAGCGGCGGCAACCTCGAGGAAACCGTCACCAAGAACAACCTGGAAGCGGCCGAGGAAGTGGTTCGGCAGCTCCGGCTCCGGGACATCGGCGGCATCATCGTGATCGACTTCATCGACATGGTGCTCGAATCCAACCGCGACCTCGTGCTGCGCCGCATGGTGGAGTGCCTGGGCCGGGACCGGACCAAGCACCAGGTGGCTGAGGTGACCTCGCTGGGGCTCGTGCAGATGACGCGCAAGCGGATGGGTACCGGGCTCCTGGAAGTCTTCGGCGAGCAGTGCGAAGCGTGTGCCGGCCGCGGAATCGTCACCCATGACGAGCCCGTGGAGCACCGCCGGGCCAACACCGTCGCGGCCGAGCACTACGTGCCGCGCGCCGAGGCCGCACCGGCTGCCCGGACCGAGCGCAAGAGCCGCCGCCGCGGCAGGGGAGGCCAGGGCCAGGAGTCGGTACCGTCGACGACGGCCCCCGCCCACGCCGAGCCCACCGAGGCCGAACGCCACGCCAAGGCCGACGCCGCCCGCGCCGCTCTGGCAAACATCGCCGCCGCGGCGCATGCTGCCCACCTGCACGACGGGGAAACTGCCACGGCGGCCGACGCCGAGGCGCGCCAGGCCGCCGTCGACGCCGTGGCACAGTTTGCCGCGACGGAGGAGGCAGCCGGGCGTCCTGCTGCGGTGCTGACCTTCGGTGGCGAGCAGGTTGCCCTGCCGTTCGTCGAGCACGCCGATGAGTCTCCCGCTCCTGCCCTGACCCTGGACCTCCTGACCGAGGCTTTCGCCCAGCTCGGTGACACCGAGGACGTCAGGCCCGCCGCTGAAGCCTCGGCACCAGACCGGACGCAGGCAGCGCAGGCTCCGACGGCCAAGGCTGCCAGGGCCTCCTCGGCGGCACCCGCCCGTACCGGCGGGACCGGACCGGGCCGTGCCCAGGGCCCGGGTTCGCAGACCGAGGCTGACACCGAGGCCGGCACGTCGCGGGGCCGCCGCGGACGCCGCAACCGCAGTGCCAGCCGCGCCCAGGGGGCGGCTAACGCGACCGCCGTCGAACACCGCGAGGCAACCGAACAGCGCGCGTCAGCGTCGCCGGCCGCCGGTGCGGTGCACGAGGCGAAGGCCCCCGCCGCGCCGGCAGCGGTGAAGCCGGCCGCGAACGAGCCGATCATCCTCGGCGTCGGCGTCCCCGCATCGGAGCTCTAACGGCGGGCAGCAGTTCAGCAGGATCAGGTCACTAGGGCTGCGGGTGCGGTCCGGACCCGGCGGAGCAATTCGCCGGTGTTCGGGCCGCACCCGCGACGTCGTTAAGGCGGCCAGCTAGCGGACCGGCGCGGGCTGCAGCGCGCGGAGGTCGACTTCCTCGACGCGCCGGGGCTGCGCGCCTGACCCGGAGCGCCGACGCAGCCTGTAGGATAGTCGGGCACGGTTCCGGAAACTCAGTGCAGGGAACGCTTTGTCTCCATCGGGTGATGTCCATCACGCGCGGCTTGCCGGAACCAGCCTCGTTTGCGGCCGAAGGCAAAATTAGCGTAGTCTAGATCTTCGGTGCTTACGCCAACACTTGGGTTATGACCTTGAGGACGGTCCATTCGTTTTTCGAATGTTCCTTCCACGGGATAACTCATGGGTTCCCCCGGGGAATCCACCGGCGTAGAGGCACAGCGTGAGCCGGACCAAACAACTTGGATCCAGGTTCCGCACGCAAATCTAGTAATAAACGTCGAGAGAAGTGAGTTCCACAGTGGTGTACGCGATTGTCCGCGCAGGCGGCCGGCAAGAGAAGGTTTCCGTTGGAGACTTCGTTACCCTGAACCGCGTCCCCGGTGGAGCCGGCAGCACCTTTCAGCTGCCCGCACTGCTCCTGGTCGACGGTGACAAGGTTACGTCCGCTGCCGCGGACCTGGCCAAGGTAACGGTTACGGCTGAGATCCTCGAAGACCTTCGTGGTCCGAAGATCGTCATCCAGAAGTTCAAGAACAAGACCGGCTACAAGAAGCGCCAGGGTCACCGTCAGGAATTGACCAAGGTCAAGATCACCGGTATCAAGTAACTCACCGTTACTGTTCAGGTTTTCCGCAGATTCCCTAGAATTTTTAAGGCAGGCATTTTCAAATGGCACATAAAAAAGGCGCGAGTTCCACTCGCAACGGTCGTGACTCCAACGCCCAGTACCTCGGCGTCAAGCGCTTCGGCGGCCAGGTAGTTTCCGCAGGCGAAATCATCGTCCGCCAGCGCGGCACCCACTTCCACCCGGGCGCCGGCGTAGGCCGCGGCGGGGACGATACCCTGTTCGCACTGGCCCCCGGTGCAGTCGAGTTCGGCACCCGGCGCGGTCGTCGCGTTGTGAACATCGTGGCTGCTGCAGCCGCAGAGTAGCAACCAGTTCTCAATCGGTGGGGCGGGCCATTAGGTCCGCTCCACCGGTGTTTTAACCGCATGACAATCATCTTGGGCGCTTCGGTGGCCCAAGGAACAGCACTGAGGAGATCCACGTGGCGAGCTTTGTAGACCGGGTAGTACTGCACGTATCCGGCGGTACCGGCGGCCACGGCTGTGTCTCCGTCCACCGCGAGAAGTTCAAGCCCCTCGGCGGTCCCGACGGCGGCAACGGCGGTAACGGCGGCGACGTCATCCTTCGTGTCGATCCCCAGACCACCACCCTGCTCGACTACCACCACGCCCCCCACCGGCACGCCACCAACGGCGGCCCCGGCATGGGCGACTGGCGCGCCGGCAAACACGGCGAAACCCTGATCCTTCCGGTGCCCGTAGGCACCGTGGTCAAGTCCAAGGACGGCGAAGTCCTCGCGGACCTCGTGGGCGAAGGCGCCGAATACATCGCGGCCGCCGGCGGCATCGGCGGCCTCGGGAACGCCTCGCTGTCCTCGCAGAAGCGCCGCGCCCCCGGCTTCGCGCTGCTCGGCATCGAAGGCGAGTCCAGCGACGTCGTCCTGGAACTGAAATCCATCGCGGACATCGCCCTCGTCGGCTTCCCGTCCGCCGGCAAGTCCAGCCTCATTGCCGCCATGTCGGCCGCCCGGCCCAAGATCGCCGACTACCCCTTCACCACGCTCATCCCGAACCTCGGCGTGGTCCAGGCCGGCGACGTCCGCTTCACCATTGCCGATGTCCCGGGCCTGATCGAGGGCGCCAGCGAAGGCAAGGGCCTCGGCCATCACTTCCTGCGCCACGTCGAACGCTGCGCCGCCCTCGTGCACGTGCTGGACTGCGGCACGCTCGAGTCGGACCGCGACCCGCTCTCGGACCTTGCCATCATCGAGGCCGAGCTCGAGAAGTACGCCGTGGACATGAGCTACAGCGGAGCCGACGGCGAGGTGGTGCCGCTGAACCACCGCCCCCGCCTGGTCGCCCTGAACAAGGTGGACCTGCCGGATGGCAAGGACATGGCCGAGTTCGTCCGGCCGGAACTGGAATCCCGCGGTTACAAGGTCTTCGAGATCTCGGCCACGAGCCACGAAGGCCTCCGCCAGCTCGGCTTTGCCATGGGTGAAATCGTCCAGGCCGCCCGCGACGCCCTCGCCGCGGCGCCGCCCAAGGTCCACGCCCCGGTCCTAAAGCCGCGCGCCGTCAACGAATCCGGCTTCAAAATCCGCCGCGAAGAGAAGAACCTCGAGCCGCTGTTCCGCGTCATCGGCGAGAAGCCCGTGCGCTGGGTCAAGCAGACCGACTTCACCAACGAGGAAGCGATCGGCTACCTCGCGGACCGCCTCGCGAAGCTGGGCGTCGAAAACGAACTGTTCAAGCAGGGCGCCGTGCCGGGCGACACGGTCGTCATCGGCGAGGACGACGGCGTCGTCTTCGACTGGGAGCCGACCATGATGGCCGGTGCCGAGCTGCTCGCCGCGCCGCGCGGCACCGACGTGCGCTTCGCCGACATCGGCGACCGCCCCACCCGCGGGCAGAAGCGCGACGAGCAGGTCGAACGCCGCGAGGCCAAGGCCGCCGCCCGCGCCGAGCTTGAGGCCGAGCGCAAGGCCGGCATCTGGACCGAATCCGTCAGCAGCCGCAGGGTCGCCAAACCGCTCAAGGAGAGTGGACTGGGCGAAACGGATGACGAGTAAAACCGTCACCGTGTCCGGTGCCGGCGGCGCCCCTGACCGCCAGGCCCCTGACCGCCAGGCGCCGGACAGGACTGTGCTTTCCGGGGCCCGCCGGATCGTCGTGAAGGTCGGCTCCTCCTCGCTGACGTCCCTCAAGGGCGGCATCTCCGAAGAGGCCCTCACGGACCTCGCCGACGCCCTTGCGCGCAAGCGCAACGAGGGAACGGAGATCATCCTGGTGTCCTCCGGGGCGATCGCCGCTGGCCTTGCCCCGCTTGGGCTGGTCAAGCGACCCCGCGACCTCGCCACCCAGCAGGCCGCGGCCAGCGTCGGCCAGGGCCTGCTGATGGCCCGGTACACCCACGCGTTCGGCGCGCACGGCGTCACGGTCAGCCAGGTGCTCCTGACGGCCGATGACTTCATGCGGCGCAGCCAGCACACCAACGCTTTCCGGGCCCTGGACCGGCTCCTGAACCTCGGCGTCGTGCCCGTCGTGAACGAAAACGACACGGTCGCCACGCACGAGATCCGCTTCGGTGACAACGACAGGCTCGCGGCGCTCGTGGCGCACCTGGTCCGCGCCGACGCGCTGGTGCTGCTCTCCGACGTCGACGCCCTCTACGACGGACCGCCTTCCCACGGGGCCAAGCGGATCTCCCACGTCACCGGCCCGCACGACCTCGAAGGCATCACGATCGGCCGCACCGGCGCGGCGGGGACCGGCACCGGGGGAATGGTGACCAAGGTCGAGGCCGCCACCATCGCCGCGGGCTCGGGCATCCACGCCCTCGTCACCTCCACCGCCAACGCTGCCGCCGCACTGGCCGGCCAGGACGTCGGAACCTGGTTCTCCGTCAGCGGCTCCCGGAAGCCCATCCGGCTCCTCTGGCTGGCCCACCTCGCCTCCGTGGAAGGCACACTGGTGCTCGACGACGGCGCCGTCAAGGCCGTCCGCGACCGCCACACCTCCCTGCTGCCGGCCGGCATCACAGCCGTGCGGGGGACCTTCGAAGCCGGCGACGCCGTCGCAATGGTGTCCCCGGACGGCACGGTGATCGCCCGCGGGCTGGTCAACTACGGGTCAGAGGAGCTGCCGCAGATGCTGGGCCGGACCACCAGGGAACTCGGCACGGCCCTCGGCCGCGGATATGACCGCGTGGTTGTTCATGTTGACGATCTGGTGCTGGTCTAAGCCCTCCGCTCGCCTAAACTGAAGGCATGACTGAGGCCCTGACACCCCGCTCTGCCGTGCTCGCCGAAAAGCTGTTTGCCGATGGACTGCTCCCGGCGGACGGGCCGCAGGAGGGTGCCCCCGGCGAACCGGCAGCCCGCGGGGCGGTGCCGGAAGCCCCGGGATCAGGCACGGAAACCGACGTCGAGGCCGCCGTCCACGCCATCGCCGACCGTTCACGCCACGCCGCCCGCCGGATGGCCCGCGCCAACCGGGCATGGAAAGACCGGGGCCTGCGCGCCATCGCCGCGGCCCTGCTGGAACGCGAGGGGCGGATTCTCGCCGCCAACGCCAAGGACGTTGCCGCGGGCCGGGCCAACGGCACCTCCGCGGCCCTGCTGGACCGGCTGACCCTGTCCGCGGGGCGCATCCAGGCCCTCGCCGCAGCCCTGGAAAACCTCGCGAACCTTCCCGATCCCGTAGGCAACGTGGTCCGCGGCCAGACGCTCCCCAACGGGCTGCGGCTGCGCCAGATCAACGTGCCCATGGGCGTCGTCGCCGCGATCTACGAGGCACGGCCCAACGTGACCGTGGACATTGCCGGGCTGGGCCTTAAGAGCGGCAACGCCGTGATCCTGCGCGGCGGGACCGCCGCGCAGGCCACCAACGCCGCCCTGGTCACCGTCCTCCGGGACGCCCTGGAATCGGTGGGACTGCCCGGCGACGCGGTGCAGACAGTCGATCCGTATGGCCGCGACGGCGCGAACGCCCTCATGCGGGCCCGCGGCCGCGTGGACGTGCTGATTCCCCGCGGCGGGCGCGAGCTGATCCAGTCCGTCCTGGCCAACGCCAAGGTGCCGGTGATCGAGACCGGGGAAGGCAACGTGCACATTTTCCTGGACGCTTCGGCGAACGAGGACATGGCCGTCGACATCCTGCTCAATGCCAAGACCCAGCGCCCCAGTGTGTGCAACACCGTCGAAACCCTGCTGGTGCACTCGTCCTCCACGGTGCTGCCGGCCGTGGCCGCCGCACTGCGCGCCGCCGGCGTCACGCTGCACGCCGACGAGCGGATCCGCGCGGCCCTGCCGGCGGGCGTGGAATCCGTGCCCGCCACCGAGGAGGACTGGGCCACCGAATACATGGATCTGGACCTCGCCGTGGCCATGGTGGACAGCCTGGATGAGGCTGTCCGGCACATCCGCACCTGGTCCACCGGGCACACCGAGGCGATCCTGACCAACGATCTCGCCAACGCCGAGCGCTTCATCGCGGAGGTCGATTCGGCCGCGGTGATCGTCAATGCCTCCACCCGGTTCACCGACGGCGGCGAGCTGGGCCTCGGCGCCGAGGTGGGCATTTCCACCCAGAAGCTGCATGCGCGGGGCCCGATGGGACTGACCGAGCTGACCACCACCAAGTGGATCGTGCAGGGCGAGGGCCAGATCAGGGGCTAATAACGCTGTAACATGGAACAGAAGTCCGGAACGGCGGGCACATCAGTCCGTTGTGAATAGTCGTCGCAAAAAGTCGTCGTTAAAAGTCGTCGTCAAAAAATTGAACCCACTAGGGGAGTACATGCTGTCGCAGCAGATCGCCACCATCATCGCCGCCGCCGGCGAAACCGGCCACGAGGAACTCGCGCCGCTCATTGCACCGCCGTTCGTCATCGGCGCCTCAATGTTCGCGGTCCTCATGGTCCTTCTGTTCATCACGCTGTCCTACTCCAACCTGGGCAAGCGCCACGAAGCCGTCGAGGAGCACGCGGACCCGCACCGCCAGCACCCGAACAAGCACGATCACAGCCAAGGCCACTAATATTTCCGCCGCCGTGAAGCAGCGCGACGCCTCGCGCCGCCTGCGTCTGGGTGTGATGGGCGGCACGTTTGACCCGATCCATCACGGCCACCTTGTGGCGGCCAGCGAGGTCGCGGCCAAGTTTGACCTGGATGAAGTGGTGTTTGTGCCGACGGGCCAGCCCTGGCAGAAGTTGAGCAGGAAGGTCAGCGAGGCCGAGCACCGCTACCTCATGACCGTCATTGCCACAGCTTCCAACCCGCGGTTCACGGTCAGCAGGGTAGATGTTGACAGGCCCGGACCCACCTACACGATTGACACGCTGCGGGACCTGCGGACGCTGCGGCCCGAGGCCGACCTGTTCTTCATTACCGGGGCGGACGCCCTCGCCCAGATACTTTCGTGGAAAGACATCGACGAGCTCTGGTCGCTGGCGCATTTCGTCGGCGTCACCCGCCCCGGCCACGTCCTTGACGGGATGGGCCGCAAGGACGTCAGCCTGCTGGAGGTCCCCGCCATGGCGATCTCCTCGACGGACTGCCGCGCCAGGGTCGCGGCCGGCAACCCCGTCTGGTACCTCGTGCCGGACGGCGTGGTCCAGTACATCGCCAAGTACGGACTGTACGACGGCGACTCCGCCGCCGTTGACTACAGTGCCGCCGCCCGCGTCACACGCTTTGACCGAAGCACCGAGATAGCCCAACCCGCCCGTACCGAATGAGTTTGCAATGAGTCAGGAACAGCCACCCGTCCGCAGCCGCCGCGAACTGCGGCAGGCCAGAGATGAACGCCTGGAAGCGAACCAGGAATCCGGTACCCCAGGTCCCGGCCCGGTCAGCCCTGCCTCAAATACAGCTGCCGCACGTGACGCTGGCTCCAGTGACGCTGCCGCACGGAACGCCGGCTCCAAGACGCCGGTTGACCCCGGCGAGCCTACGCCGGCTGAAATCACCGGCCGCCGCCGGGTGCCCGGCGGGCAGGTGGACGCGGTGCGGGTCAGCGCGGAGCGCTCGTCCCAGATCCGGGCCCGGGACCGGGCCACCCTGCGAACCATCAAGGAACTGGCCGAAAAAGAGGGCCACCTCGCCGCCGGCGGGCCGCCCACCCGCCGCCAGCTACGCCTTCTGCAGCTGGCGGCCGAGACGGCCCCGGCGACCTCAGCCAACCTGATCGTCCCGGCCGCGCCGCGGACCCGGGCCACACCCGTGGTGCCCCAGCGTGGCGTCAAGCCCGGCGGCGGCACGGCACCCGAAGGCAGTGCACCCGAAGGCACGGCACCCGAAGGCGGTGCACCGGAAGGCGCTTCTCCCGAAGGCAGGGCACCCGGCGGCATGACCGTCGAGCAGGCCCTCGCCGCGCGGGAGCTCCTGGCCCAGCAGGCCCAAAACCAGCTGGCCAAGATGGAGCACATCGACGCCGTGGATCCCGACGCCGTCGACCCCGATGTGCTGGCCGAACAGATTGCCCTGGCGGAGCGGGCCGCGGTGCTGAACCGCCGCGCCGCGGCCAGGCAGAAGCTGGCCGAGCAGAACAGCCAGCCGGAGCCGGTGCGGAACGATCCCACCACCGCCAACAACCTGGCCATGGTCACACCCCTGGAGTTCGTCCAGGTTCCCGGCGTGGAGCGGCCAGTCATGAAGCGCCCTGCCACGTCCTACGTTCCGGTCGTCACGAACTCGGGCCCCCGCGTTGGTGATGGCCGGAAGTCCGGCAACCGCCGTCCGGGCGCCTCCCAGCAGCGTGGCCAAGGACCCGCCACCGGCCGTGCCGGTGTGCTGGCCCGTGCCGAGGCTGCCGCCAGGACCGCCGCTGCTGGGCCAGCCGCCGCTGTTCCGGCAGCGGCCGGCCATGACATCGGTCCGTCCGAGGAGGAGGTCGCCGGCCGGACGCCGGTGGCCGCAACGTCGGCCTACGGACTCGATCCGCTGGACGCGGCCACGGCCGGCCTCGGCAGGGCACGCCGCCTCCGCCTGCTGCGGCTGGGCGTCCTCGCGCTGGGCGTTCTGGCCCTCATCGCCGGTATCACCCTGATCCTCACCGGTCTGGCCCGCTAGCCCCGAGACTCCGGCGCCGGGCCAGCGCCCGGGCCCCGGCAATTCACAACCCGGCATTTTCACAACCTGGCATTTGAACACTTCGGCTTTTCACCACCTAAGCTTTTCACCCAACAAGGAGTCCCGTGACTGCAACAGAATCAGCCATCGCAACAGCCCGCCACGCAGCCCGAGCTGCCGCGGAGAAACTCGCGGAAGACATCGTAGCCATGGATGTCAGCGAGCGTCTGGCCCTCGCCGACATCTTCCTGATCGCCTCGGCGCCGTCCGAACGCCAGGTCAACGCCATTGTCGACGGCGTCGAGGACGAACTTTCCAAGTTCGATCTCAAGCCGATCCGCCGCGAAGGACGCTCCGGCGGCCGCTGGGTCCTGCTGGACTATGGCGACATCGTCATCCACGTCCAGCACGAGGAAGACCGCGTCTTCTACGCCCTGGAGCGTCTCTGGAAGGACTGCCCCGTCGTCGACCTTCAGCTCGGTGACGACACCTCGGCCAAGGCCGCTGTCGCCTCCGAAACGGAGTAGCCGCCGGGCCGATCAGCCCGAATATGCCCGATTTGGAATTTTCCGAAAGGCTGTTCTAAGATATTTGAGTTGCTTCGGAGAGATCCGGACCAGAATCCGGAGCCGGAGGCGAGAGCTGAAGGAGCCGGGGGCAACCAAAGTTCGGGGCTGTGGCGCAGCTGGTAGCGCACCTGCATGGCATGCAGGGGGTCAGGGGTTCGAGTCCCCTCAGCTCCACCGGATAATCCGCCGGAATCGAAAGATTCCGGCGGATTTTTTTGTCCCGCACCGAGAAGGGCGCAAAATACCGGCAACTCCGGCCAGGCGTTTCATCCCGAGCTCGTCGATTCGCGTCAACGGGAAATGTGGCTTAAGATAATCAGGTTGCTTCCGGGAAACCGGAGCCTCACCGGCAAGTTCGGGGCTGTGGCGCAGCTGGTAGCGCACCTGCATGGCATGCAGGGGGTCAGGGGTTCGAGTCCCCTCAGCTCCACCGTTGAGGCCCTGCTCAGAGAGCAGGGCCTCAAGTGCTTAACCCACGAGCCTAAGAGCCAGGGCCGAGGTCGGCGCGGCCGCGCCAGGCCCGCCACGCACCGGTAGACCAGAGGGCCCAGAGCACCAGCACCGGCTGGAAGAGCAGGCGGATTCCGCGGCTCAGGTCCGAGTTCAGGCCGAACGAATCCGTGGCCGTGGCGAACTGTGAAATGTTTCCCGGAAACACCGCCACGAAGAAGGCGGCAACGATCCAGCCCAGGGCGGCCCGCCGGTGCCGGACCAGGAGCAGGCCCAGTCCCAGCGCAATCTCCACGAGCCCTGAGGCCACCACCACGAAGTCCACGTCCAGGGAAAGCCACGGAGGAACCTGGGCACGGAACGCCTCCCGGCTCCAGGTGAGGTGGCTAATGCCGGCGATCAGGAGAAACACCCCGAGCAGGATTCTTCCGGCGCTGCGCCGGCGGGACCCGCCGGGGGAGTGCTTCGTGTCTTGGTCCAGGCCGTCGGCCATCGGGTCCCACTTTCACGTCAGGGCGGAGCAACAGCTTAGCAACGCGCACCGCGGCGCCTATGCTCAAGTCATGGGCGCAGCAACGGCACCGAACGCCAAAACCATCCTGCTGACCGGCGGCAACCGCGGGATCGGCCGCCTGACGGTGCTGGAGCTGCTGCGCCGCGGTCACCGGGTAGTGTTCACGGCCCGGCATCCGGCAGCCGGCGTCGCCGCCCATGCCGAATTCGAGAGGTCCGTTCCCGGCGCGCGGGTGGAGGTCAAGGAACTGGATCTCGCGTCCCTGGCCAGTGTGCGCGCCCTCGCGGCAGCACTGCTCCGGGAGGGCGTGGCCCTTGATGCGATCGTGCACAATGCCGGGACCCTCATTCCGCCCCCGCGGCGGACGTTGACTGCCGACGGTCTTGAGGAGACACTCCAGGTGCACGCCGTCGGGCCGTTCCTGCTGAGCACACTGCTCCTGCCGGCGCTCAGCCGGCCCGCCCGCCTCCTGTTCCTGGCCTCGAATCTCCATGCCCCGGACAGCCGCGGGACGCCCGTGCGCTTCCGCTTCGAGGACCCGTTCCTGGCTGAGGGCTACCATGCGGACCGCGCCTACAAGAACGCCAAGCTGGCCCAGCTCTGGCTCATGGCCGAATGGGAGCGCCGGCACGGCCCGGAGGGCGTCCACGCCGACGCACTCTGTCCCGGGTTCGTGCCCCGGACTGCTGCGGGGACCGCCCACGGCGCCATGCGTCCGCTGCTGCGCTGGGTTCTGCCCCTCATGCCGTTTGCCACGTCCCCGGAGGCGGCGGCGCTGCTCGCCGCAGACTGGGCGGAGCGGGACGCAGCGTCGCCGGGAGGGCTCTATTGCGACGGCACCACCATCACCGCTCCCAGCCCGGAGGCGCAGGACCCGGAGCGGGCCCGCGCCTTCTGGGAGCTGCTCGAGGGGTGGGCTCCCGCGTCGCACGCCGGCTGAACACCGGTACGGCCGTTCCGGCGCGGCTACCATTGGGGGCGTGAATGAGTCCCTGCCCCCGTGTCCCGAATGCTCCGGCGAGGAACCGATGCCGGACAGGGATGCGGTGGGGAATATCCTCGCCGACGTCGTCAAGAAGACCTGAGCGGGGGCCGGACCATTACCGGGGATGCAGTGCGGTCCGCCGACGTCGTCGTGATCGGCGCCGGGCAGGCCGGGCTCTCCGCCGCCTATCACCTGCAGCGCCGCGGCTTCGTTCCGGCCGGCACCGGCAGTCCCGGGGCCAGGAGCTACGCCGTGCTCGACGCCGAGGACGGCCCCGGCGGCGCCTGGCGCCACCGCTGGAAGAGCCTGCTCATGGCCACCGTGAACGGCATCAGCGACCTGCCCGGCATCCAGCAGCCCGCCGTGGACCCGGAAGAGTCCAGTTCCAGCTTCCTCACCCGCTACTTCGCCGGCTACGAGGACGAGCTTGCGCTGGCCGTCGAGCGGCCGGTCAAGGTCCGCGCTGTCAGCCGGGAGGACGGCGATCCGGCCGGGCGGCTGCGCATCAGCGCGTCCCGCGGGGAGTGGTCCGCCCGCGCGGTGATCAACGCCACCGGAACCTGGACCAGGCCGTTCTGGCCCATCTATCCGGGCCAGTCCGGCTTCCGCGGCCGGCAGCTGCACGTCGCGGACTACGTCTCGGCCGAGGAGTTCCGCGGCCGGCACGTGATAGTGGTCGGCGGCGGAATCTCCGCTGTCGGCCTGCTGGATGAGATCTCCACAGTCACCACCACCACGTGGTTCACCCGCAGGGAGCCAGTGTGGCGGGAGGCCGCCTTCGACCGGAAGGCGGGGCACGACGCCGTCGCCCTCGTCGAGCAGCGCGTCCGCCAGGGACTGCCGCCGCAGAGCGTCGTCGCCGTGACCGGCCTGATCTGGACCCCGGCACTGCGCGCGGCCGCAGCCCGCGGCGTGCTGGAGCGCCACCCCATGTTCACCGGCATCGAAGCCGGTGGTGTGCGGATGGCGGACGGCAGCTTTCTGGCCGCCGACGTGATCTTGTGGGCCACCGGCTTCCGAGCGGAGCTGGACCACCTCGCCCCGCTGCACCTGCGCGGCCCCGGCGGCGGAATCGCGATGGACGGAACCCGGGTGGCAGCGGAGCCACGGGTGCATCTGGTCGGTTACGGACCGTCGTCCTCCACCATAGGCGCCAACCGGGCGGGCAGGGCAGCGGTGGCCGGCATCCTCACGATGCTGGCGGAGCAGGATAAATTGGAGTGAGGCATGAAGACGCAGGGCACTGACGAACCAGGGCCCTGACGAACCAGGGCACTGACGTATCAGGGCACTGACGTATCAGGGCCCTGATGAACCAGGCTGCTGACGAACCACCAGACAAAGATCTACGAATGAAGGCGGCAGCTCGCGCGTGGCGGACAACAATCTCGAATCCCTGTTCTCCCGGCTGAGCAGGTTCCCGGACGTCGAGGCGGCCAACCTGCAAGCGTGGGATGCCACGGACAGGCTCCTGCTGGACACCGCGGCCGGATTCCTGGAGCCCGGAAGCAGGCTCGCCATCGTCGGGGACCGCTACGGGGCCCTTACCCTGGGCGCGCTGGCCCTGGGCGCGCGCGGCGGAAGTGCCGGCCCGGTCCGGGTCCACCAGGACCTCATCACCGGCGAACGCGCCCTCCGCCACAACGCCGACGCCCTGGCAATCACAGCCGGCTTCGAACAGCTCCCGCTCGGCCCGGACCTCCTGTCGGGCGCCACCATTGTCCTGGTCCAGCTGCCTAAGTCCCTCGCCGAGCTGGAGGAAATCGCCGACGCCGTGGCCCGCCACGCCGCGCCAGGCGTGGTGTTGCTGGCCGGCGGCCGCGTCAAGCACATGAGCGTTGGCATGAACGGCGTGCTGGAGCGCTACTTCGGCGAGGTCCAGCCGCAGCTTGCCCGGCAGAAATCCCGGATCCTGCTGGCCCGGGGGCCCAAGGCGCCGGGCAGCCCACCGCCGTTTCCCGTCAGCAGCGGCAACGCCGAGCTCGGCCTGACCGTCTGCGCCCGCGGTGCCGTCTTTGCAGGCACCGGACTGGACATCGGGACCCGCTTCCTGCTGGACTTCCTGCCGGCCATGCCGCAGGTCCGCCACGCCGTTGACCTCGGCTGCGGCACCGGAATCCTTGCTGCCATGTACGCGCGCACCAACCCGGAGTCCCGTGTCACGGCCACTGACCAGTCCGCGGCCGCCGTCGATTCCGCCCGGGACACCGCCCGGGCCAACGGGCTCCAGGACCGGATCGATGTCCTGCAGGACGATGCCATGGAGTCCCTGCCCGCGGCCAGCGCCGAGTTGATTTTGTTGAACCCGCCTTTCCACGTGGGCGCCACGGTCCATGCCGGGGCCGGCATCAAGCTGATCGAGGCGGCCGGACGGGTCCTGGCGCCGGGCGGGGAGCTCTGGACGGTGTTCAACAGCCACCTGCACTACCGGCCCGCTTTGGAGCGGCTGATCGGCCCCACCCGGGAGGTGGGCCGGAACCCGAAATTCACGGTGACAGCAAGCACCCGCAAATCTGCGTCAGTGTGAAGCGTGCCTGTGGGCGGGCAACCGCGCGTGCCGTACGATTCTGAGATAGGCAGTGCTTAGCCAAAGACGTTTAGGGGTATCAGTGACTGAGATCCGCCAGCCCGCACCGAGGCGCGGAACGAATTTACCCCGCATGGGGGATTTCAACCTCACCGTCATCCTCGATGCCATCCGGCGCTCCAAGGCCGGGCTGAGCCGGGTGGAGCTGGCCCAGATTGTCGGCCTGTCCCCGCAAACAATCTCCAATATTTCGCGCCGCCTGCTGGACCAGAACCTGATCTACGAGGCCGGCAAGGAGGGTACCGGCCCCGGCAAGCCCCGGACCATGCTGCGCCTGAATCCCTCCGGATTCTACGCCATCGGCGTCCACCTGGATCCTGCCGTGACCACGTTCGTGGTGCTGGACCTCGTGGGAGCCGTGGTCAGGCATTCCCGGATCAAGACCCCTGCCGGCACCGATCCGCGCGGCGTCATCGACACGATTGCCGCCGAGATCAAACAACTCGTCAAAGACTCCGGCGTGGATCCGGCCCGGATCGCCGGCCTCGGCGTCGCGTCTCCCGGCCCGATCGACCTTAATGAGGGCACCGTCGTGGACCCTCCGCTCCTGCTGGGCTGGGACCGTGTGCCGCTGCGGGATGCCCTGGCGGCCGCCACCGGACTGTCCACCCTGGTGGACAAGGACGTGACCAGCGCCGCGGTGGCGGAAACCTGGGCCGGCGGCCCGAGCGGCGCCGGCAGCTTCATCTTCATGTACATGGGAACTGGCATCGGCTGCGGGATCGTCCTCAATGACGAAGTTGTCCGCGGCACGTCCGGCAACGCCGGTGAAATCGGCCATATCGTGGTGGACCCCGACGGCGCCGCCTGCGACTGCGGCCTGCGCGGCTGCGTTAAGTCCTCCTGTATTCCGCAGGTGCTGGTTGCCCAGGCCGTGGAGGCCGGGGTGCTGGACAGCTCGCTGCTGGCCACCGACGGACCCGCCATCCAGGACAGCTTCGCGCAACTGTGTGCCGCGGCCAGCACGGGTGACCAGCGGGCCGTGGACATCATCGACAACTCGGCCGTGCTGGTGGCCCGTGCCGTCTCCACCATCACCAACACCCTGGACGTGGAGCGCGTCGTGTTTGGCGGCCCGTTCTGGACCTGCCTCTCGGAACGCTACCTGGACCGGATCCCGGGCCTGGTCAGGGAATGCAGCGCTACCAAGAAGATCCACGAGATCGAAGTCGTGGGCACCGGCGTCGGCGAGGACGTGGGAGCCATCGGGGCGGCCTGCCTCGTCCTGGAGCACACGCTGGCCCCCCGCTCACAGCGGCTCCTGCTGGAGGGCTAGGCCTTAGTCGATATCTTCCACGACAGTCCCAAACGGGATGGTCTCGTCGAGGTGCGCCTGATGGCCGTGCGGAAGCACGAGGATCCGGACGCCGTGGCGTTGGTCCGCTGCCGACTGCATCAGGATCGGCCGGACCGTGTTGATGAAACTCTCGCTCTTGCCGGCGAGATACTCCTGGTAGCTGGCTGGAAGCTGGATCATGGCAACAGGATAGTCCTGCGCGGACACGATGGGGAGTGCCCCTGATGGCCCCTGAGTGCCCCTGATGGCCGCGGCTGACACTGCTGGCAAAGAATGGCGAACAATATTCTGTCCGGACGCGGGATAGGACGTCAAGACGCGTCTTAATTCGGAAAGCGACTTGAATGCGCCCGCGTCCGCCTCTAGAGTTCTATACAAGTTACCCCAGTAACGTGTCAGCGATCCTCCGCGAACGGCCTGCCCCTTGATAGTTTTCACGGGCGGCCCAGGAGGGTGTGGGTGCCCCCATGTGGGCCTGACATTTGCTCACGGACAACTTTGTATCAGGCGTACCAGTCGCGGCTGCGTCCTGCAGGAGTTCTTCCGTGTTCCCCCAACTCAATTCATTGACGGACGTCGCTTCCGGTTACCGTTTTCCGGTTTCCGGCGACGCCGCCAATGGTTCACAGCCAAGGACGCAAATGTCTCCACCAAGCCTCATCGCCACCCCTCCGAATCTTGCCGGCGCGGCTCCCGTCGCGCTGTCCTATGAACTGTTCCCGCCCCGGTCGCCCGCGGCTGCCGAGTCGCTCTGGACCACCATCGGCGAACTTGAAGCCACCGACCCGGACTATGTTTCGGTGACCTACGGCGCCAGCGGCTCCAACCGGAACACCGCCGTCGAGCTCATCAACCGGCTGGTGCAGGAAACGACGCTGCGGCCGCTGGCCCACCTGACCTGTGTGGGGAACTCCCCGCAGGAACTGGCGGAGATCATCGGCGAGCTGCTCGACGTCGGCGTGCGCGGCATCCTTGCCCTGCGCGGCGACCAGCCAAGGGACGGCGGCACCCCGCCGGAGGGGTCGCTGCGCTACGCCCAGGACCTGATCGAACTTATCCGACGCGTCGAACAGCGCCGCTCGGCGCTGCTGTGCGCCGGCAAGGTAGCTGTGGGGGTCGCCGCGTACCCCACCCGGCACCCGGAATCCCCCAGCGAGGCGCACGACGTCGAGGTGCTCCTGGCCAAGCAGCGCTCCGGCGCCGACTTCGCCATCACCCAGGTCTTCTTCCACACCGAGCAGTACGCCGCTCTCCTGACCCGGGCCCGCCGGGCAGGCGTCACCATCCCGATCATCCCGGGCGTCATGCCGCTCACCAGCGTCCGGCGGCTGACCCGCCTCGGCGAGCTGACCGGCGTCGAACCGGCACCGGAAATCATGGAACGGCTTGCCGCCGCCGATACCGACGCCGAACGGACCCGGATCGGGGTCAGCGCCACCGTGGACCTGGCCAATGCGGCCCTGGCTGCCGGCGCGCCGGGACTGCACCTATATACCTTCAACGAACACGCCGCCGCCCTGGAGGTGCTGGACAAGCTGGCCCTGCCGCGGCCGCGAAGCGGCAACCGGCACAGTCGCCACGAGCGCCTGGCCGGCCGTCGCCAGCTCGCCGGCTAGCCACCGCCCCGCTTCGCCACCGCCCCGCTTCGCCACCCCCCGCT
>NZ_MQTQ01000079.1 GCF_020532805.1 Arthrobacter sp. SO5 | reverse complement strand
CATCCTTAGACCGGGACAACCATCGCCCGGCTCGGCTACCTTCCTGCGTCACACCTGTTAATACGCTTGCCTCCCAGGTTTCGGTCCCGCGCTCCACCAAAACCCTCCACCCACAAGGGGTGTCAGGCAGGTTTCGGGCGGTTAGTATCCCCTGTTCAGCATGGGCGGTTTTTCGCCGGTACGGGAATATCAACCCGTTGTCC
>NZ_MQTQ01000078.1:8429-37429 GCF_020532805.1 Arthrobacter sp. SO5 | reverse complement strand
TGCGGTCATGCTGATCTCTACTTTCGGTAGACCCTCATTTTAAGAGGGCCCACTGTCCGAAATCTCCGCGGCAGCCCATCCACCGCCAGGTCGCGTTCCGGCTTAGGCGCCGGACCGCCGTCTCCCCGCTGCTCAGGAACCATAACGCCCCCTATGAGTAAGCTGCGGACGGGCCGGCCTGAGTTGGTGAGGTCCAACGCTTCCGCGCTGCCGGCCCTGTCCTTGCCATCATTGTCGGCCTTGCATGGGCCAACATCCAGTGCCGCCGGCCCGGGCGCCCGTTCTCAGGCGAGCGAGAGGAAGAGCTTCTCCAGTTCGGCACGGTCGAGGCTGGGGTCATCCTGCTGCATACACTGCTGCAGGCCCGTGGCAATGATCGAGAATCCGGCCTTGTCCAGGGCACTGGACACGGCAGCGAGCTGCGTCACCACGCTCTTGCAGTCCCTGCCCTCTTCGATCATCCGGGTGACGGCGGCTAGTTGGCCCTGGGCCCGGCGAAGCCGGTTGATGACGGGCTTCATGTCTGTGGGATCGAGTTCCATAGGTACCTCCGGAGGTCAACAAGATTGCCAAATCGTATACCCCCCAGCGTATACCGCGTCCGCCAAAGGGTATGCAGGCCTCTTAGGAGCCGGACCTTAGGAAATCCTTGGGAAACTGCGCACTAGGGGCCCATGGACCTAGCGCCTGGATGCCGATCGGCGTCATGCTGGGGAGGTGAACGCCGCCAGTTTCTTCGATCCTGGCGCCGGCCGAACCGGCGCCGGCCGAACCGGCGCCCCGGGCACCGCCGCGGGGACCCGGAGCGCAGGAACGTCAGGGCCAATTCAGTGGAGCCGCTACGTGGCCCTGGGAGATTCCTTCACCGCCGGCATCGGCGACCCCGAACCACGCAGTCCCGGCGGGGTCAGGGGCTGGGCGGACCGCATTGCCGAAGAGCTCAGCGAGGGACAGCCGGACTTCGCCTACGCCAACCTCGCCGTCAGCGGACTCGTGATGCGCCAGATCCTGGACCAGCAACTGGGACCCGCCATCGAGCTCAAGCCCGATCTGGTAACCCTCTCCGCCGGCGGAAACGATCTGGTCTTCCACCGGAGCGATCCTGACCGACTCGCGGTCATCCTCGACACCGCGGTCGGCATGCTCAGTGCCACCGGAGCCACGGTCGTGCTGTTCACCGGCCCGGACTGGGGCGACACACCGGTGTTTGGCCGTATCCGCGGCAAAGTGGCCGTCTTCAACGAGAACATCCGCACCATCGCCGCGCGCCACAACGGCCTGATCGCCGATTTATGGACCCTGCGGCAACTGACGGACCCGCAGATGTGGGCTCCGGACCGTCTGCACTTCTCGCCCATGGGACACCACACCATCGCGGCGATGGTTCTGGAGACGCTCAACGTCGACCACACCCTGCTTCCCCTGCAGCCCAAGCCACCGCTTTCGGGCAGCTGGCGCGAGAGCAAGGCCGGGGACCTGGCCTGGTTCACGAATTATCTGGTGCCATGGATGGTGAGCCGGGTCAGGCCGCGGGAGGACGGCGTGCCGCGCACAGCCAAGCGGCCCCAGCCGGGACCCGTGCTCGGCACCTTGTCGTCGGCACCCTAACGGCTCCCGGCGGACCCTAGTCCAACCGCAATCTGTCGGCTAATCTGCAGGGACGGCCCGCAGCCGGGCATCAATGACGATCACCAGGAGCGATGATGTCCAATCACACGTACAGCATTTCTGAAATTGTCGGAACCTCGAAAGACGGCATTGACGCGGCCATCCGCAACGGCATCGCCGAGGCGGCCAAGACCCTCCGGAACCTCGACTGGTTTGAGGTTAAGGAGGTCCGCGGCCATCTTGAAAACGGGGAAGTCGCCGACTGGCAGGTGACCATCAAGCTCGGGTTCCGCCTCGAGCGCTGACGGCGCCAGGACCACCGGCATGCAGTACACCCAACTGGGCCGCTCCGGCCTGAAAGTCTCCCGCCTCTGCCTGGGCACGATGAACTTCGGCCCGCAGACCGACGAGGCGGCCGCCCACTCGATCATGGATTCGGCCCTCGAGTCCGGCATCAACTTCTTCGACACAGCCAACGTCTACGGCGGAACCGGCCACCGGGGCTGGACGGAAGAAATCCTCGGCCGATGGTTCGCCACTGGCGGCGGACGCCGGGAACGCACGGTGCTCGCCACCAAGTTGTACGGCACCATGACCGACCGGCCCAACGAGTCCAGACTCTCTGCTTTAAACATCCGGCGAGCCCTCGACGCGAGCCTCAAACGGCTGCAGACGGATTACATCGATCTTTACCAATTCCACCATGTGGACCGCAACACGCCGTGGGAGGAGATCTGGCAGGCAATCGACGTCGCCGTCCAGCAGGGCAAGATCCTGTACTCGGGCAGCAGCAACTTCGCCGGCTGGCACATCGCACGGGCCCAGGAGGCAGCTGCCCGCCGCCATACGAACGGTCTGGTCAGCGAACAATCCATCTACAACCTGCTGACGCGAAATGTGGAGCTCGAGGTCCTTCCGGCCGCGCAGGAGTACGGGCTGGGCATTCTGCCCTGGTCCCCGCTGCACGGCGGCCTCCTGGGCGGGGTGCTGAAGAAGGAGCACGACGGCGGCCGCCGCGCCGAGGGCCGCGCGCTTGAGACCCTCAAGACCCACGAGCACCAGATCCGGCAGTACGAGGTCTTTGCCGGCGAACTTGGCCACGAACCAGGGGACGTCGCCCTGGCCTGGCTGCTGCACCAGCCGGCCGTGACCGCGCCGATCGTGGGGCCGCGCACCCAGGCGCAGCTTGATGCCGCCCTCCGCGCACTCGACGTGACGCTGGCCGGCGATGCGCTCAAGCGCCTCGACGACATCTTCCCGGGCCACCGGACCGCGCCGGAAGACTACGCCTGGTGAGCGTCACCCTGAACGGCCCCGGGAGCACGGCAGCTAGATCGGTCCAAGCCGATGTCCGGAATGTCTTCAGCGAGTGTCCGGTCGCGTGCGCACAACGCGAACAGCCCGCGAACAGTATTTGAATTCCCGCCACCAATTGCTGCCGGAAAACCCCGGAAAGACGCGGTCGAAAGGCCTGCCAGAAGGCCCTGGCGCGTAAACTTGAAGCAGCCGGAGTGGCACTTCAATACTAAGCATGATTAGTATAAGTCCAGAAGGATGAAGCGCACCCGGCAACCCGGGTGTCTCCTCAATGAAAGAAGAAGGAACAACAAAATGGGTTTTCTCGGATTTCTGCTTCTGGGTCTTATCGCCGGAGCCATTGCTAAGGCAATCCTCCCGGGCCGTCAGGGTGGTGGCATCATCATCACGCTGATCCTCGGCGTTGTTGGCGCCCTGCTGGGCGGCTTCATCGGCAGCGCGCTGTTCGGTGTGGGTCTCAACGAGTTCTTCTCGCTGTCGACCTGGCTGCTCGCCATCGGCGGTGCGGTCATCGTCCTGCTGGTTTACGGCATGATCAGCAAGCGCTCCGTCCGCTAAAGCTGGCGCGAGACCGGAAACCGGCCCTGGGATTTATCCCAGGGCCGGTTTTTTGGCTCACCACCTTTTTGCGTTGCATCGACGCAACGCACCATCAATGAGCAGGAGTACGCATGAAAGCCAAACTACTTTTCGGCGCCGGCATGGCCGCCGGCTACGTCCTCGGGTCGCGGTCCGGCCGGGCAGCCTATGAAAAACTCAAGTCCCGCGCGGCGGCCCTCTGGGAAAGCAAACCGGTCCAGGACCAGGTGGCGGCGGCAACTGAGGCGGTCAAGGACAAGGCCCCCGAGGTGTCCGGCCAGCTCACCGAGGCCGCTCGCCGCGCCGGAACCATCATCGGTTCCGCCGTCCGCCGCGACAACCCGGATGAGGGAAAAGCCGACAACGGCAAAGCGCGCGCCACACCCGTAGCCGCCGACGTCGCGTCCGACCCGGCACTGAGTGACGAAACCGGCCAGGACTGGTCCGGTGAAGGCGGGGCAACGCCCGCCGGAGCCGCCACCAACGTCGATCCGGACAAAGTCGCCTAGTTACGCCGGGCTGCCTGCGGCGGCTCTTCCGGCCGCCGCTGCTCCCGGGACGGCTGTTCCGATGACCACCGTGGCGTCCAGCTCTTCAGAGCGGGCCACCCGAGCGGTGAGTCCATTGACGGTGAACAGCCCGACGGTCTGCGCCGCCTGCTGCCGGCTCGTCTCCATCAGCACGTGGCCGCCCGGTGCCAGCCATTGCGGCGCCGCGGCGGCCACCCGCCGCTGGACATCCAGCCCGTCGGCACCTCCGTCGAGCGAAACCCGCGGCTCGTGCAGGCGGGCTTCCTGCGGCATGTTCCGGATCCCGGCCGAGGGCACATAGGGCGCGTTCACGGCCAGCACATCGATCCGCCCGCGCAGCCGCTCCGGCAACGCCTCGTACAGGTCCCCCTCATGGACCGCCCCGCCGAGGGGCAGGACATTCCGGCGAGCACAGGTGACTGCGGCCTTGTCCACGTCGGAGGCATGCAGTTCCAGACGACCGGCGAGGGCGGCGATGGCCACACCCACTGCACCGGATCCGCAGCACAGGTCGACGACGACGGCAGCTTTGCGGCCGGCGTCGTCCGCTTGGCCGGACGGCTGCACGAGCAGTGCTGCTTGGCGGACGAGGAACTCTGTGCGCCGGCGGGGCACGAAGACGCCGGGATCCAGCGCGATCCGCAGTCCGCAAAACGCCGCCCAGCCCAGGATGTGCTCGAGGGGGAGTCCGGAAACGCGTCGCTCCACGAGGACGTCCAATTCCTCCTGCGTCCCGGCGGCTTCGGCCAAGAGCCCGCACTCCTCTTCGGCGAAGACGCAGCCTGCAGCGCGGAGCCTGGAAATGACCGCCGCCCGGGATGCCGGAAGAGTCTGCATGTGATCCCACCTCTTTCCGCCGCCGGCCTGGAGGTCCCCATGCTACCGAACCGGCAGGACGGCACCCTGGCCTTCGAATCCGTAGCGCCAGCCTGATGGCGGACACGGCCGGCGGGATCAAGCATGCGCGCGGCGGCTGTGTCGCTGCCGAAACGGCAACGGAGTTCTGGGAGACTGGATCCGGCCGGGCCTGATCCGGCGGGGAACTACGCCGCAGATCCGCTGGAGGACACCTCCGGCAGCTTGGAATTTTTCACACATGGTGCTTCTCGACCGGTCAACGCTCATGGTGGTCTTCGCCGCGATCACTCTGACCATGCTGGTGCTCTTCTACTTCGATACCTACCGGACCAGCCGGGCATCATTCGCCGGCTGGTGGTGCGTGGCCGTCGGTTCCTTCTTCTTCGGCGCTGTTTTGTACATTCTGGGGGAAGTCGCGGTCGTGCCCTGGGCACCCAGCGTGGGTAACGGCGTGATGGTGCTCGGTTCCGGCTGCGTCTGGGCGGGGGCCCGCTCCCTGGCCGGCCGCCGGGTGCGGAGGGGGCTTCTGGCTCTCCCCGCGGGCGCCGCCGTCGTGGCGGCCTTCGCCGCCCGCTCGTGGGGGGACGCCGGGATCGGCAGCATCGTCCTGCTGGCCTTCATGGGTTCGGCGATTTCGCTGGCCTCGGCGGAATTGTGGCGTGAACGCGGCCGGTCCTGGCATCTGGTCCGTTCGCTTGCAGTAGCCACTGCGGTGTGCGGCGTCTACTACCTCAGCCGGATGGCCGGCCTGGCAGTCCTCGGGCCGGACGACCCGCTGTTCCAGCTCCTGTTCGGCACCGGGATTACTTTGCTCATGGCGATGATCCTGCTGGTGGTGGTGTCCTCCAGCATCACGGCGTTGAACAACACCCGCCGCACCGAGGATCTTCAGGAGCTCGCATCCCGCGACACCCTGACGGGGCTGCTCAACCGCGGCGAGTTCATGCGGCGGGCGCAGCAGCGGCTCAGGGCCAACCTCGACGCCGGCATCTGCTCAGCCGTCGTCATGGCGGACCTGGACCGCTTCAAGGCCATCAATGACCGCTTCGGTCACGACGCCGGGGACCGCGTCATCCGTGCGTTCAGCGACGCCTGCCGCACCACCATTCGGACCGCGGACCTGGTGGGCCGGTACGGCGGTGAGGAATTCGCCATGCTTCTTACCGGCGTCGATGCCGACGAAGGCGTCCGGATCGCTGACCGGATCAACGCCGCCCTGGCCGAACACAGTTCGCTGCCGTACGGCATCCCGGCGCCCACGGCCAGCTTCGGCGTCGTCGATACGCAAATGACAAATGTTGGCCTGCAGCGCCTCATCCGCGAGGCCGACAGCGCGCTCTACGAGGCGAAAGCTGCGGGACGCAACCGGGCCATGGTGGGCGGGGCAGAGAAATTTCTGACATAAACAGCAGAACGACTTATTGGTAGCCGGGCTAACGAGTTATCCGCGGAAATCCGCTGGGTAGGGAGGCGGCGGCGCCCGCGGAGGAACAACCAGCCGTCAGGGCTGCAGCGGCTCCGCCAGGGCCCCGGCCATCCCGCGGAGGAAGGTGATAACGGTGTGCGCCTCCTCCGCGCTCAGCGACTCCACAACCGCCATCATCCGGTGGTGCATTCCGCCGAAGGCAGTACGGACCTCAGCATCCGATGCCACGGTCGGGACGATCACGAGGGAGCGCCTGTCGGTGGGGTGGGGCTCCCGGCGCGCGTTTCCGCTGGCCACGAGGCGGTCGATCAGGGAAGTGGTGGAGGCACTGGTGATGCTCAGGACCTGGCTCAGGTCCTTGGGGCCCACCTGTTCCCCGTCGGCCTGGGCCCGCAGGAGGTAGCGGAGGGCCAGGAGATCCGTCTCCCCCATCCCCATGGAATCGCTCGCGGACCGGCGGGTGGCGAGTTCCGCGATCCGGAACGCGCGCAGTGCGCCCAGGACGGCCCCGGACGGGTCGAGCCGCTCATCGGGCCCGTACCAGTAACCGGCCCCGGCGTGCCTGTGCGAGGTCATAGAGCGATCCTAACCCAACTGATAACTAGGCGAACTTGCGGATTTTTGCGCGTATCTAGCTTCTCCGGAATGACCCCAATATTAGCCCCTCCGGCGGGCCATTGACTCGGTACTACGCGAAGATCATTATTGCCCTTGACGGCTTGGGGGCCGCTATGGCATAGAGGAGCACTGCCGTGGACAGCAACACAATTTCAGGGGCTTTTTGCGGGCATTTTCCGGACGCTAAATCCGATGTAGGCCCCAGCCGAACTACTTTTCCCCCAGCTTCCACGTCCGTGAGAAAAGCCGGCGTCCCTGGTTCCCAACGGCACCGACGCCAGCACAACTGCGGCTTTCTCCCGGCAGGAAGTCCGGAATCCGCGGGGTACCGGCCATGATGGCCGCGGCCCTGCGCCTGGTTCTCCAGTTCCGGCTGCTGGTGCTGGCCGTGGCCGCGGGAATCCTAGCCTTTGGACTCACCAGCCTGCCCAACATGGCAGTGGACGCCTTCCCTGAATTCGCGCCGCCCCAGGTGGAGATTCAGACCGAAGCCCTGGGCCTGTCGGCAGCGGAAGTCGAACAGCTGATCACCTCACCGATGGAGGCCGACCTGCTCAACGGCGTGGCCTGGGTCGAGGCAATCCGCTCCAAGTCGGTGCCGGGCCTGTCCTCGATCCAGATGGTCTTCAAGCCTGGAACGGACCTGTTCCGCGCGCGCCAGTTGGTCTCAGAACGGCTGACCCAGGCACGCGCGCTGCCGAACGTTTCCGCAGCCCCCGTCCTCATGCAGCCGCTCTCCTCGACCAGCCGCGTCATGATGATCCGGCTGACCTCCACCGATATGTCGGCCATTGACATGTCAGTGCTGGCCCGCTGGACCATGAAACCCGGGCTGCTCTCCGTGCCCGGCGTCGCCAACGTTGCCATCTGGGGCCAGCGCGACCAACAGCTGCAGGTCATGGTTGATCCGGGCCAGCTGGCAGCCAAAGGCGTGACGCTGGATGAGGTCATCAAGACCACCGGCAACTCCGTCTGGGTATCACCCCTGAGCTACCTCGAGGCCTCCACCCCGGGAACCGGCGGCTTCTTCGAGACGGGGCACCAGCGGATCGGCGTCCAGCACGTGCTGCCGATCGCAACCCCCGAGGACCTGGGCCAGATTCCCATCGAGGGGCCTAACGGAAACCTCCTCCTGAAGGACGTTGCCACGGTGCAGACGGACCACCAGCCGCTGATTGGCGATGCCCTGCTCAGCAAGGAAGCCGAGCTGCTTCTGGTCATCGAGAAGTTTCCCGAGACGAACACGATGGATGTGACCAAGGGCGTCGACGAGGCACTCCGCTCCCTCCAGCCCGGTTTGCCGGGGGTCAAGATCGACACCGCCGTTTACCGGCAGGCGTCCTTCATCCAGGAGGAAGTCGGCACGCTCGGCATCGCGCTGCTGATCACCCTGGTGCTGATTGTGACCATGTTCGGTGCGTTTTTCCGCTCGTGGCGCACGGCACTCATCAGCCTCATCACTATTCCGGTGTCGCTCGGCGCCGCAGCGCTGCTTCTCTACGTGCGCGGAGCCGGAATGAACACCATGGTCCTGGCCGGTATGGTCCTGGCCCTGGCCGTCATCGTGGGAGATGTCGCCGAAGACCTCAACAGCCTCTCCCGGTCCAGCCGGACCGCCGCCGCGCCCGACGGCAACACCCCGCGGGACAAGCAATGGAGGGAGGCCCTGATTCCGGAGGCCATGCGCTCAGCCCGTACGCCGATGCTCTACTCGCTGATGATCATGGCGCTGGCCATCCTGCCGGCGTTCTTCGTGGCGGGCGAGAACGGGGCGTTGTTCGGGCCCCTCGTGGAGACCTACCTGCTGACCCTGGTTGCCGCCATGATCGTGGCACTGACAGTCACGACGGCGCTGGCATACTACCTGCCGGTGGGCTCCGCCCCGCCCCGGAAACGCCGCGCGCTGAATCGGGTTGAGCGCCGTTACGGCAGCCTCGTGTCCCGCGTGACGGCCAAGACCCGCTGGGTCTTCGCCGCCGCCGCGGTCGTGGCGCTGGCCGGCCTGGCCCTGGCACCCCAGCTGGCCGGCAGCCATCCCGTGGTCCCCGTCCTGGCGGACAAGACCCTCGTAGTGCACTGGAGCGCGATGGCCGGCACTTCGGACAAGGAAATGAGCCGGATCACCGAAGCCGCCGCCCTTGAGCTTCGCGCCCTCCAGGGTGTCGCCAACGTTGGCGGACACGTTGGTCGCGCGATCACCTCGGACCAGGTCGGCGACGTCAGTTCGGGTGAGCTGTGGATCACCGTGGCCCCGGACGCGCCCTACGCTGACACCGCAGCCGCCATCCAGCAGGTGGTCGCCGGGTATCCCGGCCTGACCAGCAAAGTGTCCACCTACCCGCAGGAGCGCATCGACCAGATCCGCGAGGCAGGAGACAGCGGGTTCGGGGTCCGGGTCTATGGTCTCGACACGGCCATCCTCCGGCAGAAGGCAGCGGAGGTGCAACAGATCCTGGAGCACACGGCCGGCGTCGTGAATCCGCATGTTGACGCCCCCGTGGAACAGCCGATTGCAGAGGTCAAGGTGGACCTCGCCGCGGCGCAAAAGGCCGGCATCGTTCCCGGCGACGTCCGACGCGCGGCCGCGGCACTCCTGCAGGGCATCGAAGTTGGCAACCTCTACGAGCAGCAGAAGGTCTTCTCGGTCATCGTCAAGGGAGCGGCGTCAACCCGGAACAGCCTCGACAGCGTCCGCGACCTGATCATCGACACTCCCAGCGGAGGGCACGCCCGCCTCGGCGACGTCGCACAGGTCGCGATGGTTGGAAACGAAGCCGTCATCCTGCACGATGACACCTCACGGCGCATCGACGTGAAAGCAGACATTCAAGGCCGCTCCGTCAGCGACGTGCAGCAGGACATCAACAAGAGTCTCCAGCAGATGCAGTTCCCGCTCGCCTACCACGCCGAGGTCCTGACCCAGTATGCGCAGCAGCAGGGCAACTACCAGTGGCTGTGGATCCTGGCCGCGATCTCAGTTGCCGGCATCATGGTGTTGCTGCAGACGGCGGCCGGTGGCTGGAAGCTTGCCGGCATGATCTTCCTCGGCCTGATCCTGTCACTGTCCGGCGGGGTCCTGGCCGCCCAGGCCGCAGGCTCCGTCAATTCGCTGGTTTCGCTGGTCGCCTTCGCAGCCATCCTGGGCATCGCCGCCCGAGGCGCCCTCCTGCTGCTGGGACTCGTGCGTGGCCTCCGGGCCGAGGACAGCACGGCCTCGTGGCCCGATCTGGTGTTCCGCGGCGCGCGGCAACGGATGGGACCCACCCTGATGACCGCCGTGATGACCGCGGTGATCCTGCTGCCGCTGGTCTTCCTCGGCGGCGTGATCGGCACGGAGATCATCCTGCCGCTCGCCGTGATCATCTGGGGCGGGCTGCTAACCACGACCCTCTTCATGCTGTTCGTTATGCCCGCCGTGCTGCTTCGGTTCCAGCCGAAGGAAGCATTGACCCCCCGGACCGACAACGGCCCCCTCGCACGGCCCGAAAGTCAGGATGCGTCATGAACACGATAGCTTCGCCACTGGGCCGCAAGTTCGCCGCCCTGATCACTGCCGCCTTCCTGGCACTGAGTGCCGCAGGCTGCGCCACGATCGAGGAGCCGGCACCGGCCAACGGCGATCCCGCCGTCCTCGCGGAGGTTCCGGGAACGGATCTCCACCGCATCACCCTGACGGAGCACGCCGTCGAGCGGGTGGACCTCAAAACCGAGGTGACCTCCGTGGATCCGCAGACCCAGAAGCTGAGCGTCTCCTACTGGGCCATCCTCTACGACAGCGCGGGCCAGACCTGGGTCTACACGAACCCCGAGCCCCGGGTCTACGTCCGCCAGGCCATCACCGTCGAGCGGATCAACGGCAGCGTCGCGCTTCTGAGTGACGGCCCGGCAGCCGGCACTGCTGTGGTCACCACGGGGGCCGAGGAACTGTACGGCGCCGAATTCGATACGGCGCACTGACATGCGCTGGCTCATAGGCATCAGCCTGAGGTTCAGAACCATCGTCGTCGCCCTCGCGTGCGCGGTCATGGTGCTCGGTTCACTGCAGCTTGGCGCCGCGTCCGTGGACGTCTTCCCCGAATTCGCGCCTCCCCGCGTGGAAATCCAAACCGCCTGCCTGGGTCTGACCGCCGAGGAAGTCGAACAGCTGGTCAGCGTCCCGATCGAGGCGGCGGTGGGCGGGATGCCGGGCCTGGACGAGCTGCGGTCGAAGTCCGTGCCGCAGCTGTCCTCGATCGTGCTGATATTCCATCCGGGCACCGAACTGCTCAACGCCCGCCAACTCGTGTCGGAGCGGATGGCGGCCGTGACTGCTGCGCTGCCCACGTGGGCGGCCCCGCCGATGATGCTGCAGCCGCTGTCCGCGACGAGCCGGGTCATGAAGATCGGAATGACCTCGCCGGACCGGTCCCTGATCGAGATGTCGATGCTGTCCTATTGGACAATCCGGGCACGGTTGCTCCGCGTCCCGGGCGTGGCCAACGTCGCAATCTGGGGCGAACGGCTCCAGATGCTGCAGGTCCAGGTGGAACCGGACAAGCTCAAGGCCCAGAACGTGTCGCTCAACCAGGTGATGGAGGTCACCGCGGGCGCCCTCGACGCCGGGCTGCTGAAGTACTCACCGGGAAGGTTTATCGGCACGGGTGGCTTCATCGACAGCCCGACCCAGAGAATGGGTGTCCGGCATGTCCAGCCGATCCAGACGCCGGCTGACCTGGCCCAGGTCACCATCCGCGAACAGAACGGCGTGGCGCTGCACCTGGGCGACGTCGCCAAGGTGGTCGAGGACCACCAGCCGCTCATTGGTGATGCCGTCATCAACAGCGGGCACGGGCTCATGCTGATCGTTGAGAAGCTGCCCTGGGGAAACACCCTGGATGTCACAAAGGGCGTTGAGGAAGCCCTGCACGAGCTCCAGCCGGGGATGAGCGGGATCAGCTTTGACACCACCATCTTCCGCCCGGCGAGCTTTGTCGAGGAGTCCATCTCCAACCTCAGCATCGCCCTGCTGCTGGGCTGCCTGCTCGTCGTCCTGATCCTCGGCGCCTTCCTGTTCCAATGGCGCACGGCCCTGATCAGCCTGATTGCCATTCCGCTCTCCCTGCTCACGGCAGCACTGGTCCTCTATTTCACGGCCAGTTCGATCAACACGATGGTCCTTGCGGGGTTGGTCATCGCCGTGGGAGTGGTGGTGGACGACGCGATCATCGACGTCGAAAACATCATGCGCCGGCTGCGGCAGCACCGCGCCCGGGGCAGCGACGAATCGGCGGCGTCGGTAGTCCTGAGGGCCTCGCTCGAGATGCGAAGCCCGATCGTGTACGCGACCCTGATCATTGTGGTGGCCGCCGTGCCGATCTTTTTCCTGGACGGGCTGACCGGCGTCTTCTTCCGGCCGCTGGCCATCACCTACACCCTTGCAGTCCTCGCCTCCATGCTGGTGGCCCTGACGGTGACGCCGGCCCTGGCACTCATCCTGCTGGGCAACGCAAAACTGGAGGAACGGGACCCGCCGCTGGTCCGGGTGCTCAAGCGCGGCTACCACGCCGTGCTGTCCCGGATCATGAACCGTCCCCGCTTCGGCTATGCCGGCTTCGCCGTCCTCGCTGCGGTGGGCCTGGCGATCACCCCCCTGATGGGCTCGTCACTTTTCCCCACGTTCAAGGAACGTGACTTCCTGATGCACTGGATCTCGCAGCCGGGAACCTCGGCGGCGGAGGAGTACCGGATCTCCCAGCGCGGATGTGAGGAGTTCCTCAAAGTGCCCGGCGTCCTGAACTGCGGCACACACATCGGCCAGGCGTTCGCCGCAGACGAGATCGTGGGCGTCAACGCAGGCGAACACTGGATCAGCATCGACCGCCATGCGGACTATGACCAGACGCTGGCCGCCGTCCAGGCAGTGGTGGAAGGCTACCCGGGTCTTCACCGCGACGTCCAGACCTATTTGAAGGAGCGGATCGAGGAGGTCCTCACAGGATCC
Source organism: Arthrobacter sp. SO5 (assembly GCF_020532805.1). GTDB lineage: Bacteria > Actinomycetota > Actinomycetes > Actinomycetales > Micrococcaceae > Arthrobacter. Next base: position 24,513 of record NZ_MQTQ01000078.1, on the reverse strand, counting down.
AGCGAACCCATCGTGGTCCGTGTCTTCGGTGATGATCTCAACGTGTTGCGGGAACAGGCGCAAAGGGTCAAGACAATCGTCGACGACATCCAGGGCACAGATGACGCCCATGTGTCCCTCGAGGTCGAGGTGCCGCAGATTACCGTCACGGTTGATCTGGCCAACGCACAGAAGTTCGGGCTCAAACCCGGCGACGTGCGACGGGCAGCCGGGACGCTGGTGGCCGGGGAAGAGGTCGGAGACGTCTTCCGGGACGGGCGCGCCTATGACGTCCAAGTCTGGAGCACGCCGGCGACCCGCTCCAGCCTCACCAGCATCGAGGATCTGCCGATCGATACCCCCAGCGGGCAGCGGGTCAGGCTGGCCGACGTCGCGGCGGTCAAGCTGCAGGCGACGCCGAACCAGATCGACCGCACCAACGGGTCCCGCCGGGTTGATGTCGGATCGTTCCTGGACAAGGGCGCGGATCTGGGTGTCGTGGTCGGTCAATTGCAGACCAGGCTGGACGCCCTGGAGCTGCCGCCCGGCTACAGCGTCCAGCTGCTGGGCGAGTACACCGAGCGCGAGGCGGCGACGAACCGCCTCATGATCTTCGCGGTCGCTGCCCTGGCCCTGATCCTGCTGCTGCTGCAGACCTCGTTCCGAAGCTGGCGGCTGGCAGTGCTGTCGCTGTTGACGCTGCCGATCGCCCTGGTCGGCGGGGTCATTGCCGCCTACATTTCCGGCGGGGTCCTGTCCCTGGGGTCGGTGGTCGGGTTCCTCACGGTCATGGGGATCGCGGCCCGCAACGGCATCCTGCTTATCAACCACTGGCAGCACCTGGAAAAGAATGAGGGCCAGACGTTCGGCCGGGCCCTCGTCATGCGCGGCGCCGGGGAACGGCTCTCGCCGATCCTCATGACCACGCTGGCCACGGGACTGGCCCTGGTGCCACTGGTGGTCATGGGCACTGTGCCGGGCCATGAAATCGAACACCCCATGGCCGTCGTGATCCTGGGCGGCCTTCTCACCTCAACCCTGCTCAACCTGTTCATTGTTCCGTCGCTCTATCTCCGCTTCGCCAAATCGAAGAAGGAACGGGCCGCCGTCCTGGTGCCTGAACCCGCACCAGCCTGAGTGCTCCGGTTTCCGGAAACGACAGCAGGCCAGAGGCATGATGCCTCTGGCCTGCTACTGGGTGGGCCCTGTGGGGATCGAACCCACGACCCACGGATTAAAAGTCCGATGCTCTACCAACTGAGCTAAAGGCCCCAGCCGACTGCCCCGGAACTTCGGATGAATCCGCTGTTCCCGTGCCGATCGGCCCAGTCCATTTCTGGACGATAATACTGTACCCCAGACTTGGCCCGGCATTTCGCACCTACGGCTGTGCAACGCCGCAGCGCCCGCATTTTCGGTCGCATTCGCGCCCGCATTGGTGCCGGGTTTACCCTGCGGGCCGGACGCTCGATTCCCCCGAAGCACTGGAGTAGCGTGGGGGCATGAGCGAGAACGCAGGATCCAGCACCCCCGGACCGCCACGGCACCACAAGCCGAAGCCTTTCGCACCCATTGACTTTGAACCCTTTGCCGGCGGGGCCGATCCTGCCCGCGTGTCCGAAGCCGCCCATCTCGCGGCCCAGGCGCTCGTGCGCCGCGGACGCGACAGCGACGATCCCACCGTCACCGAGCGGTTGGTGAAGCTCACGGACGAACAGGGCCTGGAAGCCATCGCCGAGATGTGGGCTGAAAGCCCGGCCCGGTCCCTCCCCGGAGCCCTCTGGCGCCTGTACGCCCTGCGGGCCGCCACCATCCAGAACCCCGAGCGCATTTCGGTCTACTTCCGGGCCGGCAAGGACACGGCACAGGTTTCCCGCGTCGTGGCCGGGGCGGCTGAACCCCCCGGGGCGGAGGAAATGAAGGCGATGGCGGACGCCATCCTCTCCGGGGCGTTCGACGGCGAGTTCGACGTCGCCCTGGAACGTTCCGCCGCCTTCTGCCGCGTCGTCGCACTCGGCCAGGCGACCCTCGCCGACGGCGCCGAGCACAGCAACGAGAGCCGCGCGAGCAAGCTCACCCGCAATTCGCATCTGCTGGTCAAGACCGCCGAAGACCTTGAACACGCGGCCAATGCGTGGCGGCTGGGCGAACTCGACTGAGTCGGGAAGGCATGCCCGCCGCGGACTGTCAATGTTGACTTGTCCTAAGCCACGTAGAACACTAAAAGCGGTGCCGAACCGCGAAACCCCCGGGCTTCAACATTTAGCCGCCTAGAGCGGCCTACCGCCGAGAGGCGTATCCGGTTCGGCACCATTTTCATGCTCTCGCCCGGCCCTCTTTCCCGCCTGGCCCGGGGCCTTCCGTCACACTCGCGGGACCGCCGGGGCTCTATCCCCTGCGCGCTTTAAACCTGACGGTAAAGTAGTCCTCATGCGCGGCTTATCGTCAAGTCATACGGCCGGCAGACCAGTCCCGAGTTCACCCCTCCCGAAGGCCGGTACCCCCACGTGAAGCTGCGCCTTTTCCCCCAAGAGCCCGCCGGGCTGATCCTGCTGGCCCAGATGGCACGCCAGGTTGTGCTGGCCACGGGGACCCTCTCGGAAATCCTGGGCGCCCCGGCCAGCGAACATGCCCGGCTCGTGGAGGACATGCACAACCATGAGGCCAAGTCCGCAGAACTGCACTTTGCCCTGCTGACCCATATGCGGACCAGCTTCGTGAACGTCCTTCCCCGGGAAGATCTGTACGCCCTATCGCGGTACCTCAACGAGGCCATGGAGAAACTTGACGCCGCGGCTGAGCTCGTTTCCCTCTACAAGCTCGACCGGCTGCCCAGGCGGGCGGCAGACCAGCTGGAGATCATCAGCAGGCAGGCCGAGCTGACCGTGGACGCCATGCAGAAGCTGAACAACCTGGACGACCTCGAGGACTACTGGATCGAGGTCCTGCGGCTGGCCAAACGCGCGGAGCGCACCCACCGCGTCTGGGTCGCGGACATGCTCAACAACATGAAGTCGGCCCAGTACGCCCGCAACCGGGACATCGCCAACCAACTGGTGGACGTGACCAAGGAAATGCGCAAGATCGCAACCCAGGTAGGCAGCATCATCGTCAAGGAATCCTGACGTGACCCTCCTTTTCTTCGCCCTGGTAGTCCTGCTCGCCGGGGCCTTCGCGTTCCTGAACGGTTTCAGGGATGCTTCCACGTCGGTGGCGCTGGCGGTGCGGACCCGTGCCCTGACGCCCACCGTCGCGGTGCTGCTGGCCAGCATCTTCAACTTCACCGGTGCCGCGCTGAGCGCCGCGCTGGCGCTTCAGCTCAGCCGTACCTGGATCCAGCTGCCCTCCGGACCGAACGGGCTCGCCATCCTGATGGCCGGGCTGATCAGCGCGGTCCTGTGGGGCATCTACACCTGGTGGCGGGGTATCCCGACCTCCTCGACGCAAGCCCTTATCGGCGGCCTCGCCGGAGCCGGCGTCGCCAGCGTCGTGGTGGGCACAAACGCCGTCGGCGGGGTGGACGAATCCTTGTTGTTCCAGGTGGCGCTGCCGCTGCTGCTCACTCCGGTGATTGCCTTCGCGGGCGCGTACTTGCTGGTCTGGCCGGCCACCTGGGCGGCCCGGTACACGCCGCCCAACGTCGTCAACAACCGATCTCGCCGGGCCCAGGCGATCGCCGCCGGCGCCGTGGCGTTTGCCCACGGGTTCCAGGACGGTCAGCGCACGGCCGCCGTGCTGATCCTGGCCATGCTCGCGGCCGGGCTGTCCGACGGCGGCTCCGTGCCCGTCTGGGTAGCGCTGTTCACCGCCGTCATGCTGGCGGTCGGGACCCTGGCCGGCGGCTGGCGGATTTCCTACACCATCGGCTACCGGCTGATCCGGATGGACCCGCTGCGCGGCTTTGTGGCCCAGATGTACAGCTCAGTGATCCTGCTCGGTGGAGCCATCGCGCTGCACTGGCCCATTTCAACGACCCATACGGTCACCGCGGCCGTCCTGGGGGCGGGGGAAAACCAGGGCTTCCCCGCCACCAACCGGCTGCTCGTGATCCGTATCCTGGGCTTCTGGGTGCTCACCCCGATCGCCACCGCCGCCGCGGCGTTCGTGCTGGCGCTCTCGCTCTCCCCGCTGGCCGGGCTTGAACCCGGCCGGTGAGATGAAGCGGTTACCCGAAGCGGCCTGAGACGTAGTCCTCAGTGGCCTTCTCGGTCGGGTTGCTGAACATCGTGTGGGTGTCGCCGTATTCGATCAGCTTGCCCGGCTTGCCGGTTCCGGCGATGTTGAAGAATGCCGTCTTGTCCGAGACGCGGGCGGCCTGCTGCATGTTGTGGGTCACGATCACCACCGTGTACTGGTCCTTGAGTTCATTGATGAGGTCCTCGATGGCCAGTGTGGAAATCGGGTCCAGCGCCGAGCACGGCTCGTCCATCAGGATCACCTGGGGTTCGACGGCGATCGCCCGGGCGATGCAGAGCCGCTGCTGCTGGCCGCCGGAGAGTCCGGAGCCGGGCTTGGCCAGCCGGTCCTTGACCTCGTTCCAGAGGTTTGAACCGCGCAGCGCGCGCTCCACGAGGGCATCTGCTTCGCCCCGGGAGATCTTCTGGTTGTTCAGCTGCACGCCGGCCAGGACGTTGTCCCGGATGGACATCGTGGGGAACGGGTTGGGACGCTGGAACACCATGCCGATCTGCGAGCGGACAGTGACCGGATCCACTCCGGAGGCGTACAGGTTGTCGCCGTCCAGCAGCACTTCGCCTTCCACCCGGGCGCCGGGAATGACCTCGTGCATGCGGTTCAGCGTGCGGAGGAATGTGGATTTGCCGCAGCCGGAGGGACCGATGAAGGCTGTCACGGACTTGGCTTCGATGTTGATGTTGACGTCTTCAACGGCCAGGAATTTGCTGTAGTAGACGTTCAGGTCCTTGACGTCGATGCGCTTAGACATGATGTTCCTTAAGTTACTCGGAGTGGGGGCTGGCGCCGGGCTAGCGGCCGGTTTTGGGGGCGAACATGCGGGCAACCAGGCGGGCACCGAGGTTGAGCAGCATCACCAGGATGATGAGGACCAGCGCAGCTCCCCAGGCACGCTGTGCGGACGGATCCGGGTTGGACGGCGAGGTGGGGTTGAGGATCTGCGTGTAAATGAATGTGGGCAGCGAGGCCATCCAGCCGCTGAACACGTTGTAGTTGATCGAGGTGGCGAAGCCTGCGGTCACCAGGATCGGCGCGGTTTCGCCGATCACGCGGGCGATCGCGAGCGTGACACCCGAGGCGATGCCGGAGATCGCCGTCGGGATGACCACTTTGAGGATGGTCCGCCACTTGCGCACGCCCAGGGCGTAGGCCGCCTCGCGAAGTTCGTTGGGGACGATTTTGAGCATTTCCTCGCTGGAACGTACCACCACGGGGATCATCAGGACGGACAGCGCGACGGCGGCCACGGCACCGGTCTTGGTGCCGGGCCCCACGATGATGAAGAAGAAGGCCGCCGCGAAGAGGCCGGCCACGATCGAGGGGATGCCGGTCATGACGTCCACGAAAAACGTGATGGCGCGGGCCACCGGGCGGTCCTCGCCGTACTCCACGAGGTAAATGGCGGACATCAGGCCGACGGGCACCGAGATGATGGTCGCCGAGACGGTGATCAGCAGGGTGCCGATCAGGGCGTGGAAGATGCCGCCGATCACCGGGGCGCCTTCCTCGACGCTCTTGTTGTCGTAGACGCCGGTGACGCCATTCATCGAGGTGCTCAGGAACCCGGAGTTCATGAGCCCGGGAAGGCCGTTGACGAGGACGGTCCAGATCACGGAGACCAGCGGCAGCAGCGCGATCAGGAAGGCACCGACCACAAGGCAGGTGGCCAGTTTGTCCTTGGCCCGGCGGGAGCCTTCGACGGCGGCACTCCAGCCGACCAGGCCCACGGCGAAGAGGATGGCCGAAACGATTCCCCAGCCGAAGACGTTGAAGCCGATCAGGGCCAGGACCGCGGCTGCCAGGACGAGGGCGACGGCCAGCACCGCGTAGGGTGCCCATTTTGGCAACTGGCCCTTGGTCAGGGCGGAGCGCTTCTGGACGGGTGTCAAGGTGGAGGTCATTTAGTTGGCTCCCGAGAATTCTTTGTGCCGGTTGATGATCCCGCGGGCGACCATGTTCACGGCGAGGGTGATGACGAACAGGACCAGCCCGGCGGCGATCAGCGTGCTGACCTTGAGTCCGCTGGCCTCGGGGAAGTTCAGGGCAATTTCGGCGGCGATAGTCTGGTTTCCCGACTTGATCAGGCTGGCCGTGAGCGCGCCCGAGGACAGGACCAGCGCGACGGCCATGGTCTCGCCCAGAGCCCGGCCCAGGCCCAGCATCACGGCGCTGATGATGCCCGGACGGCCGAACGGAAACACGGCCATCCGGATCATTTCCCAGCGGGTTGCTCCGAGCGCCAGCGCGGCTTCCTCGTGCAGCTTGGGGGTCTGCAGGAAGATTTCGCGGGTCAGGGACGTGACGATCGGCAGGACCATCACGGCCAGGACAATACCGGCGGTGAGGATCGTCTTGCCAGTGGCAGAGGCCGGGCCCTGGAAGATCGGCAGCCAGCCCATGTTGTCGGAGAGCCAGTTGTAAGCCGGCGAGATTTCCTTGGCCAGGACGGTCGCACCCCACGCGCCGTAGACCACCGAGGGGATGGCAGCCAGCAGGTCGACCACGTAGCCAAGCCCGGAGGCCAGCTTCCGCGGCGCGAAGTGCGAGATGAAGAGTGCGACGCCGATCGCCACCGGCGTGGCGATCACGATTGCGATGGCTGCCGCGATCAGGGTGCCGATCACGATTGGCCAGATGTAGGCGAAGAAGCCCTCACCGCCCTGGATCTTGTCCGGGGAAGCCGTGAGGGCCGGGATCGCCTGGATGACGAGGAAGAGCGCCACACCGAAGAGCACGGCAAGGATCAGGCACCCTGCGGCCAGCGTGGCTGCGGAAAAGACTTGGTCCCCGGCGCGGCCTGCGCCCCGGGACTTGGTCGCGGAGGTGGTGGTCACTTCACGGTCCTTCAGCTTTGGATCATCTGGTACTTCTGACAAATACAGAATAAACGCGTAGGTTCCCCGTCCCGATCCGGCCGTCTGTGACAGCCGCATCGGGACGGGGAACCAAGGTCAGGCTGGTGTTTCCACTAGGCCCGTTGGCGCGTGGTATCCCTAGGACTTGGCCTTGACGGCCTCGAGGGACTTCGTGACCTTATCCTGGAGGGCCTTCGACATCGGAGCGGACTTGGCAGCGTCAGCTGCCGCCTTCTGGCCGGCGTCGGAGGCTGCGTAGCTGACAAAGGCCTTGACCAGGTCAGCAGTGGCCTGCGTGGGATAGGTGGTGCAAACGATGTGGTAGGACACCAGGACGATCGGGTAGGCGCCCGCGGCGGTGGTGGTGCGGTCCAGCTTGATGGCGAGGTCGTTGGCGTTGCGGCCCTCAACCGGCTTCCCGGCGTCGACTGCCTTAGCGGCAGCCTCAGCGGAAATCTTCGTGAAGGAGTCGCCGACCTTGATCTGCGCGGTGCCGAGCTTGCCGCTGACAGCGGAGTCGTCAGCGTAGGTCACGGCACCGGGGGTGTCGGTGACAGTCTTGACGACGCCGGACGTGCCCTTGGCGTTTTCGCCCTTCAGGGATGCAGGCCAGATGCCGGCAGACTTGTCGGTCCAGACCTCCGGCGCGGCGGCGGCGAGGTAGTCGGTGAAGTTGGAGGTGGTGCCGGAATCATCGGAGCGGTTGACCGGGGTGACCTTGAGGTCCGGCAGCTTGACGTCGGGGTTCAGGGCGGCGATGGCAGGGTCGTTCCAGTTGGCAATCTGGCCGCGGAAGATCTTGGCGACGGTGGCGGCGTCGAGCTTGAGCTCCTTGATGTCGGGCAGGTTGAAGGCCACGGCGATCGGGGAAATGTACACCGGGATGTCCAGGGCGCCGTCGGGGCCGCACACGGTCTTGGATGCTGCGAGCTCGTCATCCTTGAGGTAGGCGTCAGAGCCGCCGAACTGGGCGGAGCCGTCCAGGAGGGCCTTGCGGCCGGCACCGGAGCCGTCCGGGGAGTACTGCACGGTGGCACCCTGGTTCGCGGAGGCGAAGTTCGTCTTCCAGGCATCCATGGCCGCAGCCTGCGCGGAGGAGCCGATGCCGGTCAGAGTGCCGGTGACCTTGACGCCTGCCGCGGACGGCGTAGCCGACGGAGCGGTGTTTGTGGCGTTGTCAGAACCGCAAGCGGTGAGCGCGAGTGCGCCGGCTGCGATAACAGCGATAGCCGCGTGGCGGCCGAAGCGGAGTGCCTTCACTAGATGTACCCCTTCCAGGGATTTTTTATGCATGCCGGGCCGGAGAAGGCCGCGAGCAAGGATGCGTTGGGTTTGTACCTTTATTGAAGTTAGGTGTCCCAGATGAAGAGAATTGCGGTCCAAGGTGAACAGAGGGTTAACGAGACCGGGACATCGGCTTACATCTGCCGGGTTGCCATTGCGTCCGGCGCAGCTCAGACGTACTTTCCGGGAACGTGACCGGCGGCCGCGGCCTGCAAATAGACTGTACGGCATGGCCTCCGCGACTGGACTTTCCGCAAGCGCACGATTCCTGCGCGGGCGGGTCCGCACGGGATTCGTCCGGAGCCGTAATTCGCTCCTGCCGGCCCTCCAGATGACCGCCTGCGCGGTGGGGGCGTATGCCTTCGCGGAGTACGTCCTGGGCCACAGCGGACCGCTCTTCGCCGCCACGTCCTCCCTCATTTCCCTGGGGTTCTCCCGCGAGCCCCGGCTGCGCCGCGTGGTGGAGGTGGGCCTGGGCTGCACCATCGGGATCGTGGTCGGGGACCTGCTGCTGCACTGGCTGGGTGCGGGGATCTGGCAGGCCGCCGTCGTGCTCCTGTTCTCGATCCTGCTGGCGCGGTTCCTGGACAGCGGGACGATTTTCACCACCCAGCTGGGCCTGCAGTCGCTGCTGGTGGTGCTCCTGCCGGCGCCGATCGGCGGCCCCTTCACGCGCAGCATCGACGCCATCGTGGGCGGCGTTTTCGCCTTACTGTTTACCATCCTCACGCCCAAGGACCCGCGGCGGGAACCCCGCAACGACGTCAAGAAACTCCTGCACGAACTCGCGGAGGTGCTGCGCGAATGCGCCTCCGCCCTGAGCGACAGCGACTCCACCCAGGCCTGGCATGCGCTGATCCGGGGGCGGAACTGCCAGCCGCTGGTCGATGCGATGCGGCAGACCCTGCGGGCCTCCGGCGAGGTCGCCACCCTGGCCCCTGCCTACCGGCGGCACCGGGAGGAGTTGGACCGGCTGGAGCAGTCGCTGGACTTTATCGACCTCGCACTGCGCAACAGCCGGGTCTTTGCCCGCCGCCTGACGAGTGCCATCAACCACGCGGCGTTGTCCGACGAAGCCACCCAGAACATCGCCGGCATCCTGCAGGAGACCGCGGACGCCGTCGACGAGATCTCCCTGGGCCTGGCGGAAGTGCACGACGGCGTCCGCCGCGCCCACCTGCGGACGGCCCGGACGGAGCTGCGGGAAATCGCCGGCCGCCTGCACCCGCGGCTGCTGGACGTGCAGCGGCTCGAGGGCGAAACGGTGGTCATGCTGTTCCGGCCGCTCATGGTGGACCTCCTGGAGGCCGCCGGCGTGGATTCCGGGGAGGCCCGGGACATCCTCCCGCCGCTGTAGCCGCCCGCCCCGCGCCCTGCAGCGGCGCCTCCAGATGGGTGTCGCCGGCCGCGGATAGGGTAGAGCGATGGCTACCAAAACTTCCCGGGCTTCCAAGGCGCCGGGCTACAAATGCGCCGAATGCGGCTGGACTACGGCAAAGTGGGTGGGCCGCTGCGGCGAGTGCCAGGCCTGGGGCAGCGTCGAGGAAACAGGCGGCGCTGTGGCCCGCACGACGGCGGCCGCCACCGTCCTGGAGCCGGCCCGCCGGATTTCCGAAGTTGATGCCACGACCGCGGCTTTCCTGCCCACGGGCGTGGATGAGCTGGACCGCGTGCTCGGCGGCGGCCTGGTCCCGGGCGCCGTCATCCTCCTGGCCGGCGAACCCGGCGTCGGCAAATCCACCCTGCTGCTGGACGTTGCGGCTAAATTCGCCCGCACCGCGCAGGACGTCCTGTACATCACGGGCGAGGAATCGGCGGCGCAGGTGAAGCTCCGCGCGGACCGGATCGACGCCGTCGCGGAGTCCCTGTACCTCTCGGCCGAAACGGACCTGGGCCAGGCCCTGGGGCAGGTGGAGAAACTTGAGCCGCGGCTGCTGATCGTGGACTCCGTGCAGACGCTAAGCAGCGCCGACGTCGAAGGCAGCGCCGGCGGCGTTTCCCAGGTGCGCGAGGTCGCGGCTTCCCTGATCGCCGCGGCCAAACGCCGCAACATGACCACGCTGCTGGTGGGCCACGTCACGAAGGACGGCTCCATCGCCGGGCCCCGGTTGCTCGAGCACCTCGTGGATGTGGTGTGCCAGTTCGAAGGCGAGCGGCATTCCCGGCTGCGGCTGCTGCGAGCCGTCAAGAACCGCTACGGCCCCACCGACGACGTCGGCTGCTTTGACCTGAACGAGGACGGTATTGTGGGCCTCGCCGACCCGAGCGGACTGTTCGTTTCCCGGACCAAGGAGCCGGTCTCCGGAACCTGCATCACGGTGACGCTGGAGGGCCGCCGCCCGCTGCTGGCCGAGGTCCAGTCCCTGCTCGCCGAGAGCGCCAGCTCCCAGCCCCGCCGGGCCACGAGCGGACTGGACAGTTCCCGCGTGGCGATGCTGCTGGCAGTGCTGCAGCAACGGGCCGGCTGCCTGCTGCACAAGGACGATTCCTACGTGGCGACTGTGGGCGGCGTGAAGCTCAGCGAGCCCGCCACGGACCTCGCCGTTGCCCTGGCCGTGGCCTCGGCGAAGGCCAGGAAACCGTTGCCGGAGCGTCTCATCGCCTTCGGCGAAGTGGGCCTGGCCGGCGAGGTCCGCCCTGTGCCCGGGATCAACCAGCGCATCCAGGAAGCCCACCGGCTCGGGTTCACGCACGCGGTGGTGCCCGCGAGCCCCAACGGGCCGGGCCCGGTTCCGCCGGGCTTCTCCGTGCGGGAAGTCGGGCACCTGACCGAGGCGCTGAGCCTGCTGATCAGCTGAGGCTGCGCTGCATCTCCTCCGGGCCCTCGAGAGACGACTTAGGACCCTAGCCCCGGGCCGGCAGACGGCGGAAGATGGGAGCTAGATGGGGCACCGCGAAGGGAACTGGCAATGATGGGATTTTACGGAGACGGATTTGGGCTGATGTGGCTCTGGGGCCTGTTGCTGCTGGTCGGGATCGCAGTGCTGGTGCTCCTGGCGGTCCGGATCTTCACGGGCGGAGTCGGCCGCGGCCCGGGCCCCGGACACTACGGCCCGGACCGCGTAGGACAGCCGGGCCCTTATGGTGCGGCGCCCCTGGGCCCTGCGGGCGCCCCGCAGGGAGGCCCCGGTGGTCCGTTCGGCGGGAAGAGCCAGGCACGCCTGATCCTCGAGGAACGTTTCGCCAAGGGTGAGCTGACCGCCGAACAGTACCGCGAAAACCTGAAAGTACTCGGCGAGGAGTCATAGTGCGGCCCATCAGCCGCCGCGACGCACTCATCCTGGGCGGCCTGGGGGTTGCAGGCACCGCGGCTGGCGCTGCCGGACTGTGGTGGTCCCTGGGTTCCACCGTGGGCCCGCTCGGCGGCGCGGGACTTGAGCTGCGCAACCCCCCGGAGCTGCGCAGCGCTGGAGGCCGGCTTCAGCTGAGGCTTGAGGCCGCCCGAGGGGGGCTCGACGTCGGCGGCCGGCGGGCACTGCCCATGCTCTACAACGGCAGCCTTCCCGGACCCACCCTCCGCCTGCGGGCGGGCGATGAACTCGCCATCCGGCTGGTCAACAGCCTGGCCGAGCCAACCAATCTCCACCTGCACGGCCTGCACGTTTCCCCCCAGGCCAACGGGGACAATGTGTTTGTCACGGTCAACCCCGGGGACAGTTTCGACTACAGCTACCGGCTTCCGGCCGGTCACCCGCCCGGTGTGTACTGGTACCACCCGCACCACCACGGCCTGGTGGCGGGGCAGATCTTCGCGGGGCTCTTCGGGGCGGTCATCGTGGAAGATCCCGAACCGATAAACGTCAGTGCGGAGCATGTCCTCGTCGTCTCGGACACCACCCTGGACTTCGCGGGGAACACAGCGGCGGCGTCGCCGCTGGAACGCATGGCCGGCCGGGAAGGCGAGCTCGTGCTGGTCAACGGGCAGAGCAGCCCGCTCCTCACTGCCCGGCCGGGTGAGCGCCAGCGGTGGCGGATCATCAATGCCTGCGTGGCCCGCTTCCTTCGGCTCCGGATGGACGGCCAGCAGCTGGATTTGATCGGCATGGACTCTGGAAGGTCCCTTGTACCCGAGGCCGTGGATGAAGTCCTGCTGGCGCCGGGGAACCGGGCAGACCTGCTGGTGACCGCCTCCGCAGGCGAATCGGTGCTGCAGGCTCTGCCGTATGACCGGGGCGGCATGGCGGGAATGATGGGGCAGGGGCCGTCCGCTGGCCGCGGGGCGGCCGCGCTGGCGACCTTTCGGGTCAGCGGCGAATCCGCGGCTTCGCCCGGTACCGTCGCGGCCCGGCCGGCAGGGGAGGACCTGCGCACTGCCGCCGAGGCCGCACACCGGCAACTGGTCCTGGCCATGGGCGCGGGTGCGGGAGGCATGGGCGGCGGAATGGGCGGCATGATGCGGTTCAGCATCAACGGCCGTGAATACAGCGAGTCCCGCACGGACACCATCGTCCCAGCCGGAAGCGTGGAGGAATGGACCGTGGTCAACACCAGCCCGATGGACCACCCCTTCCACCTGCACGTGTGGCCAATGCAGCTCATCGATTCCGACGGCCGGGCCCTAACTTCCGTTGTTATGCGCGACGTCGTCAACGTACCGGCCAACGGACGCGTGACTGTCCGGATCGCGTTCCGCGACTTTACCGGCCGCTCGGTGTACCACTGCCACATCCTGGACCACGAGGATCTGGGCATGATGGGTGTGATCGAGGTCCGCTGACCGGAAAAGACCCTCATACCCCCCCGGGGATATCTTCGAAGAGCAGGTCCATCATCCCAAGGGAGCGGCCATCATGGATCACCAGGACAGCAGCGCGGCTACCGACGCGGCGCCGCGCAGGGAGCACCCAGGCCCTCGGCCAGGACGACGATCACACTGCGACGCCCGGCAGGTGGCCCGGGCGGGCGTCCTCGCCTTCGCAGGGCTGATCCTCTCCCCTGCCGCCGGGGCCGTGCTGATGTCCGCCTCCACGATCGTGGTGGCGCTCAACGCGCAGTTGCTGCGGCGGCTGAAGCTCAGCCCCGCCGCCGCCCGATGAACGGAAAGGATGCCCCGATGTCCGATGCCGCGCCCCGCAACCCGTCATTCGGGCGATCGTTCGCCCGCGTGGGTCCGCGGATGGACGCCCGGGGTGCGTCGGCCCACCGACGGCGCCTCGTCGAAGCGGCGCACGGCACCGTCATCGAAATCGGCGCCGGCTATGGGGCCACCTTTCCGCTCTACCCGTCCGCGGTGACCAGCGTGCTGGCGCTCGAACCCGATGCCACACTCCGCGGGCTGGCGCTGGCCGCTGCGCCCGGGGCGTCGGTCCCCGTCACTGTCCAAACCGGCGTGGCGGAATCGCTGCCGGCGGCGGACGCCTCGATCGACGTCGTCGTCTCCAGCCTGGTGCTGTGCAGCGTTGGGGACCAGTCCGCCGTGCTGGCAGAGACGCTCCGGGTGCTCCGTCCCGGCGGACTGCTGCTGTTCTATGAACACGTCCGCTCAGCACACGCCATGCTGGCCGCGGCCGAGGACCTGATCACGCCGCTGTGGAGCCGCATGGCCGGCGGATGCCACCCGAACCGCGACACTGCTGCCATGATCTCCGGGGCCGGCTTTACGGTGCTGCGCCTTGAACGCTTCGGCTTTTCGGCACTCCCGGGCAACCCGCGCGTGGCCCATATTCTCGGGGTGGCCGGCAAACCCTGAACGCCGCCCTCGGCCGCGACGCGCAGAAGGGGCGCCCGCCTCGACGGCAGGCGCCCCTTACTTACTCGCGACTTAGTCCCGACTTAGTCGCGGGAGCGGACGGGTTCTAGGCCTTCTTGGGCGGCAGGGCCAGCTTGAAGACCTTGGCCCAGGTGGAGCCGACCTGCTTCCAGATGGGGCCCGTGGTGTACGGCAGCCCGTAGCGCTTGCAGATCTCCCGTACCTTCGGGGCCACCTCGCCGTAGCGGTTGGAGGGGATGTCCGGGAAGAGGTGGTGCTCGATCTGGTGCGAGAGGTTGCCGGTCATCAGGTGCATGAACTTGGAACCGGAGATGTTGGCGGAGCCGATCATCTGCCGCACGTACCAGTCGCCGCGGGTCTCGCCTTCCACCATTTCCTCGGTGAAGGTGTCGGTCCCGTCGGGGAAGTGGCCGCAGAAGATCACCGCGTGGGCCCAGACATTGCGGACCGCGTTCGCAGTCAGGGTGCCGTAGAGCGCCTGCTTGCCGGAGCCGGTCAGCATGGCGACGGCGGGAGTGGCGGCGTAGTCCTTGGTGAACTGCTTGAGGGCCTTGCGCCCCAGGGCCTTGAGGTCCTTGGTCAGGGCTTCCTTGGACTTCTTGCCCTCTTTGTAGTCCTGCAGCTCAAGGTCGTAGATCGCGATGCCCCATTCGAAGACCGGTGCCAGCAGGGCGTTGTAGACCGGGTTGCCGAGGTTGAACGGCTTCCATTCCTGCTGCGGGTCCATGCGCAGGAGGTTGTATCCGACGTCGTTGTCCTTGCCGATGACATTCGTCCAGCGGTGGTGCAGATCGTTGTGGGTGTGCTGCCAGGCCCGCGCGGGGGTCACGAAGTCCCATTCCCAGGTGGTGGAGTGGATGTCCGGGTCCCGCATCCAGTCCCACTGCCCGTGCAGGATGTTGTGTCCAAGTTCCATGTTTTCGAGGATCTTGGCGAGGCTCAGCAGCGTCGTGCCCGTGACCCAGGCCGCCTTGTTCTTGCTCACCAGAAGGGCGGCGCGGCCGGAAATCTCCAGCCCGCGCTGGATCTTGATCATGCGGCGGATGTAGGCGGCATCGCTGGCCCCGCGCTTGGCGAGGATATCGTCCTTGATGGCGTCGAGTTCACGGCCCAGCTCGGCGACCTGCTCGTCGGAGAGATGTGCCGCAGCCGGCGGCCTGAGGGTCGGACTGCCGGTCTCGGCGAGGGCACCTGGCCGGGTTTTGACGGCGGCAGGCGCCTTGGCAGCGTCCGTGGCGCCCTGGGGGGCTTCCTCGGACAGGTCTTGCTTGTCAGAAACAATCGTCATGCGTTTGTACTCCTCAGAGGTCGAGGTTTACGGGTCCGGCGGCTGCCGAAACACACGTCTGGATTAGTTGGCCGGGCTCGCCATGGATTTCGTCCGTGCGCAGGTCACGGACCTGGCCGGCCCGGAGCGGGATGAGACAGCTGTGGCAGATGCCCATGCGGCAACCGCTGGGCATCAGGACCCCGGCGTCCTCACCGACGTCGAGCAGGGGCGTGTCGCCGTCGGCGTCGACTTCACGGTCCGACGCTTCGAAGGTGACCAGTCCGCCGTCGTGCCCGGCGCCGCCGGCCAGCTTGGTGCTGAACCGTTCGATGGTGAGGCTGGCTGCCGGCTGTGCCACCGCGGCAGCGGACTCGGCTTCCCAGAGGGCCTCGGCGTCGTCCAGGAAGCTTTCGGGGCCGCAGGCGTAAGCGGCGCGCTGGCGCCAGTCCGGGCAAAGCCCGTCCAGCCCGGCAGCCGAGGTGAAGTCCAGCCGTCCGCGTTCGCCGGTGAACCAGTGGATAACGCGGAGGTTGGGAAACTGATCCGCGAGTTCGGCCAGTTCCTCGCGGAAGATGGCGTCCGCCGGGGTCCGGGCAGTGTGGACGAGGACGACGTCTGAGTCGGGCCGGTGCGGGACGAGGGTGCGGATCATCGACATGACCGGGGTGATTCCACTTCCGGCGGTGAGCATCAGCAGGGGCCGCGGGTGCTCCGGAAGGACGAAGTCGCCTTGCGGCGGTGCCAGGAACAGCACGTCGCCGGGCTTGGTATGGCGCACGAGTGTCCCGGAGA
>NZ_MQTQ01000078.1:0-8403 GCF_020532805.1 Arthrobacter sp. SO5 | reverse complement strand
GAGCGAGTAGGACCGCCAGTGGCGGACACCGTCGAGCTCGACGCCTATACGGGCCCACTGGCCGGCAAGGTGCGCCTGCCAGCCGCGGCCGGGACGGAAGAAAATGGTGGCGGAATCGGCCGTTTCTGGAACCACCCGAGTGACCACGCCGCGCAATTGGCGGGCTGAGAACACGGGGTTGAACAGCGACAGAATGTCTTCTGGAGCTAGGGGGGTGGTCAGTAGAGATGCGGCGCGCGCCAGCTTACGGAGCCGGATCATCTTTCAACCTTATGTCAGTCAAGGTCATACTTCTTCACCCAAGGCATAAGATCGAGGTGGATAAACTATCTCCCCGCAACAACTTATTGGAATCAGCCTCATGAACGCACCCCCGACGGGTACCCCTGCTTCCCCCGCCTACGACCCGCCGTGGCTTGCCTTGCCACGCGAGGTCAGCGACGTGCTCCGGCCGATGATGCCGGGCATTGTCGAGGCCATCATCGAGGCCGTGCCGCAGCTGGTCCCCGCGTACGCCCGGCCCATCGAGGGACGGTTCGGCCGGGGGCTGCGGCGCGGTGTCGCGGCTGCCCTGGAACGTTTCCTGCAGCTGCCCGGAACCACGCTGCCGGCCCTTTCCGAGGAGAGCCGGCAGCTCGTGGCCGGGCTGGGAAGCGGGGAATTCCGGCAGGGCCGGAGCATGGACGCATTGCTGAGCGCGTACCGGATGGGCGCCCGCGTGACCTTCCGCGAGATGTCCAGGGTCTCCGTGGAACACCACCTGGGGCAGAGCGTCGTGGTTGATCTGGGTGAGTCGATTCTCGCTTACATCGATGAACTGTCCGCCGTCAGCGCCGAGGCGTACGCCTTTGAGCAGTCCGAACGTGCTGGCGCCGTGGACCGGCGCCGCACCGAACTGCTCGACCTGCTCCTGCTGGGGCAGGCGGATGAGGCGGCCCTGCGCCAGACGGCGGCGATGGCGGACTGGTCCCTGCCGCAGCGGATGATGGTGGTGACCCTGCCCGTGGACCGGTCTGCGGGACTCCGGCTCCGGCTGGGTGCCGGAACGCTGGTCATCGAACGCGAGACTGACGCCGTCGCCCTTGTCCCGGCACGGAAGTCCGCGTCCGCCCGTGCCGACCTCAACAAGGCGCTGCGCGGGCGGGGCGCCGCCGTGGGACCGGAAGGGGGCTGGGAGAAAGTCCCCGACTCCCTGCGACTGGCGGTACTGGCAGCCTCCGTGCTGCCGCCCAGGGACGGCCCAGAGGACCCGCCGATCTGGGCGGACGAGCACCTCGCCGAAGTGGTCCTGGGTGCCGAGCCTTCAGCCATCGCCGAACTGGCCAACCGCCGGCTTGCGCCGCTGGAGGGACTGCGTCCGGCGCAGCGCGAGCGGCTCGCTGAGACACTCCTGTCCTGGCTGCGGCACTGGGGCCAGCGCGCCCCGGTGGCGGCGGAGCTCGGCATCCACCCGCAGACAGTGGGATACCGGGCGGCGCAGTTGCGCGAGCTGTTCGGCGACACCCTGGAAGACCCGAAGGCGCGGTTCGAGCTGGAACTGGCGCTCCACGCCGGCAGGCGCTAGGAAGTGCCGGCGGGGGGCGCGGGGGCGCAGGCGCAGCGGAGCGGCCGGCGAAGGGCGAAGGGCGAAGGGCGAAGGGCGAAGGGCCCAGGGACATGCCCCGCGCCGAGGCCCGAGGGTGGACATATTGGCTTTGTGCCCAATCCCGGGCGCGACCACTGGACATGTCCCCCCGGTCCGGAAAACCCTGCCCAATCCCGGGCGCGACCACTGGACATGTCCCCCCGGTCCGGAAAACCCTGCCTCCGGTCCGCCCCGACGATCCCAGCGCCAGTGTCCTGCTAGGTTCTGATCGCTTCCCTGCTCCGCAGCCGCAGCTCAAGATCGTTCATGACGATAGCGGCCAGGTCCTTCAGCGTCCGGGTGTCCTCTGCCGTGAAGTGGCGCGGTTCGCGGTCCAGGATGCAAAAGGTGCCAAGGTTGTAGCCGTCCGGGGTGCGCAGCGGCACTCCGGCGTAGAACTGCAGGCCGAACTCGCCCGCCACCAGCGGGTTGGCCAGCGTGCGCGGATCGGTGGCGGCACTTTCGATGACCCATGCGTCGTCTTGCATGATGGCGGAGGCGCAGAGCCCCGGGTCCCGGCCGATCTCCGTAACATCTGTGCCGTGGTGGGACTTGAACCAGATCCGGTCGTGGTCCACGACGCTGACTATTGCGACCGGCACAGAGAACACGCGCGCGGCGAGGGCGGCGATCCGGTCAAAGGCGCCGTCCGAGGGCGTGTCGAGGATCCGGTAGCGCTCGACGGCGCGCATCCGGGCCTCCTCATTGGCCGCCGACGGGATCGCCGCCGGAATATTGTCGAGGCGGTGGCGGGCAGCGCCGTTGATCACTTCCTGGCGCAGGGCCAGGGAAACTTCGCGGGCCGGGGGCCGGCTGGCCGGGTCGCGGGACAGCATCGATGACAGAAGAGACACCCACATGGGGGCGAGCCCCTCGGGAATCTGCGGATCCTTGAGCAGCCGGGCAACAGCGGACTGGATGGGAGCTCCGGGGTAAGCCATCTTCCCGGTCAGGCCCTCGAGGAGCACAAGGCCCAGCGAATACACGTCACTGAGCGGCCCGGCAGGTTCGCCGGCGGCCTGCTCGGGGCTCAGATAGGCCGGAGTCCCCGACGTGCCGCCTTCCTCCGCCGGGCTGTTCTCCACCATGACGGCGACGCCGAAATCGGTGAGCTTTGCCCGCGGGCGGCGGTCCTCGTTGCTGTAGTCCACCAGCAGGATGTTCGCCGGCTTCACGTCGCGGTGGACGATCCCGTGGTGGTGGATGTAAGAGAGCCCGTCCGCCAGGTCGTGGCCGATCAGCGCCATGTGCGCCGCGGACAGCGGGCCCTGGGCGGCACGGTGGCGGAGATCGTGCCCGCGGACCAGCTCCATCACGAGGTAGGTGAGGCGCGAGTTCGGCGCACTCAGGTCGGCACCGGCGTCGAAGAGCGTCACGAGGGCATGGTGGCTCATCCCGGCGAGAATCCGGATCTCCCGGTCCTGCCGGCGGGCGTGCTCAACATCGTCCGCGTCGCTGCGGAACAGTTTGACAGCCACTTCGCGCTGCAGGAGCTGGTCGTAGGCACGGTAGACGGTCGATTGGCTTCCCCTGCCAATAAGGTCTTCAATCCGGTAGCGCCCGCTCAGCAGGAAGCCAGGTTCCATGCTCTGTTTCGGGGTGGCCGGCTGTGTCATTAATCGAGTCAAAGAGTGTTCTTATTTCCCTTGAATGCGGGGTCCACCCGTGGGAGCTGGCGGATCAGTCCAATTGCCGGCATGATTTCCCGGCGCCCGCAGTATTAGCAAGGTTACTTATGATAACCCGGTTATGCCGTGACCGGGCGCCCGGACCCATACTTTCCTGAATGTTTCCCCGGCGGGGGCGCCGGCGGCTATTTGGCGGGGTTGTGGGTGCCGATCGGCAGCAACGTCAGGTCCGGGTGGTTCTTCTCGATCCGGCGCAGGGCCCAGACGTCGTTGAACAGTGCCAGGTACTCGCCGTCGGAACGCAGCAGCACCTCGGCCCCGGGCACGTTGGCCAGCGCCGGCATGGCGTCCGCCGTCGAAAGCCGGGCGATCGAGTAGGGCAGCCGTTCCAGCCGCATGGGTGCGCTGAAGTCGTGCGCCATGCGGTCCTCCACCACCTCGAACTGCATGGGGCCGACGGCGGCCAGGACCGGAGCCTGGTCACCACGGATGTCCGAACGGAGCACCTGGATGACGCCCTCGTGCTCGAGCTGGTCAATGCCGCGGCGGAACTGCTTGAAACGGCTGGGGTCCTTGGAGCGCGCCACCTGGAAATGCTCCGGGGCGAAGAGCGGGATAGCGGGGAACTCCACCGGCTGTTCCAGGAAGAGGCTGTCGCCCACGCGCAGTGAGGAGGCGTTCACGAGTCCCACGACGTCGCCCGGGAACGCCTCGTCAATGACTTCGCGTTCACGGCCGAACACCTGCTGGGCGTACTTGGTGGCGAAGGACTTCCCGGTCCTGCCCTGGGTCACCACCATGCCGCGCTCGAACAGGCCGGAGCAGACACGGATGAAGGCCACGTGGTCCCGGTGGGCCTTGTTCATGCCAGCCTGGACCTTGAAGACGAAGCCGGAGAACGGCGCGTCGACCGGGCGCGGGGCGCCGTCGACGTCGGGCCGGGGGGCCGCCGGAGGTGCGAAGTCCACGAGGGCGTCAAGGATTTCCTTCACGCCGAAGTTCAGGGCCGCGGAGCTGAACAGGATCGGTGTCGCCTTGCCCGCATGGAAGGCTTCGACGTCGAACTCGAGGTTGGATTCGATGACAAGTCCGGCTTCGTCCACGGCGTTGGACCAGTCCTCGCCCTGGCTGGCTGCGGCCTGTTCGGGCGTGAAGTACTCGGTGAGGGCGATGTTGGCGCCGGAGTTGTTCCGCTTGAACTGGGCGAAACGGTCATTGCGGAGGTCCCAGACGCCGCGGAAGTCACCCGATATGCCCACGGCCCACGTCAGCGGCATCGGCTGGAGGCCGGTGCGCTCGGTGATTTCGTCCATGAGCGCGAGCGCGTCCAGGCCCGGACGGTCCCACTTGTTGATGACGGTGATGATGGGGAGGTTGCGCTGCTTGCAGACCTCGAAGAGCTTCATGGTCTGCGTTTCCAGGCCCTTGGCGGCGTCGACGAGCATCACGGCGCAGTCCACGGCTGCCAGCACGCGGTAGGTGTCCTCCGAGAAGTCCGCGTGGCCCGGGGTGTCCAGGAGGTTGATGACGGTGTCCCGGTAGCCGAACTGCAGGGCGGCCGAGCTGATCGAGATGCCGCGGTCCTTTTCCATCTGCATCCAGTCCGAGACCGTTTCCTTGCGGTTGGCTTTGCCGCTGGATGCGCCTGCGGTGCCGATCACCTTGGCATGGAGGGCCAGCGCCTCGGTCAGGGTGGACTTGCCGGCGTCGGGGTGGGAAATGACCGCGAAAGTCCGACGCCGGGCCGCCTGCTTGTGAATCTCCTGGACTCTGGCGGGGCTAAGGACTTCTTGAGACACGGTGCTACTTTCGCTGCGGCGTTGAGGAGGGGATCGGCGCGGAGAGCCCGCGGTACACCCAAGGACTCCAGTTTATCGCAGCCCGCCGAACCCGCGCGAAGCGGGCCAAAAAGTGCCGCCGCGGACCGCTGCCGCCAGGGCGACTCGGGAGGCGCTCCGGACCGTGGCCGGATGGACCACTTTGAGGCTTGCCTGTGCGGATGTTGCCCTGTTATGCCTCTACTATGGTCAGAGCGGGGAACCGAGTACTTTGATCCTGCCGGCCAACACTGGAAACCGGCGCACCCGCAGGCCG
Source organism: Arthrobacter sp. SO5 (assembly GCF_020532805.1). Classification (GTDB taxonomy): domain Bacteria; phylum Actinomycetota; class Actinomycetes; order Actinomycetales; family Micrococcaceae; genus Arthrobacter. The sequence goes on along the minus strand of NZ_MQTQ01000078.1, from coordinate 3,057 downwards.
GAGCCTGCACCTCTGAAGGGAAGACCTATGGCTCGGAGCCCTGAAGATTCACTCAAGGCGACTCTGGGCAGGGTGGCTCCGGGCACCGCCCTCCGTGACGGGCTGGAACGCATCCTCCGCGGACGGACCGGCGCACTGATCGTGCTGGGCATTGACCGGACCATCGAATCCATTTGTTCCGGCGGCTTTGAGATCGGCATCGACTTCTCCCCCACCCGGCTGCGGGAACTGGCCAAAATGGACGGTGCCATCATTTGCGACAAGGACGCCAGCAACATCCTGCGCGCGGCCGTCCAGCTGGTCCCGGACTCCAGCATCGAGACCCAGGAATCGGGCACCCGCCACCGGACCGCGGAACGCGTTGCCATCCAGACGGGTGTCCCGGTCATCTCTGTCAGCCAGTCCATGCAGATCATCGCGCTCTACGTGAACGGGCTTCGGCATGTCCTGGAGGGCTCCGAGAAGGTCCTGGCCCGCGCCAACCAGGCCCTCGCAACCTTGGAACGCTACCGCTCGCGCCTGGACCAGGTGACCAGCTCACTGTCCGCGCTGGAAATCGAGGCCATGGTGACGGTCCGCGACGTCGCCGTGACGCTGCAGCGCCAGGAAATGGTGCGCCGGATTTCCGAGGAGATCTCGCAGTACGTCCTGGAGCTCGGCGAAGACGGCCGCCTGTTGTCACTGCAGCTGGACGAGCTGACAGTGGGCCGCGGTCCCGGCAGCGACGTGATCATCCGCGACTACTCCGGCCCGGACACCTCGGCCGAGGACATCGAGGAGGCCGTCAAGTCGCTCGTGAACCTGGGCCCCACGGAGCTGATCGATCTGGGCAAGATCGCGGGGATTGTCGGCTTCGCCGGCGGCGAGGCGAACCTCGACGCCGTCGTCCAGCCGCGCGGCTACCGCCTGCTCTCCGGACTGAAGGCAGTGCCGAAGGCCGTCGCTGACCGCTTGGTGGACCACTTCGGCGGGCTGCAGTTCCTGATGGCCGCCACGATCGATGACCTCATGACGGTGGACGGCATCGGAGACCAGCGCGCCCGGACGGTCCGCGAGGGCCTGAGCCGGATGGCCGAGGCCAGCCTGCTGGACCGGTTCCTGTAACCGGCGTCAGTTGAGCTTGAACACGGCCCGGGGGCTGGTCTTGTTCGCCAGCCGGGCCGCGAAGACGTAGGTGCCACCGGCGGGCTTGGCCTCAATCCCCGCGCAGCCCTGCACCGAGCGCCTGCGGTCCCACGGGAAATTGGCAGTTTCACTCTGTCCCGGCGCGATGGTCTTCACGAGGTCCGTTTTGTCCGCCTGGCAGTCGGCGGATGAGAAGATCCGGTCCGAGCCACTCGTGACCAGGAACTCCATCTGCGAGGTGCCAATATTTATCTCGCAGGGCACCCGGTTGCCGTTGGTGACCTTTAAGCTCAGCAGCGGGTTCTCCCCCGCGGCGTAGGCCGGCTTGTCCGTACCGGCCGTGACCGTTACGAGGTTCTGGTCGCAGCCGTTGCCCTCCGCAGTGACGGACGGCGACGGGGAAGCCGTGGGGGCATCCGGGCCGGCGGTAGGAGCCGTTTGCTGGCCGGGCGCGGGTGTCCCGCCACTGCCTTGGGAGGACTGCCCGGCGTTAAGGACACTGTAAACGGCGGCGAAGCCGCCGAAGGCGAGGGCGATCACGAGCAGCAGGCCGCCCCCGACGAGAAGGCGCCGGCGGCGGAAGACAGGGCTGACCGGTTTCCGCCCAGGCTTCCGCCCGCGTTGCCCCGCGGGCCCCCGTGAAGATTGTCCGCTGCCGGAAACCTTCGGCCGGGAACCGTGACTTCCTGAAGTGCCTTGCCTGCCCATCCTTCTAGGCTAGAGAACCGCGCCGGGTATGGGGCCCTCCCACGCCGCGGGCAGAGTGTGGCCCTCATCAATTACGCTTACTTGCATCAAAACTCTTGCCGGCTCCCCCTCGATCCCTCCCGCCGCGCGCCCGGCCAGCGTGGCCGACCCGGCCGACGCGGCCAACCCGGCCAACGCGGCCGTTGGCGTTCCCCCGGGCCACCCTTTGGCCAGCCTCCACGACGCCCTGGACGGGTGGTTTGAGTCCAACGCGCGGCAACTGCCCTGGCGGGAGGCCGGATGCAGCCCTTGGGGCGTTTTGGTCAGCGAGATCATGCTGCAGCAGACACCCGTGGTGCGAGTCCTGCCTGTCTGGGCGGAATGGCTCCTGCGCTGGCCGGAACCGGCCGATCTGGCCCGGGAACCTGCCGGCGAGGCCGTCCGCGCCTGGGGCCGGCTGGGCTATCCGCGGCGGGCGCTGCGGCTGCACGCTGCCGCCGTCGCAATCGGCGCCAACCATGGCGGGACGGTCCCCGGCACGTACGCGGAGCTGCTGGAGCTGCCCGGAGTGGGCGCTTACACGGCCGCGGCGGTCGCCGCCTTTGCCTTCGGGCGCCGCGAGACGGTGGTGGACACCAATATCCGCCGCGTGCATGCCCGCCTGCTGACCGGCACCGCCCTGCCCTCGCAGGCGCTGACCGCCGCGGAAATGCGGCTCGCCGCGCAGGCGCTGCCCGACGACGTCGGCGCCTCCGTACGCTGGAACGCCTCCGTCATGGAGCTCGGAGCGCTGGTCTGCACGGCCCGCGCCCCAAAGTGCGGCGCCTGCCCGGTCCGCAGCAACTGCGCCTGGCTCGCGGCCGGCGAACCGCCTCCGAGCTACACCCCGAAGGGCCAGTCCTGGCATGGAACGGACCGCCAGGTGCGGGGTGCCGTCATGGCGGTGCTGCGCCTGGCCGAGGCGCCGGTGGCGCCGGAGCTGTTCCAGCGGCCCCCGGCGGACCTAGGCTTCGAGCCGGACGGGATAGGCGTACCGCTTGCCGCCCTGCATCGGCTCAATTCGGCTCCCGAACAGCTGGAACGCGCCCTGGCCGGCCTGCTGGATGACGGGCTGGCCGAGTTGCAGCCCGCCGGTTTCCGGCTCCCCGCGTAAGGAACACCCCCGCGGCCTAGGAGACTGCTGAATTAGTGGGCTTGAGGGGGCTGGATCTTTTCCCGAGGCAGCTGCTGGCTGCTGTGAGCAGG
>NZ_MQTQ01000077.1:27224-29805 GCF_020532805.1 Arthrobacter sp. SO5 | reverse complement strand
TGGAGGCCGTCGCTGAACAGGGCCGGGCGGTCGGCCAAGACGTCCCAGGTGTCGAGGAAGTCCCGGAAGGTCCGCTCGCTCCACGACCGCAACGTCTCCCGCAAGTCCAGGATCTCGCCCAGGTCGAGGCAGGGGACCAAGGTGGTGTCCACCCAGTTCGGGCTCATCACCACCACGCGCCGTCCCTGGGGTTCCATCGCTTCGCAGAAGGATTCCAAGCGGGCGATGACATCCTGGCCCACTTGTGCCCCGCCACGTCCGTCGGCGTGGAGCAGGTCGTTGATGCCAGCCGCCACCAGGACCGTGTCCGCGCGGCGGGCGGCCACCTCGGCCTCGGCGGCGTCCAGGATCTCAAGCATGGTGGCGCCGGGCCAGGCCAGGTTGAAGAACCGGTTGTTCTCCTCGTCGCGGGTGATGTGTCGCGAGGCGACCCGGGCGGCCCAGCCGCCGTCCCGGGTGCAACGCCCGTAGGCGATGCTGTCGCCGATCAGGGCAATGCGTTCGGCCACATCCAGAGGATCGGCTGAGACGTAGCACCAGGCCTGTCCGTGGGCGCCGGTGGGCACGCGGCGGCGGGCGTAGGCGTCGACCTCGTATGCGTCGGCTGCGGCCAGCTCGTCAGGGCTTAGCGCGAGCAACCCGCCGGATACGGTGTCACCTTCACGGCGGACGAGGCCGAGGTGAACTTTCTTGCCGCTCTTGGCGATGACATCCAGGTCGGTGATGACGACTTCTGTGGTTCCGTGCCCGATCAGGAAGTCTTCGAGCATGTTGACCCGGTAGCCGAACAGCGACTGCTGGACCTTCTCATCCAACAGGGTGCCGAATGAGAAGACCAGCTCGCTCGGGGCCGCGGATGTAGTTGGTTCCGGGTTGGACACGGGGACACTCCTTGGGCAGAACTTTCGTTCCTGCCGAGCCTCGCTTGTGGCTGTGACCAGGAAGAATGTGTGCGATTGATTATTGCATCCGTCACGGTCCTGGCTCTTCGCGGCAATAGGACGCATTCGCCAGACGGGGCCAAGGTCCATACGCCTCGCTGATTGAAGTCTCGCGGTGAGGGATCGGCTACCTAGACGATCTATTCGAGACTCGACGCACCTGCAAGATGTCGATTGCGCGTCTCGATGAGCCTTTGGAGGTAGCGGCCCAGCACCAGTTTCTCGGCCAGACGTCCCATGGGTCCGAACGGTGCCGCGAACTCGATGCGACCCACCATCGTGGTCCCTGCTGAGTCCCGGCTGAACTCATGAACATGGCGGAACCGTCGGAACGGACCTTTAACCTGCTCATCTACGAAGTAGTCGGGTATTTGCATCTCGGTAATCCGGCTCGTCATTTGAAACGGAACGCCGAAGTGCCAAGCTCGCCAGGTCACTTCCTCACCCAAAGAGATGAGACCGGACGTCACGCCATTTACAGCCTCTTCATGAGACTCCGCCATGGAGTCTTTGTGGACGTCGATGCTCCGGGCAAGGTCAAATAGCTCCGATTGGGGCATCTTTGTCCGCGTTGTGCACTCAAAATAGACGGCCATCGTCCGAGTATTGCAGCTCTTTCAGTGTCGGCTTGAATGGCGCCCAATCTCGGATGGCGCAAGCCCGCAAAGTGTCCAGCGCAAGACGTGTGCCCGTTCAGGGTGGGGCAGTTGGTCCTGCGTTGGGGGCGAGGCCTTGATCGTTGGCACCGTGCTTTCGGCGTCTGGTGGGGCGTCGCCGGGGGTTCCGTTGTTTTCGTGTGGCTCTGTTAGTCCGTGGTCAGAGTCTTAAGGGGGCGCTCCCCGGTCATGCAGCGTTGCGCCGATGGGATCATGAATGGCTTGAAGGGAGGTGACGTCGTGATGGAGAGTCTAGAGGCTGAGCATGCCATGCTGCGTGCCCGAGACTCGGCAACGGGCGCGGGCAGGACCCTGCTGCAGCCGCGGTTGTACTTCTCCAGCAGGATCAAGTTTTTCAGGGCAAAGAAGCGCCGCGCCCTGTCGATGCGGGGTGCGGCAGTTTGCTGGGGGGCCTTTGGTGGGGAGAATTGGGGGTGTGGACAGTGTCCACACTTTGGGTCGCGGACTGGGCCGTACCGGTGCCGGACTGGGTCGGATTCCGTATGTTCGGCGGGAGGCCCGTGTTTGCAAGGGCTGGAGTCCGGTTCGAGTCCCACCTCGGGCACAGTGTTTCCGCAGTTCAGGGGCTTTTTGGTGCTTTTCTCGTGTGGACAGTGTCCACACCCCCGCCTCTGATCTGATGTTCCGGGTGTGTGGGGTCCCGGATAGACCTATTCGGTTGTGTAGGGGACCGGCTGACTACGGCGGACCGGGTGCCGCCTTGTGGGGTCTCTTCTGGGTGTTCATCCTCGTTCGTCCTTCCATCGGGTTTTTTGCGTTCACTACTTCATGGTGGCGAGGGCCGTCGACAACATGATTTGCTCATTGTTCTTTAGATCGACCTGGGGTTGCGGCCGGTTCGGAATTCCGCTCTGATACCTGTTCATGCAGGAATGAGGGGGGAGCGGCATGACATGGCAACTGATCCGGAGCTGATCATGAGCTCGCTGAGCCTGGCCAGTCGGTGGGCGGGGCCGGCCTCGA
>NZ_MQTQ01000077.1:10033-27208 GCF_020532805.1 Arthrobacter sp. SO5 | reverse complement strand
CTTAGCAGCCATGGCCTTCGCACCAGTATCCGCCGCCGCAGCCATCATTTTTCCCGTCACCGCCGCATCCGGATTCTGGGTATCCGGCGTTTGCTGTCTCCGCTGTTTCGCGGAGGGAGGCGGCCTACGGATCCAAAGCCAAGCACCCCCGACGATCTCGGCCTCCCCGGCGTCAATACATGTTGGGCGGGCAGCAATGGAGTTGGCGCGTTTGCTGTTCGCGGACTTCGATGTGTCGGTGGCCATATTGCGGCGCAACCGTTTCTGTTGGAGGCTGAGGTCGCCGGGGCGGCGCGCAGGCATACTCCGGACTATCTGCTGCCAAAAGACGTGGGGCCGCTGGTGGTGGAGTACTTCCCCGATCGCGCGGAGGAATTGCGCTCAGCGCCTCGTCTCGTACCTGGTCAGGACCACGCCGCCGGGAAACGTCCGCGTCTCCACTAGGTCCAGGTTCACCCAGCTCTCCAGCGAGGTGAAGAACGGAGTGCCGCCGCCCACCAGGACCGGATGGGTGGCTAGCGCGTATTCATCGATCAGCCCGGCCCGCATGGCCGACCCCGCGAGCGTTGCGCCCCCGACGCTCATCGGGCCGCCGTCCCCGGCCTTGAGCCGGGTGATCTCGGGAATCGGGTCGCCGGTGACCAGGCGGGTGTTCCAGTCGACCTGGTCGATCGTCGAGGAGAACACCACCTTCGGCGTGTCCCGCCAGTTCCGCGCGAACTCGATCTCCGCCGGGGTGGCGTTGGGCTGCTGGTCGCCGGTCGGCCAGTAGGAGCTCATGGTCTCCCAGAGCTTGCGGCCGTACAGCGACAGGCTGCTGGCCCGCTCCTGGTCGAGCCACCACTGGAACAGTTCCTCGCTCGGCCCGCCCCAGCCGATGTCGTCGCTGGCCGCGGCGATATAGCCGTCCAGGGTCAGATTCATGCCGTAGATCAGTTTCCGAACGGCGCCAGCCTTCCGTCTCGCAGTGGTCGAGGGCGTCATTGAACTCCGTCGTTGGCAGAGGATCGGCGGCATCCTGTCCCTCATGGAGCCACCGTAACTGCCCATGATCTGGATGCCATAGCCTTCGGTCCGCGTTTCAACTGAGCTGCCCGGTGAGGGATCGATGGCTTACGGGCAGCCACCTCACACGTCTACCCCGCCTGCGACTCGGGAACTGAACGACGCCCTGCACGCCAACTAGCAAGTCAGCCAAACGTCTCGGTTCGGAACAAGCAGGACTAATACGGTCTTTTCTGTTTTCACGTCATTGTGTGCAGGCGGTCAGCTGGTTCCGGACGTCCATCATATGTGCAGGAAAAGCCGGCGCCTACCGGCTGTCCTTGATCCGGCCTCCAGAACCTTGACTTGCCCGGAGAACGAGTCCACGATCAGCCATCAACACTCCCACGCCTGAGGATCGACCAAAGTCGAAAAAGCGTCGTTGGGCTGACTTTGCGGGGCAACTCGTGATGACGATCTTGGGAGTGGTGATCGGCATCGGGCTCGCACCGTTGGCTCCGTGGTTCGAACATGCAGTGAGTCGGTGGCACTACGTCGAGCCCACGTGTGGGGATCCTCGGGGCCTGGAGATACTAGACATTAAAACTATGACAGCAACGGGCGAGGCGACCGTCGAAGTGACGTCCGAAGCCGACCCCTTGGGGAAAAGCCGAAGCAAAATGAATACCTTCGACGGCCGTCCTGGCTCTGGCTGGGTGCCAGTGACTTTGTCCCCCCGAGATGATGACGCCGCAGCAGTCTCGACTGAAGCCTCCACAGACCGGATGGACCTGAGTTTTACGAGTCCTCAGCCGATCTCTCTAGTGTGCGCAGTCAATGGCAATGCCGCCGATTGGGTTTCCTACATGCGTGCAGACCGCGCCCGCACTGTGGAGCTGCGTCTCGGTGACGGGAAGCAAGAAGTCATGCGCAGGACCTCGTTGCGCACGCTGCCGGAACATGAGCTACAGGAGCGTCAGGATATCGAGATGCCCGACCCGGCAGCTTGGTGGACGACAAAAGCATCGTACAACCGGGTATCGCTTACGCTGCTCGACCGCTACCTAGGATCACAGGTCGACGATCCGAATACGGGTGAGGCCATCGATACACCAACCCGTCTCGTGATGCTCGCCGAGGTGGAGGTATGGGTAGACAAGCAGTGAGGCTTGGTAGCGTTGGTGGTTCCACCACCTCCCCCATTACTGAGTCACCAAGAGTTTAGCTCGCGCTGCACGGACGCCTTCGCGCGATAACGGCGACTCGAAGTGGGCCAGGGCATGTGGAGCCTGACGACCTGCACAGTGAGCAGCCGAGCATAGTCCTAGCCATGTAGCGAACCACTGCCCGCTTTCTCCCCCGTGCACCATGCCGCAGCCTAGCCCTAGCAGCCGACGTCGTTAACAAACCATCCCAGGTGGGGACGTCGGGCGTTCGGTGAGGGATCAGCTAGCGGGCGCTGGTGCGACACCGGGCGATCACAGAATGCCGCCACGAAGAGCCACCCCTGGGCCCTGCCGCTCACCAATTCGAGGTGAAGCCAAAGTGGAATGTGCATTGGCGCCTTTGGACGTTGACGAGTGAGGCTGTCGGATCGAGTTTCACGGCGCACCAGGGGAGCGCTGCTGTTGTCTAGTTAGATTCCTCAGGGGACAAGAACTCGAGTCGGTTCCCATTGTTGTCCCAAAGGTAGAACCGTCTCATGCCCGGTAAGTTTTCGTCCCATTCCACAGCGAGACCGAAACTTTCAATTCGGAGGGCCAGAGCCTCTATGTCGCCCACCAGGATCCCCGGATGAGCCTTCTTTTGGGGTTTGAAGTCCTCCTCGGCGCCCAAATGGATTTCAAGATTGTCGGCTCGAACCCAGAGTCCGCCACGGGCCGCCAATACCGGTGGTTTCTGCACTTCGGTCAGACCTAGAACGCCCACGTAGAACTTCCTGCAGTCATCCTCGCTACCCCTGGGGAGGGCCAACTGCACGTGGTGAAGCCCCCAGCCAAAGGCAGTTTGCGCGGGACGAGTTTCATAGGCAACGACTTCTGACACGGAGGCTCCTTCGACGGCGTGAATGCGAGTATGGCACCATCGCCACGTTTTCCCTGTCAAGCGATTTGGCGAGGGTTCGAGTATGAGGTCCGTGGATCGGTTCTGGGCTGACCATGGAGGAAGAGTCGGCCAAAAACGTTACGAAGGGCGAGCCCGACGGGACTGCCCCGATTTTTGTTCACGCCTTGAGCTGGCGCGTCCCTTGGCGAATGCGCCCGCATGCTGATCCTTTACCGACACCTAAGGCGACAATTTAGTTGGGGCTGCGCCGACGTCTCTTCCTTTCAGTCAAGAACAAACCACCGAGTGCAGCGAACACCACGACGGGCATCGCCAACAACATGGGTCTGAAGAGGTCGGGAACGAGCGCGGCAACGATAGCCAGGGCCACGATGATCCCAAGCGCAGGGAGGAGAAAAGTGGCCCGCAGCTTCATATCAATCCCATTTTGCTGAGCCATTATCTTCGCTGAGCCTTCCTTCCTCCGGGTTCTGCCAGCCTAAGCCGACACATGCATTTTGAATAGATTCTGCCCCACTCCCCATAAAACCAATGGGTAGGCAACCTGCCGAAATGAAGGGACATGGATGAGCGCCGACTATCCAATTCGCTTGTCTCTGCCTTCTTCGCGACACGGTGTTGGAGGTCGATGCCTGAGTAGGATCGACATCTCGGCAAGCCAACATTTTGACTCGCAGCGCTCTTTGGCGCGTCTCAGTCCTCAAGGGGGTCCTTTACCGGGACGCTGCGGCGGAACTCACGACGTACGGTTGGAGGGTGCCGTCAACGAACATCCACGCCGAAGACTCGACAATACGCTCAGGGCTCCACCCTCTTACTCCCCAACACGCGCCGGCGCTGCACGACGAGCGTGGTGTTGATGCGGCCATCCATGATGTGTCCATCGCGCACGTAGCTGAAGACGGACTCCTGGTGTGGTTCCAGTCCAATTGGCGAGCGGATCCCCGCCCCTTGGCCGCGGATGTGTGGGTGTTCTTACCAGATTTCCAGCGCATACTCGTCGTTGAGCATCGCTGGCGGGGCCTCGTGCCGCCTGGTGGACGAGTAGAACCCGGGGAGACCCCGCGCGAGGGCGCCGTTCGCGAGCTTGCCGAAGAGACAGGTCTTGAACTAGTCGTTGCTGACCGCCCGGCGTTCGCTGCTGCCCGCTCATACCGATCGGATTGGTCAGCGAGACTGAACTTGTCCTATTGGGCGATCGCCGATCCTGCAATGAAGCTGCTGCTGGAAGTTGGTCAACCCGCGCGTTGGATCGACGTTGGCTCAGACTGGCGTACTTTCCACAAGCCGGATGCGACTGCTGTGGCCCGGTTTGCAGAACAACAGAGAAACTCCTAATCACAACGGATGTTCGCCCGCAGGTCGATCGTCTAGCGGACGCAAACCTTGGCATGCCTAGACTCGAACACATGGTCAACGTTGTTAGCGATGCGTATTCATGCAGGGCGGCGGAATACGTCGAACGCTTTGCTTCAATGGGTGCCGCGCACCCTTCAGACCGTCAACTGGTGGCGACTTGGGCGGACGGTATCGAGGGTGCGGTACTAGACGCTGGCTGCGGTCCGGGCCATTGGACGAACTTTCTCAATGAAGCTGGGATTCCTGCACTCGGAGTGGACCTGGTTCCCGAGTTCATCGAGCACGCACGCGTTGCCTATCCCGGCATTCCGTTCCGGACAGGCAGCCTCGACGCTCTTGATGTCAGTACCGGGACAATTGGTGGAGTGCTCGCTTGGTACTCACTGATCCACCATGAGCCAGCCACGATCCGCGCTTCTCTCTTGGAATTCCATCGAGTCCTCAGCCCTGGCGGCGCCCTGCTGATCGGCTTCTTCGACTGTGCCGTCGTTGAAAAGTTCGATCATGCGGTCGTCCCGGCGTACCGGTGGCCGGTAAGTCATCTCTGCGGCCAGCTGGTAGCCGCGGGCTTCGATGTGGTCGAGACACACACAAGGACGACCGCCAGGCAGTCATCTCACGGCGCAATTCTCGCCCGCCGCGGGAGTGCTCGCTGAGGGCTCGGCGCGCGGGGATGGCGAAGAACGCGACGCACAGCGTACTTTGGCGCCTCGAGGCGAAAATAGGGATATGAGCATCAGCGGTGATATTCCGCCCTGGCCAACTTCTGATCCGGAGCATGGCCGTATCCGGCCGCGCACGTTCACGAATCTAGACGCGGGGATGGCGATGGACCTTTCCCAAGATCCGTATGTCCCCACGGTGGGAAGCCTCCCACCGCATGCCACTCCTGAGGAAGCCTTAGCGTGGATTGAGAGGCAGCGACAGCGCCACGTCGAAGGGACCGGATTTTCCTTCTCGATAGCCGACCTCAAAACTGATCGCTCCATGGGGAACATCGGACTATGGCTCGAGGAGTTGGGCGCAGGACGCGCTCAGCTTGGATATGCCGTTGCCCCAAACGAGAGGGGCCACAGCATTGCATCCGATGCCTTTGGCGCCCTCACTACCTTTGCCTGGACGATCGCGCATCTGCACCGTCTGGAGTTTTATATCGAGCCGTGGAACGCAGCTTCTATCCGCACCGCCGAACGTGCCGGCTACGAACGCGAGGGACTACTTCGCAGTCACCAGGAGTCAGCCCGCCGCAGCAGCCATCATTTTTCCCGTCACCGACGCATCCGGCTTCTCGGTATCCGGCGTCGCTGTCGTCGCTGTTTTGGCGGTGGGAGCTGGCCACGTTGCCCTCAATCAGACCCCGACGATCTCTGCCTCCCTGGGCGAGCAGCGCGGCGACGACCATGACCGGATCTTTGCCGATCGCGGCGGTCGTTCGTGGATACGAGGACGCATCATATGAGGATTCCGCACATCGATTTGAATGTACCGGTTGGCCCGCCCCCGTCACCGGCATTTTTTCGGGCGGGTTATACGGGAATCGGCCGGCCGCGGAATCGCGGCGGTCGTGATCTGTAAACTTTTGGGGGGCGCATTCGCCGATGGGGGACCGGCAAACGGGCGGTCGGGGGTGACTTTTGTCACTGCGACTCACAATTCGGAGGCGTGCCGGGTGCAGCTCAGATAGCGATCGTTATTGAGAGCTTGCCTCCGCGCGTAGGATCGGGGCGTGAGCAGCCAAAAGGAATCCCCAGCCCTGCAGTCCAAGAGGAACGGAATCATCCGGTCAGTCTTGGCGGTAGCCTTCTTTGCCGTGCTCGCATGGCTGGTGGTGGCTAGCTGGGGGCTATCTTTCTGGCCCTCAGTGGCGCTATTCACGGTCTATACGGTGGGAATCGCGATTCCCCTGGGCCTGACGTTGGGCCTGTTGATTCCCTGGGGCTTGGCCGCAAGGAGTGAACGGGCCGGGCGGCAGCGGAGTTCGCACCGGGACGCTCCGGATACGAACGCCTAACCATCGCCAGCCCGAGTCATACACCGGTGCCGTTGCCGGCACCGAGCGGTCGGTAACTGCACCCCACCTCTCAGTCCGTCGACGTCGTACCAACTCCCGCGACACCACTTACACAGAGAAGAGCACCTCATCATGACCACCGTCCTCGTCGCCGGAGCCACCGGTGACCTCGGCCACCGGATCGTCCGCGAGCTGCTCGCCGCCAACCCCGAAGCCTTCGTTCGTGTTCTAACCCGCCCGGGCGGCGGAACCGCCCAGACGATGTACGGGGAGCGTGACCGCGTGGAGATTCGCGAGGCCGCCTATACGGACCACGTCGGCCTCGTCGAGGCCCTCTCCGGCGCCGAAATCGTCGTGTCCGCAGTCAGCGGCGCGCGCTCCGTCATCCTCGACGCCCAGCAGGCGCTGTTAGCTGCGGCCGTTGAGGCCGGTGTGACACGCTTCATTCCGTCTGACTACTCGGCTGATTATCGCCGTGTCACCCCGGGCAGCAACCGCAACTTCGAACTGCGCAGGGAGTTCGCCGGCGACCTCGATGCCACTCCGCTCCACGTCACGTCTGTGCTCAACGGCGCCTTCGCGGACATGCTGACCGGACAGGCTCCGATGATCCTGTTCAGGCGTCACAAGATCCTCTACTGGTCCTCGCCGGACCAGCTGCTGGACTTCACCACCAAGGACGACGTCGCCCGCACCGTCGCGCACGTGGCAATGGACGACGCCGCGCCCCGCGTCGTCGAGGTGGCCGGGGACCGCGTAACAGCCCGAGGCATCGCGCGGATCATGACCGAGCTCACCGGCGCTGCGTTCACCACCCAGTGGGCCGGGACCACGGGAATGCTGTCGGGCATGGCCCGGATCGGGCGTCGCGTATTAAAGGACGAGGAGGCCACCTTCCCTGCCTGGCAGGGTATGCAGTACTTCGTCAGTATGTTCAGTGGCGAGGCTCAGCTGCATCACGTGAACAACGACCGCTACGGGCCGCAGGCTTGGACCAGCGTCCGTGACGTCCTTGAGGCGCACGTGAAGGACGGCGCGACCAAGGGCTGACGATGGCGACAGCTACTCAGCTCGGCCCGCAGCCACACCCAACTCGCACCCTGCGTCCGCCACCCGCTGTTCGTTACTTCCATGCCCGAGGCGGTGCGGCGAGTACACCCGAGCGGTCCTGAAGCGTAAAAGGATCGGCTTACGGGCACTCGAGACGATCGCTCGGCTCAGTGCGACACGTTGGGGGAGTCGACACCGACCTTGACCCAGTACGCGAGTGCCGCTTTGTCTTGGATTCGTTCGTTTGGCACGGTGAGCCATCCGCGGCCCATCGGACGATCATTGCCCATGTAGCAGCAACGAACACCAACAGCCAAGAAGCGGTCAAGGTCGCGTTGTCGCGTAGAGCAGCATGTCGCGCCGGGTGCCACCAATCTCCTGGTGGCTGCGGAGCAGGCCCTCCCGCTGGAAACCAGATGCCTCGGCAACGCGACTTGAGTTGATGTTCCACGGCTCGATGTACAGCTCGATCCGGTGCAGAGTGGGGATGGTCCAAGCGAACGCGGTCAGTGCCTTCAACGCGCTGCTGGCGATCCCGCGGCCCCGGTGCGCGGGGCCAACCGAGTAGCCGACCGTCGCGCGTCCGGCCGACATGTTCTGAAGCCACAGTCCGATGGCACCGACGGCGTTGTTGGACTCGGTATCGGCGATGGCGAAGGACAGCCCTTTTCCTTGGTCGAACCGGCCCCGCTGCCGGTGGATCCATTCCAGAGCCTGCTGTGTCGTAGGGAGTGCGGGGAGGCTGCCAATGAGAGGGATGTAAGGATCGTCCCCCAATGCCAAGGCGAGATGTACGTCGTCGTCGGTGAACTCGCGCAAAACGACTGAACCGTAGGACGGTGGTGTGGTCGGCCAGGACGGTAAGTGCTCAGTCATACGTCGATTATCGCCGTGGTCATCGTCCCGTGATGCTCAAGATGCACCCGATCATGCCGGACAGAGCGGGTTTTCCACCCCCAGCCCGTCCCGTAAGCCGATTCCCTATCGGACGGCCGCGCCCCCGGCCCGGGCGGGAAGCTTTTGGCGCATCGGTAGGCTAAGTCCATGGCATTGGGGGACGCGGCACAGCCGCCGGCAGTTCGGTCACACAGAGTGGTCCTTGATGCGTATGCGCTCATCAAGGGGTGGATCATCGCCACCACGCTCTGGGTGGGCGTGCTACTGCTCCTGGTGGCAGCGGTCTATGGCGTGCCCGCCGCGCAGGACGGAGCCGATGTCGGCTACGTGTGGGGCCTTTGGGCATGGCGATTCTGTATGGCTTCGGAGTTTCCCTGGTGGTCGCGCGCCACTGGCCTGGGTGTTGGCCTATCTCTTGCGCCCGGTCCAGAGTCAATGGATCCATATCGGAGCCTTTTTCGCGGTGACCACCATATCGTTCTGGCTGTTGGGAAGCGTCCTGGGTCTCGGCTGGCAACCCTGGCTACTGTTCCCGTGGGCCACCGTTGGCGCAGCGGCAGCCATCGGCCGCTGGGCAATCCGCAAAATACGCGCCCGATAACGGGTGCAGAGGAGAAAAATGAAACACCTCATATTGATTCCGAACAATGTTGATACCTGGAAGGGGCTTCCCGCGGCCGAGATCGAGGGGATCATGCAGGCCCAGACCTCCTTACAGAAGGAGCCCACTGCCTCCGGAGAATTCGTGGAGGCACATGAACTGAGCGAGGAGGTAAAATTCGTCACATCAAACGACGGCAGCTGTACCGTGACTGACGGTCCCTTCATGGAGACCAAGGAGTTCGTGGCCGGTTACTACATCGTCGATTGCGTGGACATGGAACGCGCGGTGGAAATCGCCGGAAAGCTTGGAGAGGCAAAACTATGGCCGATGGAGATACGCCGAATCGACGCATAATCCAAGGACAAGAATCGGCCCGCCTACTAGATTCGGATTTACCGCTGATTTTGGCGGTGCATCAACCTCTATGAAAAGGACCTGATACCTGGTCCAAACGTTTCCATCACACATCAGGAGTACCCACTATGTCTGCACCTCTCGTATGCATCAGCTTCCCCGGAACGGCCCGGGAAGCGCTGAGCTTCTATGCAGACATCTTCGGGGGCGAGTTGTCCCTGCACTCTTACGAATATTTTGGCAGGACCGACGGCCCACCAAACGCCATAGCTCACGGCGTTCTCGGCGGTGACGTAGCTCTGGCGGGATCCGATGCCCCGGCAGGAGAACAGACCGTGCGGTTCGAAGGCCTCACGCTCTCGCGGCTGGGAACCGCTGAACCGGCGATCCTCCACGAGTGGTTCGACAAGCTCTGCATCGGCGGGTCGGCGATCGACCCGTTGGCTCCTAAGCCGTGGGGCGCCTCAGACGGTCAGGTCACTGACCGCCATGGTCTTCGCTGGCTCATCGGCTACGAGCGGCAAGCATGAGTGACGAGCTGCTGCTGACGCAGCTGGCAAGCGAACGTGAGCATGTACTGCACGCCGTGGACGGGCTGACCGAAGCCGAGATGAGTGAGCCGCTCGTCCCATCGGGGTGGACCATAACGCGCCTCCTCAACCACCTCGCCTTCGACGATGAGATGTTTTGGATCTCGGCCATTCTTGGCGGCGACCCCGAAGCGATCGCAGCACTTCACAACGGCTGGGCATCCCGTCCCATGACGGGCGCCGAAGCGGTCAACATCTACAGACACCAGATCCGGCGCAGCAACCGAATCCTTGCGAAAGTTGACCTTGATGACCCACCCCGCTGGTGGCCTCCGGCCAGCGAGTTCGCCGCACAACCGATGCGTGAGGGTCGCGAGGTCGTCTTTCGCGTGCTTACAGAGACATCGACTCACTCAGGTCACCTCGACATCGTGCGCGAACTGATCGACGGACACCAAAATCTAGTCGTCACCTAATCCACCGCCCAAAACGAAGGACGGGGAACTTCTTCGCAACCTGGCACTCGGACCACGTAAACCCAACACTCCCGACCCAGGAGTCCACCTTAAACCTCTGCTCCCACCCGCAGATGTTATTAAACCCGAGCATCCGCGATACAGCGGTGGACATGCGGACGCCCATCGCCCACTCCACTGCACCCTGCACCGGAGACACTGCAGCCACCGGCGCGACTAGCCGATCGACTTTCACGAAAGGACCACCACAATGCCGCAATTTGCCATCCTCATCTATGCAGACGAGTCCCTCCATGCTGTCGATGCAGCAGAGCCCGAACTCGAAGAGAACGACTAACACGCAAAGGATCTTTCAGCCTCAGGCACCATGTAGCTCGCCTATGCCCTGACCCCTCGAGCTAGTGCGGTGTCCATCCGACGAGACAGCACAGACGCTGGACCGTTCGTCCAAGCCGACCAGTTCGTAGCAGCAAACTGGCAACCGCCATGGGTCAAACTGACGCGTCCAAGGATCCGCGATCGGCCGCTCGCCAGATGCGCGAACTCGTTGACCCAGGGGATCGGACGTCCCCGCGCATGCACCAAGGAACGCCCCAGTCCTCGATTGGCACCCGTGATGACAGCCAGTTTCTTCATCCAATCAGGCTAGTCGGCGCGCGAGTACAGACCTTGCGCTTGAGAGTGCCCCGCAGAGGGTCCGCTTACCGGGCGGGGACACGGTGTAGGTCAGTACTGAAATTTGTGCCGACTTCTAGTGAAGATGACACTGGCCTGGTCAAGTTGATCTTGCGAGGGAATCTAAGAGAGTGATTGTTGCTGCTATTGCGGCCGTTGCTCGCACATGATTGGCGACGCCCCAAGCACGGCCGAATTCGTTCCATCGCGCTTCTATGTCCGGACCATCAGGCGTAATTTGAGCCAGGGTGTCGTTCAGGGGAACGTTGCGCACGATGGTGATGCCGAACGCCGCAAGCGCCAGTTCGGCACCGACGATGCGGTTTGGGGCTGCTGGTGTGGCTGCCCCCGAGGCTAGTTCTGTGATGACCACGGCGAGAGCCGCTGTAGCGCCGCCGAAGAAGACGACCATGAGGGGTAGCCGGACCGCGTTGATGTTGATGCGCTGCATCGCAGGAACCGCCTGGATGGCCGGAAGTGCGCGAAGTGCGGGCAGGAGCAACGCGGAGAATGCAAAGTACACTCCACCCGCAACCCCGGCGCATACGGCGGATGTGGCGGTAACGGCGGTGATGAGTGTCCCGCTCATGCGTGCGACTCGGTTTGTCGCTTCCAGATACCGCTCGCGGCAGTGCGGTATACGTGATCGGTAAAGTCTGTTGCGGGTCGGCCAAGGGCTGATTCCAAACGGGGTCACAGAGGCATTGCGTCCGTCGAGGATCGATTCGAAAAGCTCGGCAAGGGGTGTGGCTTCTTCTCGTGGGATGCCATCAAGGGCTACGTCGGCCACGAACTCTCCGGCTGTGCTTGGCGGCCCGGGCCGCGCGAGGTTCACTAGGGCACTGACTCATGAGCCATAGACGCCACCCCGATTACGTGTATATACTCGTATTTATGAAGAGCGACTGTTACTCCACAAGCATTCGCTCGGCTACCCGCAAGATCACTGCAATGTACGACGCAGCTCTTCAGCCGGCGGGCGTGAACATCGCCCAGTTGGCTTTGCTCCGCAGGCTCAGCGACACCACGGCACTCTCCGTCGAAGAATTGGCCCGCGCTGCGGAGCTTGAGCGGTCAACCGTCACGCGAAACGTGCGGGTCCTGGAAAAGCAGGGTCTGGTCCAAATTGGTGAGTCCGAGAAGGACCGGCGTACAGTTAACATCCTTCTCACCCCGCGCGGGGTGGACACGCTCCGCCTTAGCGGACCCCTCTGGGATGCGGCCCAGCGGCGGTTCGAGGAACAGATCGGCGTGGAGAACGCCAAGGCACTGCGCTCCCTGTTGCACGCGGTCTGAGGCCACACACGTCCGGGCACGTTGGGACCTCTTGAGGCCCGTGGCCGGCACGGTTCGAGAAGCAAAAATACGTCCCCACGCATCCGCTTAAGGGCGTACCCACCATGAAGGAGTCCCACATGCCATTGGTCAAGGTCAATCTGCGCAAGGGTCGTACGTCCGAGGAGAAGACCGCTATCGGCGCCAGCATCCAGGAGGCTCTGGTCAGCATCTTGAAGGTCCCGGAGGCGGACCGCTACCAGCTTTTCACCGAGTTCGACGACGAGAATTTTCGCCACACCGACTCCTATCTCGGGTTGGAGTACACCGCCGGGCTGCTGATCATCGAGATCACGTTCCTGCAGGGGCGCGATGATGAGGTCAAGAAGGCGCTGCTGGCCAGGATCAACCGAAATCTTGTGTCCGCCGGCGTCGTGGGCCCGGATGATGTCTTCGTCATGATCACCGAGATCGGTCTTGCCAATATTTCGTTCGGGCAGGGACTGGCTCAGCGCGCCGTTGGCGTCGCGGCCCGCTAGGGTACCGATTCTGCCGCGGGTCCGAACCCGGCAGCCCTGAAGCAGCACCGGATTCCTTAAGGGTGGGCGCCCCCGACGGCGCACCCTCACCACGGTGGCGGGTTGCCTGTTCAATCCGTGCAGAGGCCACCCAGACAAAGTTCGTCCCAGACTAAGGAGTTGCTGACGTGAGAATCGCCGTAGTTGCATCCCGTGCCAAGATCGTCCGCGGAACAGAGGCTTTCGACATCGCAGAGGCGAGTGGCGGCCGTTTCGGCCCCGACGCACTGGATGTCTACGACAAATGGGAGGCCTTCACGGCGTGGGCAGAATCCGCCGAGCTGGGCCCCGGGGTGCCATTCAGGCCCGAAGACTGCGACTCGCCCGTGCCTGCACCCCGCCAGATTTTCGGTATCGGGCTGAATTACCGTGCCCACCAGATCGAGTCCGGGCTTCCTGCCCCGGCGGAGCCGCTGGTGTTCGGTAAGTTCGTCACGTCGGTGGCCGGCCCCGTCGGTGATCTGGTGTTGTTCACGGACCAGGTCGACTGGGAAGTTGAAGCAGCCGTTGTGATCGGCAGGTACGCACGCAACGTCGACGAGGGCGAGGCGTGGGCATATGTTGCAGGAATTACCGCCGCGCAGGACTACTCCGCCCGGGACGTGCAGATGCGCCCGGCGGGTACCCCGCAGTTCAGCCTGGGCAAATCCTTTCCCGGGTACACCCCGCTCGGTCCGGCCCTTGTCAGCCCGGATGAGTTCAAGGATCCGGACGATATCGCTCTCTCCTGCTCCATCAACGGCCGGTTGGTCCAGTCCTCAACGACCGCGGACATGATCTTCCCGGTGGGCGAAATCATCGCCTATCTCTCCTCAATCCTGCCCCTGTTGCCCGGGGACGTTATCCTCACCGGCACCCCTTCCGGTGTAGGCCTCGGGATGACCCCGCCCGGGTACCTCAAAGCGGGCGATCAGATCACCACCGTCGTCGGGGATCAGACCCAGCACCACACAGCAGTCGACGTAGCCGTAGCGGCCTAAAAGCCGGTACCCATATCGGGCAGAACGAAGTGCCCGCCCGCGACACGAGGGGCCATGCCCCATCACTGATCAGGAAAGATATCTCATGACTATCAAGCGCACCTCAGCCGGGCCGGGACTGCCCTCGGGATTCCCGTTCAGTTTGTCCGCCGAAGCCGACGGAACCTGCTTCATCAGCGGCATGCCGGCCCTGGGCCCCGACGGCAAGTTCCAGCCCGGCACCTTCGAGGAAGAGACCGACTTGGTCTGGCACAACATCGTCGCGATTGCCGAGGCGTCCGGCTACTCTGCCAAGGAGATCGTCTATGTCCAGTGCGTCCTTGCCGACATCGGAGACTACGCCGACCTCAACAACTGGTGGCGTCGGCAGTTCCCCGACCCCGCCATCGCCCCCGCCCGATTCACATTCCAGGCCGGCGCCCTGCCGTTCGGGGCAAAGATAGAGATCCAGGCAGTGGCCGGCCGTGGGAACTGACGCGGCTCCGGCCCTTTCCGTGACTCGCTCGGATGTGCTCGCCGCGCAGACCCGGATGGGTTCGCAGGTGCGCCGCACCCCCACGATGCGCATTGAGGCGAACCAACTCGGTGCGCACCCGGCCTTCTGGCTCAAGCTGGAATCCCTGCAGTCCACCGGTGCCTTCAAAGCCCGCGGGGCGCTCAACAGCCTCCTGGCCACGAAGATCCCAGCGGCAGGAGTATGCGCCGCGAGCGGCGGAAACCACGGCCAGGCCGTCGCATGGGCGGCCCGCCTTCTCGGCGTCCCGGCCGCGATCTTTGTGCCGGAGACATGCCCTGACATCAAGCTCCGGAGGCTCTCTGACTACGGAGCCGCCGTGACCGTCATCGGCGCCGTCTACGATGAGAGCCTTGTCAGGGCAGAGCAGTACGCCGCCGAAACCGGCGCCGTCATGATCCACCCATTTGACCAGCAACTGACGGTGGCCGGGGCAGGCACCGTCTCCGCGGAATTCATCGAGCAGGTCGGAGGACTCGACAGCCTACTGATCCCTGTGGGAGGTGGAGGACTCCTGGCCGGCGCCCTCGCTGCCCTGGCCGGTTCTTCCACTGTTGCGGTCGCCGTGGAGCCATACTCGGCGCGTTGCCTCGGCGCTGCCCTGGAAGCCGGCGGCCCGGTTGACGTTGACGTTTCCGGCCCGGCCGTCGATAGTTTGGGCCCTCGCCGTGTGGGGCAACTGTGCTACGACGCCGCCGTCGCGCACGCAGTGCAACACGTCGACGTCTCCGACAAAGCCATCCTCCGCGCCCAGCTGGCCGCGTGGGAAGAACTTCGGATCGGACTCGAAGGGGGCGGTGCGACCGCCCTCGCCGCACTTCTCAGCGGCGCCTACATCCCCGCCGAGGGCGAAGTGGTGGGCGTTCTGGTCACCGGCGGCAACGTCGACCTTCCCCAGCTTCTCCGGACCGCTGCTTCGGGAAAGGCCTGAAACCACCGCGGCCGCTGCTGTATATCATCACTGCCCGGGGAGAACGCCGTATCCGGGGAAACCATCGGCGTCGAGGCCATGTTTGACCGCTTCGCACGCCTGTCCGCGTGTGGTGTGAACATCGAGATCCAGCAGGTCATGGTCAGTCCGAGAGGAGTGGCGTTGACACTGCAAAGCACCGGCAGTCACAAGGGAGCCGTGCTGGACGAATACCTGGTCTCGGCCGTCACGCTGCGGGATGACAAGGCCGAGCGTATCGATACCGATGTCAGCGACATCGTGATGATGGATGCGTACTTCAGCTAGGCAGCCGCCAGCGCCTTGGGCGACGGCGGCCGCCGTCGCCCGACGGGCAGCTATTCCAGGGGAGTCCGCCCTCAATGTCCTCTCCACCCTCTAAAGAACGGGCACCACTTATGAAAACGTTTCTCATTGTTGGCGGCACAGGAAAAGTAGGAAGCCGGCTTGCGGAAGTTCTTCGCGGCGCCGGCCACGGCGTTCGCGTTGCAAGCCGCTCTGGCGGTGATGTCCGCTTCGACTGGCGGGAACCGGGGACCTATGTCGCTGCCCTCCATGGCGTAGATGGCGTCTTTCTTGTCGGGCCGGGTTCCGCGACCGATTGGTCCCCTGCCCTGGGACAGTTGCTGAACGTGGCGGCCTCCGAAGGCGTGAAGCGGGCCGTGCTCCTGTCGGCGCGCGGCGTCGAGTTCCTCCCGGACGGCGCTGTCGGCCGCGCGGAAAAGACACTGGCAGCCGGCCCGATCCCCTGGACAGTTCTGCGGCCGAGCCACTTCGCGCAGAACTTCACCGAGGCAATGTTCGTGCCAATTAATGGGCAGATACTGGCTCCCGTCGCGGATGGAGCTGAACCGTTCATCGACGTCAAAGACAGCGCGGAGGTCGCCGCTGAGGTCCTGACCAACGCCAGCTGGGAGAACCAGACTGTTGAAATCTCAGGGCCGTCCGCACTCACTTTCGATGAAGCTGCCGCGATCCTGACTGAGCACGCCGGCCGGCGTCTGTCGTTCATTGACGAAGACCCCGATCAGCACGCGCGAAACCTTCGTGCCGCCGGCACGCCCGAAGGATACATCACCTGGAGAATGGCAATGCTGGGCGGAATCCGCCGCGGCGACGACGCCTACATCAGTAACGGGGTAGAACGAGTACTGGGCCGCCCCGCAACCTCCTTCGCAGGGTGGGCGGCGCGCGAAGGAAGTGTGCTGGGCCTTACCTCCGCGTAACTCCGGTTCTGCCCGCCGTTCCCGCGACGAGCAGAAGCAGCGAGCCGATGCCCGTCGGGCATCGGCTCCCTGTCGGCGACGAAGTCGTCGCGACACCCATGTTCCAGATACCGCTGAGGGAGCCGGGACGCGAATCCGGGTAGCGGATGTAGACCAGCATCCCGCCCTAGGAGTCGAGATTGGCTTCGGTCGTTCGTTCACTGCGGGCCTGGATATACCAGAGAGCCGCCGTGTAGACGGCCCCCATCGCGGCGGTGGAGAGCACCTCGCCGAGCGGATGTCCCAAGCTCACAAAGAGCGTTATACCAACGCCCCACGCGGCGGCGAGGACCACGAGCGTCGCAATCTTGCGATGGGCTTTTGTCCACTTCCTTATGCCGCCCGTGCCTAGAGTCGCTCGTCGATGAGCTTCACGCCGGACTCCCCGGTGGCAAAATGGAGCTGACCTCTATCGGTCGTGAGGGCCACGATCTTCCAGTTCTTCTTTAGCTCGGGCGGACGCTTCGGGGGCGGCTCGATTTGGCCTTGGCTCACGACATCGAAGAACACAGTAACCTTGCCTTCGGGTACGCCCTTGTCGATGTAGTCCGGCTGGAACTTGAAGGTGCCGCTGCCAATTTCGGCGAAGCCCGGCAGCCACCGACCG
>NZ_MQTQ01000077.1:0-10023 GCF_020532805.1 Arthrobacter sp. SO5 | reverse complement strand
ATGAGAGTCCGCATACCGGAGTGCGCATTCAATGACTCCGCGATCGGCGTCGCGAACCAACCGCTCCCTCCGCTCAGGCGCCGCCTTGCGGACGAGCACGACCGATCCGAGGCCCATGATGACAACAGCTAATGCCGTGGAGCCCCAGAAGCCCAGGTCATCGCGAAAGACGCCTGAAACAAACAACGCGACAGAGAACAGCCAGAACTGCGAGGAGACAGCGGCCTTTTCCCACCTGCCCCGGGGCGAGGGTTTGAGCAACTCGACGGCCATGACCGCATCTTATTACTGACCGGTCACATTGCGCTCCACCCCAAGCCTGGATCACTTTTCCGGGGGCGGTGCCAGGGCGTTGAGCCGGGGCGGTCAGCCCGCCGAGGTGTTCTCTTCCTGCCCGTCGCCCGATTCGCCGAGATTCACGGCGTAACAGCTGACGACCGGCGGGCAGAGCTCATCCTTTTCGAGGCGTCCGGGCACGCGATCCTCGACCGGATCACTCCGGCGGTCCCAATTGATTTGGCGGAAGGGGCATTGCCAGGGGGTATTGGGCGGACTTCCGGTTAGACGCGTTCGTTCTGTCCTGACTCCGCCATTGTGATGCCGGCGACAGACCAGCTCTCGCGGGGGAGCTCGTGCAAAATCACCCGGATCGTGTCGGGACGGATTTCCACGACCTCGGCTTAAGTAGCCGTTAGCGCTGCCAGCAGCTGACGCTTCTTTTCAGTGGAGGAGGAATGCATTGAGAACCTGAATGAGTGGCATGCACAGATTGTGGCATTTTCCGCAGAGGAACGGGTGGACTTCGGACGGGCCGGATGCGACTCGGAGTCCGCAATTCGCCTTGAGCTGGCCATCCTGGCCGCGCTTGATCCGCCCGCGAAGCCGGGCCCGTTCAGGGTTCCTTTCTGAGGTGCAGCCAGCGTCTACTCGCCAAAGTTAGCCCTGTTCAGACGGGAACCAACTGTGTAAGACTTCTGGGCATGAACGATCCGAGAATCCGGATTCTGCCACTCCTTCGCCAGAGCGAACGGCTCCTATGGGTTGGTCAACCAGACCCTAAGGTTCGCTTTACGGGCGCTGATGCGTTTCTCGTGCCTTTCAGCATCTTCTGGGGTGGATTTGCGGTTGTATGGGAAATCTTGGCCATCACCAGAAGCCAGTCACCTTTATTCGTTATTTGGGGAATTCCGTTCGTCCTGGTGGGCCTGTACTTCATTTTCGGCCGTTTCATTGTCAAAAAACGGCGGAAGGTCGTCACAGCGTACGGACTCACAGATAATCGGGCGATCGTTTGTACAGGGGACAAATCAGTTGCTGATACTCCCGTGAGGGGTATGCCAACCAAGGTGGACAGGAATAAGGACGGTCAGCATGTGAGTGTGACTTTCGGGTATCAGGGCGCCCTGGGCCTTTTCGGCATGTATCAGAACACGGGGTTGGACTTCTTCAGCCTTGGCCTGGGACAGAATGTCGCTTTTTTTGACGTCCCAGACGCCGACGGCCTGCTTATGGCTTTGGACCAGGTCCAGGCCGGGCGAGGTGCAGCCGATCCATCCAGTTAGCGGAGGATGTTCCTGAAGACAAATTAACTACTCCTGGCGTCTGCGTATATGCGGAGGCTGTGGGGTACGCGGAAATGCTTTTGTCTGGGAGACTACGCTCAGATAGCGCCCGCAGGCGAAGGTTAGGAGGGCCACTGTGGCCCAGGAGACGCTACACCCGACGCCTTATGGGTGGTGGGAAAAAGCGCCTGTGGCTGGCCTATTTATAGGTCTGGCGGTGGCCGCCGCTGCGACCATCGCGGTGTTTCTGAAACTGCTCGGTTCCTGGTCCTACATGGCCATCGTGGTGGGGGGTATTTTCGTCTTCCAGTTAGCTTTGACGCTGCTTATCGCCCCGTTGAGAAGGAAACGGGAAGCGATGGATGCCGAGATGGGTGTCGTCGAATGTGGCATTCGATGCAAGTCGCTACCCCTGGGCCCTCCGCCTCCAGCAGCGTCTTATCAGCGCGGTTGGCTTAGCGGATATGCCAGTGAAGAGAACGGATCTCTGGTCTTTCAGCCCAGATCTGCCTTCAGGGGTTCTGTCGTGGGGAGCCCTTTGACCTTCCATCACGTCATGCCGTTGACAGGAGGTCTGAGGACTCCAGTTGCAGCTCCCTGGTATCTCGGCCGCGGCAGAACTGTCGTCTTCTTGAAGACTGACAGAGGTGTCATTGAAATAAGTGGTTCGGTCATTGGCCTGAAGGCCGCAGGTGCCTACCCTACGGAGGTTGTGTAGTACTTGCACCGAGAAACAGCAACGAGGCGTTCTCTCGATTCCCCCGGCAGTCCCACTTGGCCGTGCTAGCCTCCTCGTCACCCAGAAGTGCTTGTCATGGCGGCGCAAAGAGCAGATAGGCAAGACCCGCCCCGGTCGCGAGCACAGTGGGGAGCCCACGTACTCTGCAGTCCCGGGTCTGGCTTGATTTGGGC
Organism: Arthrobacter sp. SO5; assembly: GCF_020532805.1. GTDB lineage: Bacteria > Actinomycetota > Actinomycetes > Actinomycetales > Micrococcaceae > Arthrobacter. Next base: position 7,549 of record NZ_MQTQ01000077.1, on the reverse strand, counting down.
ACAGCGCTCATGCGGACGTGGCAGCACGCACTGCTCGTTCGCCTAGACACAAGCCGCAGGTTGATATGGCTCCTACGGTGGCGTGTTAAAGGTTCCTCGAATGGGTCACTTTTGTGGCCCCTTCGCGCCCGGCTCTGCCGTGCGGTCGAGGAACCTGCCAGCCCGCTGGAAGTCTCGGACAACGTATATCGCCCCAATCACCATGACAAGCATGCCAGCCGCCATGAGCCATGAGAGGAACCCGGCTCCGCGTATAACTTGGGGAATGAATAGAAGCGGGAACGCTGACATCCAGATGAGCTGTGTGGCGAGATTCTTTCGCAGTTGCACGGCCGCGGCCTGCGAGACGACAAGATGCTCCGGGTCAACGGTTGTCTTCCCGAGAACCTGGCACCGGATGTCTTTTCGCTCTTCGTCTTCCAGCGAGAGCAGCACGTCGATTCTGCCCGTCTCCGCTGATGGCGCGATCTTCTTCGCGTTGTAAATGAGGCCCCCGATGGCGGCACCCAGCACTGCAGGGAAGAATCCGAATAGCAGAAAGGACGGCCAGTTTGCCGGGTCCCCCTCGAAGGCCAGCATCGCGCCGACGGTCCCCGCCGTGACAAGGATGATCACCCCGGCCGGGAAATAGAGCGCGTAATAGGTCTTCAGGGCACCGCCGAGGCCCAGGTCTGCAATGCCTTGCGCTCGTCTTGTGGCGGTGGTCCAACGGTCGTCGGACTTGGGTATGAGATCGTCGATTCCGCTCATCGTCCGCTTCCCCTGGGCACGAGTAGTGGTGCAACGGCCTGGCTGTCCTCTGCCAATGCCACTGAATCTGATGCTCAAATCCTGAACTATCTACACCCAGAAGCCAACAGCACGCTTCTTGACGAAGAACATAGGGAGACCCTGTTCAGCACCAGGCATCGATTGCCGGCTTGAACGGGGCCAGCCGCGGGCGAGGAGCCTAGGGATTGAACGTCGCTTTTCGTTCGGGGAGCATCGGCTGGTCGGCAGCTGACCGGACCGTGTTCAGAAGTCCAGTCAGCTTTCGGTCCACCACGTCCTCGCCCCAGGGGAGCTTCTTATTGACGTACCAGCCCAAGCGATCGTAGGCGGTCGCTGAGACCAGCGTCTCGTCGCCGGTTGACGTGACTCGGACGTCAATGCCAACTGGGAATTGACTGGAGCCCAGCGGTATCCCGAGGAGACGAAACAGAAAAATCTGATCCGGAGTGAGCTTGTGTTCCGGATTCGATCTGGTTGGTCCGAAGTCCCGCTCCATCCAAAGACGCCAGGATCCGGCCAGACACAGGGGCTACGTCGACTTCCACGTTGAATTCGTCGTCCATCGAGTAGATCTTCACAACGCCCCCAATTTCATGCCCTGATTTAACAAATCATGACTCCAGTATGGGTCAACGTCCGTCGACAGCATTCAGCGTCTACGGCCATGGACCGTCCCGCTGAGGGTTCGGCTACCCGACGCTGACTTGGTCCGACCCAGTGAAGTCTCTACGATCGCGATATGACTAATCTGTTGCCTGCATCCGCGCTGGCCGCCTCAGAGGTCGAACTGGTACTGGTCGACTTCGCGAGGGAGACTATCGATGCAACCACCGACGCCGGCCCTGGCGAAGATGGCATACACACCATGGGAGCTGCGGTGAGAGCCGCGGACGGGCGGATATTCACGGGTGTGAACCTCTATCACTTCACCGGCGGACCTTGCGCAGAACTGGTCGCCCTCGGCGCTGCGCGCGCCGCGGGAGCGACAGAACTGACACACATCGTTGCAGTGGGCAACCATGGGCGAGGCGTGAAGAGCCCGTGTGGGCGGGATCGGCAAATCCTTGCCGATCATTACCCGGAGGTGCGCGTGGTCGTGCCGTCTCCTGAAGGACTCGTGAGCATTCTCGCTAGCGACCTGCTGCCGCTCGCCTTCGATTACCACGCCGAGCAGGTATAGCCGAAAGCCCACGGACGGCCCTCGACAGGAATGAGTCCTGTGCCCGCTCAAGGATCGGCGGATTCAGCCGGGGGACTGTGGAATTAACGGTGTATCCGGCTCGACACGCCAGGCGGTCTGCTTGGCAGGAATGAGCTGGATATGCCGGTGACACTAGATGCCCTGAAGACTGCGGACACCACTGCGAAACCGAAGGAAATTACGGAGGCTGAGGCCGCCCGTGAGCTGGTGAGGATGGCCCGGGAACAAGGGCTGTCTCTGACTGGTCCTGACGGGCTGCTCAAACAGCTGACCAAGACGGTCATAGAGACCGCGTTGGACGAGGAGCTCACAGAGCACCTCGGCTATGAGAAACACGATGCAGCCGGGAAAGAGACCGGCAACGTCCGCAACGGGACCCGGTCCAAGACTGTGCTGACGGAGACCACCGGGCCGGTGGGCATCGACGTTCCGCGGGACCGCGAGGGCACGTTCGAGCCGGTCATTGTCCGGAAGCGCCAGCGCCGCCTGAATGGGGTGGACGAGATGGTCCTCTCGCTCTACGCCAAAGGCCTGACAACCGGGGAAATCAGCGCACATTTCGCCGAGATCTACGGGGCTTTCGTTTCCAGGGAAACCATCTCGCGGATCACGGACAGAGTGCTCGAGGAGACGAAGGAGTGGCAGAACCGTCCCCTGGACGAGGTCTACGCCGCGATCTTCATCGACGCCATTGTTGTCAAGATCCAGGATGGTCAGGTCGCCAACCGGCCGATCTACGCCGCCATCGGCGTCACCCTGGACGGAGAGAAGGACATCCTGGGCCTATGGGCCGGGACCGGCGGCGAAGGCGCGAAGAGCGTTCTCACCGACATCAAGAACCGTGGTGTGAAAGACAGCTTTTTCTTGGTCTGCGACGGGCTTAAGGGCCTTCCGGAAGTGGTAGGCAATGTCTGGCCGCTGACGACGGTGCAGACGTGCATCATCTTTCCTGATCCGCAACACCTTCCGGCTGGCCTCGAAAAAGGACTGGGACGCACTCAAACGGGACGTCAAACCGATCTACACGGCGCCGAATGCCGCGGCGGCCCGGATGGCGTTGGCGGAGCTCACGGAGCGGTGGGGCAAGAAGTATGGCGCGATCGTGCGGCTATCGGAGAACGCGTGGGAGGAATTCATCCCGTTCCTGGATTACGACGTGGAAATACGGCGGGTGATCTGCTCGACCAACGCCATCGAATCGCTCAACGCCCGGTACCGGCGGGCGGTGAAAGCGCGGGGTCATTTCCCAACAGAGCAGGCCGCGCTAAAGTGCCTGCATCTGGTCACCCGATCCCTCGATCCGACCGGTGCCGGCAGAACCTGATGGGCCGTGCGCTGGAAGCCCGCTTTGAACGCCTTCGCCATCACCTTCAGCGACCGATTCCCGACAGCTGAAAACTACTAAAGAAAACTGCCGAATACACCGTTTATGAGATAGTCCCCCCGATATTGGAGTGCTGAGCAGGCCGTCGTCTATGGTAACGATTGGGCTTCCCGAGGGGGCGCTCAGTGTGGAATAGCGCCATCAATAACCTTGGGGGCAGAAGTGATGACTTGCAGTCGTTTGCTGGAGATCGTTGTCGCGATTTCCCTTGTGGCGGTCCCGCTCACGGGATGCGCGGGGCAGCAGCCAAGACGCGAAGATCTGAAATCTTTCGGCTCCATTGATGAGGCCTACGCTGCCGTCGATGACGTCCTGGGCTGCGATTCAAAACCCGTTGGCGATCCGGTTGTGCCTATGGGCGATGGCGTTCGTCTCACTTCGTCGCAGAGACTCTGCTCGGAAGATGTTCAGATAGACCTCTACCCGAATCAGGACGCTCTTGAGAAGAGCTATCAAACGTGGGCTGACTCAAGCCAGGGCAAAATCCCTCTCGTTCGAGGAAATAATTGGATGGTCGTGGACCTCAGCCAAATCGCGAGTGGCCAGCCGTCAAGCCCCAACATCGAACGTTTGGCCGAGAGATTGAACGGCGAATACGCCGTTGTCGGCAAGTAGTTGGATTTACGCCGAGAGTGTCGTTAGGCAGATAGCCTCGAACGGACGTCATGAAGCCGCGCGCCCGGTGAAGGATCCCTCACCGGCCACTGACCGGCAGCAGCGCGCCTTACAGTTCAGGGAATCACCACGTGCTCGTCTGCGTACTCAGACTGAGGTCCCGTGGCGGGGCAGTCTATCGATTTCATGGTCGCCGCCTGTTGGTCGTAGCTGTATCTGACGCAGGCGTTGACAGTCCGCTGCTCCCCCCAAAACCCACCGCTCGTGGTCACGTGATCCCTCAAGTAGATGTCCGCGGTGGGCCGGCCTCCAGGCGGCGTTGCGACTGCGTAGACACCTGGCATGGCCTGTTCCAGTTTCTGGCGTACTCGCTCGGAAGGACCAGGAGCGGTGTCCTGCAGTATCCGTGTGTAGGTGGCTAGTGCCTTGGTGGCCTTTTCGCGAATACTGTTACGGGCGATCTCTTCAATAGGTGCGCGGCCGCATGAAGGGAGGATAACGACCATTGTCGTCATCACCACGACGATAGTTACTGCACGGCGGTTCACTTGAGCGCCCGGGTCGGTAATTCAGCGTACAAGCCAGTTCCTTTTTGGTTCGGATGGAATGATTGAGAGGAAGGACCTAGGGGCTTGTAAAACGGCCTGCTTTGGTCCTCGCATGGCGTGTTCCAGCGCTGCGGCGGCATGGCTACCGCCGGAGCTCAATGAATGTGTGTTCGTATCTATCCGGTTTCATGTAGTCACCTACGAACTCCAAGTCCAGCCCCTCATCGGTCCATACCGCCCGGTATGTCCCGGCGCGGAATGGGTCGTGCGCGTTATTGGTAGTCAGCGACGCTACTTTCACATAAGTGGGCCAGTTTCGGGGCTCGTAGATCGTGAATCCGCCCGCTATGAGGACTGTCCTGTTGACGATCAGCACGCTTCTTCCGTCAGTCGGTGCGTGCAGCGTGTACGCGGTCACCGGGGTGAGCAAAACAACATCAAGGCCAAGTATGAGAACACCAGACCGATGCAGATGCCGGCCACCCATCCGGAGGCCTTTACGAGGCGAGCTATCCAGCGATGTCGAATCCTGTGAACTGCACTTCGCACCACTAGATACACGCCAGCAACGGCGGGGACTATCGCCAGGAGGGCCAGGGCGGTTCCCAATGTTATGGCGTTAATGTCCGGAGCGAGAAGAATATAGATGTCCGCGGAATCAAGCTGGAGGAGCGTCCAGGACATCAGCCCGAGACAGGCCGCTACCAGAAGCCACGCGATTCCCAGCCAGATGGAGCTTCGCGCACGGTTACGTGCCGCGGTCAACGTGGCGTTTTCTTGGACGGTCATTCTCCGGGCTTCACTCCTGGCATTCTTGAGCGTTGTCTGTCCGAGCCGCCGCTCGCCGTCCGATGAGGGTGTTCCGCGGCCACGGGGTCAGCGGGGGGCCGATGATGCAGCTGACTCATGTCTTAGGAACCTAGGACTGAATACCGGAGGTAGACCGTGAGCCCGGTGCGGTCATCAGAGATCCCGGTGCAGGTTTTACGCAACGTCCATAGGTTCATTGGCTCGCATCGTTCTGACACAACTCCCATCTCGGCAGCAAGTGACAGTGCAGTTTGCGGCTCTCTTATGTTGACAACCATTTCCCGCCAACAGCCTCCTGACCCACAGCGCTTGGAGATTTCCCCCGCTTCACTGGGCTGCGGAATAATCTGGAATGCAGAGTCGGGTGGAACTGCCCCTTCATCGATGGCGCTCCAGACCACCGATCCGATCCACGCGATCAAGACCAGCCCGAGCGCGAGCATTGAAAGACGTCCTACGCGCCGACGAGTCGTCATTTGAGGGCCCTCATGGACTGCGCCAGCCACCGGGGCCGGCGGCGCTGTTTGCAGGATGTCCTACGAATGTTTACAGGCACACAACCAAATCCCAGAAGAAATGATTGAGCGTTGCGCTTTCGAGCCATGTGTCCCCCAAATCGAAGACCTCAGACTACACGGCAGCCCAGTGTGGATCGCCTAGGGATCGCCGGTCAGTGTCAGGTAGACGATCCCTGAGCGGGCGTTGTTTCCGCACACCGACGGACATGCTGTCTGGATTCCGTAGGGCCGAAAGTCGCCAGAGGCTGGACTAAGCTCCATGCAATGACATTGTGGCGCTGTGTGGTGCCACGTCTATTGGGGGTAGAAAAGCGTGAAGCATCAAAGTCTGAGGACTGCCGCAGCGGTGACGGCGGTCCTTTTCCTGGGGGCGGCACCGGCCGTGGCGGCTCCTGCGGAGATTCTCGACGTCGGCGGGACACCCCTCGGGGTAGTGGTTAGTGCTGATGGGACAGCGTACGTGGGCGATTACGGCGCCGGCGGGATTCGGGTGATACCGCCGGGAGCGTCCCTGCCTTCGCGCACTCTCAGTACGGGTATCAATGTCTCCGGGATCGCGTTGGCCCCGGACGGCACGTTGTACGTGGCACAGCAGGACAGCGCCTCGGGTGAGGCAGTGGTGGGTGTCATCCCGGCCGGGGCTACGGGTGTCGTACGGAGCATTCCGGTGTCGGATGGGACCCATCTGATTGCCGCCGGACCCGATGGGACGGTCTTCGTTCCGAACCCTGCCGAGGGCACTGTGTCGGTCATCGCACCCAATGGATCGGCGGTGGACCGCATTGTCACGGTCGGGGCCGGCCCGGTGGAAGTGGCGGTCACGAAGGACGGCACCGCGTTCGTGACGAACCAGTACGGCGGGACGGTCTCGGTGATCCCGGCCGGGGCGAACACCCTCTCGCGGACCATCCAGGTCAGCTCCACTCCTGGGAGGACAGAGAACCCCCACGGGATCGCCGCCGGCCCGGACGGGACGATCTATGTCACCAACATCAGTTCCAATCACGTCGCCGTCATCAAACCAGGCGCTGACACCGTGGCCTACCGCATCTATGTCCCGGGCGGACCCACGGAGGCCGCCGTCGGGCCGGACGGGACCCTCTACGTGGCCAGCGCCCTGAGTCCAGCCCTGTCCGTAATACCGCCAGGGGCCATAACAGCGGGTCCCTCGATCCCAACGGAGAGCAACCCCGGTCACCTCGCGGTAGCTCCGGACGGGACCATCATCGTGACGACCCCGGGCAGCGGCTTGGGAAACGGTTCCGTGGCCCGCTACGCCACCGCTGCTGCAGTTGCGGCTTCGGCCCCCGCCCCAGCCTCAGCACCGGTATCCGCCGCGACCCGACCCGGCGACGCGGCGACAACCCCGTGGAGCTCCCCGGCCGGAATCGCTGGAACGGCCGGAGCGGCAGTTCTCGTCATCGCCCTGCTCATCGTGGCCACGCAGCGCCGGCGAATGGCGTCCCTTCGCGACCGTGCCCCCCGTGCCGCCGAGCAATCTCTCGATCATCCACTCCCGTTCAGGTGATGCCCACCCAGCTTCTGAAGGGGCGCTGCCCGGTCATGCAGCGGTGCGCCGATGGGATCATGAATGGCTTGAAGGGAGGTGACGTCGTGATGGAGAGACTAGAAGCTGAGCATGCCGTGCTGCACGCCCAAGACTCGGCAACGAGCGCGGGCATGACCCGGTTGCAGCCGCCGT
>NZ_MQTQ01000076.1 GCF_020532805.1 Arthrobacter sp. SO5 | reverse complement strand
CCCGAGGCCACCGCTGCCCCAGGCACCCCAGCCGACGTGAACCGCCGGCTCGGCGCTCTGCTGGAGCAGATCGCCCAGGGTGACCAGAGCGCCTTTGCCGAGTTTTACGATCTCACCTCCCGGCGCGTATTCGGTATGGCCCGGCGCGTACTGATCGACGCCGAACTCAGCGAGGACGCTACCCAGGAGGTCTTCCTCCAGGTCTGGCAGAATGCCTCCAAGTTCAACCCCGCTGCCGGCAGCCCGCTCGCGTGGCTCATGACCATCTCCCACCGCCGCGCCGTGGACAAGGTCCGCTCCTCCCAGTCGTCCACCGACCGCGAAGCCAGATACGGCGCCAGCACCCAGGAGATCGACCACGATTCGGTCTCCGATGAGGTCGGCAGCCGGCTCGAGGCAGAAGCTGTGGTCCGCTGCCTGGAAACACTGACGGACACCCAGCAGGAATCCGTGCGGCTTGCTTACTACGGGGGCCTCACGTACCGGGAAGTCGCGGAGAAGCTCAGCGCTGCAGTGCCCACCATCAAGTCCCGCATCCGCGACGGACTGATCCGACTGAAGACCTGTTTGGGGGTGAGTTGAGATGACCGAAATGAATGCGAAGAACAACGGCCGAGTCCCCGGCGGTTTCGCCGCCGATATCGCCACCGACCTCGCCTCGGGCCGCGCCGTTGACCTTGCCGAGGTGTACGCGCTGGACGCCATCGACGACGCCGAACGAGCCGCGATCGAGCAATACATCGCCTCCGCTCTGCAGGCTGAACGAGCGGCGTTCAACGAACGGGTCCGCGAGGCCCGCGAGACGCTCGCCACCAGTTTTGCCGCAGAGGAAGTGCCGCCGGCCGGCCTGCTGGACCGGATCATGGCCACGCTGCCGGCCCAGGCCGCGGGGCCGCTGCCCGGCGCCAACACCGGCCGTCCGGCACCATTGGTTCCGGCCGTCGTGCCCCGGCCGGTCCGGGAGCAATCAGAGCTTCCGGTCGCCGACGAGCTCGGCGCCGCGCGCAAGCGGCGTGAAGAACGACGCCGGCCGCAGGGCATGCGCAACTGGCTCGTCGGCGTCGCCGCCGCAGCCGTCATCGCCCTGGGCGGCGTCGGCGTCGGCGCCTACGTGGCGAATCAAAACGATCCGCTGAACCAGGTGCTCCAGGCCGGGGACGTGCGGCGGGCGACGGTCGACGTCGCCGGCGGTGGCACAGCCACCGTGACCGTCTCCACGTCCAAGGACGCAATCGTCGTCAAGATGAACAACGTCCCGCCTCCGCCCTCCGGCAAGGTCTACCAGATGTGGCTGGTTCCCAAGGACGGCTCGGCACCGGTATCGCAGGGGCTCATGGACGCCGAGGCACTGTCAAAGCCCGCAGTCGTCAAGGGCATCAGCTCCGCTGCGACCCTGGGCATCACGGTGGAACCGGCCGGCGGCTCCACGTCCCCGACCATGCCTGCAGTGGCGACTGCCCCGCTGGGAGCTTAGCGGCCCGACCGGGCCGGACCGGCCGCCCCGGCCCGGCTCGCGGAGCGCCTGCTACCCCTGCTTGGCGCCCGCGGCGTCGAGCATCAGGCGGTCGATGATCTCCTGGGTCTCTTCCGCGGGGCTTGCAGAGGCTGACAGGGTGATGCAGTTTTCGTCGCCGCCGGGTGCCTCTAGTGCCTCGAACTGCGAATCCAGCAGGGCGGGGGGCATGAAATGGCCGTGCCGGGACGCCAGCCGATCCGAAATCCGGTCCTTGCTTCCGTCAAGGAAGACAAACACCACGCCGTCGCCCCGCAGAACGTCGCGGTACCGCTTCTTCAGGGCCGAACACGTGACCACCCCCGGCGTCCCGGCAGCGGTGTGTGCGCGGATCCAGTCGGCGATGGTTTCCAGCCAGGGCCACCGGTCATCATCGTTCAGCGGCTGGCCCGCATGCATCTTCGCCACGTTGGCGGCCGGATGCAGGTCGTCGCCTTCGGCCAGGTCCCAGCCCAGGGTGCCGGCCAGGAGACCGGCCACCGTTGATTTTCCCGATCCCGAGACACCCATGATCACCAGCACAGGGTTCTGCGCAGTCTTCGCCATTAAAGTCTGCCTTCCAAATAAATATGATTTAAACAGAGGCCAGCTTATGGCGGAAGCCGTACCCGGGCAATACTAGAAACCGGCAATCGTCCCGGGGCCGTTGACTGTTACGACGTGGAAGGCTTCGGCGCTGCGTCCGGCCGGCAGGCCGCCGCGCCGGGCGGTCGCCAGCGAGAGGCCGCGGACGGTGCGGTCCATCGCGGCGATGTCTGGATGCTGGCTCGCGTGGATGTGGATCGCGGCGAGTTTGGCATCAATCTGCTCCGTGACGTCAACGAAGTGGTTCTCGCGTTCCTCGGGTCCGGCGAAGAACCAGAGCCACGGCAGCTTGTAGGCTTCCAGCCCGGCCTCGGCCAGTTCCGGGTACGCGAAGGGGTTCTCCAGCGCCGGATACACGGCCCGGGTCACGGCCTCCCCCACCGCCAGATGGTCTGGGTGGCTCTTCTGGATCCGCGTCCAGTTCCGTTCCGGGTGCATCGAGAGCACGACGTCGGGCCGCACCTGCCGGATCAACCGAACCACCTCACGGATCACCTCGTGCGTGGGCTCAAGGTAGCCGTCGCGCTGGTGGAGGTAGTGGATGGCGGTGACTCCCACCAAGGCTGCCGCCCGGCGCTGCTCCTCGTTCCTGAGGCCGATGATTTCGTCCCGCCGTTGGGGGTCGAAGCCGCCAGCGTCGCCGTCGGTCATGATGCAGTAGCTGACCTCGACGCCGGCGGCGGTCCAGGCCGCGATCGTGCCGGCGGCGCCGAAGTCGATGTCGTCGGGGTGCGCGGCGAAACAAAGGACCCGTTCAACCCGGGAGCTGGCCGGATCGAACGGGCTTTGAGCCGGAACGGCGTTGGTGCCCAAGGGATCAGCCCCTGCGCTTCTTGATTTCTTCGGTTGCCTGCGGCAGGACCTTGAAAAGGTCTCCGATGATGCCGAAGTCGGCGATTTCAAAGATGGGCGAGTCGGCGTCCTTGTTGACCGCCACGATCACCTTTGCCGTCTGCATGCCGGATTTTTGCTGGACGGCTCCTGAGATGCCGGCGGAGATGAAAAGCTGCGGCGAGACCGTCTTGCCCGTCTGGCCCACCTGGGCATCGTGGCCGATCCAGCCCGCGTCCGTGGCGGCGCGGGATGCTCCGATAGCGGCGCCCAGCGCATCCGCAAGCTCCTCCACCGGGCCGAAGTTCCCGTCGACGCCACGGCCGCCGGCGACGACGATCCGTGCCTCGGCAAGGTCGGGGCGGCCGCTGGCGGCCTTCTCGTTGCGGGCCGTGATCCTGGCTGACGGCGCGGTCGCCGTCTCCGGCACCTCGACCGTGACGGTTGCCGGCGCAGTGCCGGTGACGGCAGGCTCGGGGGTGATGCTGTTGGATTTGACGGTGAGCACGGATACCGGGGTCGTGGCCTTGGCGGTGGTGGTGTACGAACCTGCCAGCACCGATTTGTGGGCCGTGCCGTCCTGCTCCACACCCACGACGTCGGTGATGACACCGGCGCCGAGCTTGATGCCCAGCCGCGCCGCAATTTCCCTGGCCTCGGCCGAGTTCTCCGTGAGCACGATGGTGGCCCCGGAGGCCTGCACTGCGGCGGCCAGATAGGACGCCTTTGGGCCCACGAGGTAGTCATCAAGGTCCTCCGCCGAGGGGCGGTAGAGCGCCTGGGCGCCGTAGGCCGCCAGGACGGCCGCGACGTCGCCGTGCAGTTCGCCGTTGATGGCCACCGCTGGCTCCCCCAGTGACCGCGCGATAGTGAGCAGCTCGAGGCTGGTCTTCTTCAGGGCGCGGCCGGGATTGTCAATGAATACAAGTACTTTTGCCATGTCGGGATTTCCCTCAGAGGAGTTTCTGGGCGGCCAGGAACTGGACCAGCTGGATGCCGGCGTCGCCGTCGTCGGTGATGATGGTGCCGGCGGTGCGCGGCGGGCGGGGTTCTGCGGTCCCGACGGCGGTCCATGAGCCGGAATGCCCCACCAGCGAGGGGTCGACGCCGATGTCGGCGAGGCTGAGCGTGGTGATCGTCTTCTTCTTGGCGGCCATGATCCCCTTGAAATTGGGGTAGCGCGGCTCGTTGATCTGGTCCGTGACCGAGACGAGGGCAGGCAGTGTGGCCTCGACCGTGTCGGCATGGGAGTCCCCGTCACGGCGCGCGGTGAGTTTGGCGCCGTCGAGCTCCAGTGCGGCCGCGAATGTGACCTGTGGCAGGCCCAGGCGCTCGGCGAGCTGGGCCGGAACCAGCGACGTCTCGCCCTCCGTGGAGGCCATGCCGGTCATGACGAGGTCGGCGGGAGCGTCCGCGCCCAGGTGGCGGATCGCCGCGGCCAGGGCCAGTGACGTCGCCGCGGCATCGGAGCCGGCGAGGGCCTCGTCGCTGAGGTGCACCCCTTCGGTAGCACCGATTTGCAGGGATTTCTTCACGGCGTTGACGGCCCCGGCGGGGCCCATGCTCAGCGCGATCACCTTGTTGCCGGCGGCTTCACCGCCGCGGGCCTCGCTCAGCTGCAGCGCGGCCTCGAGGGCATATTCGTCGAGCTCGGACAGGATGCTTTCAGCACGGTCGGTAGTGTGGCCCGCGCCGGTCAGATGCCGGTCGAACTGAGCGTCAGGGACGTGCTTGACCAGCACGATGATCTTCAGAGTCTCTTCCACTGTGTCTACAGCAGCCTTCCATGCGGGTGGATAGCCAGCCGGGTGGGTCGTGGCCATGGAGCGCCCGGGAGCGCCGGGTTGTTTCTAGCTAACCATATAGCCGGGCCCGCGCGCGGGCGGGTTAAGCCCTGTTCCACGAGGTGCGGCCGGCCCCCGCCGTAAACGGGGAAGCCAGCCGTAAGCCCGGGCGGCTGGTGCCGCCCGGGCTCACGGGTTCTCATCGGACTATCCGCTCCCGAGTTCTGGAACCACTGTTCGGGACCCACTGTTCGGGGCCTACTGTTCGGGGCCTACTGTTCGGCGGCCGCGCCGAGGGTCACGTCCAGTTCCTGCTGCTGGCCGTTCCGGAGGACCGTGACCTTAACGGTGGCGCCAGCGGGCTGCTCCCGCACCGCGGCGGTGAGCTGGTTTGGGTCGCTGATGGTCAACTGCTGGAACTTCATCACGACGTCACCGACCTTGACGCCGGCTTTGTCCGCGGCGGAGCCGGATTCAACGGTGGCGACTTCCGCGCCGACCGAGAATCCGGAGGCGGAGGAGCTCGCAGTCTTGGGCTTCACGCTGACGCCGAACTGGCCGTGCGAGGCTTTGCCGGCGCTGATGATCTCCTGGGCAACGCGCTTGGCATTGTTGATCGGGATGCTGAAGCCGACCCCGATGTTGCCGCTGCTCGTGGCGTCACCCCCGGCCGAGGCAATGGCGACGTTGACGCCGATGATTTCGCCCTTGGTGTTCACCAGCGCGCCGCCGGAGTTGCCCGGGTTGATGGCGGCGTCTGTCTGGATGACGTTGATGGAGATGGATCCCTGGTCCGCGGTGCTCTGGCCCTGTCCGCCGCCGGGAGGGGCGAACTGGAAGCCCTGGCCACCGCCCTGGGAGTTGTCGGCCCCTTCCTTGGGCGCCGCGGAGGAGGCGACGCTGATGGTGCGGTTCAGTGTTGACACGATGCCGTCCGTCACTGTCCCGGTGAGGCCAAGCGGGGAGCCGATCGCGACGGCGGTATCCCCGACGTTCAGCTTGCCCGAGTCACCGAGGGTCGCCGGGATCAGGCCTGAAGGCTTGTCGATCTTGACGACTGCGAGGTCGGAGAGCGGGTCGGTGCCGACGATTGTCGCACTGAAGACCCTTCCGTCGCTCGTGCGGACCTCGATGGCGGCTTTGGCCGCCTTGCCGTCAAGGGTCACGACGTGGGTGTTGGTCAGGACATGGCCCTCGCCGTCGAGGACAATGCCGGAGCCCGTGCCGCCGTCACTGCCGCTGGTGGCCTTGATGGTCACGACGCTCGGGCTGGCCTTGACGGCGGCAGCGGTGATGGCGTTGACGTCATCCTTGTTGTTCACGATGACCGGACCGGCCTGCGTGCTGCTGCTGTACCCCGTCGGGGCCAGGGCCCGGCCCCCCAGGAGCTGGGTGGTCCCTGCAACGACGCCGCCGCCTATCAGCCCGGCCGCGAGGATGCTGGCAACGAGGGTGGGTACGCCGAACGCCGCCTTGCGCTTCGGGGCGTGCGCCGGGTCGGACGCATACGGCGATCCTGCCGGCGGCTGGTTCGCATAGTACGGCCCGTACGGCGGCTGGCCACTCTGACCCTGAGTGTGCTGCGGCTGGCCAAAGGCCGACGGGTAGGGTCCGTGTCCGTAGCCGGCCGGATCGTGGGCCTGACCCTCCCGGGTGCGTTCCTGGGCGCCGTCGAACTGCTCCGTGGGGTGCGTCTGGGCCTGCCGGTCCTCGGGGATGTGGCCGTAGGAGGGCTGGTGCTGCGGGTAAACGGGGCGCGGACCGTCGTCGGCAGCGCGGTCCAACCGAAGGGTCGGGTTCCCGGCCGCGGAGTCGTGCGCCGGGGAGGCCTGCTGGTGCCCGGAAGGGGCCTCTAATGGCTTGGCCTGCTCCTCGTTCAATGGTGATGGCTCCGGTGACGCACCCTGCGCTGGGTTCTCAGTCATAAGACTTCCTTTCATCCTCGTCTGCCATTAACTATGGACGCTGTCACTGATACTTGGGCGGACATTTGCTGGGAGGTTCCTGAGCGCTGTGGCAAGTACCCCCGACCGGAGCGTTTTGAGCCCTTCAGCGCTTTTCGCTGGTGGCATATTCCCGTTGGTGGACTGCCCAGTGGGTGCACCATAGAATCAAATGGAATCGCCACAGCGACCTGCGGCCTTGCACCTGCGTCGGGGCGCTGCTGCATTCTGAGACGACCGGTTCGACCGAACTGGTCGCAGAAGTGCTGAAGGGTTGCACATGCGGTCTAAGTTCAAGCGTTTCCTCGCCATTCTTGGCGTCGCCGGACTGCTGGCGTTTCCCGCCGCTCCTGCCCAGGCCGAAGATCCGTTGGCCATCCCGTCCGGTCAAAACATCGTTGACAGCGGCAACGTGCTCGGCAGCCGCAAGGGCGAGGTCCAGGACGCCATCCAGAAGCTCCTGGAGGACCACAAGTACAACCTCTATGTGGTCACCGCCAAGACCTTCGAAAACCCCTCCGACCCGAAGGGCTGGGCGCAGGCCGTAGCCACGAAGAAGGGCATGGGCAAGGCGGACGTGATCCTCACGATGTCCGATGACGGCAAATACTACTTCTCGCCCAGCTCGGCCAGCGCTATCTACCCGAAGACAAGCAACATCACCCAGAACGCCATTGTGCCCAACCTCGGGGGTGGCAATCGCGACTTTGCCCAGGCTGCCATTGACACTGCCGCTGCCGTCGGCGACGCCGCCGGGGGCGGAAGCGGTTCGGTCACCTCGGGAGCCGGCGCCGGCAGCGCCGTGCTTGTCGGTGCGGGTGTCCTCGCCGCTGGCGGCGCGGGCGCCTACCTCTACTTCCGCAACCGCCGGAAGAAGGCCGCCCAGGGGGCCGGTACGGGCACGGGCCGGCAGGACGTTGAGCCCGACCCGCTCGCCGGGCTGACCGTGGAAGAGCTTCGCCGCAAGTCCGGGTCGCTCCTCATTGAAGCCGATGACGCCATCAAGTCCAGCGAGCAGGAACTCGGGTTCGCCCAGGCGCAGTACGGCGATTCCGCGGTCGGTAACTTCACGAAGGCCCTCCAGGAAGCCAAGACCCACATGTCTGAGTCCTTCAAACTCCAGCAGCAACTCGATGACCACATCCCGGACACGGAGGAGCAGCAGCGGGCCTGGCTTGGCGAAATCATCCGCCGTTCCGAGGCCGCTCTCTCGTCCCTGCAGGAGCAGAAGGCCGACTTCGACTCGCTGAGAGAGCTCGAGAAAAACGCCCCGCAGGCCCTCGCCACCGTCGGCGCCGGTGCCAAGGAGGCCGAGGCCAAGATCGCCAGCGCCGAGAAGTCACTCACGGAGTTGCGCGCCAAGTACGCCGAGAGCGCCCTGGCCCAGGTTGCCGATAACATCAGCCAGGCCAAGGACCGGCTTGCCTTCGTGCAGAACGCCTCCGTCACCGCGCAGGAGAAGCTCGGCGCCGGAGAGAGCAGCCTCGCCGCCGTGGCGGTCCGGGCAGCGGAAGAAAGCCTGCACCAGACCAACGTGCTGATCGATGCGATCACGAAGGTCGCCGGCCACTTGGATGAGGCACGCAGCAGCCTTGAGTCCGCCGTCGTCGACACCTCTCAGGACCTGGCCCAGGCCAGGGCCATGATCCAGTCCGGGGAGCACCGGGAGCTGGCCGGGCCCGTAGCCGCGGTGGAAGCAGCCCTGGCCCGGGTCAAGGCCGAAATCCAGGGCGGCAAGATCGATCCGATCGCCACCCTCGAACGCGTCGAAACGGCGCACCAGTCCCTGGACTCGTCCCTCGCCGGGATCCGTGACAAGCAGGAGCAGGCCCGTCGCGCCCAGGCCTCGCTTCAGCAGAGCATCATGTCCGCCCAGGCGCAGATCAGCGCGACGTCGGATTACATCACCGCCCGCCGCGGCGGCGTCGGCACGGAGGCACGCACCCGCCTCGCGGAGGCACAGCGCAACCTTGACTACGCCCTCTCCATCTCCCGCACGGACCCCGTGACCGCACTGCAGTACGCCCAACAGGCTCACAACCTGGCGGCCCAGGCAGCACAGCAGGCCCAGTCCGACGTTGACCAATTCGGCGGCCACGCCAACCAGGGCTATGGCCGCGGCGGCATGTTCGGCGGCGGCGGCGGCGGCCTGGGCGGCGCCATCCTCGGCGGCATCCTCATCAACTCCATCCTTCACGGCGGAGGCGGCGGCGGCTGGGGCGGCGGAGATT
>NZ_MQTQ01000075.1:71467-98889 GCF_020532805.1 Arthrobacter sp. SO5 | reverse complement strand
GAGCGGGGACTTCATCGCGTGCGGCCGGCGGGGCCGAGGAGGTCTGGATCGGTGGATCCGTGGTGGCCTCATCGAGTCTGATCGATGGCGCGCAGGCCGAGAGGAGGGTCGCTAGGAAGACGAACCAAGCCAAAATACGGAGCGGGGCACCGACCATGATTGGTCCAGTTTATCGCGACCCGGCGGGAATTTTCGGTCCGGGCCGGTGTTAGGTCTGAGTATGAAAGCAATCGTGTACCGTGCCACGGGAGATCCGTCTGTTCTCGAACTCGTCGACCGCGAGATCCGCGACCCGGGGCGCGGGGAGGTGCGCGTGCGGATCGTGGTCTCTGCGGTGAACCCCACCGACTGGAAGTCGCGCCGCGGAGCCAGACCGGGCGAGCCCTTGCCCTTCGCGGAGGTCGTGCCGAACCAAGACGGCGCCGGAATAGTGGACGCCGTCGGACCCGGCGTCGAGCATCTCCACGTCGGTGACAGGGTCTGGGTGGCTTTGGCCGCCTACCAGCGCGCCGACGGCGGGACAGCCCAGGAGTTCGCCGTGCTGCCGGCCGAGCGGGTCTTTCTCCTGCCGGAGAATGCAGGGTTCGACGTCGGCGCAAGCCTGGGCGTTCCCGCGATCACGGCCCACAGGGCCCTGACCATCGCCGAGGACGGCCCGCAGCGGCTGCGCCCGGGAGCCTTGGACGGCAAGGTAGTTCTCGTTGCTGGAGGGGCCGGCGCCGTGGGCCATGCGGCGATCCAGCTCGCCAAGTGGGCCGGCGCCGTTGTGATCACCACCGTGAGTGGACCGGCGAAGGCTGCCCTGGTCACGGCCGCCGGCGCTGATCACGTCATCAATTACCGGGACACCCAAGCGGCCGCGGAGATCCGCCGGATCGCTCCAGAGGGCGTCGACCAGATCGTGGAAGTGGCACCCGCGCAGAACGCGGACCTCGACCTGGCGGTGATCCGCAACCGCGGCTCCGTCGCGGTCTACGCCAACAACGGCGGCGATCAGATGAGCCTGGACGTGCGCAGGCATTTCAGCCTCAACGTCCGCTACCAATTCGTGCTTTTGTACACCGTTGGCATGGCGGCGGTGCACGACGCCGCCGAGGACATCAATGCGGCCATCGTCGACGGCGCTATTCCGGTCGGAGAGGCCGCAGGCCTGCCGCTGCATCGCTTTGACCTGGCTAACACGGCTGCGGCCCACGCGGCGGTGGAAGCGAGCACCATCGGCAAGGTGCTGATCGATGTGTCAGCGAGCTAGCCGATAACGACTCGGGAGCCTCGCGGGGACAATCACCAAGGGGATGGAGTTGTCGCCGTATTTGTTGTGGGCGAGGTGGACGGCGTCGTGGGCGTTGGTGATGTTGAGCCGCGAGCATCTTGATGGCGAACTCTTAGTCGCCTGAGTGGCCGCAGGATTCTGCCTGCGGGCGTCGGCTCAAGGCGTCCGCCCCTGCGCAAATATCTGTGAACTCGGCCCGAGGCTTCCACGCCGGAGCGGGATCGCCGAAGCCTGCGGACACAGACAGCTCTTCACCCGACTCGACACCGTGATCCGCGAAACCACCGCAGGATCACCAACACGAGCACCCTCACCAGCGTCGAGCGCGCCTGCGCCGAACTCCTCCGTAACGGACAGACAGTGAAATTCACCGCCGTGGCGGCCTACGCCAGCCTAGGCAGCACCGCTCTCTATCGAGGCCCGGTGCTGCGGGCCACCATCGAGCGCAACCGTTACTGCGCAGCGACTTAAGGTCCATGCCATCAACGTGGCGCAGCCTGCGAAGCCCCTAGCCGTAATTCCCTTAGAACAGCGGCCAGGGCACCGCCGACATCTCACCACTCGGAGCCGGAAACCGCCCTGCCAATCGCAACCGGGTGCAGCGCGCGGCGAGCGATGTGAGTTCTTCGGCGCTGAGCAACTTCGCCAGGTTTCGGCCCAGCCCACCGTGCAGTCCTTCGCTGATACGATCGATGCCGTCTTGTTCCTCGGCGGTCAGAGCCTCTCCCAGCCATCCCCACAGCACCGTGCGCAGCTTGTGGTCACGGTGAAAGGTGAGACCATGGTCCACGCCGTGCCGGTGGCCGTCCGTCATGGCAAGAATGTGGTCGCCTTTGCGGTCGGCGTTGTTGACCACCATGTCGAACACCGCCATGCGCCTGAGTGCTGGCGAGTCTTCGTGAATAAGGGCGACCATCCGTCCGTTCTCATCCCGTCCCTCGAGGACGTGTTTCCAGCCCGTCTCCGGCACCTGGTCCGTCGCGACCAGGTCCACGGCGCTTTGGGTGGGGTCTTGCTCCTGCCAGAGCTGCACCATTCCTTCGCCCATCGGACCATCGCGCAGCCAGGTGTGCGGTACGACGTCCCAGCCGAAGGCCTGCGAGACCAGGTAGGCGGCCACCTCCCGGTGAGCCAGGGTGCCGTGGGGAAAATCCCACAGGGGACTTTCGCCTGCTATCGGCTTGTAGACGACCACGACGTCGCCGATGCTGCCCAGAAATGTGGCGTTTGAAGCCGTCGTGATGCGGCCTGTGAGCGTCAGCTCGGCAGTCACTAGGTCCGGCGCTGGCATCAGACCTCGGGAAGGGTGCAGATGTGCCCGTTGGCGTCTATGGGGTAACCGCAGAGCAGGCACATCGGACGCCCGGCGCCCACGATCTCACGGGTGCGCTTGGCGAATGCGCGGGCGGTGCCGACCGGCATTCGCACCAGGACCATCTCGGGCTCGTTAGCGCCGTCCTCATCAAGCGATTCGTCGTTGTCATCAGCATCGACATCGGTGATGGGGTAGGCCTCTATGACGACCTGGGCCGTGGTTGGGTCCCAGCCTAAGCTCATGGCGCCGGTGCGAAACTGCTCCTGAACGGTCTCGAGCTGGTCATTGTCGACCAGTTCAATGGGAGTACTCGTGGGAACGCTGAAGGGGTTGCCCTCGACGGTGATGAGCTGGTCGAGAATTTCGTCGATCTTCTCCGCGAGCAGAGCCGACTGCTGCTTCTCCAGGGCAATAGTCACGATCTGCCTCCCTGCGCGCACCTGCAGGTAGAACGTGCGCGCCCCCGGAAGGCCAATGGTGCCGACGACGACCCGATCAGGCCAGGCAAACTCATGAACACGTGTAGGCATGTCAGTATTTTAGGCACATAAGGTTCATGGCGCCTTTTGCCCTGCGCCGCCGCCCACCGGCGCATCGCCAGAGTGGATGCCGTTCGACAGCCACGACAGATCACCCGCGTCGGTGTTGGTCGCGTAGACGCTCGGCCGGCTAGCGCCGTAGCGCACGATCGATACGGAGGCGGGGCCCACATTAATACGCTGGAACAGGTCAAGGTGCATGCCGAGCGCGTCGGCGATGATTGACTTGATGATGTCACCGTGACTCACCGCCACCCACACGGCCCCTGGCCCGTACTCGGCTTCGAAGGCTGCATCGTGGCGGCGAATCGCCGCCACCGACCGAGACTGCATCGCGGCCATGGATTCACCGCCGGGAAAGACGACGGCGGATGGTTGCGACTGCACCACCGGCCACAGATCCTCGGTCGCGAGATCACTGAGCGTGCGGCCCTGCCACTGGCCGTAATCGCACTCGGTGAGATCGAGATCGACCGGCGCGTACGGCTTGCCGGCCTGGCGATCGAGGATGAGCTGGGCGGTTTGCTGACAACGTTCAAGAGGGCTCGACACCACCCCGACTACGGGCACGGCCGCGAGCCGGTCTCCGGTCAGAGCCGCCTGGTCGCGCCCGATCTGGTCCAGGCTGACGCCGACGGCCCGACCTGCCAGCAGTCCAGTGGCATTTGCTGTAGTGCGGCCGTGCCGCACGAGAATAACTGTCGCCATCCACCCAGCCTAGCCACCCGCTCGACGGCGGTGTGAACCGTACCTGGTCGCGCGTACCCATCGACGGGCTGGTGGTGCAGCTGAGAGGTCGTATCATCACAACCAGGACAGAATCGATAAACAGCCGCCGCGTTTGGTTACTTGCTAGGAGCTCACATGCCCAGGAGACCGTACAACTGGCAACCGGGCTTTTTGGCCGGCAGGGGTTCTGTTCTTCGGAGCGGAGCTGGCTGCAGCCTGGTCTTCGCTGAGGTTTACCCCTTTGGTTTATGGGTTCAGATGAGTGTCAGGTTTAAGGGCCCGTTGTCACTTGAGCAGCAGCGGGACATCGATCGCCAGGTCGGTGCCTATCTGCGGAATTCTCCGGCCGACGGCCCTCAAGTAGCTGTTGGTCAGGAAACCTCTGGGTACTCCACAGCTGAAATTGTCACGCATGAGGGGCACAACAACTTCTGGACCATCTCATTTTGGGTTGAGCACGACGTCGCCGCAGGAGCAATGTCGGTGGTGTTCACCTGGACGGATCAGGATATTGAAACGGCGTTCTCAGTCACGGGTGAAGACGTTGATTCCGCCCTGAGTGATGCGACAGAGCTCTGGAAGACATCATCCGTGGAGTACACCACCTTCTGAGCAGGCGCACTAAAGCCGTGAGAACTGCTGCTGTTTCGTGTGGGCGAGGCGATAGGAGTCGGTGCCGGTTCCGATGATGGCGCCGTTGAAGGTGAGCCGGTCCACGATAGCCGTGCACAGGCGCGGGTCGGTGAAGGTTTTGGTCCAGCCGGAGAACGATTCGTTGGAAGCGATCGCGATCGAGTTCTTCTCTTCCCGTTCGGACCGGCTCCTACGCGATCATCGACCAATTCGCCTAGTGCAGGTTGACCCGCTTCGGCAGGGTGAACACGAGCGCGACGGCGATGAGCGCGAAGATGGCGCTCACCAGCATCGACACGGTCGCCGCATCGCCGAAGTGCGTCGCGAGGCTGGACTTGGCGATGGATTCTCCCAGCGTCTTCGCCGCGTCAGCCGGGGTCGCATAGTCCCCGCTCTTGAGCGCGTCCGGCATGGCCTTCGCGACCTTATCCGCGATCTCAGTCTGCAGCCCGGAGAGGTTGGCTACTCCGAACAGCACGCTGGAGACGACGGCGATTCCGATGGCGCTGCCGATGCGCTGCATCGTGCCAATCACACCACTTGCCGCCCCGGCCTCCGATCCATCGACTGTCGCCACGATAAACCGGGAGTTCGGCGCGATGAACAAACCGCTTCCGAGGCCAGCAACAGCCAGGGGGCCCAGCAGCATCCAACTGGTGAGGTCCGTCGGTTTCACCGTGAGCAAGACGATCCAAAGAGCGAGCAGGCCGGCCGCCACCAGCGACGCACCGAGTGCCAGCACGCTGCGACCGAGCTTCTGTGCCGCCCGGTCGCTTTGCGATGCACCGATGATGTTGGCGATGGCAAAGGGAATCGAAACCAGGCCCGACTCCAGAGCCGTGTGACCCAGACCTGCCTGCCAGAGCAGCGAGATTGTGAAGAAGATGCTCGTGAATGCGGCGAAGTAGACCAGCGCGAGAATCGTGCCACCGGTAAACGCAGGGTGCGAAAAGAGGTGTGGCGGCACGAGTGGAGACGATCCGCGCCGGGCGACTCGGACTTCCCACAGGGCGAAGAGCACGATCAGGATCGCCCCCGAGGCGAGCGTCAGATAGGTCCACAGGGGCCAGCCTTCGTCCTGCCCTTGGATGAGAGGCACCAGAATGGCCACAAGGCCGCCCGAGAGCAGGACGAGACCGATGACATCTATCGACGTCTTCGCGCCTGCAACCACCTTCGGAAGAACACAAACGGCCGTGACGAGCCCGACGAGGCCGATCGGAAGGTTGACGAAGAAGATGTACCGCCAGCCGTTCTCCGTACCCATGGCCTGGATGATCAATCCGCCGATGACGGGACCCAGTGCCGACGAGACACCGAGAACGGCACCAAGGATAGCGAATGCTTTCCCTCGTTTCATGGGTGGAAACAGAAGTTGAATGAACGCTGTCACGGGAGGGAAGAAGATGCCGCCGCCCATCCCCTGGATGACGCGCGCGACGATCAGCTCCGTGGAGTTCTGTGCAAGACCGGCGAACAGGCTGCCAAGAGTGAAGACAAGAAGGCCGGTGAAGAACACCCATTTGTGACCCACCCGGTCACCGATCCGACCAGCGGGGATCAGCACGAGCCCGAAAGCCAGCGCATAGCCGGAAATGATCCAGGCGAGCGTCGCCTCGTTGGCGTTGATGCTCGTGCGGATCGTCTGCAGCGCGACATTGACGATCGTCGTATCGAGCAGCGACATAAACAACCCGATGAGCAGAACAGCAAGTGAACCCCACGCCCGCCGGTCGGTCACGCCCGGAACTGGCTCCCACTTCGCGGTGTACCCGAAAGATTGCGGCGGGACTTCAGCAGCCACGTTGTCAGACATCAATGAGATTCCTTCCGGGACTTCTCGTCCGCAATGATTTCGGGAAGAGCCGCGAGGAGCTCCTCGTGCCATTCGACTTCGCTCTTCCACCGGGAGAGCTGGTGTGACATCGCCCAAGACTCGGCAACGGTGAGATATTTCCGGATGTCGACAAGGTGCCCCCGGCTCGCCGAGTATGTGTCGCGCAGCCGGCCCAGACGTTCTTCGACCAGCGCAGGGAGGTCGTCCAGCCGGTCCGGGTCAAGCCGTGCGAGAGCAAGGTCAAGAGGATCCGGCCTGATGACGATTTCGGTCAGCCCCTGCTGGCGCAATTCGTGCAGAGTGACTTCCCCGGTCCCGCTGATCCTATACACCAGCCGTTCGGGGTAGTTGCCCTGCCTTTCGACGCGGAACTCTTCGATCAAGCCGTCTGCGGCCAACCTCTTGATCGCGCCGTACACGGCGCTTGGTGCGAAGTCGGCCCACTCGTCGATATGCTCCTCCTTCGCGAGCTGCAACAGGCCATGGCCATGCATCGGGCCGCGCTGCGCCAGCGAGCCGAGGATAAACAGACGAATTGATGACACGTGACTACTCTCACATGACTCATCGGGTGGGGCAACCCAAAACATGTGATCACGTCCAACGTTGCCGGCCGATCGACTCGTGGTCGTCGGCCGTCATTTTCGTCGGTCACACTTAGCAGGTGCGTACTTTTGGTGTTGAAGAAGAATTCCTGATCGTGGATCCCGGCAGCGGGTACCCTCTGCCCCTGGCCGGAGAGGTGCTTCGCCTGCACGATCCAGGCCGCCAGCCGGTGAATCATCTGGCACCCCTGCAGATGCTGGCCGCCGAACTTCAGCAGGAACAGCTCGAAGTCATCACGCGCCCGCATGCCAGCCTGAGCGGACTCGCTGCCGAGATCAGGGCGGGACGGGCCTATGCCGACTCGCTGGCCCGGACGGCGGGTGCGAGGATCGCTGCCCTAGCCACGTCTCCGCTGCTGGCCACGCCCCACCCCACCCGCAACGACCGCTATGACGCCTTGATGGAAAAACACGCTCTGACTGCCCGCGAGCAACTGACGTGCGGATACCACGTCCATGTCTCCGTGGACTCCGATGAGGAAGGCGTCGCGGTCCTGGACCGGATCAGAGCCTGGCTGCCGCCGCTCATAGCATTGAGCGCAAATTCCCCGTTCTGGAACGGCGCAGACAGCGGCTACGCCAGTTTCCGGACCCAGGCGTGGAACCGGTGGTCCACAGCCGGGCCCACAGAGGTCTTCGGCTCGGCTCAGGCCTACCACTCGCTGGTGGAGCGACTGTCTGCCACCGGCGTTGTGACCAGCCCGGACTTTGACGCGCGCCTGTCCGCCCGGCACCCGACCGTCGAGATCCGGGTGGCCGATGTGTGCCTTGATGCCTGCGACGCCGCACTCATTGCCGCGTTGGTGCGGGCACTGGTGGAGACCGCCGCACGGGAATGGGACGCCGGACAGCCGCCGGACATGGTTCCCGCCACAATTCTGCGTCAGGGAGCCTGGCGCGCCAGCCGTTGGGGCACGGAAGGGAAGCTCCTCCACCCGGTAACGCACCGGCCGGACACCGCAAGAAATGTCTTCGACGCACTGTGCGGCCATGTCCGGGAGGCCCTGGAGGATGCCGGCGATACCGCCGACGTCGTGCAATCAGTGCAAAGGATCCTTGAACACGGCACCGGAGCCAGCCGGCAGCGGCAGGCATTCGACCGAAATGGCAGACTCGCCGACGTCGTCGCGCACGCCACCGGCCGCACCCACCAGGAACCCGCCGGTCACTTCACCCCCGGCGAACCGTTCACCGAACGGGACGGAGAAGCGGCTAGCCCCGGCACGGTCCTAAACGCAGTCCCGGGCTAAGGTATGCGCGGCGCGCCATGCCAGCTGCTGGCCCCTCCATGGGAATGGAAGGCCGCACGCTGACGGCCATCCGGTTGTCCGGGTGGCCGTCAGTTTCAGCGCACGGTTGGTTTAGTGCTCCGCTTCTGCGTCAGCCTTCTTGGCCTCTTTCTCGGCGTCCTTCTCGGCGCGCAGAGCCTCCGCCTCGTGCTGTTCCTCGGCTTTTTCCTGGTGGATGACCTCGGCGAAGAGCTTCTCCATCTCCTTGGCCACGCCGGCGGCCGAAGCCGGGTTCTGGCCGGTCACCAGCCGGTCGTCAACCACAACCTTCTCCTCAAAGACATCAGCGGAGACGTGCGTGGCGCCCTGTTCCTCAAGCCGGTCTGCCAAAAAGAACGGGATGACCTTGTCCTTCCCTGCGGCAACTTCCTCGTCGTTGGTGAAGGCGGCCACTTTCCGGCCCTCGACGAGGCGAAGCCCGTTCTCCAATTCCACGTTCAGCAGGCCGGCCGGTCCGTGGCAGACCGCCCCCACCAAGCCGCCGGCGTTGTAGACGCTGGCAACCAGATTCTGCAAGCCTTCGCTGTCCGGGAAGTCCCACATGGTGCCGTGGCCGCCCACGAGGTAAACGGCGTCGTATTGTTCGGGATCGACGACGTCGACGCGGGCCGTGTTGTAGAGACCGGCGCGCGTGGCCTCATCCTCCGTGAAGGCAACCTGGATGGGATCTGCCGAGTCCACCTCGTCGCGCGGGGGCTGGCCGCCCTGGATGGACGCGAAGTCGACGAAGTGCCCGGAATCCTTGAAGACCTTCCAGGGATGTGCAGCCTCGGCCACGTTGTAACCGGTCTTCTCGCCCGTATCGCCGATTTCGGAAACGCTGGTCAGTACCATGAGAATCTTCTTCATAAAGTGCTCCTATCGTCTTGATTCCACCCTACGCCAAGCCCAGGCGGGGCCGCTCCGAAGGGGTGGTAGTCGGCTGCCGCCTACCCGGAGCCTTGTGGGTCTTCGTCATTGGCCATCTCTTCGACCCAATCGACTACCTCGTCGGAGTAATAGAGGCCGGGCGGGGCGTCGTCGTCTGCATTTCCCCGTGGCAGGGGACCTCCCGCAACGGCGACCTCCGCGGCAACGCCTTCCGGCACCGCGTCGCCATTGTTATCAATCAACCATGCCCGCGTTTCTGGTCCCAGTTTCGACCACCACTGCTCGTTGCTCATGGTCAAAGTGTGTGCTGCCATGGCTCGAATCGGAAGTCCGGTCCAACGCCTGATGCAGGTAGCCGTCTGGCGGAGGGCCGTGTGCTTCGGCCTCGGGAAGCCGCCATTTATGCCGGGCGCGGGATCATGGGGTCACGTAGGGGCTTAGGTTAGTGAAGTGGATAAGACACCCGCGTTCGCCCAGTACCTTCAGGCAAGGCGCAAGCTGGTACAGCCGGAGGACTTCGACATGCGCACCTATGGCCGACGCCGGGTCCCCGGTTTGCGGCGTGAGGAAGTGGCAAGCCTGGCCGGAATCAGCGTCGACTACTACGTCCGCCTCGAACAAGGCAAGGACCACCATCCGTCCCCCCAGGTCCTCGATGCCCTCGCGCGGGCACTGCACCTGGATCCGCCGTCGACCATCCATCTTCATCGCCTGGCGCACCCCCCGTCTGCATCTGCCTTACCCATGACCGACACAGACCAGGTGGCGCCGGGTCTGGCCCACCTCCTGGTAACGCTGGCGGACATACCTGCGTTCGTGCAGGACAGGTTCATGACCGTCCTGGCGGCAACACCACTGGCGATCGCCCTATCTCCGAGGAACGCCCCGGGCACCAACGTGCTTCGCGAAGCGTTTCTGGACCCCGCGGAACGCAAGTTGTATGACGACTGGGAACAGGTGATGCAGGAGGCCGTAGCCGGTCTCCGTGCTTCCGTCGGAGAGCGGGTCAATGATGCGCGGCTGGATTCTCTGGTCACCGATCTGTCCGAGCGAAGCGCCTACTTCCTGGAGTTGTGGGGCCGCCACGACGTCCGCCCGAAAGTCGCCGGCAAACGCCTGCTGCACCATCCCGTGGTGGGCGACCTGGAGCTCTTCCACGAGAAACTCGCGGTGACGGGCACCGATGGTCACCTGCTTGTCATTCACCACGCCGAGCCGGGAAGCGCCTCCGAGGCAGCGTTGAACAGCTTGGTCCGGATCAGCGGAACCGACTGATCGTTCAATGGTTCAGCGGGTCCCAGGGTAGCCCTGACATTCCTATGAAACGCGGGGCTCTGGCTACCTCTCATCGGGAACGGCACACTGAAATCCGGGCCTCTGCACGTGTGCCCTTGCGCGAACCGCGCAAGATTGTGCGCCCTCTCTTCAACGGAGAACACGCTCCTAACTCGGATGAAAGAAACCCACCATGGAACGAATCACTACCCGCTTCGGGTTCAGCTCGACTGCCTCGGACGTCACCGAGGGCATTGACTTCACGGGAAAGCGCGTCGTCATCACTGGCGGCGCCTCGGGCATCGGAATTGAGACCGCCCGCGCTTTTGCACGCATCGGGGCCGATGTCACGCTCGCCGTCCGGAACCCTGACGCAGCTGCACCCGTGGCTGACGAGCTTCGCGAATCAAGCGGCAACGGGAACATCCATCTGGGCCGCGTGGACCTTGCCGATCTGTCTTCCGTTGCCGGGTTCGCGGCCCAATGGAGCGGCCCGCTGCACGTGTTGGTCAACAACGCCGGGATCATGGCGCTGCCGGACCTGCAGCGCACCGTCGAGGGATGGGAGCTGCAGTTCGCAACCAACCACCTGGGCCACTTCGCCTTGGCACAGGCTCTTCATGGGGCCCTCGCATCCGCCGGCAACGCCCGCATCGTCTCGCTGAGTTCAAGCGGTCACCTCTTCTCTCCCGTTCTGTTCGATGATCCGCAGTTCAACTTCGTGCCCTACGATCCCTTCGTCGCCTACGGGCAGTCGAAAACCGCCTCGACCTTGTTCGCCGTCGGTGTGACAGCTCGGTGGGCGAAAGAAGGCATCACCTCCAACGCGGTCATGCCCGGCGCCATCGCGACCAATCTCCAACGGCACACAGGTGGTCTGCGCACCCCCGTGGAACGTCAGAAG
Organism: Arthrobacter sp. SO5; assembly: GCF_020532805.1. GTDB lineage: Bacteria > Actinomycetota > Actinomycetes > Actinomycetales > Micrococcaceae > Arthrobacter. The sequence goes on along the minus strand of NZ_MQTQ01000075.1, from coordinate 87,620 downwards.
ACCCCGCAACAGGGTGCCGCGACCACACTCTACGTGGCCACCTCCCCGGACCTCGAAGGCGTCGGCGGCCGGTACTTTGAGGACGTCAACGAGGCCCGGGTAGTCGACCGCCGCGGGCCCGACTACACCGGTGTGGCACCCTACGCCCTCGACGCGGCCAACGCCCAACGCCTCTGGAATCTGTCCACTGAACTCCTCGCGCAGAAGTCCGCATGATCCACGGACGTTAGGTAACCAGAAAGGCCACATCAGGACAAAGTGGCTTTCCAGGACGGCGTCGACCCGGTCACCGAGGGATTCTGGCGTCCTGCACCATGGGATCCTCGGGGCTGATGATTGCCTTGAGGCAACCCGAGGACCAAAATCCTTCGGTTCCGGGCGGAAAAGATCTCGGCCACGCACCTGCTTACATGCCAGAATCCTCACATGACCAAGGAACGCAGTGAACTGAAGAGCATCGGATACGAGATCTTCATCGGTATCCTTTCGCTCCTGTCAATCGTCAATCTCCTGCTCTTGTATGCCATACAGGAGGAAGCGCTCGAGACCGTGCTCGAGGCGATGAACAGCATTTTCAGCGTGATCTTCCTCGCTGACTTCCTTTATCGGATTCTTACCGCGCAATCGGCGGCCGCCTATTTCTTCAAGCACTTCGGCTGGGCCGACCTGTTGGCCAGCGTGCCTTTGGCGCAATTCAAGTTCCTGCGCGTCTTCCGGCTGATCCGGGTGTACCGACTGCTCCGCGGAGTCGGCATCCTCACGATCGGCCGCGCGCTGAGCAAGGACCGGGCGGGCAGTTCCCTGTACATACTGCTGCTCATGGGCATCTTCGTGCTGGAATTCGGAAGCCTCGCCATGCTCCGCGTGGAGCAGGCCGCCCCGGGGGCCAACATCACGACCGCCTCGGACGCCATCTGGTACACGATCGTCACGATCTCGACTGTTGGATACGGTGACAAATATCCGGTCACCGATGCGGGCCGTGTCATCGGGGCAGGCATCATCGTCGTCGGCGTCGGTATCTTCGGCACATTCACCGGCTACCTGGCCAACTTCTTCCTGTCTCCCGAGAAGAAGAATCCCGCACCGCCGGTCGATGCGTCTGACAGTAGTAGCGCGACTGTGGAAGGCCTCCGCCTGCGCCTCGAAGAGTCCGAAGCCAAGCTCACCGAGATCAGAAAGCTGTTGGTTGAGCCAACCTAGATGAGTGAGTCCTAACCCGGCTTTTGCAGAGTGAAGCGCATCACTGCTTGCCGGCGCGCGGGAGCGACGTGCTCACCACCCGGACGTGCCCGGGCCACCTTTGAACGGACCAACGATCTGCCTGGTGATCCATCCGCCGTAGAAGTCACCATCCTGGAAGGTCACCTGCTCGCCGTCGACCTCGCATGAGTCCATGTGACCCGGGTAGAGGGCCACTCGGGTACTGAGCGCCTCGAAACCCCGGGTGGGTGCCGGGTACCTCCACCCGGCACGGGGAACGACGACTCCGCCGGCAACGACGTCGAAGTAGTGCGCTTCTCCCTTGAACTCGCAGAAGCTGGTGCCCTCGACCGGGACGAGGACACCGGCAGGGAATGCGTCCAATGGCAAGTAGTAGACAGGCGGATGACTCGTCTCGAGGACGCGCACTGCATCGGTGGTGTCGGCAATCACCTCCCCGCCAAGCCGCACGATGACCCGTTCCGATCGCGGCTCGATCCTTGGCGGCCGCGGGTAGTCCCACACCGATTCTTGACCGGCCTTGGGTTTGACGGGTTGGGGACGCCGGCGGAAGCCGGAAAATCCGTGAGCAGGAGTCATGTCCCCATATTGCCATCCTTTGCTGGGATGCCACCGGGAACGCCGGGGGAGTCCTCGGTTGGCACGTATGGCGCCAGGTTCAAGCGGTCAGTCCGGCTGCCGGTGCTGCGCCAAGACGTCCCGGGCGGTTGTCCACTTCCGGCTGCCGTACCGGTCATTGTCGATGTAGCGCAGGTTCGCGTCGCCGCCGAACATGCTGGCGAAGTACTGCATGCCCTGCCACGGCGGGAACGGCTCGTCAGTGGCCGGCATGAGGGCTTTTACCGCCCGGCTCATGGCAGCCAGGGAGCCGACGCTGCCCGCGTAGAGGAGCCGGAATCGTGTCCCGGTCAGGTCGGACATTGTGGATGCCAGGGTCCGTGCCGTGACCTGGTCCCCTGCGATCTGAAGGACGCGGGGCGCCCGCTCGTCGAGGGCTGCGGCGGCGGTGTAGGTGGCGGTGTCGTTCTTCGTGGTGAAGTCGAGCAGTTGGTCGGGGTCGGACCAGAAGAGCACGCGGCGCCGGGAGAACAGGATCAGTGGTGCCTGCCCGGTGAGCATCTCGGTGAAGGCGCCGTTGAGGACTGAGGTGGCGCGGATTTCGGTTGCGTCCAGTTGTTGTGCGAAGTCTCGGCGGAGCTGTAGGTTCCGGTTGCTTCGGGGCCGGAGGCCCCGGTAGTCGATGGAGAAATCAGACGGGATGAAACGTGGCACGCCCGCCTCCGCTGCCGCCTCCAGCAAGCGCGATTGAGCATTGATGATTGCGCCGTCCAGGCCGTTGATCGCGGAGACCACGCAGTCAACGTCCGTGCAGGCTTTTCGGAGGGCGCCCGGATCGTCGTAACTACTCTGGATCACCTCGACGCCGTGGGCGCGCAGCTGTGAGTTTCGCGCAGTGCTGGTCCCTGTTCGTGTCAGGACTCGGACGGAGGCTCCCAGGGTGACCAATTCCTGCAGGATCCGGCCGCCGAGGTCGCCAGTGCCACCGGCAAGAAGGACGGTACCTCGAGGGGGAGTCGCGGTCATGGTTTATTCCTCAAGTGATCTCCGGTGGAAAAGCTATGGTGCGCTAAAGATTATCAACAGCGGGACAGCTGAGTTTGCGGGGTTTGACCCGGCGAGACCCCGGCGATGGTGCCGTCGATGACTGTCAGGGACAGCCCGGCGGCCAGGCCATCGACGCCGATTCATCGTTCCGAGCACCGGTGGCCGGCGTTTCCCGGGTCAGGTTCTATGTCTTCCGCCTTTTTGTCTGTTGGCGCGGGTGAGTTCGGCTTCGGCGGTTTCTTTGCCGGAGACGCGCTTTCCGAGGGTGATGCCCTGGACATGAGGGCGCCGGGGCTGCTGGGGTATCAGACCGTGGTCAGCACGGGGGCGGTGAGCCTACCGTCGCGCATGGTGGCGACTAAGTCAGTCAGCGGGACGAATTCGGTGTCGTGGGTGACCATGACGGTGGCCACCATGAAGTCGTCGGTGACGCGGCGCAGGAGCCGGACGATTGAGTCGCTACGCTCGTGGTCCAGGGCTGAGGTGGGTTCGTCCACGAGCAGGACCTTGGGATCTCCCATCAGGGCGCGCGCGATGTTGACCCGCTGACGCTCACCCCCGGAGAGCTGGTGCGGACGCTTGTCCGCGCTGGCGCTGAGCCCGACGACGTCGAGGAGTTCCGCTGCTTTGGCGCGGGCGGCCCTGACGGACTTTCCGCGCAGGTGATCACCAATGATGAGCTGTTCGGCGGCCGTGAGGGATGCGAGCAGGTTCGGCTGCTGGAAGATGATACCGATCTTCTCCCGCCGCAGCGCGGTGAGGTCCTTATCGCTGAGCCCGGTGGCGTCCGTGCCGTCGATGATCACCAGGCCGTGGGTGGGGCGGACGAGGGTCGCGGCGGCGGCCAGGAGACTGGATTTGCCGGATCCCGACGGGCCCACGAGGGAGATCATCTGGCCGGCCTGGACCGTGAGGTTCACGTTGTCCAGGGCTTTGATGGTTCCGTCCCCGTCCGGGTATTCGAGGGTGACGTTGACGAGGTTCAGGGGCCCGCGGGCGAAAGTGGGGCTGGGGGTGGAGGACATGGTGGTACTTCCTTTCAGAGGGTGCTCGGAGTGGGATCTGTGGTGCGGCTGCGGACCGGACCAGCCGGCGGCGTAGGGGTTTAGTTCCCGCCCAGGGCGATGAGGGCGTCGACTTTGGTGACGCGGCGGACCGCCAGCGCCGCACCGGCCAGGCCGAGGGCAATGATTCCGAGGATGGGCAGGAGTGTCGTTGCGGGGGTGATCAGGAAGGGGGCAGCCTTGGCTGCGAAGAATCCGCCAAGGACACCGATCCCGCCGCCGAGCCAGGCGCCTGCGAGCAGGACGATCGCGGCCTGGGTCATGGCGTCACGCAGGACATAGCCGCCGGAGGCTCCCATTGCCTTCAGCACCGCGATGTCGCGGGTCCGCTGGACGGTCCAGACCGTCAGGAAGGCCACGATGACCAGGGCGGAGATGCCGTAGAGGAATGCCTGCATTAGGGTCAGGGAGCCGTTCTCGCTCTTGTAGGATCCCAGGGCCTGGAAGGATCCGGTGCGTGAAGCGCTCACGGTGCCGGCTGCTGCGTTGGCGGCACGCTCGTCAATGGCCGCGCCGTCGTTGTATGTGATGGCGGCGACGGTTCCGATCTGCCCCGGGTCGGTCAGGTGGGCCAGTTCGGACCAGGCGGGAAGCGCGGTCCAAACGACGCTGGTGTGGGAGTACCACTGGTCCTCGACGACGGCGCTGACGGTCAGTTCGGTTCCTCCGAGGCTGGCCTTGTCCCCGGTGTTCAGGGAAAGGGCCTTGGCGACGGTTTTGCCGATCACAACGGTGTCCGCGGTGACCCGCGACGGCGCCAACTGGCCGTCCGGTGCGACACCGAAGACGGCGACGTTGGTGGTCCCGGTAGCCGCACCGGAGTCCGCGGCCACGGCCTGGAACCGGGTCTGGCTGATGCCCAGGGCCTCGGCATTTCGTACTCCGGCCCGGTGTCTCCAGCTATCGAGCTGCGCGGCGCTGACTGCGCTTTCGGTGAAGGAGGCCTTCGGCGCACTGGCACCGGGGGCGCCAAAGACGATGCTGTCCACTGCCTTGGCGTCGACTCCGCTGCCGTTGACCGCGCCGAGTTTGTCAATGGCAGAGGTCGACTGATCGCCCAGGCCGGCCGTCAGTCCCGAGAGCATGACAAGCAGCAGGGTGATCAGGGCAACGACGCCGCCCATCAGGGCGAAGCGGCCCTTGGCAAAGCGGATATCGCGGATGGCAAGAAACACGTTTGTTCTTCTTTCAGTGGGGGATACGGCAGCCGAAAGGCGATGATATCCACTGTCCCGCGGGCTTGCGCCGATGCCATCGCACGGTGGGTTGATACGCGGGGGAAGAACAGTTGACCGCCGGGTCAACCATTTGGTTGATCCCGCGCAGGCATACACAAGTACCGGCGCAATTGCGGCAGGGCCTGGCGGTGCCATTTCGCGCGCGGTTGCCAACGCGGCCCTGCAGGTCGATGATTGCCGTGTGTTGACCGAAACCAGCACGAGTCTCAGGATCCAATCAATCCCATGACGCCGCGACCCGAGCCGCGATGCGGCACACCACGCACCGACAAGACGACAGAAGGAAGACGATCTCGATGAACGCGAAACAAGATGAGTCCAACGGTGAGACCCGTCTCGCATACATCCTCGGCGTGCCCCTGGCCGAGAACGTGGTGCGGCAATGGCCTCAAATGGGCGAGATCGTGCGCACCAGTAAGCTCATCGGCAGCGTCGAGGGCAACTTCGCCGAACTGACGCTCGAAGTCGGGAGGCGCCTTCACCTCGCAGATGTGGTGGTGGTCGAATGGACGTGCAACTACGGGGACGGTCGGCTGTACCGCAACGTCACCATCGGCGAACTCGAGGACGGGAAAGCCGTGCGGGTCACCGACTACTGGGGCGAACCCACCGACACCCCGCAATGGCGCGAGTCAATAACCGACCGGCTCGAGATGCCCGGCGACGGCATCTGGAAAGACAACGAGCACCTAAGCCATCACTAGCACGTCGGTCTGAGCTGCCCTGAAGGAGCTGGTGAACCCAACATCGTCATGTATACCGCCGTCGCAAATCGATTGGTGTTCCTATCAGGGCTCGGATGCCTTCGCGGCTTTGGCGGCGGCCTTGGCAGCCTGCTTGTTGGCGCGCACTTTTCCGAGCGATTCCTGGTCCACGATGTCGGCCACAGAAAGAAATGCGCCCTCCTGGCCGTAGGAGCCTGCAGCCTCTCGCCAGCCGTCAGCCTGGAGTCCGCACTGCTTGCCGAGGAGTGCGAGGAAGATCTTCGCCTTTTGCTCCCCGAAACCGGGCAATCCCTTCAATCGGCGGAGCACTTCCTGGCCGTCAGGGTGGTCCCGGGTCCAGATGGCAATCGCGTCCGCATTCCAATCGCGCTGAACTGTCGCTGCCAGGGCCTGAACGCGGCCGGCCATGGAACCGGGGAAGCGGTGAACGGCCGGACGCTCCTTGAAGATCTCAACGAAGTCTGCCGGGTCATATTCCGCGATCGCGGCAGGGTCCATGGACCCGAGCCGCGTCATGATCTTTCTGGTCCGGCAAACGCCGACTCCATAGTCACCTGCTGGTCAAGCAGCATGCCGGTGAGCAGCGCGAAGGCGTCATCGCTGAGCAGTTTATCCGCGGCGGGGTCGCCGGTAATGTGCAGTTCCATGCGCCCATCCTCCCATCTGCTCTGGTCCCCGTCATGTAAGGCGCTGAAGCCGACGAACGGCTTGGAGAAAGGTTCCAGCCGGACACCCCTGACTGCGCAGTTGTCTGGTCAGATATCCAGGACGAGGGTGGCGCTAAGTGAACGGGATACGCAGGGATACATGATGCCCCGGATATTCTTATCCTGCTCGTTCCGGATCGAGTCGAGATGCTCGGGGGTACCGCGGAGGACCCGGACTTCACAGGTGCCGCAGAGACCTTCGCCGCAGGACCCGACGATCGGTATCGCGTGCTCTTGCAGCGCATGGAGCACCGAAACGCCGGCGGGGACGTGTATTTCCTTGCCGCTGCGCCCGCAGGTAATGTCCACCGCGCGGGCGGGCTCAGCAGAGTTCCTCATCGCGGAGGGGGAGAATCGTTCAAGGTGCAGCCTCCGGGCCGGCACAAGATCGGTGGCCGCGCTCAGGAGCTGTTCCGGGCCGCAGACATACACCTCTGTTTCGGCGCTCCGGGCGGCAAGAAGGGCCGCAAGGTCCAGTCGGTTTGGATGCTCATCACGGGCGTGGACGATGACGCGGTCCGGGAATTTGGATTCCAGCCTATCCAGGTAGGGCATCGCCGCGCGGGTCCGTCCGAGGTAGACCAGCTCCCACTGCTTGCTGGCCGGAAGGGACTCGATCATGGTCTTGATGGGGGTGATCCCGATGCCGGCAGCAATGAACAGGTAGCGTTGGGCCGGGACGAGGCGGAAGTGGTTGCCCGGCCCGGAGATATCGATTCGCTGACCGGTGTGCGCGTGATCATGCAACCACCGGCTCCCTCCCCGGGAAGGCTCAGCGAGTCGGACAGCGATGCTGTAGCTGTTTCGAACGGCCGGATCGCCGCAGAGCGAGTATTCCCGGTCCACGCCATTCGGCAGATGGACACTCAGATGCGCGCCGGGCTCCCAACCCGGTAAGGCTCCGCCGTCGGGCGCTGCCAGTTGGATGGACACCACGCCGTCGGCCAGCGGGTGCACGGCGCGGACGATGGCGGCCCTCGTCCCGGTGCCGGGCGCCGCAGCAGATGGCGCCGCAGCAGATGAGGACGGTTCCCGGGCAGTGAAGGAGGCTCCCCGTGGTGATGCGCCTGGACCTGGTGTGATGATGCGGACGAGGGCGGCTGCGACGAGGAGAAGTATCAGCAGGATCGCCGTGAGCTGGTAGCCCCAGGCGCTGGCGTCGCTCCCGGACCAACCTGCATGAAAGGACACGAGCAGGACGGAAGCGTAGCTGGTGTAGTGCAGGCCTTTCCAGAAGCGCCGGGGCAAGCGGTGCACGAGAAGGGATGAGCCCTGAACGGCGGCCAGTAGGTAGAAGGCCACAATTCCCAGCGCCACGGGCGCCGGTCGGTAGGCGGCGGCGAACGGAACCAGGAGCTCGGCGGCGGAGAACGAGGCCCAGGAGTCCAGCATGAGCGAGATCATGTGCATCCCTGTCATCAGCAGCGCGGCCCCACCCATCCAGCGGTGGAGATCGTGCAGCCATCCGGGGTTGTCGATTTTGCGAAGCACCCGGGTGGAGAGCAGTACCCCCCAGATAGCCGAGAGGGTCAGCAGGGCCCACGCAACCATGCCGCTTGCGCGCGTCACGTACCACCACACGTGGGGGTCGTTCATCGGAAGTCCTTCCATCCCGCTGAGAAGAGTGGAGTTTGTTCCTCCGGCACGATCATCGCCTCCCCGCCCAGCCGGGTGATCATCTCGAACGCTGACGCGGGCTCCATGTTGAACGCCACCTTCGTCAGGGCTTCTGCGCGGGTGCCGCTGCCTGCGATGACAGTGGTGGTGACCGCTCCGGTGGTGGGGTTATGGCCCGACGACGGATCGATCAGGTGGTGCGCGGGTCCCGCAACCGTCTTAAATCGTCTATTGAGGCGGCTTGACGTGGCTACGGCGCCGGCGTTTAGTCGCACAGTTTCGATTCGGGCCGCCGGATCCGCCCCGGCGTGGAACGGGTCTTCGACGGCGATGGTCCACGCCCCGCCGTCCGGGGCGTCTCCTGCGACCACAACGTCACCGCCGATCTCGGCCATCGCGCCCCAAACGCCGCTGCCGAGCGCGAACTCAACAATCAGGTCAGCCGCGAGGCCTTTGCCCAGCCCGCCCGGATCCAGTGTGGTTCCTCGTGGGAGGAGGACTCCATGTGACTCGAACCGGACGCCGGCCATGTCTCCGGGCCAGCGGGCCGAAGGAGGAAGCACTGTCTGCAACTCAGGGTTGGTGCAGCTTGTTCGGTAGCCGAGTTCCAGCAGACGGGGAAGGATTGTCGGGTCAAAGACGCCGCCCGTGAGCGACCACGCGGCGACCAACTCGACGATGAGGCGAACCGATTCCCGACTGAGCATCACGGGGCGGCCCTCGGACCTGTTAAGCCGGGATATTTCACTGTCGGGGAGGAACCGGCTCCACCTCAGTTCCAGGTTGCGCAGCAGGTCAAAGCATTCGTCCAACAGGGCCGGGGTCCCGCCGACCAAGGTGATTTGGGCCGTGCCTCCCATCGCAGGGCGCCGGTCGTCCACGGTGCGCGGACGGGCTGAAGCCTGGGCGTAGGCGGAACGCACGGCGTCCCGGCCGATCCGGCGCGCGGTGGCGCTAGCGGCCGGAGCCACGCGAGGTTCCGTTCGGGATGGTGGGTCTGGCAGGAACGGAGACGGACGTGGGCCGCACCGGTGCGGGCACGACGGGAGCCGCAGGAACGGAGACGGACGGGGGCCGCACGGGTGCGGGCACGACGGGAGCCGCAGGAACGGACACGGACGGGCCAGCAGGCGCAGCAGGAACTGTCTCCGATGAGGTCTGGCCTGCCGGGACAGGGGCTGCGGGCGGGATACCCGGAGGAGGCTGTGCCTGGCCCGTACTGGCGAACGCCGAGACGAGAGCCAGAAAAGCAGACAAGGAGAGTCCCGCGGCGCCGATTTTTGCCTTCCGGGCCGGTGACGGGTGTCGAACCCGAGGTCTAGTCATCGTGGCCGGAGGATTCCTCGTGGGACCCATCTTTCGTCCGCTGGCTCGTGTCGTCCGTGCCGGCAACGTGGCCGCTGCCGGGCTGTTCGGTCAGGTCAGGGGCGGGACGGGTGCTGCTGTTATCCACCGGCGTTGGTGCTGGCGAGCCGGCTGGTGCGGGGAGGTCAGGAGTCGTCGCATTCTGCGGCAGGAGGATTTCGTTGGCAGTACCGGTGAAGCCCGGGGACGAGTTCCCCAGCGTCCTGGTGTTAACCGCCAGCGCCGCGGAGCCGGTCACGAGTACGGCCGCCACGGAAAGGACCAGAGCTGTTCGTGTCTTCATGAGTCAACACTAGAAATCGCCCGGACAAGACAGATGCTCGGCGGATCCAAGATTTGTCCAAGATCCGTACAGCGATCAGCCGCGGGCCCGGCGGGGCGCCACGATCCACCGTTGGGCGGACATAATCAGGTATGCGGATACTAGTGGTGGAAGACGACGACGCAGTGGCCTCCGGCGTGGTTGAAGGATTGATCCGGTCTGGCTTCGAGGCTGACCGGGTCGCCACGGGGTCCGGGGCGCTGGACGCCGTTCACGCCGGCGGCCCCGATTTCGTGATCCTTGATCTTGGCTTGCCGGATATGGACGGCACCGATGTATGCCGGGAAATCCGGGCCCTGGCAGCAACCCCGATCATCGTCGTCAGCGCACGCGACGAAGAGATCGACCGGGTCCTGGCCTTGGAACTCGGTGCCGACGACTATCTTGTGAAACCGTTCGGGATGCGCGAACTCATCGCTCGGATCCGTGCCGTGACCAGAAGGACCCAAGACCACTCCGCGGACGGCCAGCCTCCCGCTGGGACCACTCGGAACGTCGGGCCGCTGAGCATAGATCAGAGGTCCAGGCGGGTTCTTTTGTCCGGGACCGAGATCAACTTCACGACCAAGGAATTCGAGTTGCTCTATTACCTGGCGGAGGAGCCGGGCACTGTTTTTCCGCGCAACGAAATCGTGCGCGCCGTCTGGGACACCAACTGGTTCGGAACCACGAAGACTCTCGATGCCCATGTCGCTGCGATTCGCAAGAAGCTCGGGGATCCACGGTGGCTGACGGCGGTGCGGGGCGTGGGCTTCAGGCTCGAGGTGCCGGGATGAGGTTGCGGCTGATCTGCGCCTTGATGTTTGTTACCTTGATGGTCGTCCTGGTCCAGGACATCCCGTTGGGCAGCTACCTGGTAGGCGTCGAACGGGACCGCCTGACCACTTCCCTGGAACGCGACGCCTTCCTGCTGGGAGGACGGAGCTCGGCTGCCCTGACCGCCGGAGTGGCTATACCCGCCGAGGTCGCAACGGACGTCCGTCGCTATGGCCGGGCCAGCGGGGCCCGTGTTGTGATCGTCAACGCCGCAGGAACGGCGGCGGCCACGTCCGACGACGACCAATCGTCCACCGGGTCCTCTTATGGTTCGCGACCGGAGATCGCTGCCGCCCTGACAGGAAAGATCACCTCCGGGCAGCGATACTCCGAAACGCTCCGCACTGAGCTCGTGTATGTCGCAGTCCCCGTACTCAGTGGAGAAAAGATCGTCGGCGCCGTCCGGCTCACGTATCCCGCATCAGTTGTTGACGACGAGGCTGCCGGCCACCTGCGTACGCTCTGGACCGTCGCGGGCACCACCGTCGCGTTGGCAGGATTCCTGGCGTTTCTGATGGCAAGCGCAGTCACCAGCAGACTGCACAAACTCAGGAAGGCCACAGAACTCATTGCGGACGGGCACTTTGAGACGCGGACAGCCGAGAACGAAGGCGCGCCGGAACTGCGCGCATTGGCCAGTGCCTTCAACCGCATGGCCGCCAAACTGGAGCACTTGCTGATCCAACAACGCGGGTTTGCCTCCGACGCCTCCCACCAGCTGCGGACCCCGCTAACAGCACTCCGGCTCAAGCTGGAAAACGCGGCCGATACGATCGCCACAGATCCGGACGCAGGAGCCGCCATGGTGGCGGCTTCCCTGGAGGAGACCAGCAGGCTCCAACACATCATCGACGGTCTGCTCAAGCTCAACCGGGCCGAAGGTCAGTTCATCAGCCCGACCGAAAACGATCTCAGCCAGATAGCCAGGTCCCGCCAGGAACAATGGCAGGCCCTCGCCGAGGAGACCGGGGTCCGCATCAGTGTGCAAGCAGCTCCCCGCGCCGCGATCTTTGCCATCCCGGGCGCCCCTGAGCAGATCATCGACAATCTCATCGACAACGCACTGGCCGTATCCCCGGAAGGCTCGCAGATTCAACTGGTGATAGCCAAGGACGCAGCCTCCGGGACTGTCGAACTGCATGTGCTCGACGAGGGACCGGGGCTCTCGCCGGACGAATGTGAACGAGCGTTCAACCGGTTCTGGAGAGCCCAGCCCAACTCCGAAGGCAGCGGGCTGGGCCTGTCCATCGTCCAGCAACTCGCGCAAGCCAGCGGCGCACGGGCTGTCTTGAGCCGGAGGGCAAACCAGCCGGGGGACCACAGCCAGGGCCTGGACGCATGCGTACAGTTCCGCGCCGCGGACTAGCGCGGCCACCGGCCGCGGCACCTGCGACGCGGGGCCGCTGCCGGCGGATCCGGGCTTTCTTCTGCGCGCCGGTTCTCTTTCACCCCCATTGGGTGACGACTGCCACCACTGGAAGCGCTAGCTTGAAGAACACCTGATTGACCAGCCTCTATCGCTTGTGGGACCTCCTAAAGGCTCCCGCCGTGTTGCGCGGCCAGCGGAAGGAGAAGGGAATGAGCGAGCCTGCCGCGTCGCCGCCCACTATGGATCCCGTCGTCGTGATTCGTTCCAGACCGTACCTCGCGGCGCTCGTGCTGGCAGCGGTTTTGGGCGTTCCCATCTCGATCATCGCGTACGCTTTTCTCGCGTTGGTCGCGGCAGTCCAGCGGTACGTCTTCACCGGGCTGCCGAATCAAGTCCTTGGGGGCACTGCTCCTGCGTGGTGGCCGGTTCCGTGGCTGGCGCTCTGTGGGCTGCTGACGGCGTTGACCATCCGGTATCTGCCGGGAAATGGGGGCCACTCACCTGCTTTCGGATTCAAGACCGGCGGTGGTCCGCCCAGCAGTCGTGAGCTTGTGGGCATCGTGCTCGCGGCACTGACCACGCTCAGCCTGGGTGCGGTGCTCGGACCCGAGGCGCCGTTGATCGCGATCGGTGGCGGCCTTGGGGCGTTGGCGGTGCACTTGGTGAAGAAGGACGCTCCGCCGATGGCCCTCACGATTATGGCGTCGGCTGGCAGCTTCGCAGCGATCAGTACCCTGCTCGGGTCTCCCGTTCTCGGCGCATTCCTGATCATGGAGGCCGCTGGGATCGGGGGAATGACGCTAAGCCTGGTGGCCTTGCCCGGGCTGCTCGCTTCCGGCGTCGGGGCACTGGTGTTCGTCGGGTTGGACGGCTGGACCGGGTTAGGCAGCTTCTCTCTGGCGCTGCCCGTGGTGCCGCCTGCTGTGCCGCCGACGTTGGCGACGCTTGGCTGGGCGGTGATCATGGGCGCGGTCGGCGCGCTGTTGGGATGGCTGATCCGCTGGGTCGCGCTGTCGCTGCGTCCGGTCGTGCATCTGAACCGGTTGCTGGTGACGTCTGCGCTCGGCTTGCTGGTCGGCCTTACCGCGATGGCGTACCAGTTGATATCCGGGCAAAGCTTCACGCAGGTGCTGTTCTCGGGGCAGGACGCACTTCCGGCGCTGGTCGAACACGCCGCGGACTACTCGCTTGCGGTGCTGGTCCTGCTGATCGCTTGTAAGACCTTGGTCTACGGGCTCTCGCTGAGCGCATTTCGCGGTGGGCCGGTGTTCCCGTCGATGTTCATCGGTGCGGCCCTCGGTATTGCTGCGAGCGGGTTGCCCGGAATGAATCTCGCGGCAGCGATCGGCATGGGCATAGGAGCCATGTGCGCAGCAATGCTGCGGCTGCCGTTGACGTCGACGCTGCTGGCAACGCTGTTGCTGGGAGTGGACGGGTTGACCGTGACACCCCAGGTGGTGGTGGCTGTGGCGGTGTCCTTCGTGATCATCAACGTGCTCCCGGTCCCGGGCCCGAGGGCGTCCGTAGCCCCCGACGATGCCGGCAGCGCCCAACATCGGGCTCCCTCTGAGGCCGACCATGACTGAGATCTCGGGCGCGGGCCGTTCGACCTTACGGGACCGGTGGATCGCCTGGCTGTTCATCATCGGCTCAAGTCTGTTCGCTTTGGGGGCGGTGCCGTTCTACGCCGAGGCCGTGGGATTGCGCCTTTGTACAGTCACATTCTTCGTCGGTTCGCTGTTCTTCACCTGTGCAGCGTTCCTGCAGTACCGCGAAGCCGTTGACGCGCTGCCCGCCGTGGGTGCCACGCGGCGCCATTCGAGGTGGGTGTGGGCGCCGCGGAATCTCGGCTGGCTCGCTGGCGCGATTCAACTTGCCGGCACGCTGTGGTTCAACTGGAGTACAGGAAACGCGCTGCGGGACAATCTCAATGCGGCGCTGACCGAGCAGCGCGTGTGGCGACCCGACGCTCTGGGTTCAATCGCCTTCCTCGTTGCCAGCGGCGTAGCGTTGCGGGATGCCGGTCGCGGTGCCATTGCCGGCCGGCCCAAGCCCCGGGCGTGGAAGATCGGCGTGATCAACGTGGCCGGCTCTGTTGCGTTCGGCATCTCGGCTGTCGCAGCCTTTGTCGTACCGTCGAGCGGCGACGTCTGGAACGCCGAGCTGTCCAATCTCGGCACGCTCGTGGGAGCCCTCTGCTTCCTCGCCGGCGCGATTCTGATGCTGAGACCAGAATCCACCGACGCCTCGGTTCTTGCGAACCGGGGGACTCATCCGTAACCCCTTTTCAACAGTTTCTGAGGAGAAGTGATGTCAGTAAATTCCCAGCCGGCCGATGCCGACGCGGCCCTGTTTGGAAACCGATTCGTCACCCAGGAGGTTCCGAGCCGGGAGTTCCCGGAGACTGGCATTCCTGCTGAGGACGCCTTGCGGCTGGTGTCGGAGGATCTGGCGCTGGAGGGTGATCCGGCCCGGAACCTGGCGACCTTCGTAACGACATGGATGGAGCCGCAGGCCCAGCAGATCATCGCCGCGAACCTGCACCGAAATTTCATCGACCACGCCGAATATCCCCGCACGGCCGAGATCGAGCAGCGCTGTATTCGGATGCTCGCCGACCTCTTCCACGCGCCCGGCGAGACGACGGGAGCCCGAACCCAGGGATCGTCCGAGGCGATCATGCTCGGCGGTCTGTCCCTGAAGTGGAACTGGCGCAAACGCCGCGAGGCCGCGGGCGCATCGACGTCGAGCCCTAACCTGGTGTTCGGCGGCGACGTGCATGTCGTGTGGGAGAAGTTTTGCCGCTACTTCGACGTCGAGCCGCGGATCGTGCCCTTGCAGCCGGGGAAGTACACGATCGGCCCGGAGGACGTGCAGGCCCACATCGATGAGAACACCATCGGTGTCGCGGCCGTGCTGGGTACGACGTTCACCGGGCACAAAGACGACATCGTCGGCATCAACGACCTGCTGGTCCGGATCAAGGGTGAGCGGGGCCTTGATGTGCCGCTGCACGTGGACGGGGCCAGCGGGGGGTTCGTTTGGCCCTTCCTCTACCCGGACTCCGAGTGGGACTTCCGGCTCGAGCAGGTCCGCTCGATCAATGTCTCCGGGCACAAGTTCGGCCTGGTCTATCCCGGCATCGGCTGGCTGATCTTCCGGGAGAAGGCCGACCTGGCCAAGGACCTCGTCTTCGAGGAGAACTACCTCGGCAAGACCGACTCGACCTTCACCCTGAACTTCTCCACCGGCTCGTCGATGGTTCTCGCCCAGTACTACAACTTCGTGCGCTACGGCCGTGCGGGCTACACCTACATCATGCGGAACATGCAGACCAACGCCCGCGCCCTCGCCGAGAAGTTGGAGGCCATGGGCCGGTTCGAGATCATCGGCCCCGATGAGGAGCAACTCCCCCTGGTCGCGTTCCGGCTCGCCTCCGACCCCGGATACGACGAGTTCGACATTGCCTGGCAGCTCTCGGCCGAGCGCGGCTGGATGGTACCGGCCTACACCCTGCCGCCGAACGCCCAAAACGTGACGATCATGCGGGCCCTGGTGAAGGAAACGATGAGCCGCGAGCACGTCGACACGCTGGCCCGGGACATCGAAGAGGCGTGCTCCACGCTGGCGAAGAAGGGCGGTGCGCACGAATCCGAACGTAACAAGATCATCACCGGACCCGGCCACTGACCCGCGCAACGGCGGCACGCCGGGCCCGACACATCCGTCCGGGCCGGCGCGGGAACCGGCTTCACATCGGCTGCGGCGCTGCGGAGTGCGGGGCAGCGCACCGGAAGCCGATGTGGCTCATGCCGGTGTCGACCATCTGCGGGCGGCGGGCGGCGGGCCGGTAGCGCAGGCAGTAGCTGTCGGCGCAGAGGAACGAGCCGCCCTTGACCACCCTGCGGGGCACCGGGGCCTGCCGAGGGTCCAGGCTCGCGTCACGGTCACCGCCCCGGGGATCGACCGGGGCGCAGCACCCGTCACCGGCGTCGTGCTGCTGATACCAGTCGCTGGTCCACTCCCACACGTTTCCGGCCATGTCATAGAGCCCGTATCCATTCGGAGGGAAGGAGCCCACCGGCGCGGTCGAGCCGTAGC